>NZ_JBVJSQ010000010.1:0-374598 GCF_055606485.1 Streptomyces sp. NPDC037083 | reverse complement strand
GAAACCACGTCAGGTGACCACCCTGGCCCTCAGCTTCGACCACCGCCTGGTGGACGGGGAACTGGGCTCCAAGGTGCTGGCCGACCTGGCGGCGACCCTGGAACAGCCCAGGCGCCTGATCACCTGACCGACCCCGCCGGGCCCTCGGGGCCGTGCACGTGCCGGGAGGTCGGCGCCGAGGACTGGCCCGTGTGCCTCACCGGACCTTCTCGTCGCGCGGGGTGACGCGGAAATCGAAGGGAACAGTCCCGGGGTCCAGCGCGGTCACACCCCCGTCCACGGTCAGTACGGCGCCGTTGACGAAGGACGCGGCCGGCGACAGGAGCCAGGCGATGGCCTCGGCGACCTCATGAGGCTCGCCGGGGCGGCGGGCCGGAAGCAGCCGGGTCGCCTCCTCATATGCTTCGTCGACCTCGGAGGAGGCCAGTCCGGCGTCCTCGGCGAACCGGGCCATGCGGCGGTCAGCCATCTCCGTACGCACCCAACTGGGACAGACGGTGTTGGCCCGCAAGCCCTGAGGCCCGTAGTCCACGGACAGCGACCGGCACAACTGCAGCAGTGCCGCCTTGGACGTGGCGTAGGCGGCATTGCCCACCCCGTTGCGCAGGGCGGAGACCGAAGCGACCGCGACGACAGACCCTCGGGCCCGGAGCAAGTGCGGCAATGCCGCCCGCATCAGGAGGAAGGGGCCGGTGAGATTGGTACGGAGCACCGACTCCCAGTCCTCGTCGGACAGCTCCCCGACAGCCCCGCTGCGTCCCACTCCCGCATTGACGACCAACCCGTCGAGTCGGCCGAATCGCGCGACTGCGGTTTCGACGAGGTGGTGAACAGCGTCCGGGTCTGCGGTGTCGGCCGGGCAGGCCAAGGCGCCGGTTTCCTCTGCGACGCGGTGCAAGGGCTCCGGTCGTCGCCCGGAGACGACGACGTCGTGCCCGGCCGCCCGAAGCAGCCGTGCGGTTGCCGCACCGATCCCCGTTCCTCCCCCGGTCACGACCACAACGCGCTGATCGGGCATGGGTGTTCGGCCTCCAGGGTCACCATCGAATCGGGCGACGTGATCCTACGTCGCTGCGGGCCAGGGCCCAGCGTCGGCGTGGCTGACGCGACCGCATCAAGCCGAGATCGAACTCTGCAGAGGTGAAGGGTCCGGGGCGCGCGGTCCCGCAGGATCGATGACAAAAGCAAAAGCCCCAGGTCACGGCGAGTGAGTCCTGAGGCTTCGGCAGAGCCGCCTTCGGGATTCGAACCCGAGACCTACGCATTACGAGTTGTCCGATATTGGTCCGGGGACGTCCGTAGATGTCCGCGAATCGGCCGTCAAGCCTGCTCAGGGCGGCTCCTGACCCTCAGCGGACGGTGACGGACCGACCCGGACCGAGCGTTGATTGAGACCACAATTGAGACCACGTCACATCAAGCCTGATAGACGGCTTCTTCGCTTTTTCGTATTGGCGGGAACGCTTTCCGACATTCATGGCGCGCCGGTCGAAGATCAACCTACTTTAACATGATGAATGGCCAGCAACACAAAAGCAGCCACCAGCAATGCAAATAGCTCAACGATAAGGACTGCTTGCCGAACCCGCCGAAGCCACGAACTCAAGGTCGAACTGTCCTTAATCAGAAGAAATGATGCCGCGAAAGCTACCGGAACCAAAATCAATGTGGCATCTTTTGCTGTAAGATTTTCGCCCCGCGTCGAGTATTTTTTGCTCGGGTCGATAATATGAGTAAGGTCGGCACTTCCGCGATTGACCAGCAAGGCAATAGCGAAAGCTGTGATAGCCATGGTCAACCACAACATTGTGGAGTGCAGGCGCGTTAGCCGCAGGGGGCATTTGATAAAGATTCTATCGGGGCGCCCCCTGTGCGAATCTTCCCTGATGTGAAACTCAAATGTTGTCTTCTCTTGATCCAGCTTAAACATTTGACGGTCAAACTTCTCGGCGCGCTGATCGAGCACTTTTGGGCGATTCATCCGAACCGCTGTATCAGAGACACGAATGTTCACATGATTTGTCTCAGCATCATGGAAAGCCAGCAGTTGGTAGGCTTCTTTCCGCAAAATTTCTGACAACTTATGCCGCCCGTGCCGGTGAGGGCTGAAGTAGATGGCGCGCTTTTCTTTGACTCTGATGGTGAATTGCTCACCAAATGGCACTACGCAGTGGGCGAAAGTCATCCAGCGGTAACCGTAAGTAAAATAGGTGGAAATGAATCGAAGGGCGGTGCGATCTCCAGACGTGGCAGCGTCGTCTGCAGCGACTAGGAGTTCGGTTAGATAGTCAAGCAGAGGTGTAATGTGACTCGCCTTCGGCACCTTAATGAACTTATCGCGCTCCGCGCGAGCCCTCATTTCCTGGAAAAAATAGGGAATTGTGATCAGCGGGCACTGTGACCCATTGATCGGGTCCTTCAGTGCGTACCTCTCAATCATGTCGTCGCCGATTCTATTGACAAGCTCTCTCCAATTCGCATAGAAATCTTCGACCCCGGGAACTAGGTCACCTACTGACCTGAGATATCCGCGCTGAGACGTCTTAATCCAGGAATCCGACCATTTGGGAAGCGCGGAGAAGATCTCTTCGTAAGGATGGGACGGGAAGTAGAAGATGAATGTAAGGAAATCAAGAAGGAAGGGTGGCTTAGGATTTTTCAACAGTTTGGCATTCTCGGCCAAATTGAGAACATGCTTCGCTTGAATTCGAGCACTTTCATCCTTAGAGATACGGTAAACCTCTTTTCCGGCAACCGTAATGGACAGGTCGAGGATGGGGATGATTGGAAGCTCTGTGATTGGAAGGATCAACTCGATGGTGTCACGCGTGCCCGTTCCAAGATTCGTGAGAGCAGCCTTTACCTTTTCCGCGTTCGGTGTCGCTCGGCTCATGACATCCTTAAGCGGGTGAACATGAATTTCCCGCTCGCGCTCTGCCCAAAAAGTTCCCGAGAGGACGGCTCGCTCAATTGCACGCAGCCTCCACAAAGGAAGGTCGTCAAGCATGGTCACGGCAGCTTGATCAAACCAATCGATTGGACGTCCCATATTTAACTCCCATAGTTGCACTGCACTCAAGTCTTTCCCGATGTTCGGCACATCCACAGCCCAACGGTCTTTCTGGAGTAGCGAAGTCACCCACTGGGGGGTACCAACTGAGCTTGAACTCGTGGCATTGCAGTGACCGTCTGCCACCCGCACTGGGCGACGCCCTCGTTTGAAGAAGAGAGACCCCCCAGGCCCATGCCTACGCGCCACAGTGGCGCCAGCGACCAGACCCAGCGGCGTCGAGCGTGCACGGGCATCAACCCCTCCGCAGCGGTCCCGAGGCATGCGAGGCTAGAGGCCGATGACGGGCGAACGGAGAGGGAGAGCGAGTGTCGCAGCAGGCCAACCCTCGGGGGACCTTCCTGAAGATTGCCGACTCTGTGAAGCGGCAGATCGAGGACGACCCGAACATGACGGAACTCCCGTCGCTGGCTGAAGTCATGCGCGACCACAAGGTCTCGCGCGGCGTCGCCCTCCGCGCGTTCGGCGTGCTGCGGCAGGAAGGCGTAGCCGAACCGGCGAAGGGCGGGCGCTGGCGAGTCGTACGACCCGGCTCTCCTGTGGACCGGCGCCCGCTGGAAGCGCAGATCACGGACATCATCACGGCTGAGAAGCTCAAAGTAGGGGAAGCGTTCCCCAGTGCCTCCGTGCTGGCTACGCGGTTCGGGGTCTCACGCCCCACAGTGACCAAGGCTCTGGACAAGATGGAGTCTGCCGGCGTGCTGGCGAGCGGGGGGCAGGGCAAGGTGCGGACAGTCCGCGCCGTGCCGATTCGAGAGGAGCGTTCCTAGCTTGTCGGAGTTGACGGAGTGGGCCTATCCCCTGGCTGAGTCGCTGCTGGCTGAGCCGCTGCCGCGACGGTGGCGGCACTCGCAGGGCGTCGCCGAACGGGCCCGCACGATCGCGCCCATCCTCGGGGAAAACGCCGCGCTGCTGGAAGCTGCGGCCGTCCTGCATGACATCGGATACTCCCCCGACCTTGCCAAGACCGGCTTTCACCCACTTGACGGCGCCCGCTACCTCCGAGACGTCGCCCAGGCTGACGAGCGAGTCATCAACCTCGTTGCGCACCACTCGTGTTCGTGGATGGAGGCGGACGCGCGAGGCTTGCGTGAGGAACTGGAGGGCGAGTTCCCCCGCGAGCACGAGCACCTCAATGACGCGCTGTGCTTCTGCGACATGAACACCACACCGGACGGCACGCCCACGAACCCGATCGACCGGGTGAACGAGATCACCGGACGGTACGGGCCCGACAGCCTGATCGGAACGTTCATCCGGCGAGCCGAACCGGAGATCCTCGCCAGTACTTCGCGAGTGCTCGAACGGGTGGCCGCCGCCAAGCGTCAGCCGATGTAGGGAGCGCTTCGCGTCCTGTCCATGGCGTGCTCGATGCGGAGCCGCATTGTGGGGTGGATGTCGAGTTGAGACAGGTCCGCCGGGGCGACCCATCGGACCTCTGTCGTCTCGTTGCTCGTGCGCACCTCACCGCCGACCGGACGGGCCCGGAAACAGATGCTGAACTGCTGCCGGACCTCACCGTCGTCGTACTGCATCACGTGCCCTGGGTCGGTGTAGATCCCGGACATGTCGACGACTTCAGCCTTGATCCCCGTCTCTTCCCAGACCTCCCGCACGACGGTGGCGCTGATGGACTCCCCCACGTCGTGACCACCGCCGGGCAGCGCCCAACGGCCGTTGTCGGACCGCCGGATCATCAGCACCTCACCCGCGTCGTTCTGTACGAACGCGACGACAGACGGCACAACCGAGTTGGCCGGCGGCGCGTCGGGGTCGTGAAGGTAGTCGATCCGTCCCATGGTCATGCTCCCGTGTTGCTCGCAAAGTCCGCGTCGGTGATCTGGCGCGCGTTCTCCCAGGTGTGTTCGATGCTATTCGCGTAGGTGTCGAACAACCCGCCATCCGCCAAGCGTCGCAGGTGCAGCACGGGGGCCAGGTAGGCACCGATGCCGTAGACGTGGGGGTTGACGAGCATCTCGTCATCAGCCCGGTAGATCGAGTTGTAGAGAGTCGAGTCATGCAGCCGGAACCCGATGTCCGGGTGACTCCGCATGAGCGGACGGTAGAGCACCATGGCGTTGCGAATCTTGCCGTCCATGATCCGGTGGCCTTCGTCTATGCCGCGCTGTTGGACGGCCGCACTGCCAGGGTCCCCAAGCAGGATGCGCACCCGCACGCCTGCCGCCACCTTCGCCCTAAGAAGGTCGTGGAAGAGCGGGTCTTCCGACAGGAACAGACCGGAGTAGACGAGCACGTCAAGGCTGCTCTGGGCCCGACCGTAGATCTCACGCCACAGCCCCGACGGCACCGTGTGCCGGTGGGGGTAGACGGTGCCAATCTCCGCCTTGGCCAAGTCTGTCGCGCTGTCGACCGTGGGGCCGTCGTCCCACAATGACGTGACGTTGACCTTCAGCACTGCGGCCGTCGCGTACTGGTGACGCCGATACGGCACCTTGCCCTGCGTGATCCAGCGTTCGACGGTCTTCGGGTTGACCTCAATGGCCTCAGCCAACCCCTGAACCGTCATGCCCCGAGCTAACAGAGCCGAGCGCAAACGTTCGTTGGACATCCGTACCCCCGATGGGACTTCTAGGGACTTCTTGACGGTAGCCAGAACTCCCAGAGCTGTCTACGCGCGGGGTGAACAACTCCCCTGACCTGCGGTCATTCTGAGTGAGCGTCAAGAAGTTTCGGCGCAAAGCCAAGAGGTTCCGTCGGCAGACTTGACGGACCACCGTGCAGTACCTGTAAAACAGGTACTGCATCAACCGCCCGGAGGGCTCCGAAGAGGGCTCGAAGGAAGCGCATGCGTTGCTTGAGAACTCAACAGGGTGTCAAGTTCGACGGGGTGTGAGTCCCCGTCCCCGTGGCGGATGGGTGAAGGCCGCCGGCGGCCACTTCTTTGCGTGCTGGCTCTGGAGAAACGCCCCGGGGATCGGTGGGAACCGACCTCCGGGCGCGCCACCTGGTACGCGCCGCCCTGCTGGCGTCAGAGCAGTGACGATGACGCGCCCGACTTCTCCCGGCTCGGGACCGGTCCGCCGTGGCAACGGCCGATCGGTGTAAGCCGTGTCCCTTCCACCTGTTGGGGGTCGGTGTGAACCGACGACATACCCAGGGCGCCGCGGCGTGCGCGACCGGCACGCGCGGCAACGCCCGCTGAGTCCTTCCAACCTCCCCCGTGTGCGGGATGCGCCGGTTCGTCCGGCGGCACGTGCCGCGTTCGGGGGTCATGCCGCAGCGTCGCCGGCGCTGCGGCCGGTTGCCTCCTTCGTCCGTCCGGCCGCGCTTCGTGCGCTGGCAGGACGGGCGGGGTTGCAGGGAGCCCAGTCTGTTCCGGCTTCAACGGCGAGCACCCCCGGAGTTGGCGCTCCGGGGGTGCGGTTCGGGCCGTTCACCCTTCGAGAGGAACACGACCCATGATGCACATCGGTGCTGATCAGGCGGGTGTTACCGCCGACGACTTCGACCGCGAGCCGACGGCTGCGGAACTGAACGCGATCGAGCGCGAGTGGCCCGCCATCGAGGCGGACGCCAAGCGGCTTGACGCGCTGATCAAGACCCTGAACCGGCGTCCGGACGAACTGTCCGTGCGGCGGGTGCGCCGGGCGCAGCGCCGGATCCTGGCGGCCCGGCGGGTACTGGTCAACGGCGAGCTGAGCGGGGATGCGGCATGACCGGCATTTCCCGTTGCCCGGCCGCTCATCCCGACGACCCGACCCCGTGCGACGGTCCGGCCGTCGTGACCGTGCTGGACCCCCACAACGCGGGGGCGGACGGCTGCGAACACCACGGGGCCCGGCTGCTGGCGTCGTTGGAGCGCGGCAGGGTCTACCCCCTGCCCGACGCCCCGGCGGGCGCCGCCATCCGGGTGTTCAAGGCCGCGGACGGCATCCCGCCGTTCGTCTGGTACGAGGGCGCCCCACGGACGCAGCCGAACCAGCGCAGCCGTGCCGAGAACCGCCGCCGGGGGGTGACGGCATGACCGCCTCCGAGACGACACAGACCGGTGAGCGTCCGGCGGTGCCGCCGCTCACCCGCCCGGAAATGGGGCTCGCCGGAGTCGGCGCGCTCGCCGCCGCCGGGGTCGGGGCGCTCGGTCTGATCTCCTCCTTCGACGCCGTGTCCGCCGCCGCCGCGCGGTGGGGGTTCGGCGAGCCGTGGATGCTCCCCGTCGGGATCGACACGGCCATTCCGGTGTTCACCGTGGCCAACCTGCTGCTGATCCGGATGGACATGGCGCTTGCGTGGGTGCGGTTCGTGCCCTGGGCGCTCACCCTGGTCACCTGCGGGCTGAACGTGGCCGCCGGACACGGCATGTGGGCGAAGGTGGCGCACGGCACTATGCCGCTGCTGTGGGTGGTGTTTTCCGAGATCGGCGCGCACGTCTACGCCGTGCGGATCGGCGCCGCCACCGGCCGCAGGATGGAGAAGATCCGGTTCTCCCGCTGGCTGCTCGCCCCGCTGTCCACCTTCGCCCTGTGGCGCCGCATGACGCTGTGGGAGGTCACCTCCTACAGTCTGGCGCTCGGCTGCGAGCGGGAGCGCCTGTTGGCCCGCGCGGACCTGCGCGAAGAGTACGGGCCGCTGTGGCGTTGGAAGACACCACGGCGCGAGCGCGTGATGCTGCGGATGGGCGAACTCTCCCCCGCCGCCGAACCCGTGCCGGTCACTCTCGACCCGGCCCCGGAGCCGGAGGTGACGGAGCCGAAGCGCGAGGCTCCCACGCCGCCCCGCCCGCGGACGGCCAAGCCCCGGGCGAAGAAGGCTGCTGCCTCGCCGCAGCGCACGCCCGCCGAACTGCTCGCCGAAGCCCGCACGCTCACGGCCGACTGGCCGGACGCGCAGATCAACGGCGAGACGCTGCGCAAGGTGCTGCACTGCGGTTCCCGCCCGGCCCGGCAGGTACGTGACGCCCTGCTCGCCGACCGCGCGCAGACCCTCACCCCGCACATCGTCGACACCGACACCACCCTGTCCGGCGCTGAGGCTGAGGGGGTGGCCGCGTGAACACGCTGGCCACGATCCTGCTGTCTGCTCTGCCGCTCGCCGCCGGGTGGGCGGGGCATGTGTGGTGGCTGCGCAGCTGCCTGAACACCGCCCGGCGCGACCCGCTCACCGGGGTGCGCACCCGCGACGGCTTCACCCGCCGCGACACGACCCTGCTGAAGCACCCGCGCGCGGTCGTCATCCTCGCCGACGTCGACCGCTTCAAGCACATCAACGACACCTACGGGCACGCGACAGGGGACGCGCTGTTGAAGGCGACCGCGGAACGCCTCGACCACCACGCCGGCCCGCGCGGGGTGGCTGGACGGCTCGGGGGTGACGAGTTCGCCGCCGTCGTGATCGACGAGCACGGCATGGCCAGCGACATGCTCGCCGTCCTGCACGGCGTGCTCGCCCGCCCTGTCGACGGCCAGGACCCGGCCGTACGCACCAAGGTCTCTCTCGGGTGGGTGCGTGCCGCGGACTTCCCCGCGGACGATCTGTCCGGGCTGCTGCGGCGGGCGGATGAGGCCATGTACACGGCCAAGCAAGCCCGCACCGGGACCCGCCGGGCGGGACTGGGCAGGCTCTTCGCCACCCTGGCCGGACGGCGCGCCGGACGCGCCGGCACCGCCGCAGACGTGCCGGTCGTGGGGGTGGCTGCGTGAAGGGGTTGCGGATCGGGTCGGTGTGCACCGGCTACGGCGGTCTGGACATGGCCGTCCAAGCCGTGATGGGCGGCGAGTTGGCGTGGGTGGCGGACAACGACCCCGGCGCCGCCGCCATCCTCGCCCACCACCACCCGCGGGTGCCCAACCTCCAGGACATCACCGCCGTGGACTGGCACGGCGTCGAACCGGTCGACGCGCTGATCGGCGGCTATCCGTGCCAGCCGTTCAGCACCGCCGGCAAGCGGAAGGGAACCGAGGATGCACGGCACATCTGGCCGTTCATTGCCCGTGCCCTTGGGGTTCTACGACCCCGGTACGCGGTCTTTGAGAACGTCGCGAACCACCTTCGACTCGGCTTCGACACTGTCCTGTGCGACCTTGCCCGGCTCGGGTTCGATGCTCAGTGGTGTCTTGTACGCGCGGACGAGGTCGGCGCTCCCCACCAGCGCCGCCGGCTCTTCCTCCTCGCCGTTGCTGCCGACGCCCCGGACCTCAGACACGAACGGGGCGGGAGCCCATGGGGACGGCGGCCCGGACCTGCGGACGGCCGTCTCCCTGTTGCCCACGCCGACCGTGCAGAACTCACACGGAAACCGCAGGAACGGGCAGGGGAGACTACTGCTGCCAGGGATCGCCGACCTGCTGCCGACGCCCCGCGCGAGCGACACGGGCACCCCGGGCCGCCGGGCGAGCGAGGGATGGCGCCCGCCGCTGTCCCAAGTCGTCCTGCCGCTCATGCCGACGGCACCGGACGGCGAACGCACGAGCACGACGTACAGCGGCGGGAACCCGACGCCGCATGGGGCCGTTTCGGCCCCGCCGTCGCGCGGTGGGAGGCGGTCACGGGCCGCCGTGCCCCCTGGGCAACTGACGATCGAGGACGCCTGAGCCCCGCCTTCGTGGAATGGATGATGGGCCTGGAGACGGGCCACGTCACCGCCGTCCCCGACCTGATCCGCAGCAGGCAGCTCAAGGCACTCGGCAACGGCGTCATCCCGCTTCAAGCCGCCGCCGCGCTGCGCGTCCTGCTCGACAGGGCTCACGCCACGTCGGGCAGGGGAGTGGCGGCGTGAAGTCACAACCCATCGTCGGCGCCGCCGTCTTCAACGCGGTCATGGAGGCGGCCGGCTACCGCTGCCAGTGCGGCGGCGAGTGCGGCAACCCCCACGCCAAGGACGCCGGCCGCTGCCCGCGCGAGCACGACCACTACACCAGCAAGCACGGCCGACGGGTCCGGCTCATCGCCGCCCCGGTCGACCCGCTCGCCACCGACGTGGCCGCGGCAGGACTCCCCACGAGCGAACTGCGCGCGTGGTGCCCCGACTGCCACACCGCCGCCGCACGGCTCGCCCGCAAAGGGCTGTCTGAGGCTTCTACGGATCAGCGCGGATTGTTCGACCTCTAGCAGCAACAGCGGCTTACGGGAAGGGCTCAGAGCTATCCGAAAACCAGGATAGTTACGCCCCTTCCGCGGGACCACGATTCACCGACGGGGCCCGGTCACGACCGACCAAAGCAGCGACCGGGCCCCGTCATCCTCCCGAGAGAAGGAACTCTCAGTGAAGCACCCTGACGACGACCACGAACTCTTCAACCGACTCGAAGCCGAGATGGCCGCCGACTCCGGCGGCGAGGTAGTCGACCTGGACAAGGCCCGATCCGCCCGCACCGAGTCGACCGACCCGAACCCCCGACCGACCGCCGACCGGTCGCCCGACTCCCACCCGAGTGAGTCGTGTTCGGAGGCGACCGACCCGACCACGGCCGTGTCGGTCGACTCACCGACGCTGAAGGCGGCCGGCCCGGGCTACCTCGGTCGGCTCGCCGCCGCGCAGCGCCGTCCGGTCGTCCCCGCGTGGCTGCGCTCCCTGGCAGAACTCAAGACAGCATCGGCATGGGTGGCCCGCCACTACGCCCATGCCGCCGGCTACCACGCACTTCGCACCCCGGTCTACGCCGCCCGGCTCGCCCTTCAGGCCCCGTCCGGCACGGCCCGGTTCGTCGGGGGAACGATGCGGTGGGCGGCCGACCGGGAGGGCGAGCCCGTCCGCCTGGCCGCCGTCCGCCGGGAGGACGCCGCCGAGTACCTGAAGCTGTCCCGTCAGCGTGACGGCCGTGTGCGGCTGCGCACGCTGGTCACGGTGCTGGGCATGTTCACCGGGCTGGCGACCGCGCTGGCCCTGTACGTGCTCGCCCCGGACTGGCTTCAGGCCGTGTCGGTGACCGCGCTGGTGATGGCGCTTGGAGTCGTCGGCCGCAAGGCGGACGCCCCGGTCGTCCACCGCGCGGTGGAGCTGCCCAAGGCCACCAAGCTCACGTCCGACATCGTGCTGCGTGCCCTCGGTGCGCTGGGCATTCCGGCGATCAATCAGGCGCAGTCGAAGGGGCGGGACGGGTTCGAGTTCACCGCCCCCATCACCCGCGACGGCCCGGGCTGGCGCGCACAGGGCAACCTCCCCTACGGCGTGACCGTGACCGACGTCATCGAGCGCCGCGACCGGCTCGCCTCCGGCCTGCGCCGCCCCCTCGGCTGCGTGTGGCCGGAGGCGGTGGCTCAGGAGCACACCGGGCACCTGGTGCTGTGGGTGGGTGACCAGGATCTGACCACGTCGAAGAAGCCACAGTGGCCGCTGGCCAAGGCCGGGGCGGTGGACCTGTTCAAGCCCGTCGCGTACGGCACCGACCAGCGCGGACGCTGGATCGACGTCACGCTCATGTACATCGCCGGGGTGATCGGCGCCATCCCGCGTATGGGCAAGACGTTCCTGCTGCGTCTGCTGCTGCTCATCGCGGCCCTGGACCCGCGGGCGGAGCTGCACACCTACGACATGAAGGGCACCGGCGACCTGGACCCGGTCGGCAACGCCGTCTCCCACCGGCACGCCGCCGGCGACGACGACGAAGCGATCGGCTACGCGCTCGCCGACTGGCGGGCGCTGCGCGAGGAACTGCGCCGCCGCACCAAGGTGATCCGCTCCCTGCCCCGGGACATCTGCCCCGAGTCGAAGGTGACCAGCGCTCTCGCCGACAAGCGGTCGCTCGGGCTGCACCCGATCGTGGTGGGGGTGGATGAGTGCCAGGTGCTGTTCGAGCACCCCGAGCACGGCAAGGAGTTCGAGGAGATCGCCACCGACCTGGTCAAGCGCGGCCCCGCCACCGGCATCGTGATGCTCCTGGCCACGCAGCGCCCCGACGCCAAGTCGCTCCCGACCGGCATCTCTGCGAACGCGTCCGCCCGGTGGTGCCTGAAGGTCATGGGCCAGACCGAGAACGACATGGTGCTCGGCACGTCCGCCTACAAGCGCGGCGTGCGCGCGACCATGTTCGCCTGGGGTGACAAGGGCATCCACTACTTCGTGGGCGAGGGTGCGGACGCCCGGATCGTCTCCGGCGTCTACGTCGACGCCCCCGGCGCCGAGACCATCGCCGCGCGGGCCCGCAAGGCGCGCGAGACGGCCGGACTCCTCTCCGGTCACGCGCTCGGTGAGACGCCGGAGGCGGTGAGCGGGCCGGCCTACGACCTGCTCGCCGACATCCTCGCCGTCGTCCCCGCCGCTCAGGCCAAGGAATGGTCCGAAGCGGTCGTGGCCCGGCTCGCCGAACTGCGCCCGGACGTCTACGGCGGATGGGAGCCCGACGCGCTCGCCGCCGCGCTCAAGCCGCACGGCATCGCCACCATCCAGGTGGGCCGCCGGGTGGACGGCAAGGTCGTCAACCGCCGCGGTATCGACCGCTCCCACATCACGACCGTAATTGCGGAGCGTGATGGAAAGCGGGACGCGGGCTGAGGCTCCGGGGCCGCTAACGATAGCGGCACACCCCGCTAACGTTAGCGGCCCCGCTAGCGCCCCAAACCGCCTGTGATCAGGTCGCTAGCGGATAGCGGCCCACCTGCGGAAACCCCTGAACTCCGCCCGGAGGGCATCTCATGACCCCCGTCTTCCTTGCTATCGCCTGCCTGACAATCGTCACTGTCAGTTACAGCGGGCTGTGCGTGGCCTCGCCGTTCGGCGACTGCCGCAAGTGCCGCGGCATGGGCCACGCCCTCAAGACCGACCGCAAGGGCCGGCTCAAGCGCGGCAAGGACTGCCGCCGCTGCAAGGCCACCGGCAAGCGCATACGCGTCGGCCGCTGGCTCTACAACCGCTGGGCGCGCATCTACCGCGCTGGCACCGACACCCCCCGCCCGGAAGGCTTCCGATGATCCTCAACATCTCCGCCGTCCTGCTCTTCGGCGCCGCCTCCTTCTTCGCCGTCAAGACCAAGTCCGCCGGCGGCGGCGCCGCCCTGGTCCTGTTCCTGTTCGGGTTCTTCGCCGCCGGAACCGGCGCGTACGAGCCCATCCACAACGTCGTGCAGGCATCCGCCGAAGCCCTCGCCGCACTCGGCAACTGAGAAGGGGGACAACGACCATGAACGAACCCACCCGCTACCCGGCCACGCCCGATACGACGGCCCTGGCAGTGCACCACCCCACCCCGCTCACGCCCGCGCACGCGGCCACGCTCCTGTCGGTGCAGCCCGGAGCGATCCCGACGGTGGCGAGCGTCGTCCTGCCGGACGGCCGTGTCGTCACCGGCTACGCCATCGAGCCCGCCAAGCCCGAGCCGGTCGCGCCCAAGCCGGCCGTCTCGCGCACGGCGGTGAACATCGCCCTCGGGGGCATCGGGTTCGGCGCCGTGTGCGGCGGGCTTGTGCTGCTGACCACGTTCATCGCCGCCCTGGCCGCGCTGGTCCATCAGCTCATCATCCTCGCCGCCGTCATCTTCGGCGGATGGGTCGCCATACAGGTGTTCAGCGCCAGCGGCCACAAGGGCGGCACGACCGTGAACATCTGCAAGGCCGTCATCAAGCGCAACCACTTCCACCACTGAGGGAGGCCCCGTGAGGTTCTTCCTCGGCACGCATCAGCCCTGATGGCTCGCCACGGCGAACGTTCCCCTGTTCGTCTCCTACCGCCGACTCGCCCACCGTCGGACCCTGCCCCGCGCCGCAGCACCCTGGGCGCTGGACTCCGGCGGGTTCACCGAACTGTCCATGCACGGCACATGGCGTACCCCGGCCCCCGCCTACCTTGCGGCCGTGCGCCGCTTCCGAGACGAGATCGGCCGCATGGAATGGGCCGCACCCATGGACTGGATGTGTGAGCCCTGGATCACCGGACTCACCGGCCTGAGCGTGGCAGAGCATCAACGGCGCACGCTCGACAACTTCCTGTCCCTGCGCAGCGCGGCGCCCAACCTCCCCATCGCCCCTGTCCTTCAGGGCTGGGAACCCGACGACTACCACCGATGCGCCGACGACTACGAGAAAGCGGGCGTCGACCTTGCTGCCGAACCCGTCGTCGGACTCGGTTCCGTCTGCCGCCGCCAGGCCACCGGCCAGGCGGCCACGATCGTCACCACGCTCGCCGAACGGGGCCTGAGCCTGCACGGTTTCGGCTTCAAGACTCTGGGGCTGCGCAGCTGCGGACACGCCCTCACGTCGGCCGACTCGCTCGCATGGTCCTACGACGCCCGCCGCAAACCCCCCATGCCCGGCCACACCCACAAGAACTGTGCCAACTGCCTCGACTACGCACTGAACTGGCGCCGTAGCGTCCTCAGCTCCCTGCCGTCGTGGCACCAACCGGCCCTCGGGAACACCGCTCCCGACCACGCCGCCTAGCTACGCCAAGGGCGGCCCCCAAGTCTCGCCAAAGATCCGGGGCCGCCCTTGTCCCCCAGCACCCTGCAATAGGACTGGAGACACCCAGCATGACCCAACCCACCCATCTTCGGCGAGCCCGAACCGCCCCACCCGAAGCCCTGCGCATCGCGCTGGAACTCGCCGCCCACGGCGTACCGACGTTCCCCCTGCGCGCAGGAAAGAGGCCGTTCGGCAACTGCCCGAACTGCAAGAACAGCGCGTGCGGCGACCGGCCCCACATGAAGAGCGCGGGCCCCTGCCAGTGCCCGGCGCCGTGCCACGGTTGGGCCGCCGCCACCACCGACCCCCGCGTCCTCACCTCACCCGCCTGGACCCACGCCTGGCAGCACGCGCACGGCGTCGGCTACCACCCCGGCGGCGCCGGCGTGACCGTGGTCGACCTGGACAACCCCGCCGCCATGGCATGGGCCCGCAGGCAGCTGCCCGCCACCCGCACCGTGCCGACCACCCGCGGCGAACACTGGATCTACCGCGGCGTGATGCGCTCCGCCAACGCCGTCCGGCCCGGCGTCGACATCAAGTCGCACATGCAGTACGCCCGTTGGCTCGGTACCGGCACCGGCCGCACGCTCGAACTCCCGTCGGCCGTCCGCGCCCTCACCGTGAAGGAAGACACCACCCCCGCCCGCGCCAAGGTGGTGTCTTCCCGCCCACGCGCCATCTGGGACCGCCACGCGGCCACCGGGTGCCGCCACACTGAACGCTTCGTGCGCACCGGCCTGGAACGCGGACTGAGCCTCGTACGGGCCCGCGCCGAATCCGGCGCCGGATCACAGGCGTTCGGCGCCGCGCGGTTCCTCGCCGTCCAGCACACCGCATGTCCCGGGCCGTGCGGACTGGCCACGCTCGGGGAAGAGATCGTGGCCGCCGCCGTCGCCGTGGGCGTCCCGGAGGCGTACGCCCGCCGCGCGGTCGCCAACGGCCTCAACACCGTCCATGGAGCCACCGCATGATGCAAAGGCCCCACACCCCCGACAACGGCCCGCAGGACGCCGCACATTCCGCAGCGCACACGGCCGTGGGCGAGTCGGCAGGCGCCGCCCGCAAGGGCGTCCCTTCTGCTCCTGTCCCTGAGCCGCACGCGGAAGAGCTGCCCGCGCCGTCCAACCCGCTCGCCGTCGCCCGTCGGCTGCTGCCGGACTGGCAGACCGAGGACGGACAGCTTGTCTGCCGCCGCTGGCGCGCATCGTGGATGCGCTGGACCGGCACGTCGTGGCGCGAGATGGACGAAGCGCAGATGCGTGCCCACATGTACACCCGCCTCGAACACGCCACCTACCAGGCACCGGGTAGGGACGGGCAGCCCGAGGAACGCGACTGGGCACCGACGAAGCAGAAGATCAGCAATCTCCTTGACGCGCTCGGAGCGATCACCCTGTTGCCCACCGACACCGACGCGCCCGCATGGATCGACCGCGACGGCGAGCCGGACGGCGGCCCGATCGTGGCGTGTGAGAACGGTCTGCTGCGCATCCGTGACCGCGCACTGCTGCCGCACAGCCCCGGATTCTTCAACCTCGTGTCCGTCCCCTTCACCTACGACCCCGCCGCCACCGCACCGTCGTGGGAACGCTTCCTGGCCCAGCTCTGGCCCGACGACCCCGACGCCATCCACGCCGTACAGGAATGGTTCGGCTACGTCCTGTCCGGCCGCACCGACCAACAGAAGATCCTGCTCATGGTTGGCCCGACGCGTTCCGGTAAGGGCACGATCGCCCGCGTCCTCAAAGAGTTGGTCGGCAAAGAGAACCTCGCCGGCCCCACGCTCGCCGGACTCGGCACGAACTTCGGACTGTCCACACTGCTCGGCAAGCCGCTCGCCGTCATCTCCGACGCCCGCCTGTCCGGGAACGACAACAGTCAGGTGGTTGAGCGGCTGTTGACGATCTCTGGTGAGGACACGATCGACATCGACCGCAAGTACCGCGAGCCCTGGACCGGCAAGCTGCCCACCCGGCTGATGATCCTGTCCAACGAACTGCCGCACTTCGGCGACTCGTCCGGCGTCATCGCCCGCCGGTTCGTCCTGCTCAACATGACCGTGTCGTGGCTGGGCAAAGAAGACACCACCCTCACCGACAAGCTCGCCGCAGAGATGCCCGGCATCCTCAATTGGGCCCTTGACGGACTGGCCCGGTTGGAGCGCACCGGGCGGATCACCGAGCCGAAATCCAGCCGAGAAGCGGTCATAACGATGCGCGACACCGCATCCCCAACCAGCGCGTTCATCCGCGAACGCTGCACCACCGGCCCGACGTGCACCATCCCCGTAGACACCCTGTGGAGCGTCTGGCGGGACTGGGCAGAGGACAACGGCGTCAAGCCCGGCACAAAGCAGGTGTTCGGCCGCAACCTCCTCTCCGTCGTCCCCCAGCTCAACCGCACCCGCCCGCGGGACGCCTACGGCCGGCAGGTGGCCATCTACGCCGGCATCACCCTCAGGCCCTCCGAACCACATCAGCCAGAGTCGTGACTCACCGCGACTCAGACCGCCCCCCGGCAGCACGCTCTGAGTCGCGGTGAGTCGCGGCTCAGAGCAATGTCACCCCCACCCTGTTCCGGCCCCGAGCCGTCCCGCCACGGAGGTACGCGCCGATGAGTACCGCCATCGAGTCGCCCACTGATCAGTTGCTCTACACCCCGGAAGAAGCCGCCAAGGTTCTCCGCTTCGGCCGCTCAACCGTCTACGAACTCATGGCTGAAGGCGCCTTGATCTACGTCAAACGCGGTCGCTCGCGCCGCATCCGCCGCAGCGACCTGGAGGCGTACGTCAACGCCCTCGAACCGGCCGCAGCCTGATCACCTCACCCCACTCGGCTCCGGGCACCGTGCCCGGAGCCGTTCTGTTGCACAGAGGAGCACATGAGCCCCCGCCCCAAGAAGCCGAACATGGAGTCGTCCGTCTACGAGGGCAATGACGGCTGGTGGCACGGTCGCGTCACCATGGGAGTCAAGGACGACGGCAGCCCCGACCGGCGCCACCGCCGGGCCCGGACGGAAACCGAAGTGAAGCGCAAGGTCCGCGAGTTGGAGGACCTGCGGGACAAGGCACGCGCCCCCAAGGCAGGCCGGAAGCCGACCGTAGAGCAGTGGATGACCACCTACCTCACCGACATCGCATCCCTGAAGCTCAAGCCGCGCTCACTGGATGACTACTGGTCCAAGACCAGGAACGACATCGTGCCCGGCATCGGCAAACACCGTCTCGACAAGCTTCAGCCGGAGCACCTGGAACGGATGTACCGCGTCATGCTCGACGAGGGCCACGCACCCTCACACGTGCTGAAGGTGCATCGCATCCTGTCCCGCGCCCTGAAAATCGCTCACCGCCGGCGCCTCGTTGTCGAGAACGTGGCCACCCTCGTTGACCCGCCCACGGTCGACGAGACGGAGGCGAACCCGTTCACGACGGAAGAGGCAAAGGCGTTCTTGAAAGCCGCCGCGAAGCGCCCCACGTTCATGCGCTGGTGTGTCGGTGTCGGCATGGGTTTCCGTCAGGGCGAGACCCTCGGTCTGAGGTGGCCGTACGTCGACTTCGACAACGAACTCTTCCGCCCGGAGTGGCAGCTACAGCGGCTGACGTGGCGCCACGGCTGCGAGGACCCGCGCGCGTGCGGCACCAAGTTCCACCGGTTCGAGCCCTGCCCGCCGGACTGCCGGACCCACAAGGGCTACAAGCGCGGTTGCCCAAAGCCGTGCACGCAGGGCTGCACAGGCCATGCCCGTGCATGCCCCGACCGCAAGGGCGGCGGCTTGGTCTTCACACGCCCCAAGACCAAGAAGAGCCGGAATGCCGTACCCATCCCGCCGCCATTCATCCCCTACCTGCGCGAGCACCAGGCGCAGCAGCAGAAAGCGCGCGCCGCAGCTGGCGACGCGTGGGAGGAAACCAAGCTGGTCTTTACCCGCCCGGACGGCCGTCCCCTCGACCCGCGGCAGGACTGGGAAGAGTTCAAGGAACTGTTGGCGGAAGCCGGGATCGACGACCGGCGCCTGTACGACGGGAGCCGCCATACCGCCGGGACGATCCTGAACGAACTCGGGGTGGACATGCCCACGATCATGGAGATTCTTCGGCACACCCAGATCAGCCAGACCCGTCGGTACGTGAAGGGACGGTCACACTTGTCGAAGGACGCCATGCGTCGCATGGGCGACACCTTCATGCCGCGCCTGGAACCCGCCCCGGAGCCTCAGCCGGCACCCCGTCCTGAACCGTCCGTTGAGACCAGAATTGAGACCACTGACGGCCGCGCGGCCCGCGCTCAACGTCGCCGCCGCATCCGGTAAAAGCAAAAGCCCCAGGTCACGGCGAGTGAGTCCTGAGGCTTCGGCAGAGCCGCCTTCGGGATTCGAACCCGAGACCTACGCATTACGAGTGCGTTGCTCTGGCCATCTGAGCTAAGGCGGCGCGCTGTCCACACCATGGTGCGATCAGCAACGTCGGTAAGTCTACACAGTTTCCGGGGGTGCTCCGCACCAGCCCCGGGAGTGGGGTGCCCGGGGCCGCCCGTGGGGCTATGAGCAGCGCTTTCCCTTCGCCGGAGGGGTGCCGCGGAGCAGGTAGGCGTTGATCGTGGAGTCGATGCAGGCGCTGCCGCGGCCGTAGGCGGTGTGGCCGTCGCCGACGTAGGTGAGGAGGCGGGCCGAGGCCAGCTGGCGGGCCAGGGACCGGGCCCAGGGGTACGGGGTCGCCGGGTCGCGGGTGGTGCCGACGACGACGATCGGGGCGGCGCCCTTCGCCTCGATGCGGTGCGGCGCGCCGGTGGGCGCGACCGGCCAGTACGTGCAGTTCAGGGAGGCCCAGGCAAGGCCCTCACCGAAGACCGGGGACGCCTTCCCGAAGGACGGCAGCGCCTTCTCGACCTGGTCGGGGGTGGCGAAGGCCGCCGGGAGGTCCAGGCAGTTCACGGCCGCGTTGGCGGCCATCAGGTTGGCGTAGCGGCCGTCCGCGTCACGCTCGTAGTAACCGTCGGAGAGGACGAGCAGTCCCGAGCCGTCGTTCGCCTTGATCGCCGAGTTCAGCGCCTCGCGCAGTTGCTCCCAGGTGCTCTCGTCGTACATCGCCGCGATCACGCCGGTGGTGGCGAGGGCTTCGCCGAGCTTGCGGCCGTCCGGGTCGCCGGTGGGGATCGGGTGGGCGTCGAGCTTGCGGAAGAACGCCTTGAGGCGGTCGCCGATCTGTGCGGGCTTGGCGCGCTTTCCGCCGAGCGGGCAGTCGGGGTGCCGCACGCAGTCCTTCGCGAACGACTGGAACGCCGTCTCGAACCCCGCCGTCTGGTCCAGGTTCAGCCGGCGGGCGGGCAGCGAGGGGTCCATGGCGCCGTCGAGGACGAGCCGGCCCACCCGGTCCGGGAACAGGCCCGCGTACGTCGCGCCGAGGAACGTGCCGTACGACGCCCCCACGTACGTCAGCCTGCGGTCGCCCAGGACCGCGCGCAGGATGTCCATGTCACGGGCCGCCTCCACGGTGGAGACGTGCCGCAGCAGCTTCGGCGAGTGGGCCCCGCAGCTTTCGGCGAACTTCTTGTACGCGTCGACCAGTTGGGTTTTCTCCCGCTGGTCGTCGGGGGTGGTGTCGGTCTGCGTGTACGCGTCCATCGCCCGGCCGTCGAGGCACTCCACGGGCTCGCTGCGGGCCACGCCCCGCGGGTCGACGGCGACCATGTCGTAGCGGGCCCGGACCTCGGCGGGGTAGCCGATGCCGGCGTACTGCTGGACGTAGCCGACCGCCGAGCCGCCCGGGCCGCCCGGATTCACCAGCAGGGAGCCGAGCCGCTTGCCCGGCCCCGTCGCCTTCTTGCGGGCGACCGCGAGCCGGACGTCGCCCGCGCCCGGCTCGGCGTAGTCCAGCGGCGCCTTCATCGTGGCGCACTCGAAGCCGGGAAGACCGCAGTCGCGCCAGCTCAGTTTCTGCCCGTAGTACGGCGTGAGCGCCGACGGCGTGGCCCGCGGCAGCGCGGCGAGCGCCGCCACCGCCGTCGAACCGGCGCGGCTCGTCGACTCGCCCGCGGAGCAGCCGGAGACGAGCAGCGCGGCGAGGGAGAGGATGGTGACGCCGGCACGGTACCTGCGGGGAGAGCGCCTGATGTCCATTCAGCGAGCGTAACTGTGTGCAACGGGATGAATGCCGTACGTGCACCAACCGCCACGGACGGAGTACCCCGTCAACCCACGGTCGACGTCACATCGTGTGTTTCACGTCGTGTGTTTCACGTGGTCGGTTTCGTGCGTCCGCCTCCATGGCCGTCCCCGGCCGGTGTGGTTCCCGTCAGCCCGCTCTCAGCGCCATCGTCATCGCCTCGACCGCCAGCAGCGGAGCGACGTTGCGGTCGAGGGCGTCTCGGCACGCGGCGATGGCCTCGATGCGGCGCAGTGTCGACTCCGGTCTGCTGCCGCGGGCGAGCCGCTCCAGCGCCTCCTCGGCGTCCGCGTTGGCGATGGCGACGCGGGAGCCGAGCTGGAGGGCGAGGACGTCGCGGTAGAAGGCCGTCAGGTCGGTGAGCGCGAGGTCGAGGCTGTCGCGCTGTGTACGCGTCCTGCGGCGCTTCTGCTTGTCCTCCAGGTCCTTCATCACGCCCGCCGTGCCGCGCGGCATCCGGCCGCCCTGGGCCGCGCCCATCGCCGCCTTCAGCTCCTCGGTCTCCTTGCCGTCCATCTCCTCGGCGAGCTGCTTGGCGTCCTCACCGGCCGCGTCGACCAGTTCCTGGGCCGCTCTGAGGCAGCCGCCGATGTCGTCGACCCGCAGGGGCAGCTTCAGCACGGCCGCTCGGCGTTCACGCGCGGCGGGGTCGGTGGCCAGCCGCCGGGCCCGGTCGACATGGCCCTGGGTGGCCCGGGCCGCGGCCGCGGCGACGGCGGGCTCGACGCCCTCGCGCCGGACGAGCATGTCGGCGACGGCGTCCACGGAGGGCGTGCGCAGGTTCAGGTGCCGGCAGCGGGAGCGGATGGTGGGCAGCACGTCCTCCAGGGAGGGCGCGCACAGCATCCAGACCGTCCGCGGGGCGGGCTCCTCGACCGCCTTCAGGACGGCGTTGGCGGACTTCTCGTTCAGCCGCTCGGCGTCCTCGACGAGGATGACCTGCCAGCGGCCGGTGGCGGGCGAGGTGTACGACTTGCGGACGGTGTCGCGCATGTCCTCGGCGAGGATCTGCGAGCCGACGGCCGCGACGGTGGACACGTCGGCGTGGGTGCCGACCAGCGCCGTATGACAGCCGTCGCAGAAGCCGCAGCCCGGGGCGCCGCCGAGCGCACGGTCCGGGCTCACGCACTGCAGCGCCGCGGCGAAGGCCCGCGCCACCTGGGTGCGGCCGGCGCCGGGCGGGCCGGTGAACAGCCATGCGTGCGTCATCTTCGACGCCTCCGGCGGCGCGGTGCGGGTGGTGGCCGCGGTGACGAGCGCGTCGGCGTCGCGAGCGGCAGCGGCCAGCTGCTCACTCACCCTCTCCTGGCCGATGAGGTCGTCCCACACGGTCATGCGTCACGCCGCCCTTTCGTCACGTTTCGCGCTGCGGGTTCCATTGTGCGGGGAGCCACTGACAATCGGGCCACCCGCCCGGAATGGCCGTCCTCCGGATCACCCGCCGAAAACGGTCCGCCCGGAAACCGTCCGTCCGGTGCCACGCGCGGGTCGGGCCGCCCACTCTGGGCCGCCCAACCCGGGCCACTCGCCGGCCACTCACCGGGCCACTCGCCGGGAGCATTTCCTGGGGTCGCGCTCAGCGGCCCCGGCCCCTGCCCTCGTCGTGCCCGTCCTCGTCCCGGCGCGGTCCGAGCAGTTCGTCCGCGAGGGTCGGCAGATCGTCCAGCGGGGTCTCCTCGGCCCAGTCCGGCCGCGGCCGCTGCCGGGGCGCGCCCTCCTCGTCGAGCTGCGGCAGTTCGCGCGTACGGTCGTCGGCCCCGTCCGGCCGTGCCCCTCCGCGCCCGCTCCGCTCGTCGCGCTCGTCGCGGAAGAAGCCTTGGGGCACCCGGTCCGACGGGCTCTCCTCCCGCACCGGCGGCAGGACGGCCGTCTCATCCTCGGGGCCCTGACCACTCGCGTCGCTGCGACCGCCCTGACCACCGCGGTCGCGCACCGGAGGCAGGACCGCGGTCTCGTCCGTCGACGTCGGCACGGGGGGCTGGGGCAGCTCGGCCGTCACCTCGGCGTCGGCGCCCACGGCGGAACCCGAGGGCTCCCCGGCGGAACCCGAGGGCTTACCGGCAGAACCCGAGGGCTTACCGGCGGGCTTCGTGGACGGGCGGGAAGGCTGCTCGGGGTCCTTGTCCATCCGGATCGGCGGCAGCACCGCCGTCTCGTCCACGGGGCCGCCCGACGCGTTCGTCGGCGTGACCACCGGCGTCGGCACGGTCGCCGCCTCCGGCGGGACCGTCGGCGCCGCGGCCGCCGTGGGGCGGGACGGCTTCGGGCCGACCTGCGCCGCGGCAGCGGCCTGCTCGGCCGCACGCCTGGCCGCCTCGGCCCGCAGCAGCGCCTCCTCGGCCTTGCGCTGCTTCTCCAGCCGCCGGGTCTCGGCCTCGGCCCGCAGCCGGGCCTCCTCCTCGGCCTGCTTGCGGCGTCGCTCCTCGTCCGCCTTGCGGCGGGCCTCCTCCTCCGCGCGGGCCTTCTCCTCCGCGAGGAGCCGGACCCGCTCCTCCTCGGCACGCCTGCGTGCCTCCTCGGCGCGCAGCCGCGCCTCCTCGGCCTGCCGTTCGGCCTCGCGCCGCTGCGCCTCCTCCAGCTCGCGCCGCTTGCGCTCCTCCTCCTCGGCGCGCAGCTTGGCGAGCTGTTCCTGGCGCTCACGCTCCAGGCGCTCCTCCTCGGCCTTGCGGGCGGCCTCTTCCTCGGCCTTGCGGCGGGCCTCCTCCTCGGCCTTCTTCCGCGCCTCCTCCTGGGCCCTGATCTCGGCCTCGGACAGGGGCAGCAGCTGGTCGAGGCGGTGCCGGACGACGGCCGTGACGGCCTCGGGCTCCTGCGCCGCGTCGACCACCAGGTAGCGGCCCGGGTCGGCGGCGGCCAAGGTGAGGAAGCCTGCGCGCACACGCGTGTGGAACTCCGCCGGCTCCGACTCCAGCCGGTCCGGCGCCTCCGTGAACCGCTCGCGGGCGGCCTCCGGGGACACGTCCAGCAGAACCGTCAGATGCGGCACCAGGCCGTCCGTCGCCCAGCGCGAGATCCGCGCGATCTCGGTCGGGGACAGATCGCGGCCCGCGCCCTGATAGGCCACGGACGAGTCGATGTACCGGTCGGTGATCACCACCGCGCCGCGCTCCAGGGCGGGCCGGACGACGGTGTCGACGTGCTCCGCGCGGTCCGCCGCGTACAGCAGCGCCTCCGCGCGGTGCGAGAGACCGGCGCTGGACACGTCCAGCAGGATGGAGCGCAGCCGCTTGCCCACGGGGGTCGCCCCCGGCTCGCGCGTGAGGACGACCTCGTGGCCCTTGGCCCTGATCCACTCGGCGAGCGCCTCGGCCTGGGTGGACTTGCCGGCGCCGTCGCCGCCCTCCAGGGCGATGAAGAAGCCGTTCGCCGCCGGCGCCGTCACCGGGTCGTCGCCGCCCAGCAGCGCGTCCCGCAGGTCCTTGCGCAGGGGTACGCCGGAGCGGTCGTCGACCTTGGCCAGCACCAGCGCGGCCACCGGCAGCAGCAGCGCGCCGACCAGCATCAGCGTGAACGCGGCGCCGCCGTGCGCGAACACGAACTTGCCGTTCTCCAGCCGGTGCGGCCCGATGAGCGCCGCGACCAGCGGGGCGAGCACCGCGCCCAGCGCGACCAGTACCCGCACGATCGCGTGCAGGTGCTCGGTCGTCCGGGTGCGGCGGTGGTCCTCGGTCTCCTGGTCGAGCAGCGTGTGCCCGGTGTTGGCGGCGACGCCCGCGCCGACGCCGGCCAGGGTCGAGATCAGCAGCACGCTGGTGACGTCCGGGACCAGCCCGGCGGCCAGCAGCGCCACACCGGTGAAGGCGATGGCCAGCGCGAGCAGCCGGCGCCGCGACAGCGACACCAGCACCTTCGGCGCCGTCCGGACGCCCACGACGACCCCGCCGGTCAGTCCGAGAACGAGCAGCCCGTACAGCACCGGGCCGCCGCCGAGGTCCGTGGCGTGCAGTACGGCCACGGCGACGGCGGCGGAGACCGCGCCGGCGACGGCGGCGCAGGCGAGGACGAGCAGCGGGATCGCGCCCGTGCGGCCCGCGTCGACGCCGGTGGCGGTCCTGGGCCGGCGCAGGCCCTCGAGCGGCGACCGCGGCCGGGGCGTGCGGACGGCCGGGAGCTCCAGGAAGGTCACGATGGACAGGCAGCCTGCGAAGAGCCCTCCTGCGACGTACGAGGCGAGGGCGGCCTGGTGCTGGTCGAACCAGGCGATCCCGGTGCCCAGAAGATTGTTGAGCAGGGCGGCGGCGATCAGGGTGGCCGCGCCCAGCGGGATCGTGACGAAGCCCGTGCGCAGCGACAGCCTGCGCAGGGCGTCCATGTGGTCCGGCAGCGGCCGTACGGTCGCGCCCTCCGGGGGCGGGGCGGGCAGCAGGGCCGGCGCCGCGCTTTCCCGGGCGACCGCCCAGAACCGCTCGGCGACGCCCGTCACGAACACCGTCACGAGGAGCAGGGCCAGTGCGTCGTCCGGCGTCCAGTCGATCCACAGGGGCGCGACGATCAGCAGCACGGCGCGCAGGCCGTCCGCGCCGACCATGGTCCAGCGGCGGTCGAGCGGGCCGTCGGGTGAGGTCAGTGAGGTCAACGGGCCCAGCAGGACCGCGCCGAAGAGAAGAGTGGCCAGAATCCGCACCCCGAAGACGGTCGCCACTGCGAACGCCACACCCCGGTAGCCGCCCCCGAAGGAACCCTCGGCGATGGCCGCCTGGAGGACCAGGAGGACGAACACCAGGAGTGCGAGGGCGTCTCCCACACCCCCCACCAACTGTGCGCTCCAGAGCCGCTTGAGCTGTGGCTCGCGCAACAGGGCGCGCACGGCGCGCTCGCGGGAGTCCGCCACCAGGGCGTCGTCCGGGGCCGGGTGGTGGGCCGTTGGCTGCTCGGCTCGCGTCATGCTTTCAGCCTATCGGCCGCGACTGACAGCCCGAGGCCCCCGTCCGCACGTACGACCGCCCCGACACCAAAGTGATGCCGGGGCGTTCGCTTCGCGAACCCGTCGTGGGGAAACCGTGTGAAGAAACCGTGGTCGGACCGGGGTCCGGCCCGGTCGTCAGTCCTCCGACGAGGACGACGGGGAGGCCGTCGCCTTCCTCGCGACCGTCTTCTTCGCGGTCGTCGTCTTCTTTGCGGCGGTCGTCTTCGCGGCGGTCTTCTTGGCGGCCGTCTTCTTCGCCGGAGCCGCCTTCTTGGCCGTCGCCTTCTTCGCGGGCGCCTTCTTCGCCGTCTTCTTGGCGGGCGTCTTGGCGCGCTTCTCGGCGAGCAGCTCGTAGCCGCGCTCCGGGGTGATCTCCTCGACGCTGTCGCCGGAGCGCAGGGTCGCGTTGGTCTCCCCGTCGGTGACGTACGGCCCGAAGCGGCCGTCCTTGACGACGACCGGCTTTCCGCTGACCGGGTCCGCGCCCAGTTCCTTCAGCGGCGGCTTGGCGGCGGCCCGACCGCGCTGCTTGGGCTGGGAGTAGATCTCCAGCGCCTCTTCGAGAGTGATCGTGAAGAGCTGGTCCTCGGTCTGCAGCGACCGCGAGTCCGTGCCCTTCTTCAGGTACGGGCCGTAGCGGCCGTTCTGCGCGGTGATCTCCACGCCCTCGGCGTCCGTGCCGACGACACGCGGCAGCGACATCAGCTTGAGGGCGTCCGCCAGCGTCACCGTGTCCAGGGACATCGACTTGAACAGGGAGGCCGTCCGCGGCTTCACGGCGTTCTTGCCGGTCTTCGGGGTGCCCTCGGGGAGCACCTCGGTGACGTACGGCCCGTAGCGGCCGTCCTTGGCGATGATCTGGTGGCCCGACTCCGGGTCGGTGCCCAGCTCGAAGTCGCCGCTCGGCTTGGCGAGCAGCTCCTCGGCGAGCTCGACGGACAGCTCGTCGGGCGCGAGGTCCTCGGGGATGTCCGCGCGCTGGTGGCCCTCGGAGTCCTTCTCGCCGCGCTCGATGTAGGGGCCGTAGCGGCCGACTCGCAGCACGATGCCGCTGCCGACCGGGAACGACGACACCTCGCGCGCGTCGATCGCGCCCAGGTCGGTCACCAGTTCCTTGAGGCCGCCGAGGTGGTCCCCGTCGCCGTTGCCGGCGTCGGCCGCGCCGCCCTCGCCCGCGCCCTCGCCGAAGTAGAACCGCTTCAGCCACGGCACGGCCCGCGCCTCACCGCGGGCGATGCGGTCGAGGTCGTCCTCCATCTTGGCGGTGAAGTCGTAGTCGACGAGCCGCCCGAAGTGCTTCTCCAGGAGGTTGACCACGGCGAAGGAGAGGAAGGACGGGACGAGCGCCGTGCCCTTCTTGAAGACGTAGCCGCGGTCGAGGATCGTGCCGATGATCGACGCGTACGTCGACGGGCGGCCGATCTCGCGCTCTTCGAGCTCCTTGACGAGGCTGGCCTCGGTGTAGCGGGCCGGGGGCTTGGTGGCGTGCCCGTCGACCGTGATCTCCTCGGCGGACAGCGCGTCGCCCTCGCCGACCTGGGGCAGTCGGCGCTCGCGGTCGTCCAGCTCGGCGTTCGGGTCGTCGGCGCCTTCGACGTACGCCTTCAGGAAGCCGTGGAAGGTGATGGTCTTGCCGGAGGCGCTGAACTCGACGTCCCGGCCGTCGGCGGCGGTGCCGGCGATCTTCACCGTCACGCTGTTGCCGGTCGCGTCCTTCATCTGGGAGGCGACCGTCCGCTTCCAGATCAGCTCGTACAGCCTGAACTGGTCGCCGGTCAGGCCGGTCTCGGCAGGGGTGCGGAAACGATCGCCCGAGGGACGGATCGCCTCGTGCGCCTCCTGCGCGTTCTTGACCTTCCCGGCGTACGTGCGCGGCTGGGCCGGCAGGTAGTCGGCGCCGTACAGCTGGGTGACCTGGGCGCGGGCGGCGGAGACCGCCGTGTCGCTCAGCGTCGTGGAGTCCGTACGCATGTACGTGATGTAGCCGTTCTCGTACAGCTTCTGCGCGACCTGCATGGTGGCCTTGGCGCCGAAGCCGAGCTTGCGGCTGGCCTCCTGCTGCAGCGTCGTCGTCCGGAACGGGGCGTACGGCGAGCGTCGGTACGGCTTCGACTCGACGGAGCGCACGGCGAACCGCGTGTTCTCCAGGGCGGCGGCCAGGGCGCGGGCGTTCGCCTCGTCGAGATGGAGGGTGTTCGCGCTCTTGAGTTGTCCCAGGGAGTCGAAGTCGCGACCCTGCGCGACTCGCCTGCCGTCGACGGCCTGCAGGCGGGCGACCAGCGACGACGGGTCCGACGGATCTCCCGCGCGGCCGGTCGAGAAGGTGCCCGTCAGGTCCCAGTACTCAGCAGAACGAAACGCGATGCGCTCGCGTTCCCGCTCCACGACGAGCCGGGTGGCGACGGACTGGACACGGCCGGCCGACAGGCGCGGCATGACCTTCTTCCACAGGACCGGCGAGACCTCGTAGCCGTAGAGGCGGTCGAGGATGCGGCGGGTCTCCTGGGCGTCGACGAGCTTCTGGTTGAGCTGGCGCGGATTGGCGACGGCGGCCCGGATCGCGTCCTTGGTGATCTCGTGGAAGACCATCCGCTTCACGGGGATCTTCGGCTTGAGGACCTCCTGGAGGTGCCAGGCGATCGCCTCGCCCTCCCGGTCCTCATCGGTGGCGAGGAAGAGTTCGTCGGACTCCTTGAGCAGGTCCTTGAGCTTCTTGACCTGCGCCTTCTTGTCCGCGTTGACGACATAGATCGGCTGGAAGTCGTGCTCGACGTCCACACCGAGGCGGCGCACCTCGCCCGTGTACTGGTCCGGCACCTCCGCGGCGCCGTTGGGAAGGTCGCGGATGTGCCCGACGCTGGCCTCGACGATGTAGCCGGGGCCGAGGTAACCCTTGATCGTCTTCGCCTTGGCAGGCGACTCGACGATGACGAGTCGGCGCCCGCCCTTCGCGGTTTCGCTGGTCGGGGACAACTTCGCTCTTCTCTCCGGTCGACGCTGGGGCCTCCCCAGGCCTTGCTCCCGGGGTCGGGTCATGGTGACGCTGCGGAGTGTGACGGTACATCCCGCCCCCGTGTCAAACGGGAAAAGCCCGCAACGGCCACTCGAACGGTAACCCGACTACCGCCATTCCTGCCGCCCGGAGTACCGACCGGCCCTTTTCCGTGTGACCGGAAGACGCCGTCCCCTCTCCCGGAGGGCCCGCACGGACACCCCTCGAACGAGGGTGCGACGACATTCTCGAAGACGGCGTCCGGCGCGGTCCCGTTGGAGGTCCGCGCGGTGGTCCCGCAGCTGTCCCGTACCCGTCTCAGATGCGGGCGAAGCACCACGCGGCGAGGGCCAGCGTGAAGACCGCGCCAAGACTCGCGAGGGCCGCCGATGCGACGGGGCTCACATCCTGGGCCACGGGTTCGCGGTTCCGCACCCGGACCGCGGTCCACACCAGCAGCGCGCCCCCGAACAGGGCGAACACCGCCCCAGCGAAGATCGCCGGCCCACTCTCCATGATCGGCCCCCCATTCTCCCGCCCGTGCCTGCCCCGGCCCCGACCCCGGGAGACTGGCACGCGCCGGCATCGCCCGGGCGAACCCCGGGTGAACGCCGGTCCCACGACCGGGGGCGGAGAGCTGGGCCGCCCGCCACCGGGCCGGGGGCGGGCGGTCGAGCCGGGCGCGGGCTGCCGAGTCGGGGGGCGGCGCGGTCGAGCCGGGCGCGGGCTGCCGGGACCGAGGCGACCTCCAGGCCCGGGCGGAATCTCCAGACCGGGGGATCGGTGTGCGGCGGGCCGGGGGTGATCGGTACGCGGCGGGCCGGGGACGATCGGCGCGCAGGGTGGCGAGGCGAGCGGGGCGGCGGGGGGGGCCGTCACCCGGACCGGTCAGGGTGGGACCGGAGCGGCTCGGGCGTGCCCGAAGCGGACCGGAGTGAGGCCGGTCCGGGTGGGCCTGAGCAGCTCCGCCGCGCTCGGAAGGGCTGGGTAGGGGGTCCTGGGGCCGGAGCAGGGGGCGGCCCGGTCACTTCGCCGGTTCGAGGAACCCCTGTTCCACCAGCAGGCGGATCTGGGCCGGAGTGCGGTCCCGCAGCAACACCGGATCGTCGCCGACGAGTTGGGCGATGGCGTCGAGAATGCGTCCGGCGCTCAGCGAACCGTCGCACACGCCCGCGAAGCCCGCGCCGACGGTGTCCACCTTGGTGGCCCGGCGCATGCCGCGGTGCTGGCGCAGCACGACGTGTTCCGGGTCCTCCGCGCCGGGCAGCCCGACCTGTTCCTGGACGACCTCCGCGGCCAGGCGGAAGTGTCCGGCGAGGAGGGCGGCGTCGTCGTGCGCGCGCAGGTAGTCGAGCCGTTCGAAGTGGGCCAGGACCGTGTCGCCGAGCGGTTGTTCGACCGGGTGCGGCCACTCCTCCACCGTGATCACCGGCTCGGCGGCCGTCGTCCTGCGCAGTGTGATCCAGCCGAAGCCGACGGCCTTCACCTTGCGTGCCTCGAACTCGTCCAGCCATGCGTCGTAGCGCGCCCGGTACTCGGCCTGGTCACCCCGGTGGTCGCCGGCGTCCCTCAGCCAGAGTTCGGCGTACTGCGTGACGTCCTGCACCTCGCGCTGCACGATCCACGCGTCGCACCCGCGTGGCACCCATGACCTGATCCTGTCCTGCCAGTCCTCCCCTTCCACGTGCTGCCAGTTCGCGAGGAACTGCGCGAACCCGCCCTCGTTCAGCCGTTCCCCCGCTCCCTGAACGACCGAGCGGCACAGATCGTCCCCGCCCATCCCGCCGTCCCGGTAGGTGAGCCGGGCGCCCGGCGAGATCACGAACGGCGGGTTCGACACGATCAGGTCGTACGTCTCGTCGTCCCGGAGCGGCTGGAACAGGGAGCCCTCGCGCAGTTCGGCGGCCGGGGCTCCGGACAGCGCGAGGGTGAGCGCGGTGATGTGCAGGGCGCGCGGGTTGAGGTCGGTCGCCGTCACGCGCGTGGCGTGCTGGGCGGCGTGCAGCGCCTGGATGCCGGATCCGGTGCCGAGGTCGAGGGCGGCGGAGACCGGCTTGCGGACGGTGATGCCGGCGAGGGTCGTGGACGCCCCGCCCACGCCCAGGACGACAGCCGTGTCCGCCTGCCCGCCCTCGCTCGCGCTGCCGCCGGCGCCGCCGACCGCGCACCCGAGGTCGGACACGATGAACCAGTCCTCGCCGCCCGGTCCGCCGTACGGGCGCACGTCGACGGTCGCGGCCACCTCGTCCGCCCCGACGGGGGTCAGCCAGCCGCTCTCCACGCACGCGCGTACCGGCAGGAACTCCGCCACACGCGCGTGCGGCACCGCCTCCTGCAACAGGAAGAGGCGGACGAGCGTCTCCAGCGGCGTGTCTCCGCGCGTCGCGCGCAGCGCGGGCACGGTCTCGCTGCGGGCGAGGGCCGCGTAGGCGGGGGCTCCGAGAAGTTCGAGGAGGCCGTCCGCGGTGAAGGAGGCCGCGAGCAGGGCCTCGCGCAACAGGGCGGCGACCTCGGGGCGGTCGGATGCGGGCAGGGGAGACAGGGTGGCGTTACTCACGCCCCCCATTGTCTCCCGTCACCGCCCGCGCCGCGGTCTCGCGGAACATCCCGGGCCGTGCGGACGTCAGCTCGTCGTCGCGCGGGCCGCGGCCGAGGAGGCGACCTTCTTGCAGCTCTCCTGCTTGGCCATGGCGTTTTTGACGTCGCCCTGCTCGAGGTTCTTCAGCGCGGTGTTGCCGCTCTTGCTGAGCTTGCCGAGTTCGGTGGCGATGTCCTGCAGTCCGTCGGCGAACTTCGCCTGGTCCTTCGTGTCCAGCGCGTCGACCTGCTTCTTCAGGCCGGCGTAGGAGGTCGACAGGGTGGTGAGCGCGGAGACGGCGTCCTTCTGCTTCTTCTCGCCCTCGTCGACGCCGGGCGGCGTCCCCGCCTTCTGGACGGCCTGGGCGAGCGCGCTGTAGGCGTCGGACATGTCCTGAAAGGCCTGCGAGTCGGTCTTCTGGACGTTCGCCGGGGCGTTGTTGTCCGTGGCGGCCTGCTTGATCGCGGCGTTGGCCGCGTCGACCTTCGCGTCCTGGGCGGGCAGGGCGTCGCAGACCTGCTTGGCCCAGGCGTCCAGTTCCTTGTTGCCGTCGTCACTGCTGCATCCGGACAGCGCCAGTACCAGTACCGCACCGCCGGACAGTGCGGCCGCGAGCTTCTTGTTCACCGGATTGGTCCCTTCCATGGCTCTCGGCCCCGGAACATACACGCCAACCGGGCGACACCCCCAGAACGAATGTCCGCTATGCAGATTTATGTAGCCTTTTACACCAAGAGAGAGAAGGCTCACGGCCGGGCCGCGCCGCCGAGACAGCGGGCGGGCGGCGCGTCAACACGCGCCACCCGCCCGCCCCTTGAGCTGGGCCCGGTGATCAGGCCTACGAAACCACCGCAGGATCGGCCGACTTGGACGCAGTCCCGGCGTTGTCCTCGTCGCCCATGGCGATGCCGCGTCGCTTGGAGACGTACACCGCGACCACGATGACGACGAGCGCGAGAGCCGCGATCAGGATCCGCGCGCCGATGCTCTTGTCCTCGCCGTAGCTGAACTTGATCACGGCGGGCGCGATGAGCAGCGCCACCAGGTTCATGACCTTCAGCAGCGGGTTGATCGCGGGACCCGCGGTGTCCTTGAACGGGTCGCCGACCGTGTCCCCGATCACCGTCGCCGCGTGCGCCTCGCTTCCCTTGCCGCCGTGGTGGCCGTCCTCGACGAGCTTCTTGGCGTTGTCCCACGCACCGCCGGAGTTGGCGAGGAAGACCGCCATCAGCGTGCCCGCGCCGATGGCGCCCGCCAGGAACGCGCCCAGCGCGCCGACGCCGAGCGTGAAGCCGACGAAGATCGGCGCCATGACGGCGAGAAGCCCTGGTGTGGCCAACTCGCGCAGGGCGTCCCGGGTGCAGATGTCGACGACCTTGCCGTACTCCGGCTCCTCGCTGTAGTCCATGATCCCGGGGTGCTCGCGGAACTGCCGCCGCACCTCGTACACCACGGAACCGGCCGACCGTGACACCGCGTTGATCGCCAGCCCCGAGAAGAGGAAGACGACCGCCGATCCCACGATGAGGCCGACGAGGTTGTTGGGCTGCGAGATGTCCATCATCAGACTCATCGGCGCGCCCGCCCCGGAGAGCTTCTCGCCGACGTCCTGCGCGCCGGTCGTGATCGCGTCCCGGTACGACCCGAAGAGCGCCGACGCCGCCAGGACGGCGGTGGCGATGGCGATGCCCTTGGTGATGGCCTTGGTCGTGTTGCCGACGGCGTCGAGGTTGGTGAGCACCTGCGCGCCCGCTCCCTCGACGTCGCCGGACATCTCCGCGATGCCCTGCGCGTTGTCGGAGACCGGCCCGAAGGTGTCCATCGCGACGATCACTCCGACCGTGGTGAGCAGCCCGGTGCCGGCCAGCGCCACCGCGAACAGCGCCAGCATGATCGACGTACCGCCCAGCAGGAACGCCCCGTAGACACCCAGACCGATCAACAGGGCGGTGTAGACGGCCGATTCGAGCCCGACGGAGATCCCGGCGAGGACGACGGTCGCCGGGCCCGTCAGCGACGACTTGCCGATGTCGCGCACCGGTCGGCGGGTGGTCTCGGTGAAGTAACCCGTCAACTGCTGGATGACCGCGGCCAGGAGGATGCCGATCGCCACCGCGACGACGGCGAGGATGCGCGGATCGCCGCTCTTGCCCTGGATCGCCGCGTCGGTGACGCCGTCCAGGTCGGCGTACTTCCCGGGGAGATAGAGGTAGACGGCCACGGCGACCAGGACGAGCGAGATCACCGCGGAGATGAAGAAGCCCCGGTTGATCGCGGACATGCCACTGCGATCGGTGCGGCGCGGGGCGACCGCGAAGATCCCGACCATGGCCGTGAGCACGCCGATCGCGGGAACGAGCAGCGGGAAGGCGAGCCCGGCGTCGCCGAAGGCAACCTTGCCGAGGATCAGGGCGGCGACCAGGGTCACGGCGTACGACTCGAAGAGGTCCGCCGCCATGCCCGCGCAGTCGCCGACGTTGTCGCCCACGTTGTCGGCGATGGTCGCGGCATTGCGCGGATCGTCCTCCGGAATGCCCTGCTCGACCTTGCCGACCAGGTCGGCGCCGACGTCGGCGGCCTTGGTGAAGATGCCGCCGCCGACCCTCATGAACATGGCGATCAGGGCCGCGCCGAGCCCGAAGCCCTCCAGCACCTTCGGCGCGTCTGCCGCGTACACCAGCACCACGCAGGCGGCCCCGAGCAGACCGAGCCCGACCGTGAACATGCCGACGACGCCGCCCGTACGGAATGCGATCTTCATTGCCTTGTGCGAGACGGCGGTGAGATCCTTTTCCGGCTCGCCTACCGCCGGAGTCGCTTCCCGGGCCGCCGCTGCCACGCGCACATTGCTGCGCACGGCGAGCCACATGCCGATATAGCCGGTGGCGGCCGAGAAGGCCGCACCGATCAAGAAGAAGATCGACCGTCCGGCGCGCTGATTCCAGTCGTCCGCAGGCAGCAGCATGAGCAGGAAGAACACGACGACGGCGAATACGCCGAGCGTGCGCAGCTGACGGGCCAGATAGGCGCTGGCGCCTTCCTGGATCGCCGCGGCGATCTTCTTCATGCTGTCGGTGCCCTCGTCGGCCGCGAGCACCTGGCGCAGTAGTACGCCCGCGACCACGAGCGCAGCCAGCGCCACGACCGCGATGACCACCACGAGCAGGCGGTTGCCGTCGGTCAGCACGGCGGCTGCGAAGGTTGTGTGGTGGTCAAACCGCTGAGGGGTAGAAAGCCCCGCCATTCGTCCTCCTTGACGCTTGGGCTGAGCTCAAGATGTGGACGGATTGTAGGTACCGGAACCTGATCAAAACAGTGCGCGGCAAACGGAATTCGCCTTCGCACGCAAAACCCGCACGGTAATGCCTTCAGGGCATTGGCGGTCGTGAATTGGTTCACGACATTCGCCGCAAGATTCACTTCACCAGGATTCCGATATTCCAAGATTCATTTCACGGAACCACTGTAAGCGCGGTCACCGAGGTCCGCACATGCCGAAGGGCCCTACGAGGTAGGGCCCTTCGGTTACGTACGTCTTCGGGTGCGGCTCAGGCCGGCGGCTCAGGCCGACGTCGTCGCGGTCGCCGACGCGCTCGGCCAGGTCATACGGATCTGCCCGCCGTGTTCACCGGCGGTGACCTCCACGTCGTCGACGAGGCCGCTGATGACCGCGAGGCCCATCTCGTCCTCCTCGGCCTCGGCCTCCGCCTCCGCGCCCGAGGCCGCCCGCTCACCGGGCACCGCGTGGGGCGCCTCGTCGCCGACCTCGATGGAGAACTGCTTCTCCTCCTCGATCAGCAGCACCTTCACCGGCGCGGTGATTCCGCCGATCTGGTGCAGTCCGACGGCACGGGTACAGGCCTCGCCGACGGCGAGTCTGACCTCGTCGAGGACGGCCTCGTCCACCCCGGCCCTGCGCGCCACCGCTGCCGCCACCAGTCGGGCGGTCCTGACGTGCTCGGGCAGCGCGCTGAAGCGGAGTTCAACGGTGGCCATACGTCCCCCTCGGAACTACGGGCGTGCTGTCGGGAGGGCCGGGCCGCCTCAGCCCAGACCCCCCTCATTGTTCGACCAGCCGTGCCGGGCCGCGCAGGGCGGCCCGGGACGGAGGGTCAGTCGGTGGCAGCGACCGCTTCGTCGACCGAGGTGTGAATCGGGAACACCTTGGTCAGACCGGTGATGCGGAAGATCTTCAAAATACGCTCCTGGTTGCAGACCAGGCGGAGCGAGCCCTCATGGGCACGCACCCGCTTCAGTCCGCCGACCAGCACGCCGAGCCCGGTGGAGTCGAGGAAGTCCACGCCCTCCATGTCGACGACGAGGTGGAAATTCCCGTCGTTCACCAGCTCGACCAGCTGCTCGCGCAACTTGGGCGCGGTATATACGTCGATTTCGCCACCGACCTCGACGACCGTACGATCGCCGACGGTACGGGTCGACAGGGACAGGTCCACGGATCCTCCAGCACCTTGCTATCGAGCGGTCGCCCCTCGGGACACCTGGGCAGGAGCCCCCGGGACGGTACGCCAGCCGCGATGGCATTCAATCACTTACCGGCAGGCGTGCACGACGCCTTGGCTCCATTGTCCGTCACGCCAGTGACACACTCGGTGCCGATGGCCAAGAATCACCGATCCGATCGACCCTCGTCCGAGGCCGCGCCCCGCCTGCCTCCGGGCGAGATCCTGGACCGGCTCGCCCCGGGACCGAGCCGGGCGTCGCGCATCACTCATACGGAGCACTTGCCCCCGCGCGCGGGCCGCCATGCCGTCTGGCCGGACCGGATTCGTTCCGAGGTCATCGCGGCCGTGCAGGCCTGCGGCATCGAACACCCCTGGGCCCACCAGGCCCGCGTCGCCGAGCACGCCCTGGACGGCGAGTCGGTGGTCGTCGCCACGGGCACCGCCTCCGGCAAGTCCCTGGCGTACCTCGTGCCCGTCCTGTCGGCCCTCCTGGACGGTTCCGAGGCTCCGAACGGCCGCGGGGCCACCACCCTGTACCTGGCCCCCACCAAGGCCCTGGCGGCCGATCAGTGCCGCTCGGTGAAGGAACTTTCACAACCTCTCGGCAACTCCGTACGGCCGGCCGTGTACGACGGCGACACTCCGTTCGAGGAACGGGAGTGGATCCGCCAGTACGCCAACTACGTCCTCACCAATCCGGACATGCTGCACCGGGGCATCCTCCCGTCCCACCCCCGCTGGTCCTCCTTCCTGAAATCCCTCAAGTACGTCGTCATCGACGAGTGCCACACCTACCGCGGTGTGTTCGGCTCCCACGTCGCCCAGGTGCTGCGCCGCCTCCGGCGTCTGTGCGCCCGCTACGGCGCCTCTCCCGTCTTCCTGCTGGCCTCCGCGACGGCCGCCGAGCCCGCCGTGGCCGCGGGCCGCCTCACCGGCCTCCCGGTGGTCGAGGTCGCCGACGACGCGTCACCCCGCGGTGAACTGGTGTTCGCCCTCTGGGAGCCTCCGCTCACCGAGATGATCGGCGAGAAGGGTGCACCCGTTCGGCGTACGTCCACCGCCGAGACCGCCGATCTGCTGACCGACCTCGCCGTCCAGGGCGTGCGCACCGTCGCCTTCGTCCGCTCCCGGCGCGGCGCCGAGCTGATCTCGGTGATCGCCCAGGAGCGCCTCGCCGAGGTCGACCGCTCGCTGGCCCGGCGTGTCGCGGCCTATCGCGGCGGCTACCTCCCCGAGGAACGGCGCGCCCTGGAGCAGGCCCTGCACTCGGGCGAGCTCCTGGGCCTCGCCGCGACCACCGCGCTGGAGCTCGGCATCGACGTCTCGGGACTCGACGCCGTCCTGATCGCCGGCTACCCGGGCACCCGCGCGTCCCTGTGGCAGCAGGCCGGGCGGGCTGGACGGGCAGGGCAGGGCGCGCTGGCCGTCCTCATCGCCCGCGACGACCCCCTGGACACATTCCTCGTCCACCATCCGGAGGCACTGTTCGACCGTCCGGTGGAATCGACGGTCCTCGACCCCGACAACCCCTACGTCCTCGCCCCGCACCTGTGCGCGGCAGCCGCGGAGCTCCCGCTGACCGACGAGGACCTGGCCCTGTTCGGCCCCGAGACCGAGGGACTGCTGCCGCAGCTGGAGGCCGCGAAGCTGCTGCGCCGCCGGACCAGGGCCTGGCACTGGACCCGCCGCGAGCGGGCCGCCGACCTCACGGACATCCGCGGCGAGGGCGGCCGACCGGTCCAGGTCGTCGAGGCCGGCACGGGCCGGCTGCTCGGCACGGTGGACGCCGGCGCCTCCCACACCACGGTCCACGAGGGCGCGGTCCACCTCCACCAGGGCCGGACCTACCTGGTGCGATCCCTGGACCTGGAGGATTCCGTGGCCCTCGTCGAGGAGGCCAACCCGCCCTACTCGACGGTCGCCCGCGACACGACGTCGATCTCCGTCCTGGAGACGGACGTCGAGATCCCCTGGGGCATGGGCCGGTTGTGCTACGGCTCCGTCGAAGTCACCAATCAGGTCGTCTCCTTCCTGCGTCGGCGTGTCATCACCGGTGAAGTCCTCGGCGAGTCGAAGCTCGACCTCCCTCCTCGTACGCTGCGCACGCGCGCCGTGTGGTGGACCGTCACCGAGGACCAGCTCGACGCGGCCCGGATCAACCCGGAGATCCTCGGCGGCGCCCTGCACGCCGCCGAACACGCCTCCATCGGCATGCTGCCCCTCTTCGCGACCTGCGACCGCTGGGACATCGGCGGCGTGTCGGTCCCCCTCCACCCCGACACCCTGCTCCCGACGGTCTTCGTCTACGACGGCCATCCCGGCGGCGCGGGCTTCGCGGAGCGCGCCTTCCACACGGCCCGCGCCTGGCTGACCGCCACCCGGCAGGCCATCGCCTCCTGCGAGTGCGACGCCGGCTGCCCGTCCTGCATCCAGTCCCCCAAGTGCGGCAACGGCAACGAACCGCTGCACAAGAGGGGGGCGGTGCGACTGCTCACGGAACTGCTGCGGGAGGCTCCCGACGAGAAGGCCCGGGAAGCGGCTCAGGAGACGAAGGAGGCGGAGGAGACGGAGAAGGTGAAGGAGGCGGAGGAGGCAGAGTCGGCGGAGGCAGAATCGGCGGAGGCGAGACCGCGTCCGCCGGGCCCGCCCGCGCCCTGACCTCGGCGGTGAACAGCCCTCGCCCCGAGGCCGCCGTCACGTCCGAGATCTCGCCGACGACCGCGCACCGCACCACGCGCGCCCCCTGAGCCCGGGCCACCCGGTCCGCCCGGGCACAGGCCTGCGCGACACCGTCCGACCAGTGGTCGGCCGCGGCGAGCGCCGCAAGATCGGCGCCGCCCGCGGCCCGGTGCCGGACCGCCACCGCCTGCCCGAGCGCGAGCACGACACCGAACACCACACACAGCACGGCCATCGCCCCGAGGCTCCAGACGGTGGCAGAGCCGCGATCCGCGTCCCCGCGGCCCCGGCCGAGCCGCCCGGCGCGACCCTGCACGAGTCGCCAGGCATATCGCTGAGCTCGTCGGTGGGCACATCGCTGGGCCAGCCGGTGGGCCAGTCGGTGGTGGGACCGTTGCCGGGCGCTCATGACCCCGCCTCCGAACCGGGGCCCGGGCCCGTCACCGGTCGTCGCGGCTCCTGTACCGCCCCGGGGCCGTCCCCTGCCGCACCCGCGGCTTCCTCTGCCGCCGCCACGGCCTCCTCCCTCACCTCGAAAGGCAGCCCCCGCAACGCCGGCGGTTTCGCCGCCACCACCACGCGGACCTGGTCACCCTCACGGCTGACCGTCACCTCCGCCCCGCGCGGCGCCGTCGCCCGGGTCACCTCGAGGACCTGGTCCGTCGGGTCCTGCCGGGCCGCCGCCCGGGCGCCGGCCCTGGCCGCGTCCACACACCGGATCTGAGCGGCCATGACGAGCAGCCCCCAGACCAGCGCCATCGCGAACGCCACCAGTACCGGCAGCACCACGGCCGACTCCGCCGTCACGAACCCCCCGTCCCCGCCGAACACCGACCGACGCCGGCACAGAGGCCCCCCGCCGCGCTCACGCGCCCGCACTGAGGGCCTGCCTCACCAGCGCCGTCAGCTGAGCGGAGACCACGTCGCTCGTCACCACCTGGTGGAGGAGCACCGCGAAGCCGACGGCCGCCACGATTCCCATCGCGTACTCGGACGTCACCATCCCCGCGTCCTTCCGTGCCGCACGCGTCCTGCACATCAGGGCACACAGCCGCGCCCGTACCGCCTTGTACATCTCAACCCCCGTGAGGTTCGTTTCCGTTGATCGCTGTTGGTCGTTCATGCGTTGCTCGTCCTGCACTGCTCGTTCACGCAGCCCGGGCTTGCGCTGTTCGTTCGCTCACGCAGCGCGGCTCGCGCTGCTCGGCGGATCGCCGTCGTCTGCGCTCTGGGCTCTGGGCTCTGCGCTCTGCGCTCAGTCGGAGGCTCGCCTCAGCCCAACTCACGCTGCTGCCCTGGGTGTTCGCGCTCGTCGCGCATCCCGCACCCCGCACCGCGGTCTCAGCGCCCTGTCATCACCCACCCCCTCCCATCACCCCGCCCGCGAGTCCGATGACAATCGGGAGTACGCCGACCGCGATGAAGGCGGGCAGGAAGCACAGCCCCACCGGTACGGTGACCATGACGGCGGCCCGCCGGGCCCGTGCCGTCGCGGCGCGCGCCCACTCGGCACGGGTGTCGGCGGCGAGTCGGGCGACCGGTCCGGCCGCCGGCAGGCCCGAGACGTCGGCCCGCTCCAGCAGTGCGGCCAGGGCCGCCGCCCCCGGTGTCGCGGCCAACCTCCGCCATGCGGTGGCCGGTTCGCCGCCGAGACGCACCTCGGCGGCACCACGCGCCAGCCCCTCCCCGATGGGGCCGCCCAAGGCTTCCCCCACGGCCTGCGCCGCGTCCACCGGACCGGCGCCGGCCGCGATGCAGGCGGCCAGCAGGTCGGCGGCCAGCGGAAGTTGCCGTTCGGCGAGGCGGACGTCGGCCTCGCTCACCGCTGCCGCCGCCCGCTGCCGGCGGCGCCACCGCCCGAGCGCCCCCGCGCCGACCAGCCCCAGTACAAGTCCGGTCACACCGCCGACCAGGGCCCATCCGGCACCAGCCACCACCACCTCGGGAAGCCATCTCTGTACGGCCCCCAGCACGGTGGAGCGTCGGGCCTCCGGCTCCCGTACCGACGCCAGCAGCTCGGCCACGCGTCGCCGTGCCCTGCGTCGGCGTCGCTCGGCCTTCAGCCGACGTCCCAGCCACCAGAGTGCCGTGACGATCGCCACGGCCGTCCCCAGCCTGTGGACGACTTCCCCGCTCATGGCGCCTCCTTCCTCGTCCTCCGCGCCGTGTCCCTGCCGTCCAACGTCCACGCGGTCACCGTCGCCGACGCCTGCGCTGTCGGCGTCCACGTCTGCGCCCACCGCGGCCCCATCACGTCGCCTCCGCGTTGCGCACGATCCGCAGGGCCCACCACGCGCCCGCCCCCGCCAGCAGACCGCCGACGAGCAGGCAGCCGAGCCCCGCTCCGGTGTGCAGCAGGACGTGCAGCGGGTCGGCCCCGAGGGCGGCGCCCAGCAGGAGGCCCAGGACCGGCAGGCCCGCGAGCATCACCGCCGTGGCGCGAGGACCTGCCAACTGGGAGCGCAGGTCGGCCCGTTGGTCCCGTTCGGCACGCAGCGCCTCTTCGAGGCGGTCGAGTCCGGCGGCGAGGCCCGCGCCCCGGTCCACGGCCACCCGCCAGCAGGCTGCGAGCCCCAGGAGTCCCTCCGCCCCGGGCTGCCGCGCGGCGACCACGAGAGCCTTGGACACGTCTCCGCCGAACCGTGCCGCCGCCAGCACCGAGGGCTGCGCCGTGCCCAGGCCGCCGGAGTCCCGGGCGGCCCGCTGCAACGCCTCCCCGGGCTGCCGACCGGCAAGGACCTCCCCCGCCAGCGCCGCGCACAATGCGATGACCGCGTCTCCTCGGCGGTCACGCACCCGCCGCGCGTCGGCGGCGCTCCGCGCCCGTCGCAGCAGCGGCACTCCGGCCGCCCCCGCGACGACCGGCAGGACCGAGCCGCCCATCACCGCCAGGACCAGCCCGGCGACCGGTGCCCACCACTCGGGCCGCCACAGCCCTCGGAGTCGTTGCAGTTCGTCGGTCAACTGCCGCCACGAAGGGGGGCCGATACCGACCGTCCCGCCGCCGGCGACCATCAACTGCGCCCGCCTGGCTCCCGAGTGCGGCCCGCCGATCAACCAGGCCGCCGCCCCGGCGCAGGCCACGGCCGCCGCCACCGGCATCTCACTCATCGCTCCCGCCCCTTCTCATCGTCCTCACCGCTTCCGCCCCTTCCTCCGCCCTCACCACTCCCGCCCCTCTCGCCTCCGCGCTCTCTGCTCCCGCCCCTCTCTCGTCCGCTCTCACTGCTCCCGCCGCTCTCTTCGTTGTCCTCGCTCCGCAGCAGCTCCCGCAGCCGCTTCCACCCCCGCTCGTAGGCGAAGGCGCCGGCCCGCCACCGCAGCGCCGGCACGGTCCGCACCAGCCCGCACGGGTCCCGCTCCAGCACGTGGACCTCGTCGATCCGCCGCCGCCCGGCCGAGTCGCGCACGAGGTGCAGGACCACCGCAAGAGCTGCCGCCAACTGGCTGTGCAGCGCGGCCCGATCGAGCCCGGCCGCGGTCCCGAGCGCCTCCAGGCGAGCGGGGACGTCCGCGGCGGCGTTGGCGTGGACCGTGCCGCACCCGCCCTCGTGGCCCGTGTTGAGCGCGGCCAGCAGATGGACGACCTCCGGCCCGCGCACCTCACCCACGACGAGCCGGTCCGGGCGCATTCGCAGGGCCTGTCGCACCAGGTCCTCCAGCGTGACGAGACCGGCTCCCTCCTGGTTGGCGGGTCTGGTCTCCAGGCGGACCACGTGCGGATGATCCGGACGCAGTTCCGCCGAGTCCTCCGCGAGGACGATCCGCTCCCCCGGCCCGACCAGGCCGAGCAGCGCGCTCAGCAGAGTCGTCTTGCCACTGCCGGTACCGCCGCTGACCAGGAAGGACAGCCGCGCCCGCATCAAGGCCCGCAGCACTGCGTCCCCGCCCGGCGGAACCGTGCCCGCGGAGACCAGTTCGTCGAGCGTGAACGCGCGGGGCCGTACGACGCGCAGCGACAGGCAGGTGCAGCCGACGGCGACCGGTGGCAGGACGGCATGCAGTCGTGTTCCGTCGGGCAGCCGGGCGTCGACCCAGGGCCGGGCGTCGTCCAGGCGCCGTCCGGCCACTGCGGCCAGGCGCTGTGCGAGACGTCGGACGGCTGCCGCGTCCGGGAAGGAGACGCCGGTCGGTTCCAGGCCGCCGCCCCGGTCGACCCAGACCCGGTCCGGGCCGGACACCAGCACGTCGGTCACCCAGGGGTCTGCCAACAGCGGTTCCAGGGGGCCGCTGCCGATGAGTTCGGATCGCAGCTGTTCGGCGGCGCCGAGCACTTCCGCGTCGCCGAGCACCCGACCCTGTTCGCGCAAGGCCTGCGCCACGCGCGCGGGGGTCGGTTCGGCCCCGCTCTCCGCGAGCCACTGCCGTACGCCGTCGAGCAGTGTCCCGGTCCCCCTCGCCCGTTCGAGCGCGGACGGCGTGGTCATGAGGCACCCGCTTCGGTCAACGCCCGCTCCCAGAACTCCTTGCAGAAACGGGCGAGCGGGCCGCGCGCGCTCGCGCCCGGCGGTGCCTTGCCACCGTCCGGCCTCAGCAGCCCCGGCTCGACGGGCACCTCACCGGCCAGCGGCAGCCCGAGCAGCCTGGCGACCTCGCTGTCGTCGAGTCCGGGGGCGTAGGGGCCGCGTACGGCCACCCGCAGGTCGCGCAGCACCATGCCGACGGCGGAGGCCACGCGCCCGCCCGCCGCGACGGCGCGCAGTTCGGCCGGGACCACGAGGAGCCCGAGGTCGAGCTGGGTCAGGACCTCGGCGACCCCGTCGTCGATGCGGCGCGGAAGGTCGACGACGACCGTGCCGCCCCGGCGCCGGGCCGCCGCGAGCACCGCGCGGATCGCCTGGGGCGCGATGGCGACGCAGTCACCCCGGTCCCAGCTGAGCACCCGCAGAGCGTGCAGCCGGGGCAGCGACTCCTCCAGGGCGCCGCCGCCGACCCGGCCGCGCGAGGCGGCGAACGCGGGCCAGCGCAGGCCCTCGGCGCTCTCGCCGCCGAGCAGCACGTCGAGTCCGCCCCCCAGTGGATCGGCGTCCACCAGAAGGGTGCGGAGTCCCTCACGCGCGGAGGTGACGGCGAGGGCGCACGCGAGCGTGGACGCTCCGGCGCCGCCGCGGCCGCCGATCACACCCACGGTGAGCGCGGGCCGGCCGACGCCTTCGGCCACGTCGGCGATGCGGTCGACCAGCCACTGTTCGCCGTCGGGCAGCATCAGGACGTGGTCCGCACCGATCTCCACGGCGCGCTGCCAGACTCCCGAGTCGTCCTGGTCGCGCCCGACGAGGACCACTCCGCGTCGTCGGACCGCCCCTCGTACCCGGCGTGCGGCGTCGTCGCCGACCAGGACGAGCGGCGCGGACTCCCAACTGCCCCGGCGCTCCGGCACCGTGTGGTGCACCTCGGGTGTGGCGCCGGCCGCTGCGCACAGGCGTAGCAGGTCGTCGAGGAGGTCAACGTCCTCCGTGACGATCAATGGCTTGCCCGGCCGCCCTCCGAGAGTGGGCGGCGGGTCGTGTGTGACGGCTCCGGTCACGATTTCCATCCCCCTTCGCCACGGGTCGCGCAGTCAACTGCGGCCCCGCGATTCCCAAACGTGTGGAGAACCGGCATCCGGCCTCCAAATGAACGGCCGTTGGAAACCGGCCGTGGACGCCCCGCAGACGGAACCGGCCATGTGAAGTCGGCACCGGCGGACGCGTTGGAATCACGGTGCAGCGAACCGGGAAATAATGTGGATCTTGGTGGATAACTGTGGATGAGCGCGCACTTGTGAATATCGCCATCACCCACACCGGTGAGCCGTGCACAGCCTTCGTGTGCGACTTCCACAGAGCAGTCCGACGACTACACACGGTGACGAGCAGTGGGCATGCGAAAGGGGCGGCCGACGCCGCCGCGATGCGGCGTCAAGGCCGCACAGGGAACGGAAAAACCCACCCGGACATGCGACGACCCCCGCCGGGGGGGAGAGCGGGGGTCGTCTCCACGGCCGACTCGGGGGGGGAGGAGCCGGACCGGGTTAGCACGGTCGCGAACGATCCGTGACTTCCATGGTGTACCCGAGAGCCCTCTCAGGCAAACCCACGCGCCAACCTTACGCCGAATGGGCTGCCCCTATGCTCTTGGTTGTGGAAAACCACTCCTTGCCCCGCACAGCGGCCTTCTTTGACCTGGACAAGACGGTCATTGCGAAGTCGAGCACGCTCACCTTCAGCAAGTCCTTCTACCAAGGCGGTCTGATCAACCGCAGGGCGGCCTTGCGTACCGCATATGCCCAGTTCGTCTTCCTCGTCGGCGGCATGGACCACGACCAGATGGAACGGACCCGCGAGTACCTGTCCGCCCTCGTACGCGGCTGGAACGTCCAACAGGTGAAGGAGATCGTGGCGGAGACCCTTCACGACCTGATCGACCCGCTGATCTACGACGAGGCCGCCTCCCTGATCGAGGAGCACCACACCGCCGGCCGTGACGTCGTCATCGTCTCCACGTCGGGCGCCGAGGTGGTCGAGCCGATCGGCGAACTGCTCGGTGCGGACCGCGTGGTCGCCACGCGCATGGTGGTGGGCGAGGACGGCTGCTTCACCGGCGAGGTGGAGTACTACGCGTACGGTCCGACCAAAGCGGAGGCGATCAAGGAGCTGGCCGAGTCCGAGGGGTACGACCTCTCGCGCTGCTACGCCTACAGCGACTCCGCGACCGACCTGCCGATGCTGCAGGAGGTGGGGCATCCGCACGCCGTGAACCCCGATCGGGCCCTGCGTCGCGAGGCCGTGGCGCGCGGGTGGCCGATTCTGGACTTCCACCGTCCTGTGCGCCTGAAGCAGCGGATCCCCTCCTTCTCCGTACCGCCCCGCCCGGCACTGGTCGCGGCCGCGGCCATAGGAGCGGCGGCAGCGACGGCGGGCCTCGTCTGGTACGCCAGCCGGCGGCGTACGGCGGCGGTCTGACGCGGCCGCACCCAACGGGTCCCCAGGTCCGAGCGAAGGCGAGTCGATGCGCCGCCGACGCTCCCCGCCGGTCGATACGTCGCCGACGCTCCCCGCCGGTCGATACGTCGCCGACGCTCCCCGCCGGTCGAAGCGCCACCGGCCACTCCTCGTCGGCCGAGTCCGCCACCGGCCATGCGCAGGCAGTCGAGGCGTCGGCGGTCGAGGCGTCGGCGGTCGAGGCGTCGGTGGGGGCGCACGCGGTCGAACGCCTCGCCACCACCCCATCTCGCCGGTTTAAAACCCGTTTGGGCGCAAAAGCAAAGAAGTGGTGCCAGCACTTCCGCTTGTCCGGGTCCTGGAGTACAAAGGACTTAACGGCCCGCGAGACCAAGGACATCCGAGAGGATCACCTTAATAACGCATTTGGCCCCACGGACCGCGCATGACCACTGGGCACCCACGCGACGTCGACCCGTCGATTACGGGCCAGCCGCACCAGGTGACGGGCGAAGTTCCCGACCTGATGGGCAATACATCGAGGACGCTTGGTAACCGGGTGAGCATGCCAGCGGCGGTACGAGAACTCGTACCGCCGCAACCCTTTGTACGGCCCTCCACGTGGGGGCCGTATTTCGTGCCACGCGCGTGTGGCCGTTACGCCGCGCCGCGCTGCAACGCCTCGCACACCGCCGTCGACTCGCGAGCGCCCAGTTCCACTGCCCTGCCGCAGTGGGCGATCCACGCCGCCATGCCGTCCGGGGTGCCGGACACGTAGCCGTCCAGAGCCGCCAGGTAGGCCGCCCGCCCCAGTTCGGCGTGTCCCACCTCGGCCGGGCAGACCGACTTGGGGTCGAGACCCGCGCCGATCAGGACGATGCGTTCGGCGGCCCGGGCGACCAGGCCGTTGTAGGAGGTGAAGGGCCGCAGGGCCAGAAGCTCGCCGTGGACGACGGCGGCCGTCACCAGAGCGGGGGCGGACCCACCCGCGATGATCAGCTCCGACAGCCCCTCCAGGCGGCCGGCCAGCTCGTCGGCGCCCGGCAGCGGCAGCTCGATGAGAGGCTCGTCGACCTCCTCCCCGGCCTGCCGGGGACGCCCGACCTCGTCGCCGTTGCTCGCAGCGGCCACCAGGTGCAACCGCGCCAGCACCCGCAGCGGCGACTGCCGCCAGATGGACAGCAACTGGCCCGCCTCGGCGGTCAGCCGCAGTGCGGCGCCCATGACCCGGGCCTCGTCGTCGACACCGAAGTCGCTGCGCCGACGCACCTCCTCGAGCGCCCAGTCCGCACCGGACAGCGCCGCCGAGCCGCGGGCCCCGCGCAGGGCCGCCTCGGAGGTGATCTCGGTGCTGCGACGACGCATGACACGGTGCCCGTAGACCCGGTCCACGGCCTTGCGCATGGACTCCACGGACTCGGCCACACCGGGCAACGAGCCCAGGGCCGCAAGCGGATCGGCGGACGCGCCTGTCGTACTCATGAGTACGACATTACGCAACCCACCCCCACACCCCACGAAGGAGTGGTCTTCTTCACGCACCACTGTCACCTAAAGCTAGGACTTCACTACGCTTGGTGAACGTGAAAATTGCTTTCGTCGGGAAGGGCGGCAGCGGCAAGACCACCCTGTCCTCCCTGTTCATCCGCCACCTCGCAGCAGCCGGCGCGCCCGTGATCGCGGTCGACGCGGACATCAACCAGCACCTGGGCCCTGCCCTCGGCCTCGACGAGGCGGAGGCCGCGCAACTACCCGCGATGGGCGCTCGGCTGTCGTTGATCAAGGACTACCTGCGCGGCTCCAACCCACGCGTCCCCTCCGCCGAGACGATGATCAAGACGACGCCGCCCGGCGAGGGCTCCCGTCTGCTGCGGGTGCGCGAGGACAACCCGCTGTACGACGCCTGCGCCCGACCGGTGGAACTCGACGGTGGGGCCGTCCGTTTGATGGTCACGGGCCCCTTCACGGACGCCGACCTGGGGGTCTCCTGCTACCACTCCAAGACGGGAGCGGTGGAGCTGTGCCTGAACCACCTGGTGGACGGGCGCGACGAGTACGTCGTGGTCGACATGACCGCCGGCTCGGACTCCTTCGCCTCCGGCATGTTCACCCGCTTCGACATGACGTTCCTCGTCGCCGAGCCGACCCGGAAGGGGGTCTCCGTCTATCGCCAGTACAAGGAGTACGCCCGCGACTTCGGCGTCGAGCTGAAGGTCGTCGGCAACAAGGTGCAGGGCCAGGACGACCTCGACTTCCTCCGCGCCGAGGTCGGCGACGACCTGCTCGTGACGGTCGGGCACTCGGACTGGGTGCGTGCCATGGAGAAGGGCCGGCCACCCCGGTTCGAGCTCCTGGAGAACGTCAACCGTCACGCCCTGCACCTGATGCGGACGACCGTCGACTCGGCGTACCACGGGCGCGACTGGGAGCGCTACACGCGGCAGATGGTGCACTTCCACCTGAAGAACGCCGAGTCCTGGGGCAACGAACGGACCGGAGCCGACCTGGCGGCGCAGGTCGACCCCGGGTTCGTCCTCGGGGAGGGCGTCACGGCCTCCGTGTGACAGCCGAGCCGCCACCGGCGTGCGCATCCATCGCCGCGCCCCGCTACTGCCGGACCGCCGGCGCCCCGGGCACACCCTTCGGGGCCGGGGCCGGAGCACTGGAGAGGAAGGACGTCCAGCCCTGTCTCGGGGCCTCGCCGACGTCCAGGGTGCGCAGTCTGGCCAGGACGTTCGGATCCTGGGCGTCCAGCCAGTCCGCCAGCTGCCGGAACGACACGCAGCGGACGTCGGGCTTGTTGCAGACGCGCTCGACGACCTCCTCGACGGCGCGCATGTACGTACCGCCGTTCCAGGACTCGAAGTGGTTGCCGATGATCAGCGGCGCGCGGTTGCCGTCATAGGCCCGATAGAAGCCCTTGAGCAGGCCGTCACGCATCTGATCGCCCCAGAAGGCGAACTTGCGGGGGTTCCCCTGGGTCGTGGTCCCGGACTGGTTGACCATGAAGTTGTAGTCCATGGTGAGCTGCTCGTAGCGGTGGCCGGGGAAGGGCACGAGTTGCATCGACAGGTCCCACAGGCCCTGCTTCCTGGCCGGCCAGACCTGGTTGTTGACACCGCTGGTGTCGTAGCGGAAGCCCAGCTCGCGGGCGGCCTCCATGAAGTTCTTCTGTCCCTCGAGGCAGGGGGTGCGGGCCCCGACGAGCTCCCTGTCGTAGTCGAACGGCAGCGGGGCCGCCTTCGTCATGCCCGTGTTGGTCTTCCAGGTCTTCACGAACTGCTTGGCCTGGGCGATCTCGTCCTTCCACTCCTCGACCGACCACGCGCCCACCCCGCGCTTCCCGCAGAAGTGGCCGTTGAAGTGGGTGCCGATCTCGTTGCCCTCCAGCCACGCCAGGCGCAGCTGCTTCACGGTGGCGGCGATGCCGCGCTCGTCGTTGAAGCCGATGTCGGAGCGGCCCCGCGAGTGCTGCGGCGGTCTGTAGAGGTCCGCCTTCTCCTCCGGCAACATGTAGACGCCACTGAGGAAGTACGTCATCGTCGCGTGGTTGGCCTTGGCCACGTCCCGGAAGTGGGAGAACAGCTTCTGACTGTCCTCGCCGGCGCCGTCCCACGAGAAGACCACGAACTGCGGCGGCTTCCGGCCCGGCTCCAGCCGCTCGGGCCGGGGCAGGTGGGGCTGCGCTCCGGTGTAGGCCGTGGAGCCGTCTCCGATCAGGCGGACCACGCTCTTGGGCGCCGGGGCGGGCTTCGCCTTCCGCGCGCCCGAAGCGCCTTTCTCCGGGCCGTGGGAGACATCGGCGCCCGTCGCGCAAGCGGCGAGTGACACGGCGACTGCCGCGGCGACCGCGGTGCCGACGGCGATCCTGTGGGTGGCGGCCATATTCCGCCCACCTTCTTCCTTCTCTCGGCCAACGCCGACGAGGGCGTTCTCTGGTGACGCGCCGGGATGAGCCGGCAGCGCCGCCAAGGTCGCATGGAGACCGAAAAGGAATTAATACGACAAGCCGATAAAAAGGGCACTTCACTCCTGCGAGTGATTAATTGACCTATTTGCCCCAAAAATCCATGCTTGACCTTTACTCTGCATTACGATCTGTTTACCGAGCGTTGATTTCATCCCGCCGCTGCACGCCGTGACCCACGGCCGCGACCGCCCCCGCAACAGCCGGGGGCCCACCTGTTCCGCGACCGCGCTGCCCCGGAGGAGACGGGAAACATGTCCGCCTGCGTCCCCACCCGAACCGACCACCCGACGCACACCGAGCGCGTCCACCCACCCCACAGCCCCCCACCGGCCCCGCGCCGCCGCTTTCGTATCGCGGGCGCCGACGTGTCCGCCGCGATCGCGGTCTTCCTGATCGCACTGCCCCTGTCGCTGGGCATCGCCCTGGCCACCGGCGCGCCCCTCCAGGCCGGCCTCGTCGCCGCCGCCGTGGGCGGGATCGTCGCCGGCCGGGTCGGCGGCTCACCCCTCCAGGTCAGCGGCCCCGCGGCCGGCCTGACCGTCGTCACCGCCGATCTCATCCAGCGCTACGGCTGGCGGACGACATGCGCCATCACCGTCCTCGCCGGGCTCGCCCAACTGGGGCTCGGATGCCTGCGCGTGGCGCGCACCGCACTCGCCGTCAGCCCCGCCATCGTGCACGGCATGCTCGCCGGCATCGGCGTCACCATCGCCGTCGCGCAACTCCACATCGTCCTCGGCGGCAACCCGCAGAGCTCGGTCCTCGACAACCTCCGAGCCCTGCCCGCCCAGTTGGCCCGCGTGCAGCCCGCGGCCGTCGCCATGAGCGCGCTGACGCTCAGCCTGCTGCTGCTCTGGCCGCGCATCCCCGGGCGGGCCGGCCGTGTGCTGCGCAAGGTGCCCGCCGCGCTCGTCGCCGTCACAGGCGCCACCGCGACCGCCGCGTTCGCCGGCCTGACCCTGCCGAAGGTCGACCTGCCGTCATGGAGCAGTCACGCCCTGGCCGGGATGCCCGAGGGGCCGGTGCTCGGGCTCGTCGCCGCCGTCCTCACCACCACGCTGGTGTGCAGTGTGCAGTCACTGCTCGGCGCGGTCGCCGTGGACAAGCTGATCGCCTCGCGCCCCGGCCTGCTCGGCTCCCGCGCCAACCGGGTCGGCCGCTCCGACCTGGACCGCGAGCTGCTCGGCCAGGGCGCGGCCAACATCGTCTCCGGCGCCCTCGGCGGACTGCCGGTGGCAGGCGTGGCCGTGCGCAGTTCGGCGAATGTGCAAGCCGGCGCCGTGAGCCGGAACTCCACGATGCTGCACGGCGTTCTCGTAGTAGTCGCCGCGCTGCTGATGGTCCCGATCCTGGATCTCATCCCGCTCGCCTCACTCGCCGCCCTGGTGATGGCCGTCGGCATCCAGATGGTGTCCCTGCACCACATTCGCACGGTGACCCGCCACCGAGAGGTGCTGGTGTACGCCGTCACCACCCTCGGCGTGGTGTGCCTCGGCGTCCTGGAGGGCGTGACGCTCGGCATCGCCGTCGCCGTGGCCGTCGCCCTCCACCGCCTCGCCCGCACCCGCATCACGCACTACGCGGAGGAAGGAGTCCATCACGTCCACGTACGAGGCCAGTTGACGTTCCTCGCCGTGCCACGACTCAGCCGCACCCTGCATCACGTGCCCCAAGGCACCTGCGCCGTGGTGGAGTTGGACGGCTCCTTCATGGATCACGCGGCATACGAGGCCCTGCAGGACTGGCAGAAGACCCACACCGCGCAGGGCGGCACGGCCGAGCTGACCGGCCGCCGCTCCGGCACGGGACTCGACGCCGCCTTCGACACGGGCATGAGAGCCGAGGACGACTCGGAGATCGAGGGAAGTGAGTCGACCACTCCCCTGGATCTCGATGCCTCCCGATTCTCCCGCCCCTCCCGGTCATCCCTGCCCTCCCGGTCTTCCCGGGCCGACGCCCCGATCGCCGACTGCCGCTGTCGTCCGTGGACGCCCTGGCGCAACCACCAGTGCCAGGTGCCGCGGGAAACGGCAGCGGACCCCCGGCAGCCGAAGGCAGCGGACCCGGCACACACGGTGGACTCACCGAACACGTCAGACACGGTGAGCCCGTCGGATCCGGCAAGGCCGTCAGAGCGGGCGGACACCACCACGGAGCGCTCGGACACGGAGAAGACAGAAGCGGCAGCCGCGTCGGGGCCAACAGTCTCGACGGCGGAACCGGCACCCGCTTCCAAGGTGAGCAAGCAAGATCAGAGAGAGGAGGCGACGGAGTACAAGAAGCCGACGGAGCCCATGGGCGCGACGCAGGCCCTCGAACCTAGTGGACACCAACTGGTGCGTGGCATCAGCGCGTTCCAGCGCAACACCGCGCCGCTGGTACGGGGTGAGCTCGCACGACTGGCCCGGGAGGGCCAGCGGCCCACCCAGCTCTTCCTCACCTGCGCCGACTCACGGCTGGTCACCTCGATGATCACCTCCAGTGGTCCTGGCGACCTGTTCGTGGTGCGCAACGTGGGCAACCTCGTGCCGCCGCACGGCGAGGAGAGCGGGGACGACTCGGTGGCGGCCGCGATCGAGTACGCGGTGGACGTGCTGGAGGTTCGGTCCATCACGGTGTGCGGGCACTCGGGGTGCGGGGCCATGCAGGCTCTGCTCAACGCCGAACCCGGAGACGTCCGGACCCCGCTGCAACGGTGGCTGCGACACGGGCTGCCGAGCCTGGAGCGGTTGGCCGACGACGACCGCCCTCGGGTCCGGCTGGCCGGACGGGCCCCGGCGGACGACGTCGAGCAGCTCTGCCTGACCAACGTGGTCCAGCAGTTGCAGCACCTGCGGTCGCACGAGTCGGTCGCCCGGGCGCTGCGGGCCGGAGCGCTGGAGCTGCACGGTCTGTACTTCCACGTGGGCGAGGCCCAGACGTACCTGCTCACCGAGACGACCGGGGGCGACGGCCTGGGCGACGGCGGAGTGTTCGACCACGTAGGGGTGGTGGACGTGCCCGCCTGAACTCCGCGCCGGTGTGCCGCCCCCGTTGGGGCAGGGGCGGCACACCGGCCGGCCCCGACACCGGTCGGCCCTCGACGCCGGCCCCTCGCCACCGGCCCCCCTGGCACCGGCCAGGCACCGGCCAGGCACCGGCCCCGGCCCCGGCACCGCCCGCACCCGCACCCGCACCCTCGTGACGACGGCGAAGGGATGTGAAAGGCGTTACATCCGCTGAACTCGGCCTGCTCGGCGTCCGTGGGTACGGATGACCACCGGACGACGGCTGACAGGGGCACGGAGCAAGGCCTCACGAGAGGTCTAAACCAATCCTTCGTCGGCTCTTGTCACCGGACCCCCGGGTCTGATGAGCTGTGGCCTGGGACACAACGGACACGGACACCCTTCGAAAGGGAGATGTCGTGAGCAACGAGAGCCTGGCCAACCTGCTCAAGGAAGAGCGCAGGTTCGAGCCGCCCGCCGACCTGGCGGCCGACGCCAACGTCACGGCGGAGGCGTACGAACAGGCCAAGGCTGACAGGCTCGGCTTCTGGGCCGAGCAGGCCCGTCGGCTGACCTGGGCCAAGGAGCCGACGGAGACGCTGGACTGGTCGAACCCGCCGTTCGCGAAGTGGTTCAAGGACGGCGAACTCAACGTCGCCTACAACTGCGTCGACCGCCATGTGGAGGCCGGACACGGCGACCGGGTCGCCATCCACTTCGAGGGCGAGCCGGGCGACAGCCGCGCCCTCACCTACGCCGAGCTCAAGGACGAGGTGTCGAAAGCGGCCAACGCGCTGCTGGAGCTGGGCGTTCAGAGGGGCGACCGGGTCGCGGTCTACATGCCGATGATCCCCGAGACGGCGGTCGCGATGCTGGCCTGCGCCCGGATCGGCGCCGCGCACTCCGTGGTCTTCGGCGGCTTCTCGGCGGACGCGCTGGCCACCCGCATCCAGGACGCGGACGCCAAGGTCGTCATCACGTCCGACGGCGGCTACCGGCGCGGCAAGCCGTCCGCGCTGAAGCCGGCCGTCGACGACGCGGTCGCGCGCGTGGACAGCGTCCGGCACGTGCTGGTCGTCCGGCGCACCGGTCAGGACGTCGCCTGGACCGAGGGCCGAGACGTGTGGTGGCACGAGGTGGTGGAGCGTCAGTCGGCCGAGCACACGCCCGAGGCGTTCGAGGCCGAGCACCCGCTGTTCATCCTCTACACCTCCGGCACCACGGGTAAGCCGAAGGGCATCCTGCACACCTCCGGCGGCTACCTCACGCAGACGGCGTACACGCACCACGCGGTCTTCGACCTCAAGCCGGAGACCGACGTCTACTGGTGCACCGCCGACGTCGGCTGGGTCACCGGGCACTCGTACATCGTGTACGGGCCGCTGGCGAACGGCGCGACGCAGGTCATGTACGAGGGCACGCCCGACACCCCGCACCAGGGCCGCTTCTGGGAGATCGTGCAGAAGTACGGGGTCACGATCCTGTACACGGCGCCGACCGCCATCCGCACGTTCATGAAGTGGGGCGACGACATCCCCGCGAAGTTCGACCTCAGCAGCCTGCGCGTGCTGGGCTCGGTCGGCGAGCCGATCAATCCCGAGGCCTGGATCTGGTACCGCAAGCACATCGGAGCCGACCGGACGCCCATCGTCGACACCTGGTGGCAGACCGAGACCGGCGCGATGATGATCTCGCCGCTGCCCGGCGTGACGGCGACCAAGCCGGGGTCCGCGCAGACTCCCCTGCCGGGCATCAGCGCGACCGTCGTCGACGACGAGGCGAACGAGGTGCCCGACGGCGGCGGCGGCTACCTGGTGCTGACCGAGCCGTGGCCGTCGATGCTGCGCACCATCTGGGGCGACGACCAGCGCTTCCTCGACACGTACTGGGCGCGCTTCGAGGGCAAGTACTTCGCCGGCGACGGCGCGAAGAAGGACGACGACGGCGACATCTGGCTCCTCGGCCGCGTCGACGACGTCATGCTCGTGTCGGGCCACAACATCTCCACCACCGAGGTCGAGTCGGCGCTGGTGTCCCACCCGTCCGTCGCCGAGGCGGCCGTCGTGGGCGCCGCGGACGAGACGACCGGGCAGGCCATCGTCGCCTTCGTCATCCTGCGCGGCACGGCCAACGCCGAGGACGAGCAGCTCGTCGCCGACCTGCGCAACCACGTCGGGGCCACGCTCGGCCCGATCGCCAAGCCGAAGCGGATCCTGCCGGTCGCCGAGCTGCCGAAGACGCGCTCCGGCAAGATCATGCGGCGGCTGTTGCGCGACGTCGCGGAGAACCGTCAGCTGGGTGACGTCACGACCCTGACCGACTCCACGGTCATGGACCTCATCCAGGCGAAGCTGCCGGCGTCCCCGAGCGAGGACTGACCCCGCGCCCCGGCCGGAAGGGCGCCCCGCGTGAAGCGGCGGGGCGCCCTTTTTGCGCCTAACGTGAAGTTCTGCCGGATACTGCACGAGGCGCCCCGCGTCGCATCTTAGGTAAGCTAAACAAAACAACGCGGCTCAACAAACAACGCGGCTCAACAAAACAACGTGACTCTCAAGGTGCGCCGGGAAGTCTGGTCGGCAAGTCGTTCCGCCCTGCCCACGACCGGAGGCCCACCGTGACCGCGCCCCGCACCCCAATCCCCCGCAAGGTCCTCGGACGGCTCTCCCTGCCCGAGCGGAACTTCGTCGCGGACGCGCTGCGCACCGAGACCGTCGGCGGAGTACTGCTGCTCGTCGCCGCCGTCGCCGCGCTGATCTGGGCGAACGTACCGGCGCTGCAGGCCGGCTACGAGAGCGTGAGCCACTACCACCTGGGCCCCGGCGCCCTCGGACTGCACCTGTCCGTCGCCCACTGGGCGGCCGACGGACTGCTCGCCGTCTTCTTCTTCGTCGCCGGCATCGAACTCAAGCGCGAACTCGTCGCCGGTGACCTCAAGGACCCCAGGGCAGCCGCGCTGCCCGTCGTGGCCGCACTGTGCGGGATGGTGGCGCCGGCGCTCGTCTACACGCTCACCAACGTCACCGGCGGCGGCTCACTGGCGGGTTGGGCGGTGCCCACAGCCACCGACATCGCGTTCGCGCTCGCAGTGCTCGCCGTCATCGGCACGTCCCTGCCGAGCGCCCTGCGCGCCTTCCTGCTCACTCTCGCCGTCGTCGACGACCTGTTCGCCATCCTGATCATCGCGGTCTTCTTCACGAGCACCATCGACTTCGCGGCGCTGGGCGGCGCGGCCGCCGGGCTCTTCGTGTTCTGGCTGCTGCTGCGCAAGAACGTGCACGGCTGGTACGTCTACGTACCGCTCGCGCTGGTCATCTGGGGACTGATGTACAACAGCGGCGTCCACGCCACGATCGCCGGCGTGGCGATGGGCCTCATGCTGCGCTGCACGAGGCGCGAGGGCGAGGGGCACTCCCCCGGCGAGCGGATCGAACACCTCGTCCGCCCCCTCTCCGCCGGCCTCGCGGTCCCGCTGTTCGCCCTGTTCAGCGCAGGTGTGACGATCTCGGGCGGCGCCCTCGCCGACGTGTTCGCCGAGCCGGAGACCCTGGGCGTCGTCCTCGGTCTCGTCGTCGGCAAGACGATCGGCATCTTCGGCGGCACCTGGCTGACCGTCCGCTTCACCCGAGCGTCCCTCAGCGACGATCTCGCCTGGGCGGACGTCTTCGCCGTGGCGTCCCTCGCCGGCATCGGCTTCACCGTGTCACTGCTGATCGGGGAGCTCGCCTTCGACGGCGACGCGACCCTCACCAACGAGATCAAGGCCGCCGTCCTGCTGGGCTCGCTGATCGCGGCCGTCCTGGCGACGGTCCTGCTGAAACTGCGCAACGCCAAGTACCGCCGGATGTGGGAGGCCGAGGAGCGCGACGACGACCTCGACGGCATCCCGGACGTGTACGAGCAGGACGACCCGGCGTACCACCTGCGCATGGCGGAGATCTACGACGGGAAGGCCGCCGAGCACCGCCGGATCGCCGAGGAGATCACCCGACGGCTCGCCCGGGAGGACGAGGCAGAGCGCCAGGGGCTTGCCGAAGTGCCGGGCGGGGCAGGCGAGGACGGCGGCCGTCCGGCATGATCTGACGGGACGGTACAAAAGAGTTCGGAAAACACAGAGCAGCAGAAGAGGGAGAACGCGATGAGCGCACCCGACGGCAGCCCGGTCGGCGCCGAACGCAGCATCGGCCAGCTGTTCGCCTCGGCGACGACCGAGTTGTCGGCGCTGGTGCATGACGAGATCGCCCTGGCGAAGGCCCAGCTGAAACAGGACGTCAAGCGGGGCGCGGTGAGCGGCGGGGCGTTCTCGGTGGCCGGCGCGGTCCTGGTGTTCTCCCTGCCGATGCTGAACTTCGCCCTGGCGTACGGCATCCGGACCTGGAGCGACTGGAACCTCGCGATCTGCTTCCTGCTGTCCTTCGCGGCGAACGTGCTCGTCGCGCTCGCCCTGGTGCTGATCGGCGTGGTCTTCGCGAAGAAGGCGCAGAAGGGCAAGGGCCCGCAGAAGGTCGCCGCGTCCATGAAGGAGTCGGCGGGCGTCCTGCAGAACGCCAAGCCGCACCCGCGGCCCGAGCTCCCGCAGGACCGGGTCCCGGAGGCCATCGAGGCTGTGGCACGCTCGTCGTCATGACGGACCCCGCCAGCACCCCATCGGCCCAGCCCGCTTCAGTCGTACGGCCGGACGCCGTCCTCGGCGTCCCGGTCACCCACCGCGAGGTCGCCGCGAACGGCGCGCGGTTCCACATCGCGGAGCTGGGCGACGGTCCGCTGGTCATGCTCGTCCACGGCTTTCCGCAGTTCTGGTGGACCTGGCGGCACCAGCTGGTGGCCCTGGCCGACGCGGGCTTCCGGGCCGTCGCGATGGATCTGCGGGGCGTGGGCGGCAGCGACCGCACGCCCCGCGGTTACGACCCGGCCAACCTCGCCCTCGACATCACCGGTGTGATCCGCTCCCTGGGCGAGCCGGACGCCGCGCTCGTCGGCCACGACCTGGGCGGCTACCTGGCGTGGACGGCGGCCGTGATGCGCCCCAAGCTGGTGCGCAGACTCGCCGTCTCCTCGATGCCGCATCCCCGGCGCTGGCGTTCGGCGATGCTCGCCGACGTCCGCCAGACCTCCGCCAGTTCCCACATCTGGGGGTTCCAGCGGCCGTGGATACCCGAGCGGCAGCTCACCGCCGACGACGGCGAGCTGGTGGGCCGGCTGATCCGGGACTGGTCCGGGCCGGGACTGCCGGACGACGAGGCGGTGGAGACGTACCGGCGCGCGATGTGCATCCCCTCCACCGCGCACTGCGCCGTCGAGCCGTACCGCTGGCTGGTGCGCTCCCTGGCCCGTCCGGACGGCGTCCAGTTCTACCGGCGCATGAAGCGGCCGGTGCGGGTGCCCACGCTGCACCTGCACGGTTCCCTCGATCCGGTGATGCGCACCCGCAGCGCGGCCGGCTCCGGCGAGTACGTCGAAGCGCCGTACCGCTGGCGGCTGTTCGACGGGCTCGGCCACTTCCCGCACGAGGAGGACCCGGTCGCCTTCTCCACCGAACTGGTCAATTGGCTGAAGGATCCCGAACCAGATCGGTGACGGAATCATCGCGCCCGGTATCCGGATCTGAACGCCTGTACTACGAACGGCCAAATGCCCGCCGCATAGGCCAATTGGCGGCGCAGAGCGCGGTTATCGACCTTGGGGCAGGGGCAGACGTCGGGGTATGGGCTGGACGCACGACTACAGTGATGCAGCACGCACCCGCCGCTCGGCCAGTGGCCTGAGCCCCCACCAACGAGGTGCCGACCCGCAGCTGCCGGGTTCCGATCTCAGGGTGGGCATTCCGCGCATCCTGCGCCGTCGAGCCCGCTGGGTCTCGGTACGCCTGCGTCACCCGCGAGGCTGACCCGCCGAAGGGCCCGGCTCCCTCAGCGGGCCCCTCACAGGGCGCAGCTGTCGCTGTCCACCTGCTGGCCCGCGGTCCGCCCGGCGGCGATGTCCTGGCGGATCTCGTCCGCGGTGAGGGCGTAGCCGGTCTCGGCGTCGTCGAGGGACTTCGCGAAGACCACGCCGTACACCTTGCCGTCGGCGGTGAGCAGCGGGCCTCCGGAGTTGCCCTGACGGACTGTCGCGTACAGCGAGTACACGTCACGACGCACGGTGCCCCGGTGGTAGATGTCCGGGCCGTTGGCGGTGATGCGACCGCGTACCCGCGCGGCACGCACGTCGTACGACCCGTTCTCCGGGAAGCCCGCGACGATCGCGCTGTCGCCGCTCGCCGCGTCGGCGGTGGCGAACCGCAGCGCGGGCGCGTCGAGTTCCGGCACGTCCAGGACGGCGATGTCGCGCTTCCAGTCGTACAGGACGACCGTGGCGTCGTACTTGCGGCCCTCGCCGCCTATCTGGACGGTCGGCTCGTCGACGCCGCCCACGACGTGCGCGTTGGTCATGACACGGCGCTCGCCGAAGACGAAGCCGGTGCCCTCCAGGACCTTGCCGCAGCTCTCCGCGGTGCCCATGACCTTGACGATGGAACGCTGCGCGCGCGTGGCCACCGCACTGTTGGCCAGGGCCGGGTCCGGTGGCTTGACGTCCGTGATCGGCTCGTTCGAGAACGGGCTGAAGACCTGTGGGAAGCCGTTCTGCGCGAGGACGGAGGAGAAGTCGGCGAACCAGGTGTCGGCCTGGTCGGGCAGCGCCCGGGACACTCCCTGGAGCACGTTGGAGCTGCGGACCTCCTTGCCCAGCGTGGGCAGGGTGGTGCCGGCGAGCGCGGACCCGATCAGCCACGCCACCAGCAGCATCGCCACGACGTTGACCAGCGCGCCGCCCGTGGCGTCCAGCGCGCGGGCCGGGGACCAGGTGATGTACCGGCGCAGCTTGTTGCCGAGATGGGTGGTGAGGGCCTGACCGACCGAGGCGCAGACGATCACGACGATCACCGCGACGACCGCGGCCGTGGTGCTCACCTCGGCGTTCTCGGTCAGCGCGTCCCAGGTCACGGGCAGCAGGTAGACGGCGACGAGGCCGCCGCCCAGGAAGCCGATCACCGACAGGATGCCGACGACGAAGCCCTGGCGGTAGCCCACGACCGCGAACCAGACGGCAGCGACCAGCAGCAGGATGTCCAGCACATTCACGGGGATCACCCTGTCATGACCGCCAGTCGAGCGGGACCTGCTTCTCGCGGTCCCACGGGACCTCCCAGCCCGCGAAGTGCAGCAGACGGTCGATGACCCCGGCCGTGAACCCCCACACAAGGGCCGATTCGACCAGAAATGCCGGGCCGCGGTGGCCGCTGGGATGCACGGTCGTGGCCCTGTTGGCCGGATCCGTGAGATCTGCCACGGGGACCGTGAAGACGCGGGCCGTCTCGCCCGGGTCGACGACGCCCACCGGGCTCGGCTCGCGCCACCAGCCCAGGACCGGGGTGACGACGAAACCGCTGACCGGGATGTACAGCTTGGGCAGCGCGCCGAAGAGCTGGACGCCCGACGGGTCGAGGCCGGTCTCCTCCTCGGCCTCGCGCAGAGCGGCCCTGAGGGGGCCGTCGCCGTGCGGGTCGCCGTCCTCCGGGTCCAGGGCGCCGCCCGGGAAGGAGGGCTGGCCGGCGTGGGAGCGCAGGGAGCTCGCCCGCTCCATGAGCAGCAGCTCGGGGCCGCGCTCGCCCTCACCGAACAGGATCAGGACGGCCGACTGGCGCCCACCGCCGTTCTCCGGGGGCAGGAAGCGGCTCAGCTGGCGCGGCTGGACCGTCTCCACCGCGTGCACCACCGGATCCAGCCAGGCGGGCAGGCCCTCCCTGCTCAGCGTCGTCGCACCGCCCTGGGTATCGCTCGCGCGTGTCATCGCCACACCACCCCCCGTTCTGCCGAGTACAACGCCCGGATGCCGACAGATCGTTCCGGGGCCCGCGTGCCGGGAGATCGCGCCGGGGGCCGCCCCGCGTCCCCCTCCGCGGGGCGGGGCGTCGCCGCTGCTGCCGCTGCCGCCCCGCTCCGGGTTCCCACCGGCCCCCGCACGCGCCGTCGCGGCGTCCGGTGCGCCGTCCGTGCCGCCGTCGATGCCGCCGTCGGTGCCGATCTCCGTCCCGCGGCCGTCGGCCGCCCTGCCGTCATCCGGCCCCCAGCGGCGGGGCGGGCCTGCCGCCCGCGTCCAGGTAGGCCTGGGGCGGGTTCAGGCGCTGGCCGGGGAAGCCGCCCTTCTCGTACTTCAGGAGCTTCTTCGCCTTCTCGGCGTCCGTCTCGCCCTCGCCGTAGGCCGGGCAGAGCGGGGCGATGGGGCAGGCGCCGCAGGCCGGCTTGCGGGCGTGGCAGATACGGCGGCCGTGGAAGATCACGTGGTGCGAGAGCATCGTCCACTCGCTCTTGGGGAAGAGCGCGCCGACGGCGGCCTCGATCTTGTCGGGCTCGGTCTCCTCGGTCCACTTCCAGCGCCGTACGAGCCGCTGGAAGTGCGTGTCCACGGTGATGCCGGGACGGCCGAACGCGTTGCCCAGCACCACGAAGGCGGTCTTGCGGCCGACGCCGGGCAGCTTCACCAGGTCCTCCAGCCGACCGGGGACCTCGCCGCCGAACTCCTCCACCAGCGCCTTGGAGAGGCCTATCACCGACTTGGTCTTGGCCCGGAAGAAACCGGTGGGCCGGAGGATCTCCTCGACCTGCTCCGGGTCCGCGGCCGCCAGGTCCTCGGGGGTGGGGTACTTGGCGAAGAGGCCGGGGGTCGTCTGGTTCACCCGGAGGTCGGTGGTCTGGGCCGACAGGACCGTGGCGATCACCAGTTGGAAGGGGTTCTCGAAGTCCAGCTCGGGGTGGGCGTAGGGGTAGACCTCGGCCAGCTCGCGGTTGATGCGGCGGGCGCGGCGCACGAGAGCGGTGCGCGACTCGGCCTTCCCGACGGCCGCCTTCTTGACGCCGGTCTTCTTCACGGCGGTTCCCTTGGGGGCGGCTTCCCCGCCCGACTTCTGGGCCGCCGCTTTCCTCGCCGCGGTCTTCTCGCCGGCCGCGTTCCCGGCGGCCGGGTCGTCGATGTCGGCCGCTTTCTTCGCAGGCATCTCGTTTGTCACCTTTGCCGTTTTCTTACCACCACTGGAGGCTTGTTCGCCCACAGCGGAAACGCGACGTGCAACCACCCGCCCAGCCCCCTCGGCCTGTGCTCTCACCGGCGTTTTGGACACTCGGCCAGCCTAAAGCCCGGCACGGACATCCGCCCCGGACCCTGAAGATCGGCCCCCAATTGGACCCCTGCCGCTTACCCCGGGACACCTGTGCGGCATCCTTGTGACAGATCACACTGTTTGGACCGTCCGGCAAAATGGGGAACACGGTCCCCTGGTACGCGGGGCGCAAGATCCCCTGAGCAGGTCGACAAGGAGAGAACTCGTGGACGACGTTCTGCGGCGCAACCCGCTCTTCGCGGCACTCGACGACGAGCAGGCCGCAGAGCTGCGCGCCTCCATGAGCGAGGTGACCCTGGCCCGCGGTGACTCCCTGTTCCACGAGGGCGACCCCGGTGACCGGCTCTACGTCGTGACCGAGGGCAAGGTCAAGCTTCACCGCACGTCCCCGGACGGCCGGGAGAACATGCTGGCCGTGGTGGGCCCCAGTGAGCTCATCGGCGAGCTGTCGCTCTTCGACCCGGGCCCGCGCACGGCCACGGCCACGGCCCTTACCGAGGTCAAGCTCCTCGGTCTCGGCCACGGCGACCTCCAGCCCTGGCTGAACGCCCGCCCCGAGGTGGCCACCGCGCTGCTGCGCGCCGTCGCCCGGCGCCTGCGCAAGACCAACGACGCCATGTCCGACCTGGTCTTCTCGGACGTCCCCGGCCGCGTGGCCCGCGCCCTGCTGGACCTCTCGCGCCGCTTCGGCGTGCAGTCCGAGGAGGGCATCCACGTCGTTCACGACCTGACGCAGGAGGAGCTCGCCCAGCTCGTCGGCGCGTCGCGCGAGACCGTGAACAAGGCGCTGGCCGATTTCGCCCAGCGCGGCTGGCTGCGCCTGGAGGCGCGCGCGGTCATCCTGCTGGACGTGGAGCGGCTGGCCAAGCGGTCGCGCTAGGCACGGGCCACTGCTCCGGTCGGGCCCAGTGCCCGCGCCAGGCACGGTCCGGTCGGACAGGACGGCGTTCCCCTGACGGAAGCGGCTTCCTCCCGAGGACTCGACTCCCAGGGACACACCGCCCGCGATGGCTCCCTCGCGCGCGTGGCGCCTGCGTTGCGGCCGGTCGTCGCCGCGTCACGCCCCGCTGAAACGGCCGGACCAGCGACCTGCACGAGTACGCGCCCCCGCATGGCGTGAAAGCCCCGGTCCGAGGGGACCTGGGACGAGCCCCTAGATGAGCCCGTGCTCCGTCAGGTACTCCACCTGCGCCCGCACCGACAGCTCGGCCGCCGGCCACAGGGAACGGTCGACGTCGGCGTACACGTGGGCGACGATCTCGGCGGGGTTGCGGTAGCCGTTCTCGACGGCCGTCTCGACCTGGGCGAGGCGATGGGCGCGGTGGGCGAGGTAGAACTCGACGACGCCCTGGGCGTCCTCCAGGACCGGTCCGTGGCCCGGCAGGACGGTGTGGACGCCGTCGTCGACGGTGAGGGACCTGAGCCGCCGCAGGGAGTCCAGATAGTCGCCCAGACGGCCGTCGGGGTGTGCGACGACGGTCGTGCCCCGGCCCAGGATCGTGTCGCCCGTCAGGACGGCCCGGTCGGCCGGGAGATGGAAGCAGAGGGAGTCGGCGGTGTGCCCGGGCGTCGGCACGACCCGCAGCTCCAGGCCGCCGACGGTGATCACGTCGCCGGCGCCCAGGCCCTCCTCGCCCAGCCGCACGGCCGGGTCCAGGGCCCGCACCTTGGTGCCGGTCAGTCCGGCGAAGCGGACGGCGCCCTCGGCGTGGTCGGGGTGGCCGTGCGTCAGCAGGGTCAGGGCGACGCGCTTGCCGGCCTGCTCTGCGGTGTCGACGACGGTGCGCAGATGGCGTTCGTCGAGCGGGCCCGGGTCGATGACGACGGCCAGCTCGGAGTCGGGCTCGGCGACGATCCAGGTGTTCGTGCCGTCCAGGGTCATCGCGGACGCGTTCGGCGCGAGGACGTTGACCGCACGCGCGGTGGCGGGGCCCGAGAGGACTCCGCCTCGCGGCTGGCCGGGGAGGGCGGCTGCGTCGGTCATGCGGGAGGGCCTTCCATCAGGCGTCGTCAGGCTGTCGTCGGGTGGTCGTCGTCAGGCGGTCGTCGTCGGACTGTCGTCGGGTGGTCGTCGTCAGGCGGTCGTCGTCGGACTGTCGTCCGTCCGGGGGCGGGGCGAAGGAGCGCCGCGTCGCCGACCCGGGGCCGAGTCGGCGGTCCGCGCCGAGTCGCCTGTCCGGGCCGTGGCCGGCGCGGGTGTCCGGGGCCGTCATGCGGGGCCTCCTCCGGTCGCGGCGTTCGGGATGTGCTTGGTGAACTCGTCGTGCCCCGGCCACGACAGGACGACCGCGCCGTCCTCCAGGCGGGCCTGCGCCAGGACCGGGCGGAGGTCGCGGTCGGGGGCCGCGGCGAGCGCCTGAGCCGCCGTGGCGTACGGGACGAGCCTGCGCAGTGTCGCGATGGTGGGCGGCATCATCAGCAGCTCGCCCCGGTCGTACGAGGCCGCCGCGTCCGCCGGGCGGATCCACACCGTGCGGTCGGCCTCCGTGGAGGCGTTGCGGGTGCGCTGTCCCTCGGGGAGCGCGGCCACGAAGAACCAGGTGTCGTAGCGCCGCGGCTCGAACTCGGGGGTGATCCAGCGCGTCCAGGCGCCGAGGAGGTCGGAGCGCAGCACCAGACCGCGACGGTCGAGGAATTCGGCGAAGGACAGGTCGCGGGCGGCCACCGCGGCCCGGTCGGCCTCCCAGTCGGCGCCGGTGATGTCACTGACGACGGAGTTTGGGGTCGGCCCCGCGAGCAGGACGCCGGCCTCCTCGTACGTCTCGCGCACGGCCGCGCAGACGATCGCCTGGGCCGCCGTCTCGTCGACGCCCAGCCTCGCGGCCCACCACGCGCGCGTGGGGCCTGCCCAGCGCACGTGACGGTCGTCGTCGCGCGGGTCGACGCCACCGCCGGGATAGGCGTACGCGCCTCCGGCGAAGGCCATGGAGGCGCGTCTGCGCAGCATGTGGACGACGGGGCCGCCGTCCTCGGTGTCCTTCAGGAGCATGACGGTGGCCGCGCGCTTCGGGGCGACCGGAGTGAGGGTGCCGTCCGCGAGCGCGCGGATGCGTTCCGGCCAGTCCGGGGGAAACCACTGCCCATTCGCCATGGGCGCGAGGCTATCCCGTGGCGCGTGAATGTTCGAGAGGTCCCCGAGGTCAGAGCACGTCCACGGGACGCCCGTGAACGCCCGGGAGGCCCTCCTGGGGCCCTGGAGGGCGCTCATGCGCTACGGGACGAGTTCCACCTGGATCTCGACCTCGACCGGCGCGTCCAGCGGCAGCACGGCGACGCCCACGGCGCTGCGCGCGTGCACGCCCCTGTCGCCGAAGACCTCGCCCAGCAGCTCGCTCGCGCCGTTGAGGACGGCGGGCTGGCCGGTGAAGTCCGAGGCCGACGCCACGAAGCCGACGACCTTCACCACACGCGCGACGCGGTCCAGGTCGCCCGCGACCGACTTGACGGCGGCCAGGGCGTTCAGCGCGCAGGTGCGGGCCAGCTCCTTGGCCTCCTCGGGGGTGACCTCGGCGCCGACCTTGCCGGTGACCGGCAGCTTGCCGTCCACCATGGGCAGCTGGCCTGCCGTGTACACGTACGGACCGGACTGCACGGCGGGCTGGTAGGCCGCGAGGGGCGGCACGACCGCCGGCACGGTCAGCCCCAGCTCGGCGAGCCTCGCCTCGACCGCGCTCACGCCTTGGCCCGCTTCAGGTACGCGACGAGCTGCTCCGGGTTGTTGGGCCCGGGCACGACCTGGACGAGCTCCCAGCCGTCCTCGCCCCAGGTGTCCAGAATCTGCTTCGTGGCGTGGACGAGCAGCGGCACGGTTGCGTATTCCCACTTGGTCATGGGGCCGACTGTATCCGCTGTACCGAGGCGCTGTTCCACAGGCCATGTGGCCGATTGCCGCCCCCGTTGTCCACAGTCTCCCGATCGCCTCGGGCGGCGACTGGTTACGCTCGAAGACGTGAGCAGGCTCCAGGTCGTCAGCGGCAAGGGCGGGACCGGTAAGACGACGGTCGCCGCAGCCCTCGCGCTGGCTCTCGCCACGGCGGGGAAGCGCACGCTTCTCGTCGAGGTGGAGGGCCGGCAGGGCATCGCACAGCTCTTCGAGACAGAGGCGTTGCCCTATGAGGAACGCAAGATCGCCGTAGCGTCGGGCGGCGGTGAGGTGTACGCCCTCGCCATCGACCCCGAACTGGCCCTTCTGGACTACCTCCAGATGTTCTACAAACTGGGGGGCGCCGGACGGGCCCTGAAAAAGCTCGGCGCCATCGACTTCGCCACCACCATCGCGCCCGGCCTGAGGGACGTGCTCCTCACCGGCAAGGCGTGCGAGGCGGTACGGCGCAAGGACAGAAACGGGCGGTTCGTCTACGACTACGTCGTCATGGACGCGCCCCCCACGGGCCGCGTCACCCGCTTCCTGAACGTCAACGACGAGGTGGCGGGGCTGGCCAGGATCGGCCCGATACACAATCAGGCACAGGCCGTGATGCGGGTGCTGAAGTCGCCGGAGACGGCCGTGCACCTGGTGACGCTGCTGGAGGAGATGCCCGTCCAGGAGACCGCCGACGGCATCGCCGAGCTGCGGGCGGCGAAACTGCCGGTGGGGCGGGTCATCGTCAACATGGTGCGCCCCGAGGTGTTGGACGGGGACGGGCTGGAACTCGTACGGACCGTGACGCGTTCTTCCGTCGCCCGGTCGTTGTCCGTGGCCGGGCTCGGCGGGGCGCGGCGCGGCGGGCGCGCCGAGCGGCTGGTGGATCCGCTCCTGCAGCAGGCCGAGGAGTACGCGGAGCGGTACGCGCTGGAGCACGAGCAGCGCGCGGTCCTGGGCGAGCTGGATCTGCCGTTGCACGAACTGCCGTTGCTCGCCGAGGGCATGGACCTCGCGGGCCTGTACCAGCTCGCCACCGAACTGCGGAAGCAGGGGATCGCATGAGTCCGGAACAGACTCACGACCAGGGAAGCACCCGTCACCGTCTCTCCCCCGCGCCCGTGCTCGAGCTCGACCCGCTGCTCGACGACCCGACGACCCGCATCGTGGTCTGCTGCGGCTCGGGCGGCGTCGGCAAGACGACGACGGCGGCGGCGCTGGGGCTCAGGGCTGCCGAGCGTGGCCGCAAGGTGGTCGTCCTCACCATCGACCCGGCACGCCGGCTCGCGCAGTCCATGGGCATCGACTCGCTCGACAACACCCCGCGCCGGGTGAAGGGCGTCGAGGGGGACGGCGAGCTGCACGCGATGATGCTCGACATGAAGCGCACCTTCGACGAGATCGTCGAGGCGCACGCGGACCCCGGCCGGGCGGCCGCGATCCTGGGCAACCCGTTCTACCAGTCGCTCTCGGCGGGCTTCGCGGGCACGCAGGAGTACATGGCCATGGAGAAGCTGGGCCAGCTGCGCGCGCGGGACGAGTGGGACCTGATCGTCGTCGACACCCCGCCGTCCCGCTCGGCGCTGGACTTCCTGGACGCGCCCAAGCGGCTCGGCTCGTTCCTGGACGGCAAGCTGATCCGCGTCCTGCTCGCGCCGGCGAAGGTGGGCGGCCGCGCGGGCATGAAGTTCCTGAACGTCGGGATGTCGATGATGACCGGCGCGCTGGGCAAGCTGCTCGGCGGGCAGTTGCTGCAGGACGTGCAGACGTTCGTGGCGGCGATGGACTCGATGTTCGGCGGCTTCCGCACGCGCGCGGACGCCACGTACAAGCTGCTCCAGGCGCCCGGTACGGCGTTTCTGGTGGTGGCGGCTCCCGAGCGGGACGCGCTGCGGGAGGCCGCGTACTTCGTGGAGCGGCTGGCCGCGGAGGACATGCCGCTGGCCGGTCTGGTGCTCAACCGCGTCCATGGCAGCGGCGCCCTCCAGCTGTCCGCCGAGCGTGCGCTCGCCGCTGCGGAAAATCTTGAAGAGCCCGGCATTGTGGATCAGGACGGCGGGAAAGCTGGACTTCGTAACTCTCCCGACACGCAAGGCAGTTCAGAATCATCCGCACCCGCATCCGCCCCGGAACGCGACGCCCCCACCGACGCGGACCGGACCACGGAAGCGGCCCCGGACACGGACCCTGCCCCGGACACGACAGGCCGCACAACGGACACCGGCCGGACGACGCACGCCGGCCGTACCACGGACACGGACGTCGACCCGGACACGGACGTCGGCACGGCCGGGACCGAGGTCGAGGGCGCGACCCCTGACGCGGACCGGACAGCGGCAACCGACGCGGACCGGACCGTGGACGCCTTCACCGCAGGCCTGTTGAGGCTGCACGCGGAACGCATGCACCTGCTCTCCCGCGAGCAGCGCACGCGCGACCGCTTCACCGCGCTCCACCCCGAGGTGGCGGTGACCGAGGTGGCCGCGCTGCCCGGCGACGTGCATGACCTCACGGGACTGCGGGACATCGGGAACCGGCTCGCGACCGACCGGCCGGAGCTGCCCGAGGCTGCCGACGCCTGAGCCGAGGGTTCCCCTCAGCCCACCGCCGCGTCGTTTCAGCCCACCGCCGCGTAGTTCTCGTACATCTGGTCGTCGTCGAGCGGCAGGATGCCCGCCCCACGCTCGTACTCCGAGCGCGCCGTCTCCAGGAGGCGGCGCCAGGAGGTCACCGTCGGCCGCCTGCGCAGCAGTGCGCGGCGCTCGCGCTCCGTCATGCCTCCCCACACGCCGAACTCGACGCGGTTGTCCAGCGCGTCGGCCAGACATTCGGTGCGTACCGGGCATCCGGTGCACACCGCCTTGGCCCTGTTCTGCGCTGCTCCCTGAACGAACAGTTCATCCGGATCAGTAGTGCGGCAGGCAGCCTGCGCACTCCAGTCGGTTACCCAGCCCATACCGGCGCCGTCCTCTCCCGAATCGAGGCTCCCCCACGGCGGCAGCGGCATATTCACCGCCGCCAGTTGAGGACGTTACGGAAGGTGGGCACAGCGCAACACCCCCTTCGGGCCCAATCTTGAATGGCCCGAACGGACTATGGGTAAGCGGCAGATCACCCGGGGGAGTGAGCCCGCGACATATGCGACTTTCCCGAAAATCGGGACAGTTCACCTGAGTCACAACGGACGCCGACTGACACACAAGGCGGATTCGGACACGCCCCCACCAGAAAAGTCGGGGAACCTCCGGAACGATTCGGGGTCGCCGGACGTATTGATACGTAGCCCTGCTGCCGTGACAGTTGAGAGCAGCTTAGGCCAAGGCATTGACGCGTGTCCGGCGAATGAGAACGTAGGCTGCCCTCATGCCAAAGAAGCGCTCGGGCGGTGGTCTGTCGCCAACGCAGCAGGCCGCGAAGTTCCTCGGTGTCAGTGTGCTCGCGGGAGCCGTGCTGGCGGGTATCGCCCTGCCCGCGTTCGGCGCGCTGGGCCTGGCCGCCAAGGGGTCGGTGGAGTCGTTCGACGAACTCCCGGCCAACCTCAAGACACCGCCGCTGAGCCAGCGCACCGCGATCCTCGACTCCGCGGGCGGCCAGATCGCCACGGTCTACTCCCGTGACCGCACGGTGGTCGCCCTGAAGAGCATCTCGCCCTACATGCAGAAGGCGATCGTCGCGATCGAGGACTCGCGCTTCTACGAGCACGGCGCGGTCGACCTGAAGGGCGTCCTGCGCGCGCTCAACAAGAACGTGCAGAGCAGCGGGGTCGCCCAGGGCGCCTCGACGCTCACCCAGCAGTACGTGAAGAACGTCTTCGTGGAGGAGGCGGGCGACGACCCGACCAAGGTCGCGCAGGCCACCCAGCAGACCATCGGGCGCAAGATCAAGGAGCTGAAGTACGCGATCCAGGTCGAAGAGGAGCTCGGCAAGAAGAAGATCCTCGAGAACTACCTGAACATCACGTTCTTCGGCGAGCAGGCCTACGGCGTCGAGGCGGCCGCGCAGCGCTACTTCTCCACCCACGCCAAGGACCTCACCCTGCCCCAGGCGGCGCTGCTGGCCGGCATCGTCCAGTCGCCCAGCCGCTACGACCCGATCAACGACGAGGCCGAGGCCACCAAGCGCCGTAACACCGTGCTGCAGCGCATGGCCGAGGTCGGCGACATCTCCGAGGCCGAGGCGGCCACGGCACAGAAGGCCCCGCTGGGTCTGAAGGTCAAGCAGCCGAAGAACGGCTGCATCACCGCCGTCCAGGGCGCCAGCTTCTTCTGCAAGTACGTGGAGCGCGTCTTCCTCAGCGACCCGGTCTTCGGCAAGACCAAGGAGGAGCGGGCGAAGGTCTGGAACCAGGGCGGCCTGACGATCCGCACGACGCTCGAACCGCAGTCCCAGAAGTCCGTCCAGAGCTCGCTCAAGGACCACGTCTACAAGTCGGACAAGGTCGCCGCCGCCGCCACGCTCGTCGAGCCCGGCACCGGCAAGATCGTCGGAATGGGCCAGTCCAAGCCCTACGGCTACGGCAAGAACGAGACCGAGTACAACTACTCGGTCGGCTCGTCCATGGGCGGCTCGAACTACGGATTCCCGACCGGCTCGACCTTCAAGCCGTTCGTGGCCGCCGCAGCGCTGGAGGAGGGCCGCCCGCCGAACCAGGAGTACTCCTCGCCGTACCAGATGGAGTACCCGAGCCCGGTCCAGACCTGCGGCAGCAAGGCGTGGGTCAACACGAACGACGAGAAGCTGGAGAACGAGAGCGAGTCCGAGAAGGGCCCGTACCAGCTGCGCAAGGCCATGGAGTTGTCGGTCAACACCTACTTCGTGCAGATGATCTCCGACATCGGTCTGTGCCCGGTCGTGAAGATGACCGACGCGCTGCACGTCGTCCAGGGCAGCGGCGAGAAGCTTCCCGAGGTGCCCGCCATCGCCCTCGGCTCCAAGGGCATCTCCCCACTGACGATGGCCACCGCCTACGCCGCCTTCGCCGCCCGCGGCATGTACTGCACCCCGATCGCCATCGAGTCGATCACCCAGAAGGTCGGCGACCAGCGGAAGTCGCTGGAAGTCCCGAAGTCGACGTGCTCCCGGGCCATGTCCGAGAAGACCGCGGACACCATCAACACCCTGCTGAGCGGTGTGGTCGACTCCGGCACCGGCAAGCAGGCCGGTCTGTCCGGCCGCGACAACGCCGGTAAGACGGGTACGACGGACTCCCGCAAGAACGCCTGGTTCGTCGGCTACACCCCGAAGCTCTCGGGCGCCGTCTGGGTCGGCAGCGCCACTCAGAAGGTGGAGATGACCAACATCTGGATCGGCGGCAGTTTCCACGACCAGGTCTACGGCGGCGACACCCCCGGCCCGATCTGGCGCGACGCCATGACCGGCGCCCTGGAGGGCAAGGACTCCGGGAACTTCAACCTCGTCGACATCCCCAACCCTCCCTCCAAGGACCGCGGCGACAACGACGGTGACGGCAACGGGGACGGCGACAACAACGACAACAGCAACGGCGGCGACAACGGCGGCTTCCTCAGCGGCCTGCTCACCAACGGCGGCACGACCGGCGGCAACTCGACCGGCGGTTCCGACGCGGGCACCTTCTTCCAGGGCCAGACGAACGGCAACGGCAACGGCGGCCGCGGACGCGGCTGAGACCGGTTGACCCGGCTCGAGGCTGAGACCGGCTCAGGTCAGGAGCGGCTCAGGCCGAGACCTGCTCAGGGCCGAGACCGGCTGGGGCCGGCGGTGGCATGAGAACGGTCCCTGACTCTCGTGAGGAGAGCAGGGACCGTTCGACGTAGGCCCCGAGTCAGCCCGCGAGCTGCTTCTTGACGACGGCTGCGACGCGGCCGCCCTCGGCCAGACCGGCCACCTTCGGGTTCACGATCTTCATGACGGCGCCCATGGCCCGCGGCCCCTCGGCCCCGGCCGCCTTCGCCTCCGAGACCGCCTGGGCGACGATGCCGTCCAGCTCCTCGTCGCTGAGCTGCCTGGGCAGGTACGTGGCGAGGAGCTCGCCCTCCGCCTTCTCCCGCTCGGCCGACTCGGCGCGACCACCCTGCGCGAAGGCGTCCGCGGCCTCGCGACGCTTCTTCGCCTCCTTGGTGATCACCTTGAGGACCTCGTCGTCGGAGAGCTCGCGCTTCTCCTTGCCCGCGACCTCCTCCTTGGTGATCGCGGCGAGCGTCAGCCGGAGCGTCGAGGAGCGGAGCTCGTCGCGCTCCTTGATCGCGGCGTTGAGGTCTTCCTGCAGCTTCGACTTGAGCGTGGTCATGGGTCTGATTGTCGCAGGTGTGGGCGGCCGGACGCCCGTTCATTTAAAGGGGGGTGGACGGAGAGCCCCCAAGGGGCAAGGAGGAACGGCACTTGGCGGACGGCAGCGGGAAGCGGCGTCGGCTGCGGCCGACGACGTCTGACACGATGGACGCATGCGCGCGCGATACGGAGTTCCACTGTCCATTGCGGCGGCAGGCGCCGCCGGCCTGGTGTACGCGGCGGGGTTCGAGGCCCGCTCCTTCCGCCTCCGACGGGTCACGGTCCCCGTCCTGCCCACCGGCATGCGTCCCCTGCGCGTACTGCAGGTCTCCGACATCCACATGGTCGGCGGCCAGCGCAAGAAGCAGCGCTGGCTGCGCTCGCTGGCCGGCCTGCGCCCCGACTTCGTGATCAACACGGGCGACAACCTGTCCGACACGGAGGCTGTGCCGGAGACCCTGGACGCGCTCGGCCCCCTGATGGAGTTCCCCGGCGCGTACGTCTTCGGCTCGAACGACTACTACGGCCCGAAGCTGCGCAATCCCGCCCGCTACCTCCTCGAGAAGGTCCAGGGCCGCCACGGCCTGAACGGCAACCCGCCCGCGGTGGACGTCGTCCACAACCCGTGGGAGGACCTGCGCGACGGTTTCGACGCGGCCGGCTGGCTGAACCTCACGAACACCCGGGGCGTGCTGAAGATCGAGGGCGCGTCGGTGGAGCTGACGGGCCTGGACGACCCGCACATCAAGCGTGACCGCTACGCAAAGGTGGCCGGCGGCCCGTCGGCGTCGTCCGACTTCTCGATGGGCGTGGTGCACGCGCCGTACCTGCGCGTCCTGGACTCCTACGCGGCAGACGGCTACCCCCTGATCCTGGCCGGCCACACCCACGGCGGCCAGCTGTGCATCCCCTTCTACGGCGCCCTGGTCACCAACTGCGACCTGGACGCGGACCGGGTGAAGGGCCTGTCCACACACACGGCGGAGGGCCGTACGTCCTACCTCCACGTCTCAGCAGGCTGCGGCACGAACCGCTACACCCCGGTCCGGTTCGCCTGCCCGCCGGAGGTGACGTTGCTGACGTTGGTGGAGAAGGAGTAGGGGGACGGAGGGCTGGGAGGCCGGGGGCCGGGAAGCGGGAGGCCGGGAGGCGAGGGACCGGGACCCCGAGGGCCGAGGGCCGCGGTCCGGGGGCCGGAGGCGGACGAGGCCTCCCGGATCACCGAAGAAGCGCCCAGGGACCGCCGATGTACCGGCGTGCGGGGTCCGGATGTTGCCATCCCCCGAACAGCCCACCCGTATCGCCCCTTATGTCACTCTTGCCTAGCGTGAGGGCATGACCGCGCCGATACCCAGGGACATCCCGGATCTGCCCGCGATTCCGCGGACCCACGCGCTTCTGCTCTCCTCCGTCCCCGCCTCAGCGGTGGTGGCGCCCGCACGCCGTCCGCTGGCTGCCGTGCTCCGCCTGCTGTTGGCCTGCACGGCGGCGGCGGGGGTGACGCTGGCCTTCATGCTCGGCAGCCCGTTGCGGGTCCTGAGCCACTTCGCGATCCAGAGCAACATCCTGCTGGCCCTGGTCATGCTGCTGTCCGCCCGCCGCGCTTGGGCCGCCCGCCGTCCGCTCCCCGCAGCCCTGACGGGCGCCGCGCTGCTCTACGTCATGATTACCGGCCTGGTCTACCACCTGTTCCTGGCCGACGCGACCGTCCCGTTCTCGGTGACCGGCACGACGACAGCCCCCACGGGCTGGCATCTGGTCGCCGGGCATCTGCTCCACACCGTGACCCCGGTGGCCGCCGTCCTGGACTGGCTGCTACTGACGGCCCCGGGCGGAATGCGCCTGCGCCGGGCGGCCACGTGGATGCTCTACCCCGTCGCCTACCTGGGGTTCTCCCTGGCCCGAGCCCAGCTGATCGCCGAGGGCAGGGCAGGCCGCTATCTCTACCCCTTCCTCGACGCCGAGGCCCACGGATACAAGCACGTCCTGGCCAACGCTCTCCTCCTCGGCCTCGGCTTCTACGCCCTCGCGATCCTGCTCGTGGTCCTCGACCACGCCCGGCCGGACCCCCTCACCCACCGCGCCAAAACCGGATTTCGTCTCCAGCCACCAGTGGGCTAAAGTAAACGACGTCGCCGCGACAAGCAGGACAAGCAGCGACATCGGGGTGTAGCGCAGCTTGGCAGCGCGCTTCGTTCGGGACGAAGAGGTCGTGGGTTCAAATCCCGCCACCCCGACAGCTAAATAGCAATGCCAGAGGGCCCTTACCGAATCGGTAAGGGCCCTCTGGCATTGCTGCGTGTCTAACTGCGTGACTATCGATTCCTGAGTGCTTGGCTGCGTGACTACGACAGCTACGGCCGCCGCGGATCGGTGCCGAAGATACCGTCCATGTACAGGACCCCGCGCCGCCGCTGCATCTGCTGGCGGACGTACAGGACGCGCTTGTCTAGGTCCACTCAGCCCAGCGCAGACCTACGAGTTCACCCCGGCGCAGCCCCATGGCGATGGCGAGTACGAACGCCGCGTACAACGGGTCTTTTCGAGATGGCGGGGGCGCCGTTCGCGGGTGCCGGCCGGGGCGTGCGTGGGGTGCTCCCATCCCGTCTGGATGGGAGCTGGGGCAAGTGGTGGGTTGAGGAGGATGGATGCCATGCCGCAGTGGCAGCATTACGGCCGCCAGCCTAACGATCAAGCCAGTTGAGAGGATCTCTGAGGCTTGGCGGACGTCTACAAGCTGCGGATGTGGCCCGCAGGGACAGGGCGTAATGTGGGCATACATCCGGACCGCGCCCGCTGGGCGTGAAGTTCCGCGTGCCCCCCACCCATTGCTCCGTGGCTGGGGTGCGCCTCGACAAGCGGAGGATCTGCGATGGGTACGGTCACGACCGACGACGGCACCACGATCTTCTACAAGGACTGGGGTCCTCGGGATGGGGAGCCGATCGTCTTCCACCACGGGTGGCCGCTGAGCGCCGACGACTGGGACAATCAGATGTTGTTCTTCCTGGCGCAGGGCTACCGAGTCATCGCCCACGACCGCCGTGGCCACGGACGCTCCACCCAGACCGCGACCGGCCACGACATGGACACCTACGCCGCGGACGTGACCACCCTGACCGACGCACTCGACCTGCGGGGCGCCGTGCACATCGGCCACTCCACCGGAGGTGGCGAGGTCGCCCGCTACGTCGCCCGCGCTAAGCCCGGCCGTGTCTCAAAGGCGGTCCTGGTGGGCGCGGTGCCACCGCTGATGCTGAAGACGGAGGCCAACCCGGGCGGCTTGCCGATGGAGGTCTTCGACGGCTTCCGTGAGGGCGTTGCCGGCAACCGGGCTCAGTCGTTCATTGATATTCCCTCGGGGCCGTTCTACGGCTTCAACCGTCCCGGAGCGCAGGTGTCGCAGGGTTTGATCGACAACTGGTGGCGCCAGGGCATGATGGGCGCGGCGAACGCGCACTATGAGTGCGTTGCGGCGTTCTCCGAGACCGACTTCACCGAGGACTTGCGGCAGATCGAGGTGCCCGTCCTCGTCGCGCACGGAACCGACGACCAGGTCGTCCCGTACGACGACTCGGCACCCCTGACGGTCAAGCTTCTGAAGAACGGGACCCTCAAGTCCTACGAGGGCTATCCGCACGGGATGCTGTCGACGCACCCGGAGGTCCTCAACCCGGACATCCTCGCGTTCATCCGTTCCTGACCCCGGCGGGCTGGCCTCAGCGTCCGGCCCGTTCCCCGGCGGCTTGCTGCCGCCGCCCAGTGCCTTTCCCAGCTTGCGGAGCGCTCGGCGGGTGTCGGCGGGTGTCGGCGGAAGGTACGTGGTGTAGGCCTCCATCGTCACCGCGATTTCGGAGTGGCGAAGGATCTGCATCGCGATCCGCGGGTGGATGTCGAGCGCGGCCAAGAGCGATGCGCAGGTGTGTCGGGTGTCGTGCACGCGGATACGGCGGCCGTCGGCGCGCTCGCAGCGGCGGTCGAACTCGCGGGTGAAGTTCCTCGGCTCGACCGGGGTGCCGTAGCGGGTGGTGAAGACCGTGTCCGATTCCGTCCAGAGATCATCGGCCCGCTCCGTCGCCGCCTGCTGTTCCTTCTGGCGGAGCCGGAGGGCGGTCAGGCAGATGTCCGGCAGCGGGAGCACAGCCTCCGACGCCTCCGTCTTGGCCGTGTCGGTGTGCAGGAGACGCCGGCGGATCCGCTGAAGCTGATGACGGATGTGCAGCTCCCCCGTGTCCAGGTTCACGTCCGTGGCTCTTGCCCCTGTGGGAGATCATCGAAGCAATACGAGCCTCCTGTCCCGGTGAGCCTCTGACCTGCCGGGCCGCAGCCTTCTCGGCACCGGAAGGCGGGTGAAGGGCAGCCGCGCCAACTCATGGCGTGTCCCGGCAGGGATGACAAGCCTGAGACCCCAGGCGGGTGCTTGCGCTTGCACTCCTGCCGAGTGCCGGTGCCGTTCCTCTGACATCAACGACCCCGGACGGCGTCGCCACACAACAGCCGCGTCTGGCACCGATGCACGAGACAGCGCGGAGCCAGTGCTCCATGGCCGCATTGCCCGCCCCGGACTTACTGTGCCCGCCCCGGACTTGGTGTCGCCCTGGACGCGGCGCCCCTTTCCCACGCTCCTGCTCGGCGAGGCGGACGCAGACGCGCAGGTTGTCGAGGTCGACGCCTCTGCGGCGAAGGCCGGCCGGCTCTTCCGGCCGCATCGGACCGTACGCGCCGCGGGAGGCCGACATGGCAAGTTCCGTCGGCGGGGGCGGAGTCTGCCGGTGATGATGGGCATTCCCTTCGGCCGAGATGGGCCCTGGTCCGCGTCGGCCTGTACATCGTCTTCAAGCGCCGCGACTGGCTGACGCGCCGGGCCCGGCAGGCGCGCCCGACCCCGGGTCAGCCGCGCTCCCGCTCCTCCCTGGCGGCGCGCAGACCGAGAACGACGATGCGAAGCCCGTATTCGAAGCCGACGTCGCCGTCCATACCGAGCAGGTCGCTCGACGCCTGGGCGGTGAGGGGGAAGCGTTCGGCATCGATCATCGCGGCGAGCCGCTCGGGGGCGTAGGGGTTGTCGTCGCCGTACGCCGCGCTGGTGTGGGCCTGCTCCTCGATGGTGTGGCCGATGGTGTAGTGCAGGACCACCGGGAAACCGCGTGCCGCCTCGGTGAGGGTGAAGCCGGCATCCCGCAGGGTTCGCAGGTTCAGCTCCACCGCCCGGTGCACGGTCTCGTGGTTCACGTAGGTGCCGGCGAGGACGCGTGCTCCGTCCTGATGGCTCAGCATCGCCTGACGCAGGTGGCGGGCCCAGTCGGCGAGCCAGTCCTCCCAGGAGGAGCCGTCGCGGGGTGGTTCCAGCCTCTCGGCCGCCTCGACGTACACCAGGGTGGCCATGGCGTCGAGCAGCTCCTGCTTGTTCTTGACGTGCCAGTAGAGGGTGGGGGCTCGTACGCCGAGGTCCTGGGCGATGAGGCGCATGGTGAGCCCGTCGAGGCCGACGGCGTCGAGCAGTCGCAACGCCGTACGGGCGATCACCTCGGAGTTGATCTTCATCCCGCCCCCTCCTTCCCGGGCACTTGACACCCTAACACCGTTAGGGACACTCTCTAATGGCGTTAGAGTCTCTAACGCCGTTAGAGACGGCGGACTGGAAGCCGAACCGGAACAGGGGAAATACGGATGAACGACGCAAAGAAGGACACGGATGTGGTGATCGCGGGAGCCGGTCCGACGGGCCTGATGCTGGCCTGCGAACTACGGCTGGCGGGGGTCGACGTGGTGGTGGCCGACCGGCTCGCCGCGCGGACCGGTGAGTCGCGGGCCGGCGGGCTGCACGCCCGGACCATGGAAGTGCTGGACCAGCGGGGCGTCCTGGAACGCTTCCTGGCGGCCGGCACACCGCGCCCGATAGGGCACTTCTCGGGGCTGTGGCTGGACTTCGACCAGTTCGAGACCAGGCATCCCCGGTCGCTGGTGCTCCTGCAGTCCCACATCGAGCGGTTGCTTGAGGAGTGGGCCACCGAGCTCGGTGTACGGGTGCGCTGGTCGTCCGAGGTGACGGGAATCCGACAGCACGACTCCGATGTCGAGGTCGAAGTAGGCGGACCGGAGGGCTTACGTTCGACACTGCGCGCCCGCTACCTCGTGGGCTGCGACGGCGGGCGCAGCGCGGTGCGCAAGCTCGCCGACATCGGCTTCCCTGGCACCCCGGCGACAGTGACCGCGCTGCTCGGCGACGTCGAACTCGCCGATCCGCCCGCCGAATCGCTGTTCATGCAGCGGCGAACGGCCGGTGACTTCTCGGTGTTCGCCTTTGAGCCGGGCTGGTACCGGGTGATCACCACGGAGTACGGCCGTGTCGCCGGCCAGAGGGAACCCGTGACGTTCGCGGAGCTGCGGGAGTCACTGCTGAGGATCGCGGGCACCGACTTCGGCATGCACAGCCCCCGTTGGATCTCCCGGTTCGGCGACGCGGCCCGGCAGGCCGAGCGGTACCGGGAAGGCCGGGTGCTGCTGGCGGGCGACGCGGCTCACATCCACTTCCCGGCAGGTGGCCAGGGACTGAATCTGGGGGTCCAGGACGCGGTCAACCTCGGCTGGAAACTCGCCTCGGTGGTGCACGGCCGGGCGCCGGAGATCCTGCTGGACAGCTACCACGCCGAGCGGTATCCGGTCGCGGAACGGGTGCTGCACAACACCCGGGCACAGGCGGCGCTGACGCGTCCGGGCCCGCAGACCGACGCGCTGCGCGACGTACTCCGTTCGCTCATCGAATACGACGACGTCAACCGGCACCTGGGTGGCATGATCACCGCACTGGACCTCCGCTACCCCATGAGCGACGACCACCCGCTGACCGGCCGCCGGGTCCCCGACGTCGATCTGAAGACCGGGGACGGCCGGCGTCGCGTCTTCGAACTGCTGCACACCGCGCGCCCCGTGCTGCTCGACCTCCGCGGTGACACCGCACTGGCGGCCACGGCCGAGAGCTGGGCCGATCGCGTCGACCTCGTCGAGGCCCGGTCCACGGCCGACCACTGGCCCGTCTGGCCGGTCGACGAGACTCCCGCCCCCGCCGCGCTCCTCATCCGCCCCGACGGCCACGTCGCTTGGACCGCACACGCCGGCGCCACCCCCGACCCCGCCGCCCTCCGGACCGCCCTCAGCGCCTGGTTCGGCCCGGCCACGGCCGACTGAACCGAGGCAAGAAGCTTGCTGCGGGACACCGCGGCGACGCGACACCGGTCTGCTGCAACACGGTGGACGCGAGGCCCCTGTCGGGCGCTGCCCACGGATGCCCTCGCCTGCGCCCGTTCTCCATGATCCCCCCGGATTAGATCGTCCTGGTATCGCAGTTGATCCAGTTGATCAAAAGATCGAACTTCCGACCCGGGGGTGCGCCCCAGAAAGCTGGCCACGTCACTGAACTTCAGCTCGTGAAAGGCATCTGATGCGCCATCGCACCGCCGAACTCTGCGCCCTCGTCACCATCGTCGTGGCGGTGGTGACATTGATCGCGCTGGGGCTTCCGTCCGACCAGATCATCGGAGTCGCCTCGGCCGTGGCGATCCTCTACTCCGCATGGCGTCAGGGAAGCGGCCGACCGCCCACCGGACAGGCCGACAGCGAAGTCGAGAGCGTCGAGAGCAGGGACAGGTAGCCGCGGCCGTCGGCATACGCCCGCCCTCAGGGTGACACGGCGAACGGTGGCGCGTCGAGGTGAAGTCGGCGGCATGACTCCCGTCCTGAGCGCGGTGCAGTCCCGACTGTCGGGGATCTCGTTCGCCGTCTCGACCGCATCGGCCCGGGCCGCTGAACGTCCGGCGGTGTCCGGGTGGTTGGGTCAGCGGGCTCCCTCTGGTGCGTCTGCTGTGGGGGGATGGAGGTGTCTGGTGTCGTCGAACGGGGTGAACCAGGATCTGAAGGCCGTGGGGGGCGCGAGGGCGGCTGCGGTGGGGGGTTCGTCGGTGTCGTCGGCCGGGTCGTCGTAGAGCCACTCGTGGTCCATGTCCTCGTACACGTTGTCCGTGAACGCGTCGAGTGCGGCCGACACCTCGTCGTCGAGAAGGCCGTGCAGTTCCAGGGTCGTGGTCGCCTGGTGGAGCAGGAACCTCAGGGCGAGCTCCTCGGCGACGCAGCCGGGGCGCCGGAAGCTGCCGTCGGTGAAGCGGGTGGTCATGGCGATCACCGTCACCAGGAAGCGGCGGGCGAAGCCGGCGTCGTACTGGAGGGCGTAGCGGTCGGGGAGGCGCTCCAGGTGCCACAGGGGGCCTTCGCACTCCGCGACGGTCGTGTCCTCCTGGACGAGGACCTGCATGTCCTCGAACAACTCGGTCACCAGGATGTCGGTCGCGTAGACGAGCGCGCCGGCGGCGAGTCTGGCGCTCCGGTCCTTCTCGTCCGTGTCGCGTCCGGCGTCGCCGGGATCGTCCTCGGCGTCCCCGGCCTCGTCGCCTCCCCTTCCGAAGATCGCCAGGGGGAAGGAGCGCAGTTCGTCGGCCAGGGCGAGCATGCGGGTGCGTACGGCCGTCGTCGTCTCCCCGGCCTCGTGACCGTCCTCGGCGGCTTCCGGGGGTGGGGCCGCGGTGTGGCGGGCCTTGCGTGCGGCGGGGTCGTCGGGCGGGGCGTCCGGGCCGTCGGCCGCGTCCAGGCTCGCCCTGGCCCTGTCCTGGTGCAGCTCGACCTCGCACCGCTCGATCGTCCAGTCGGCCAACAGCTCGGTTCGTTCCAGTAGTTCGTCCACGAGCACCTGCACCGAGTCCTCGGCGAACTCCAGCGCCGGAGCGTCCACGACGACCCTGAGGAGGGCGCCGCCCGGGTGGACGGACACGATGGTGTCGAGAAGGTCGACCTGCACGCCGTCCGGCCCCTCGACCGCCCGGACGGAGTCGAAGCCGTCCTCGATCAGCGCCACGGCGCCGGCACGCTGAAGCGGATCCATCTCCGGAATGCCCTCCGGGATGCAGGTGTCCACGGTCACTACGTACGTCACGGGTCCGAGCCTGTCAGTAAGGGGTCGCTCCGCGCGAGGGAGTGGCTCCGTCCGCGAAGTGAAATCTGGCCCCCGCGGGCGCCCTCCCGGCCGGGTACTCCTGCCACAAGTGCGCCGGATGCAGAAAATCAGCGGAAGTAGTCGAAGTAAACGAGGCATCAAGTTGTCGGGGCGCCCACCTTTCGGCCGGGGCGAAGTCCCAGGTCAGGGGCGGGTGACTGCGGATTCCCGGGGCGGGAGCGGTGGCCGCGGGCGCGGGCCGTGGCGAAGAGCGCACGCGGACGGCTGCCTCGAACCGGCGGGTGCAGGCCATACTGGAGACAATGACAAAGCCAGCTGCACAGAAGCGCTACCTGCCTACCAGCCCTTTCAAGGCACCGGTCGCGCCACCTCCCAAGCACTTCGCCGTGGGTGACCAGGTCACCCACGACATGTACGGACTCGGCCGGGTGATCGGCATCGAGGACGGAATCGCGGCGCTCGTGGATTTCGGTTCCGGGCAACAGCGGATCTTGAGTCCGTACTCCAAGATGAGCAAGCTGTAGAACCGCTGTGCCCGGTCACGGCACGCCAGGCCCTTTCCCGGGCCTGAATCGAATGGGAGACCTCTCATAGACCTGACCTTGCTGTTCTCCGCTCCGGAGGGGGCTCTCACGCACGCCGTGACGGCATCGCCGCCTCCGACTACGAACCCGTTCCAGGCCCCGGACTTCGGGGAGGACGAGACCTTCCCGGGCTCTGACCCGGCCTCTTTCCCGGCCGAAGATGCGCACGCATCCGGCTCGGACGTGAGCACGTCCCGCCGCAGGGCGAGCTAGCTCAGTCGGCTACGTTCACGGCCGTTCAGGCGGGTTTTCCTGAGCGGACCCCGCCTCATGGGCCGTCCGGCCATGAACGCAGTGCAGGAACACGCGGCGGCGAAGACGTCGGTCGGGACCTCGGCGAAGACGTCGGTGGGGACCTCGGCGGAGACGTCGGCTGGGAGTGCCCTTGGCGCGCGGTGTCGTGTCCCCCCGCGGTGTCGTGCCCTCGCGCCGTGTTGTGCCCTCGCCCCGTGTCGTGCCCCTCGCGGTGTTGTCGCCCTCGCGGTGTCGTGTCCGGCGCGGTGTCGTGTACCGCCCGCGTACCCACGTCAGCCGTCGGAGAGGCGGACCGCCTTCGCGCAGGCCTGGCCCCGTAGTCGTTCTCGCCGACCCGGATGCCGGCTCCAGGCCCCAGAACCCCAGGCCCAGAACCCCAGACCTCAGCACCCCAGCCCTCGGCCCCAGACCCTCAGAACTCGGCCCTCAGACCTCGGACCTCGGAGCGCCGCCTGAGCGCGGTCCGTCGGTGGTCCTTGTGCCGCCTCAAGGGACGCGTGCGTGTTGTTGTGGCGCGCGTTCTCTTGGTCACGCGGGTGACGTCGGCTGGAGGTAGGGCCGGATCTTCGCTCGCCGCACCGTTCGGCTCCGGTCCCTCCCCTCGTGCGGACCGGTGACGAACGGTGCGGACGGCGTCGACCGCGTCGAGACGGCGCGGTTCGCGCTGCGGGCGGATCGGTCGGCTGTACCGCTACCGCAGTCGCCGTACCGCGCCCGGTCGGTGCGCTTCTGTTTCGGGATCCTGCCAGGTGAGGCCTTGCGCGAGGAGGGCACGGCGTCCGGTCCACTGCTTCACCGCAGGTCAGGCATATAAAGTGGTTTTTCCGGTCCGGATTCCAGGTGTGGGGGAAGAAAGGAGTGGAGGCCTTGAGTCCCGACTCGGGGGCACGCACAGCTTTCGCGGAGCGGCTCGCGCTGTTGTACAGGGAGGCCGGCAATCCTCCCCTCAAGCGCGTGTCCGAGTCGGTCGTCCGACTGCAGCGGGTCGACGAGCGCGGACGGCCCGTGCGGGTGTCCGCCCAGCGGATCAGCGACTGGCGGCGGGCCAAGAACGTTCCCGCTCAGTTTGCGGCCCTCGCCGCGGTGCTGCAGGTCCTGATACCCGAGGCGCGTCGCTCGCGTCCCGTCCCGGTCTCCCCCGGTCTCTACGACCTCGCGCAGTGGCAGCGGCTGTGGGAGCAGGCCGTGGCCGATCCGGTCGAGGAGCGGTCCGCGACCGAGGACCGGACCTCTGCCGAGGGGCCCGGCGTCCCCGGGAGCGTCTGCCCGTACCGGGGGCTCGCCTCCTACCGGGAGCAGGACGCCCGCTGGTTCTTCGGGCGTGAGCGGAGCACCGAGGCACTCGTCGCCCAGTTACGCGCGGCCCGGCGGACGGGGGGCCTGGTCATGCTGGTCGGCGCCTCCGGGGCCGGAAAGTCCTCCCTCCTCAGCGCCGGGCTCGTGCCCGCGTTGCAGAACGGCGCGCTGGGCGGGGGCGACGGCGGCGAGGCGGCGGAGGTGCTGCAGCTCGTGCCCGGAGCCGATCCACTCGGCGAGCTCTCCCGGCACATCCCCCAACTCGACGAACTCTCCGATCGTGTCCGCCGCGACGCCGGGCTCGCCGACCTCACCGCCGGTCGAGCGAGGGCCGCCTACCCAGCAGGCGCCGTGCGCGAGGCGCTTACGGCGTGGGCACGACAGGGGTCAGCACCACAGGGGTCAGCACCACAGGGGTCGGCACCGCAAGGGTCTACGCGCGCGGAGTCGTCCTCCGCGGCCGGCCCCGCCGCCGGTCTCCCCGCCACCCCCGCCGACACCGATCCGCCAACCGGATCCACCGCAAGCCCCACCCCGAGCGCCCCGAGCGCCCCCGGCACCTCCACCGCCCCCACCGCCCCCGCGGTGATCATCGTCGACCAGTTCGAGGAGCTGTTCACTCTCTGTCCCGACGAGGCGCACCGGCGCGCGTTCGTCCAGCTTCTGCACGCCGCCTGCACCCCGGAAACGCCGGAAACGCCGAAGACACCGGAGACCAGTGAGACGGACGCACCCGGTGATCCGAACGCGCCGACCGCGCCGGGCGCGGCGCCCCCCGTCCTCGTCGTCCTCGGGGTTCGCGCCGACTTCTACGAGCAGTGCCTCAGTCACCCCGAGCTCTCCGACGCGCTGCAGCACCGGCACATGGTGCTGGGGCCGCTGACCACCCCGGAGCTGCGGGAGGCGGTGACCGGCCCGGCCCGCGCCGTGGGGCTGGAGCTCGAACCGGGGCTGGCGGAGCTGATCATCCGGGAGGTGAGCGCCGACGGCCCGCGCGGGGCGCACGCCGGGGTGCTTCCCCTGATGTCGCACGCCCTGCTCGCGACCTGGCAGCGCCGGAAGGCGGGGCGTCTGACGCTGGCCGGCTATCGCGCGGCGGGCGGAATCCAGGGCGCGGTGGCGGCCACCGCCGAGCAGGCCTGGTCCGGGCTCGACCCGGCGGCCCGCACAGCGGCGCGGCTGCTTCTGCTGCGTCTGGTCCGGCTCGGCGAGGACACCCAGGCCACCCGGCGCCGGGGCACGCGCAGGCAGCTGGCGCAGGAGTCGGCCGACCCCGGCAAGACGGAGGAGTCGCTCGAGGCGCTGGTGCGCGCGCGGCTGGTGACACTGGACGCGGACACCGTGGAGATCACCCACGAGGCCCTGCTGCACGCCTGGCCGCGGCTGCGCGACTGGATCGAGGAGGGCCGCGGCGATCATCTGCTGCGCCAGCGGCTGGAGGAGGACGGGCGGGCCTGGGAGAACTCCGACCGCGATTCGGCGCTGCTCTACCGGGGCTCCCGGCTGGAGCAGGCGCGCGGCTGGGCGAAGTCCGCCGGCGACACCTTCCTGACCCGCAGCGCGGTGGAGTTCCTGGCCGCGTCGGTCCGGCTGCGCCGCCGCATGGTGCTGCTCAGCAGGGGCGCGGTGTCGGCGCTGGTGGTGCTCGCCGTCCTCGCCGTCAGCGCGGCCGTCATCGCGTGGCAGCAGCGCAACGACGCCGTGTTCGAGCAGGTGGTCGCGGAGGCCGACCGGGTCCAGTACACGGATCCGTCGCTGTCCGCGCAGCTCGACCTGGTGGCGCACCGCCTGCGGCCGGACGACCAGGGGACGCGGAACCGGCTGATCTCGATCGTGAACGCGCCGCTGGCCACGCCCCTGCTCGGGCACACCGGCGCCGTCTACCTCACCTCGTTCAGCCCGGACGGCAGGGTGCTGGCCACCGCCAGTTACGACCGGACCGTCCGGCTGTGGGACGTCGCCGACCGGTCCCGCCCCCGGCCGCTGGGCAAGCCCCTCACCGGTCACCGGAGCTGGGTGAGCAGCGCGGTGTTCAGCCCGGACGGCGCCACCCTTGCCAGTGCCGGCGACGACGGCGCCGTCCGGCTGTGGGACGTCCGCGACCCCGCTCATCCGCGTCCGCTCGGGGCGCCCCTGACCGGCCACACCGGCACGATCTACCTGCTCGCGTTCAGCCCGGACGGGCGGACCCTGGCCTCGGCCGGCGAGGACCACACCGTGCGGCTGTGGGACATGACCGAGCCGGACCGGCCGGTCGCGCTCGGCGCGCCGCTCACCGGGCACACCGCCGCCGTGCGCTCGGTGGCGTTCAGCCCCGACGGCCGGACCCTGGCGGCGGGCGGCGACGACAACACGATCCGGCTGTGGGACACGACGGTGCCGCGCCGTGCGAAGCCGGTCGGCACGGCCCTGGCCGGCCACACCGACACCGTGCACTCGCTGGCCTTCAGCCCCGACGGGGACACGCTCGCCAGCGGCAGCGCGGACGACACCGTCCGGCTGTGGAACGTCGCCGATCCCCGGCGCGCGGCCCAGTTCGGCGCGCCGCTCACCGGGCACACCGGCCCGGTGTGGTCGGTGGCCTTCAACCCCTCGGGCACCCTGCTCGCCGCGGGCAGCGCCGACAGCACGGCCAGCCTGTGGAACGTGAGCGACCCGGCCTACCCCTCCCAGGTCGGCGAACCGCTCGCGGGCAGCAGCGGCGAGATGTACGCCGTCGGCTTCAGCCCCGACGGCCGCACTCTCGCCACTGGCAGCGGCGACGGCAAGGTGCGGCTGTGGTCGGTCCCGGCGTCGGACATGATCGGCCGCAGCGGCTCGTTCCGTCCGGACGGGCGGGTCCTCGCGACGGCCGCCCGCGACGGCCGGGTCCGGCTGTGGAACGTGGCCGATCCTGGGCGGCCCGTGACGCTGGGCGCGCCCTTCATGCCCGGCGACGGCGGCGAGCGCACCCTCGCGTTCTCGCCCGACGGCCGTACGCTCGCGGTGCTGACGGCCAACCGTGCGGTGCACCTGTGGGACGTCACCGACCCGGCCCGGCCGGTGTCCGCCGGGCCGCCCGTCGAGCTGCGCACCCGGTTCATGGGCCCCGACGCGCTGGCCTTCGCCCCGGACGGGCGCACGCTGGCGACCGCCTACGACGACCGCACCATCCAGCTGTGGGACGTCGGCGACCCCGCGCACGTCAGCGCGCTCGGCGTCCCGCTCACCGGCCACCGGGGGTTCGTCAACGCGCTCGTCTTCAGCCCGGACGGCCGCACGCTGGCCAGCGGCAGCGCGGACCACACCGTGCGGCTGTGGAACGTGGCCGACCCGCGGCACGCCACCGCGCTCGGCTCGCCGCTGACCGGGCACGCCGGGCCGGTCAACGCGCTCGCCTACAGCCCGGACGGCCACACGCTGGCCAGCGGCAGCGACGACGACAGCGTCCGGCTCTGGGACGTCGGCGACCCGGCCGACGCGAGCCGGCGCGGCTCGCCCCTGACCGGTCACACCGAGGCGGTCGTGTCGCTGACCTTCAGCCGGGACGGCGACACGCTCGCCAGCGGCGGCAACGACAACACCGTCCGGCTGTGGAACGTCGCCGACCCGGGCGGGGCCTCCCCGATCGGCCAGTCGATGAGCCCCAACGCCAAGACGGGCAACTTCCTGTCGTTCAGTTCGCGCAGCCATCTGCTGGGCGTCTCCAGCGGCGTCGACACGGTACGGCTGTGGGACCTGGACGTCGACGAGGCCATCGACCGCATCTGTGCGACCACCCGAGGCGTGCTGACGGCGCAGGAGTGGCACGAGTACCTGCCCCGGCTGTCCTACGAGCCTCCCTGCGAGGAGTGAGCGAGGAGTGAGCGGGGCGGCGACGGAACCGGCCTCGGGGAGTGATCCCCGTCACAACGGCGGGGCAGGTGAGAAGTCGGCTCCCGCCGGACCAGCAGCCTTGTTAGCCTTGGCCATAGCCCGGTCGCTGGTGCATCCCCCGTCGCCAGCGACCGGGCGTTTCGCTGCCCAGGAGCCCGCAGCCCGTAGGGTGTTGGCGTGCCCATGACCTACGAAGTGATCCCGGTCCGAGACGACGACCGGCGTCAGTGGGAGAAGGACCGGGCCCGTCGGTCCGAGGCCGCCCGTGCCGCGACGGGAGCGGCGGGAGCGGCGGGAGCGGCGGATGACGACACCCGCCTCGCCTCCGCGAGACTGGAGTTCCGGGCCCAAGCGGTGAACGTCCCCGAGGCCACGCTCCCCGGTGACCGCACGGAGCCGCCGTCCACCGCCCGTGCGGAAGGGCGGTGAGTGCCGCCGTGCGCCGGCGCGTCGTCGTCGTCACCGCCGTGCACGCCCCTTCCGCCCGGTACCTGACTGAGGCTCACCAGTCTTTATGTGCACAGGAGTTGCCCGCAGGCTGGGAGTGGCACTGGGTGATCCAGGAGGACGGTACGACCGACGAGGTCGTGCGGCACGTGCCCGACGACAACCGTGTGACCTTCCGTCAGGGACGCCCGGGCGGGCCCGGAGTGGCCCGCACGATGGCGCTCGCCCACACCGAGGGCGCATATGTGAAGGTCCTCGACGCCGACGACCGGCTCGCGCCCGGCGCCCTCGCCCGCGACCTGGCCGCCCTGGAAGGCGACCCGGGGCTCGGCTGGGCGACCTCCCGCACCCTCGACCTCCTGCCGGACGGTTCCACGGTCGGTTTCGCGGGGGATCCCGCCGAGGGCCCCATAGAGCGGGGGGCCGTGCTCGACCACTGGAAGAGGAACGACTTCCGCGCACCGGTGCACCCCGCGAGCCTCTTCGTCCGGCGGGACCTGCTGCTTGCCCTCGGCGGCTGGATGGCCCTGCCGGCGTCCGAGGACACCGGCCTACTGCTGGCGCTCGGCGCGGTGAGCCGCGGCTGGTTCTCGGCCGAGGTCGGGCTGTTCTACCGCAAGTGGGACGGCCAGGTGACGGGCCGCCCCGCGCACGTCGACCCCGAGGAGCGCGCGGTGCGCATGGCGGTGGTGGAGGCCAGGGCGCGGGCGCTGGAGTCCTTCCGCTGGAGCCACCCGGCCCCGGACAGGCTCTAGGACCCGCCCCGGCCGAGGACGATGGCCTGCGACGGGCAGCTCTCGGCCATGGCCCGCACCTGCGGGTCCTCGCCCGTGTCCTCGCGCCCGGGTAGGACGGCACCGAGCCCGTCCACCGTGGTGAAGACGGAGGGCACACGGTGGACGCACTCTCCGGAGCCGTAACACACCTCTGGGTCCACGGACACTCTCATACGACCTGACTGCCCGTCGGGCCGGTCACTCAACCGGCCTGCCCGCCACGGCCATCCAGTGGGCGACCCGGCGCAGCGTGGTCTCGTCGACGCGGTCGACCAGGGTCCGTACAGCCGTCACGTCGTCCGGCGCGAGGTCGTAGAGGCCCGCCTTGCCCAGACCCGTCATGAGGACCTGGTGGCGGCGGTCCTCCAGGCGTTCCGCGAGCCTGGCGTGGCCGGCCCGCGCGGGCCCGTCGTCCGGCGGCGGGACGGCGGGCTCGGGCGCGAGGGCGTCGGCGGCGTCCGCCGCGGCCGGGTCGAAGCGCTGCCACCCGCCGCCGTCCGGACCCCACAGGACGACGGTCACGTCGTCGCCCCTGGCTCGTCTGACCTGCGTCATCTCGCCGATCGCATACAACACGGGGGCGCGGTCGGGGGATTCGGCGGCCGACCGCCAGGACGCCGAGGACGGGTCGTAGAACATCGCCACCCAGCGGGGTGCGCCCGGCGGGGGCTGCGGAGCGTGTGGAGCTCGGGTCGAACGGTCCGGGTCGGCCGCCATGGCACTCACCCCTTCTGCGTCGGCACGTGTTCCGTTGCCACCGACCATATCTGACGGTCCGTCAGCTAACCAGTCCGTCGTGGGTCGACGAAGGAGCCCACGGGCGGACGGCTGAACGGGCCCTGGCGTGAACGGAGTTCACATACCGCCGACGCTCTGGCGGGTGAGCGCCGCTTCCCGGTGGTCGTTGCACCGCGGAAGGGGCGCGTCGTCGGCGTCGGGATGCCTCTGGTGGGCCTGCAGAGCGGCGCTGACGAGTGTCATGAGCAGGTCGATGTCCGTCTCGCACTCCAGGTGCACGGTGACCCAGGACGATCCGGGCAGCAGCCGGATGGCCGTGGAGTGTCTCAGGTCCCGCTCGAAACGGCGGATCGCCTTGGTGGTCAGATGCAGGTCGACACTCCGGTCGGAGTGGAAGTGCACGATCTCGACCACGCCCGAGCGAAGTGCCCGGCCGGTGCCGCAACTGGGCCGGCCCTCTGCGAGGTCCGGCCAGATCGCCAGTCGTGCCATGGCACGCGAGGCCGCCGTCATGGCCCCATCATGGGGCGCTCACCGCCCGGCCACCAGAGGTTGAGGAAGGCTTAACCGGGCCGATCGCTTACGGCGGCGGCCCTGCCGCACCGATCGTGATCCGCCGTGAGCCCTCAGTTGATCCCACGCCTCAGCTGTCGCACGATTCGGCGGTTCCGGGGCTCGGCGGTCCGGGGCGCGGCGGTCCAGGACTCGGCGGTTCCGGGGCTCGGCTGCTCCGGGACTCAGTTGTTCCAGGACTCGTCGTAGGGGTCCCGTGGCGTCGGCGCCGGCTTGGCCTCGGTGACCTCGATGAAGGGGATCGGCCCGTCGTTGACCGGGTCGCGGGTGACGCGAGGGGTGTAGGCGCCGGTGACCGTCAGCCAGGCGTCCGGCTGGAGGACCGGGGGGATGTTGCCGGTCAGGCCGACCTTGACCGGCTGGGCGTCCGCGGCACAGCAGTTGAGGGCCATGCGGACCAGATAGGGGGTTCCGTCGCGGTCCAGGGCCACGAAGCCGGTCAGCCGGATCCGACGGCCGGCGAGGGTGCGGCCGTGGTCGTACACGGCCCGTCCCGCGTAGTCGACGACGCTCAGCGGGAGGGGATCGGCGGCGGGCAGGGAGGGATAGGCGAGCGGCTCCTGCAGGGCCGTGCCGGCGCGGGTCGCGCTGTACGAGCCCAGGGCCGGCGGGGCGACCAGGATCAGCGCCAGGAGGGGCAGGATCAGGAGCCAGGAGACCCGGGGTTCGGGGTGGGAGTGGGCGTCCGGCCTGCGCTCCTTCGCCCTGCGCCGCTCGTAGCGGGCCGTCGCGAGCGCCGTCACGACGAGGATCGCACCGGCAGCCAGCAGCAGGGGCCGCAGGCCCGCCTTGACGTAACGCAGATACAGGTCGGTGGTGCCGGCGTGCAGCAGGGCCGCGCCGAGGAGGAAGAGGACGGCCGACTGGGAGTGCCGGTTCACAGCAGCACCCACCCGGTGAGCAGCGCCGACGCGACGGCCAGCGTGAAGGTCGCCGGGGCGAAGCGCAGCGCGAAGCCCCGGCCGAACGTTCCCGCCTGCATCGCGAACAGCTTGAGGTCGATCATCGGGCCGACCACCAGGAAGGCGAGCCGGGCCGTGAGGGAGAACTGCGTCAGGGACGCGGCGACGAACGCGTCCGCCTCCGAGCAGATGGAGAGGACCACCGCGAGGACCGCCAGGGTCAGCACGGCCACCGCCGGGTTGTCCGCCGCCGTGCGCAGCCAGCTCTCCGGGGCGACGGCCTTCAGCGTCGCCGCCGCCATCGCGCCCACCACCAGGAAACCGCCCGCGTGCATCACGTCGTGGCGGACCGAGTCCCAGAACGCGGCTCCCTTCGTCTCCCCCTCGTGCGGTGCGTGGGCGGGCAGGCGCAGCCAGTCCGTGCGGCCCAGCCGCTGCCACAGCCAGCCCATGGCGCACGCCGCCAGCAGACTGGCCGCGAACCGGGCCAGCACCATCTCGGGGTCGCGCGGGAAGGCCACTGCCGTCGCCGTCAGCACGATCGGGTTGATCGCCGGGGCGGACAGGAGGAAGGCGAGGGCCGCGGCGGGGGTCACGCCCCGCCGGACCAGAGCGCCGGCCACCGGGACCGACGCGCACTCGCAGCCGGGCAGCACCGCGCCCGCGACCCCGGCGACCGGCACCGCGAGCGCGGGGCGCGAGGGCAGCGCACGGGCGAAGAAGGAGGGCGGCACGTAGACGGCGATGGCCGCGGACAGCAGCACCCCCACGACCAGGAACGGCAGCGCCTGGACCACCACCGCCACGAACACCGTCATCCAGCTCTGCATCACCGGCGCGGACAGCGCGCGGCGGATCGGGCTCTGCAGCAGCACCATCAGGAGCAGCAGCATGGTCAGCACGAGGGGCGAACTCGGACGGGCGGTCCGGTCGGGCCGGTCGGGCGGCGCGGGCGACGGCTCCGGCCGGTCCCCGCGCATGTCCTCGTCGTGCGGGGCCGCTTTGGCGATGGCCACGGGTCGGGCACCTCCGGCTTCCGTGTTCTGCCTGCTGCCTGTTTCTCGCATTCCCTCCCCTTTCATACGAGAGTTCCGCTCCCGTCGTTCAGGTCGTTCCTCCCGTCGTTCACGTCGTTCGTCGCGGTGTTCACGTCGTTCGTCCGGGTGTTCACGTCCTGCGTGGAACCTCGCGTCCCGGTGAGGCAGTCTTCTCCCTCGTGGCAAGCGTTCCGAATCAGGGTCAGCCGCCGGGCGCCGCCGGCGCGCACATGGTGGTGTGCGGCGACGACGGCCTGGCGCACCGGCTCGCCGCCGAACTGAGGGGTGTGTACGAGGAGCAGGTCACGCTCGTCGTGCCGCCCGCCGAGCGCACGGTCCGGCCGCCGGTCGTCGGGAGGGCCCGGGCGGTGTCCGCGGCGTTGCTCGACCGGGTGGTGAGCGCGGCCGTCAACCGGGCGGCGGGCAACGGCGCGCAGCCCGTCGCGTCGAGCGAACCCGTGGGCGGGCAAAGGACGTTGGAGGCCGTGGAGGCCACCGAGGCGGTGCTCGCCGAGGCGGGCGTGGAGCGGGCCGCCGCACTGGCCCTCGTGTACGACGACGACGAGACCAACATCCGCGCCGCCCTCACCGCCCGCCGGCTCAACCCCCGGCTGCGGCTCGTCCTGCGGCTCTACAACCGGCGGTTGGGGCAGCACATCGAGGAACTCCTCGACCAGGCCGCGGCGTTGGCCACCGGCGGCGGCCCGGACTCCTCGGGCTCCCCGGACGCTGCGGGCTCCTCGCGCCCGGGACGCCCGGACCACTCCGGGCACCCCGGGTACGCGGGGGGCGACGCCTCGACCACCGTGCTGTCCGACGCCGACACCGCCGCGCCCGCGCTCGCCGCGACCGCCCTGGTCGGGACCAGCAAGGTCGTCCAGACGGACGGGCTGCTGCTGCGCGCCGTCGAACGGCCGCCGACGGGGCCCGGCGAGGCCGGCGAGCCGGGCCGCCCCACGCTCGCGCTGCTCTCCGCCGACGGCAACGACCCGGCCTTCGCGGACGGTTCCGAGGCCAGCGGCGAGCAGGGGCCGCTGCTGCTGCCCGACGCGGCGGCGGTGCGGGAGGCCGCGGCCTCGGGCAGACGCGGGTCGGTCGTCCTGGAACAGGTCGCGTACTCCGCCGGACCCGCACTGCCCTCCGGGCGCGGCGTCGGCGTCGTGGCGCCGTTCGCCTCGCTGTTCTCGCGGCGGCTGCGGTGGTCGCTGGCCGGACTGGTCGGGTGCGTGTTCGCGCTGGCGGTGGCCCTGTGGCTGGCCACCGGGATCCATCCGCTGGGGGCGCTGTACCTGACCCTGCTGGATCTGTTCGCCATCAACGACCCGGCGGTCGGGGCCACCACCGGACGCCAGGTCCTCCAACTGCTGTCCGGGCTGATCGGGTTGCTGCTGCTGCCGGTGCTGCTGGCGGCGGTGCTGGAGGCGCTCGGGACGTTCCGCGGGGCAGGGGCGCTGCGCCGGCCTCCCCGGGGGCTCGGCGGGCATGTCGTGCTGCTCGGACTGGGGAAGATCGGCACGCGGGTGCTGACCCGGCTGCGTGAGCTGAACATCCCGGTGGTGTGCGTCGAGGCGGGTCCCGAGGCCCGGGGGCTGGCGGTGGCCCGGCGGCTTCGGGTGCCGGTGGTGCTGGGGGACGTCACGCAGGAAGGCGTGCTGGAGGCCGCGAAGATCCACCGCGCGCACGCGCTGCTGGCGGTGACCAGCTCCGACACCACGAATCTGGAGGCCGCGCTGTACGCGCGGTCGCTGCGGCCCGATCTGCGGGTGGTGTTGCGGCTGTACGACGACGACTTCGCAACCGCCGTGTACCGCACCCTGCGGGCGGCGCATCCGCAGGCGCTGACCCGCAGCCGGAGCGTCTCGCACCTCGCGGCGCCCGCGTTCGCCGGGGCGATGATGGGACGGCAGATCCTGGGCGCGATCCCGGTGGAGCGGCGCGTGCTGCTGTTCGCCGCGCTGGAGGTCGCGGGCTACGCGCAGTTGGAGGGGAAGACGGTCGGGGAGGCGTTCCGGGCCGGGTACTGGCGGGTGCTGGCCCTGGACACCGGCCGGGACCGGCAGGGCGGGCCGGGGCTGGTGTGGGATCTGCAGGACGAGTACGTCCTGCGGGGCTCGGACCGGGTGGTGCTGGCCGCGACCCGGCGGGGCATGGCGGAGTTGCTGCGGCGCAGGCGCCGAGGGGCCCCGGGGGTGTAGGGGCGGGCGCAGGCGCGGAAGTGGGCGGAGGCCGAGCACGTCCGGCCCGCGTACGTCCGTGGGGAGCCGACGGACCCCGCGGGGCGGCCTGCGTGGCCCGCCGGACCACCTCCGCTTCCTCCGTCCCCTCCGCTCCCCCGGCCCCTTCCACTTCACCCGGCACCCTCCGCTCCCGCGGGCCTCCGCCGCCTCCCCCGGCACCCTCCGCTCCCGCGGGCCTCCGCCGCCTCCCCCGGCACCCTCCGCTCCCGCGGGCCTCCGCCGCCTCCCCCGGAGGCCACCGCTGGCGCCTCAGCCCAGGAGCCGCTCACGCCCCCGCGCGCCGCCGCGAGCCCCCCTCCCTACCGGAGGTGCCGTTCCGCGAACTCCAGTTCCAGACGCACCTGCTTGATCCGCTCGTCCACCACCAGCGAGCCGTGGCCCGCGTCGTAGCGGTACACCTCGTGCACCGCCCCCCTCGCCTCCAGGCGCTTGACGTAGTTGTCGATCTGGCGGATGGGGCAGCGCGGGTCGTTCACGCCGGCCGAGATGTAGACCGGGACCCGCACCTTGTCGACGTACGTCAGCGGGGACGACGCCTCGAAGCGTTCCGGGACCTCCTCCGGGGTGCCGCCCATGAGGGTGCGGTCCATCGCCTTCAGGGCCTCCATCTCGTCGTGGTAGGCCGTGACGTAGTCGGCGACGGGGACGGCCGCGATGCCCAGGGCCCACGCGTCGGGCTGCACGCCGAGGCCGAGGAGGGTGAGGTAGCCGCCCCAGGAGCCGCCGGTCAGGATCAGCCGGGAGGGGTCGGACAGACCCGAGCTCACCGCCCATTCCCGCACCGCCTCGATGTCCTCCAGCTCGATCAGGCCCACCCGGTGCTTCAGGGCGTCCGTCCAGGCGCGGCCGTAGCCGGTGGAGCCGCGGTAGTTCACGCGGACGACCGCGTAACCGTGGTCCACCCAGGCCGCCGGAGCCGCCGCGAAGGCGTCGCTGTCGTGCCAGGTCGGGCCGCCGTGGATGTCGAAGACGGTGGGCAGCGGGCCGGTGGCGCCCGCCGGCTTCTGCACCAGCGCGTGGATGCGGCCGCCCGGGCCCTCCACCCACACGTCCTGCACCGGGACCGAGCCCGGGGACTTCATGCCGGGAGGGTCCAGAACGACCTCGCCGGTCGTCGAGCGGACCGCCGGCGGCCTGGCCGAGGAGGACCACAGGTACTCCACGCTGCCGTCCGGGCGGGCCGTGGCCCCGGAGACCGTGCCCGGCGGGGTCTCGATCCGCTCCAGCGCCGCGCTCGCCAGGTCGTAGCGGAACAGTTCGCTGCGGGCCTCGAAGCTGTGCACGATGAGCAGGCCCGAGCCGTCCGGGTACCACTCGGCGCTGACGTCGCCGGGCAGGTCCAGGTCGAGGTCGGTCTCCGCGCCCGTGGCCACGTCCCAGACCAGGGGTTCCCAGCGGCCGCGGCGCTGGTGGCCGATCAGCAGACGGCTGTCGCCGTCGACCGGGGCGAAGCCCAGCACCTCCAGGCCCAGCTCCACGGTGCCGCCGCGGGTGTCGTCCAGCTCGGCGACCCTCGTGCCGTCGGGGCGCAGGACGCGCAGCGCCGAGTGCATGGCGTCGCCGTGCTCGGTGTGCTCGAGGGCGATCAGGCTCCCGTCGTGGGAGAGGTCGCCGACGCCCGCCGACTCACGGTGGCGGTAGAGCTCGAAGGGAGGTTCGCCGATCCGGGCCACATGGACCGTCGTGCCCTCCTCGTCGGTGGAGCGGCCGACCACGGCCGTGCGGCCGTCGCGGCCGAGGGCCAGGCCCGCCGGGTAGGAGGCGTCCAGGCCGGGCGTCGCCAGCTCGTCCTCGCCGCCGGCGAAGGACTGGCGGCGCCAGACTCCGAACTCGTCGCCGTCCTTGTCGTCGAACCACCAGATCCAGGCGCCGTCCGGGGAGAGCACGCCGTCCGTCGTGCCGTTGGCCCGGTGGGTCACCTGACGCCGTTCGCCGGTGGCACGGTCCCAGGCGTACAGCTCGTACGTCCCGGTCGCGTTCGAGACGAACAGGGAGTGATCGGGGGCGTCCTGCGCCCAGTCGGGCAGCGACACCCGGGGCGCCCGGAAGCGCTTCTCCCAGTCGGGCATGTCCTCGTACCGTTCGGGTGCGGCGGACCCATTGCTCTCAGTCATGGCCCCATACTGCCCGCCCGCGGCCACAACGAGACGCCAAGGTCCCCAGGCTGTGGACAACTTCCCACCCTCTTCGCACCTGCTTCCCACCGAACAGGCTCACCCCGCGGGCCGGGACCGCGCGTCCGCCCCGTACCGTGGAGGGTGTGTACCGGTTTCTGCTGACGCCCCGATGGTGGGGGATCAACGTCTTCGTGCTGCTGGCCATCCCCTTCTGCGTGTTCATGGGGTCCTGGCAGCTGAGCCGGTTCGAGGCGCGGGTGGACGACCATCGTGACGCGAAGGCGCAGGCACGGTCCGCCCGTACGGGGTCCGCGCGTCCGCTGGCCGAGCTGCTGCCCGTGGACAAGGCGACCTCCGGCAGGCAGGCCACCGCCACCGGGCGCTACGGCCGGCAGTTGCTGGTGCCCGGCCGGGAGCTGGACGGGAAGAACGGCTACTACGTGCTGACCCTGCTGCGCACCGACGGCGGCCGGGCGCTGCCCGTCGTGCGCGGCTGGCTGCCGGGGAGGGCCGACGCGGCGAAGGCGCCGGCGGCGCCGACCGGCGAGGTCACCGTCACCGGGGCGCTCCAGGCCTCCGAGCAGCCCGGCGACAACGGTGTGAGCGCCCAGGGCGGCCTGCCGGCCGGGCAGACCGCGGCGATCAGCGCCGCGTCGCTGGTCAACCTGGTGCCCTACGACCTCTACGACGCCTGGATCACCCTCGACACCGCCGACCCGGGGATGACGGCGGTTCCCGCGAAGGCGGCGGCCGACACGGGCCTCGACCTGAAGGCGTTCCAGAACCTGGGCTACACCGGCGAGTGGTTCGTCTTCGCGGGGTTCGTGGTGTTCATGTGGTTCCGGCTGCTGCGGCGCGAGGTGGAGTTCGCGCGGGACGCGGAGCTCGGGATCCTCCCGGAGGAGCCCGCGGTCACCGGTCGGTCAGCGCGGGCTCACGACGACGCCAGCACGCCCGTCCGGTAGATCGTCCCCGCGCACGCGTCCGAAACGGTCGCCCTGGCCGTCGGGGAGCCGCCGTCGGCCGTGTACGTCACGACGACGCTGCCGTCCGCCGTGCCGTCCTCGGTGTACAGCTGCGCCGACGAGCCGGTGGTGGTCTCGCCGCCGGTCGTGCCGGTGGGCTCGCTCGGGGTCGGCGAGGGGGATGCCGTGCCGCCGCCGTCGCCGCCGGTGCCGCCCGCGGTGGGACAGGTCTCGGAGGGCACCCAGGCGAACTTCACCTCGTAGGCGGAGCCGGGGGCGAGGGTGTGCCCGGTGACGTAGAGGGAGGGGTCGGGCAGGCCGGCCGCGACGTCGCCGGAGGCGTGCTCGACCACGGTGATCTTCGTGGCGTCGGCGGCTCCCTGCGCTTCGTACGTCACGGAGACGGCGCCGCCGACGGTGCAGGCGGCGGTGGAGGAGTTCTGGACCCGGAAGGCGCCGTAGACGTTGCCGGCCGCGTCGGGCACGTCGACGGCGGGCGCGCCGGTCTGCAGCTGGTCCGGGCGGCAGGCGGGTGCGCCGGCCTCGGACGCGGAGGTGGGGCCGGCGCCGCTGGAGGCGGTGCCGCCCACGGCCTCCTTGGTCCGGTCGGAGGCGGTGGCGCCGTCCTTGCCCTGCTCACCGGTCGTACCGGAGGAGTCGCCGACCCTGCCCGAGGAGCCGCCGTCGGGGTTCTTGCCCTGATCGACGCCCCCCTGCGCCTGTGAGGCCTGGCCGGCGATGGAAGGGTTGGCGTCGGAGCCGCCCGCCCCCGAGACGTGGAGCACGGCGGGCACGGCCGTGCCCAGGAAGAGGGCCGCGGCCGCCATGCCGACGGCTGCCTGGCGCTTGCGGGCCCGCCGGACGGGCACGGCCCGCCGCAGGTGGTCCAGCGTGCCGTCGCGGGGCGCCATCTCCTGGACGGCGTCGTGCAGCATCCGGCGCAGTGCCAGCTCGTCCGAGTCGAGCCCTTCTGGGCCCGGGTCGTCGAGGTGGTGGTTCACGGTTGAGTTCCCAGCGTGCGATTGCTTCGGCTCCGGTGTGCGCGACGAGGTCGTCGGCTTCTGCCGCGCGGGAGGCCCGTGGCTTTCGTGACCGTCGGCGTTCCCTCGGAAGCCCCGGTCTTCGGCATCCCCGCTCACGCGGACGCCTCCATGGCTATGCGCAGGGCGGCTATGCCGCGTGATCCGTACGCCTTGACCGAGCCGAGGGAGACGCCGAGGGTCTCGGCGACCTGGGCCTCGGTCATGTCGGCGAAGTAGCGCAGCACGAGGACCTCGCGCTGGCGTCGCTGCAGGCCCTTCATGGCCTTGATCAGCGAGTCGCGCTCCAGCTGGTCGTAGGCGCCCTCCTCCGCGCTGGCCATGTCCGGCATCGGCTTGGAGAGCAGCTTCAGGCCGAGGATGCGGCGGCGCAGGGCGGAGCGGGAGAGGTTGACGACCGTCTGGCGCAGGTAGGCGAGGGTCTTCTCCGGGTCGCGGACACGCTTGCGCGCGGAGTGGACGCGGATGAAGGCCTCCTGGACGACGTCCTCGCAGGAGGCGGTGTCGTCGAGGAGGAGGGCGGCGAGGCCGAGCAGCGAGCGGTAGTGGGCCCGGTAGGTCTCCGTGAGGTGGTCGACGGTGGTGCCGGCCGCCAAGGTGTCTTCCGCGGACGTGGCGGATCCGCCGCCGTCACGCTGGCTGGGGACGCGGGTGGGCCGCGCTGCGGGCATCGGCGCGATCACCGGCATGCCGCCGGCCACGCCGGGCGTGCGGGGTCGCAGGACGCCGCGCGGCGGCCGTAGTGCCGCGCCGCGGGACGCCATCGGGAGTTCGAGTACCTCTGCCACGCCAGTTGGACACTCTTCCCCCGGTGGGGGTTGTACGCGTCCGGCGTCACTTTTGTATCGGCCAAGGCCCCGCGCACCCGTCTCATGTCCCGCTCTTCCCCTGTGTCCCATAGGAACGGGCGTCCCCACGCCCGGACCACCGCGCCCCCGTACGCCGTGATCGTTCGCACGCCCGCGCACACCGAAGGGTGACCGCAAAGACGCTCCCCGCCCTGCGCACGGTTGCGGAGAGCGGGGAGGAAAATCTTCGGATGCCAAAGGTGCCCGATACAAGTGGTTCGGACCGTCGACCGGCTCACATTGCTTGAAAGATCCTACAATCAGCCAAAGCGCCGGTCGGCACCTTCGGTCTCAGGACAGCTCCGCCGCGAGCAGCTCGGCGATCTGCGCCGTGTTCAGCGCGGCCCCCTTGCGCAGGTTGTCCCCGCACACGAAGAGTTCGAGCGCCGTCGGGTCGTCCAGGGCCCGCCGCACCCGGCCGACCCAGGTCGGATCGGTGCCGACCACGTCGGCGGGCGTGGGGAACTCCCCCGCGGCCGGGTTGTCGAAGAGGACGACACCGGGCGCCGTCGCGATGATCTCGCGGGCTCCCTCGACGGTGACCTCGTCCTGGAAGCGGGCGTGGACGGTGAGGGAGTGCGTAGTGACGACGGGGACGCGCACGCACGTCACGGCCACCGGAAGCTTCGGCAGCCCGAGGATCTTGCGGGTCTCGTCCCGCACCTTCATCTCCTCCGACGACCAGCCGTCCTCGCGCAGCGACCCGGCCCACGGGACGACGTTCAGCGCCACCGGCTCCGGGAACGGCCCGGTGTTGTCGCCGACGGCCCGCCGCACGTCGCCGGGGCTGGTGCCCAGCTCGGTGCCGGCGACCAGCGCGATCTGCTGCCGCAGGGTCTCCACCCCGGCCCGCCCGGCCCCGCTCACCGCCTGGTACGAGGACACCACCAGCTCGCGCAGCCCGTACTCGGCGTGCAGCGCGCCCAGAGCGACGATCATCGACAGCGTCGTGCAGTTGGGGTTGGCGACGATCCCGCGCGGCCGGTTGCGCACCGCGTGCCCGTTGACCTCGGGGACCACCAGCGGCACCTGCGGGTCCATCCGGAAGGCGCCGGAGTTGTCGACCACGACCACGCCCTTGGCGGCGGCGACGGGCGCCCACTGCGCGGCGACCTCGTCCGGCACGTCGAACATCGCGACGTCGACCCCGTCGAAGACCTCCTCCGACAGGGCCAGCACCTCGACCTCCTCGCCGCGCACGGCCAGCTTGCGGCCGGCCGAACGCGGCGAGGCGACGAGTCTGATCTCACCCCAGACGTCGGCACGCTGGGACAGGATCCGCAGCATGACCGTGCCGACCGCACCGGTCGCACCCACGACCGCGAGCGTCGGTCGGCGCGTTGCCGAGATCAACGCCCGGTGCCCCCGTAGACGACGGCCTCGTCGCTGTCGGAGTCGAGTCCGAAGGCGGTGTGCACGGCGCGCACGGCCTCGTTGACGTCGTCCGCGCGCGTCACGACCGAGATGCGGATCTCGGAGGTCGAGATGAGCTCGATGTTGACGCCCGCGTCGGCCAGGGCCTTGAAGAAGTCGGCCGTGACGCCCGGGTTGGTCTTCATCCCGGCGCCGACCAGGGAGATCTTGCCGATCTGGTCGTCGTAGCGCAGCGAGTCGAAGCCGATGCCGGCCTTGTTCTTCTCCAGGGCGTCGATGGCCTTGCGGCCCTCGGCCTTGGGGAGCGTGAAGGAGATGTCCGTCAGACCGGTGGAGGCCGCGGACACGTTCTGCACGATCATGTCGATGTTGATCTCGGCGTCGGAGATCGTGCGGAAGATCGCGGCCGCCTCGCCCGGCTTGTCCGGCACGCCGACGACCGTGACCTTGGCCTCGGAGGTGTCGTGCGCGACACCGGAGATGATGGCCTGCTCCACCGGCTTGTCCCCTTGCTTGATCGGTTCACTGCTGACCCACGTGCCCTCGTGTCCACTGAAGGACGAGCGGACGTGGATCGGGATGTTGTAGCGGCGGGCGTACTCCACGCAGCGGTGGAGCAGCACCTTGGAGCCGGAGGCCGCCAGCTCCAGCATGTCCTCGAAGGCGATCCAGTCGATCTTCCGCGCCTTCTTCACCACGCGCGGGTCGGCGGTGAACACGCCGTCCACGTCGGTGTAGATCTCGCAGACCTCGGCGTCGAGCGCGGCGGCCAGGGCCACGGCCGTGGTGTCGGACCCGCCGCGCCCGAGCGTGGTGATGTCCTTCTTGTCCTGGCTGACACCCTGGAACCCGGCGACGATGGCGATGTTGCCCTCGTCCAGCGCGGTCCGGATGCGGCCCGGCGTGACGTCGATGATCCGGGCTTTGTTGTGGACCGAGTCGGTGATGACGCCTGCCTGGCTGCCGGTGAACGACTGGGCGCTGTGGCCCAGGTTTTTGATCGCCATCGCCAGCAGGGCCATGGAGATCCGCTCTCCGGCGGTCAGCAGCATGTCGAATTCCCGGCCGCTGGGCATCGGGGATACCTGCTCGGCGAGATCGATCAGCTCGTCCGTCGTGTCGCCCATCGCGGAAACGACGACGACCACCTGGTGGCCGTTCTTCTTCGCTTCCACGATCCGCTTGGCGACGCGCTTGATGCCCTCGGCATCGGCTACGGAGGAGCCTCCGTACTTCTGCACGACAAGGCCCACGTGCGCTCCTCGCTCAGTTTGTCTCTTTCCCGCACATACGCCCTTGTACTGCGGTCGGCTCAGTCTAACGAGCGCCCGAAATCCGCCTCCCGGGTACCGCATGGTGAGACTCGCGGGCACCGTGAGAGACGCACGGAAGCCCGCCGTCGGGACTTCCCTGCCCACTGACGCCGAAGTGATAGCTGTGAATTAAGTTTCAAGCACTTCGCACGCGGCCGGCCCGCCCCGGAGACGTCGGGGACGGGCCGGGGACGGTGGCGGTCCGCCCGCCGTGTGTCACTGCTTGACGGTGCCCAGCCCCAGCTGTCCGCCGATCTCCTCCGCCATCACGCGGCCCGCCTCGAACTCCAGCGTCTCGTCACCCAGGGGCGACTGGTCGGTGTCCAGACCGTCCAGCTCCTCGAGGGGCTGGTCAAGGCGGATGTGGGCGAGCACCGAGTGCAGGGCGCGCAGGGTCGCCGAGGCCGTGGAGCCCCAGTTGGAGAAGTAGGAGAACTGCCACCACCACAGGGCCTCCGAGGTGCGGCCCGCCCGGTAGTGGACCATGCCGTGGCGCAGGTCGGCGATGACGTCGGCGAGGTCGTCGGAGATCCGGGCCGGCACGGGCGCCTTGCGGGGCTCGTAGGGGTCGAAGACCTCGGAGTAGACGTCCACCGGATCCAGCAGGCGGGCCAGGTTCTCGCGGAGCTCGTCCGCGTCCGGCTCGAAGCCGGGGTCGGGCTCGTAGCGCTCGTCGGGGACGATGTCCTCGTGGGCGCCGAGACGGCCGCCGGCCAGCAGGAGCTGGGAGACCTCCAGGAGCAGGAAGGGAACCGCCGAGCCCGGCTCGTCGCCCTTCGCCACCTCGGTGACGGCCACCAGGAAGCTCTCGACCTGGTCCGCGATCTGGACCGCGAAGTCGTCCGGGTTCTGGTCGGTCGCGTGCAGCTTGGCGTCAGACATCTAGGAGTCGTCTCCCCTCGAAGGCGCGGCCGAGAGTGACCTCGTCCGCGTATTCCAGGTCGCCACCCACCGGGAGGCCGCTGGCCAGGCGGGTGACCTTCAGGCCCATGGGCTTGATCATGCGGGCGAGGTACGTGGCCGTCGCCTCGCCCTCCAGGTTCGGGTCCGTGGCCAGGATCAGCTCCGTGACCGTACCGTCGGCCAACCGCGCGAGAAGTTCTCGTATCCGCAGATCGTCGGGACCGACCCCCTCGATGGGGCTGATCGCGCCGCCCAGGACGTGGTAGCGGCCCCGGAACTCACGAGTCCGTTCGATCGCGACGACGTCCTTCGGCTCCTCCACGACGCAGATGACGGAAGGATCGCGACGGCTGTCACGGCAGATGCCGCACAGCTCCTCCTGCGCCACGTTGCCGCAGGTCGCGCAGAACCGGACCTTCGCCTTGACCTCCAGGAGGGCGTGCGCGAGACGCCGTACGTCCGTCGGCTCCGCCTGCAGGATGTGGAAGGCGATCCGCTGCGCGCTCTTGGGACCGACGCCGGGCAGCCGCCCCAGTTCGTCGATGAGGTCCTGGACCACGCCTTCGTACAACGGACTGCCGTCCTTCCTGGGGTTCCTTGCAGTACGTACGGTAGTTGGCCGGGGCCGGTCTTAGAAAGGCGGGACGGTCCCGGAAAACCCGGGCCGTCCCGGAGGGGCGAGCCGGTCCTAGAAGGGCAGGCCCGGGATGCCGCTGCCGCCGCCCAGGCCCTGGGTCAGCGGGCCGAGCTTCTGCTGCTGCAGCGTCTGCGCGTTCTCGTTGGCCGCGTGGACGGCCGCGACGATCAGGTCGGCGAGGGTCTCGGTGTCCTCCGGGTCCACTGCCTTCGGGTCGATCCGCAGGGCCCGCAGCTCGCCCGAGCCGGTCACCGTCGCCTGCACCAAACCGCCGCCCGCCTGCCCGTCGACCTCCGTGTTCGCCAGCTCCTCCTGGGCACGGGCAAGGTCCTGCTGCATCTTCTGGGCCTGCTGGAGCAGCTGCTGCATGTTGGGCTGGCCACCACCGGGAATCACGATCAACTCCTGTGTCGTACGCCTGTCGGGCGTGCCTCGAGCGGGATTTGCCCCGCTCGCCACGAGCCTACGTGGTCTGTGCGGGTGTCGCCCCAGCACTCTTTCGAGTGAGTTACGTGTGAGGCCTATACCTGATCAAGGCCCACTTCCAGGCGTAAAAGAGGTGAAACCTTCCTCTTAGCCACCCATTGGGCGGTAGGAAAGGTCCGGCGCAGCAGCGTCGGGCGTCGCAGGTGTCACAAGGTGGTCGGTCGGGGTCGGTCGGCACAGTCGGCCGGGATCAACCGGTCGGGATCAGTAGGGAGTGCCGGGTGGTTCAGCAGCCGGAGATGCAGCCCGAGGGTCCGCCTCAGGACGGGCGGGGCGAGGGCGCGGCCGGGCTGCGGCCGGGCGACCTGACGGGGCGGGCGCTGCCGCTCGGGGACTGGGGCGAGCCCGCCGAGCGGCTGGACGAGCTGTACCGGTGGGTGGAGCGCGGCGCGCTGGAGACCGCCGCCTGGTACCTGGCCGACCGGGTGTGGAAGCGGCGCGGCGCCCGGGTGCTGCGCGCCGGGGCGGCGGCCGGGGCCGTGTGCGGGGCCGCGCTGCCGTTGCTGGACCTCACCCGGGTGCTGGGCGGGGTCGCTCCCTGGGGGTATCTGGCGCTGGTGCTGGCGGTGGCGTGCGTGGCGGTGGACCGCTTCTTCGGCGTGACGTCCGGCTGGATAAGGGACGTGGCCACCGCCCAGGCCGTGCAGCGCCGACTGCAGGTGCTGCAGTTCGACTGGGCCTCGGAGAGCGTCCGGGAGGTGCTGGGCCCGGCCGAGGGCACGGCGAGCGAGGCCGCCGAGCGGTGCCTGGGGGTGCTGCGGCGGTTCTCGGAGGACGTCACGGACCTGGTGCGCACGGAGACGGCCGACTGGATGGTGGAGTTCCGGACCGGCCCGACGCCCATGGGCATCCAGGCGGCGGTCGCCTCCGGCGGCGGCCGGACGGATCCGACGGGGGCGGGCCGGTTCCCGCCCCCGCACGGAGTCAACGCCCGCCCCAACATGCCCCGCCAGCGCCCGCCGGAGCCCCGGTGAGGCGGCCGGGGGGCGGGGGTGGTCAGGGGCGGGTGTAGGTGAGTTTCTCACCGGTTCCGGTGTTGATCCGCTGCAGTCTGCCGTCGGCGAGCAGGGTGACCTCGGAGGCGGCTCCGGGGCTGCACGAGGAGAGCGGTTCGCCGGCGGTGACCTTGGACGGGCCGATCGCCAGCGGGCCGTCGTCGCCGGGCCGCCGGGTGAGGGCGGCGCTGAACTCGCAGTGGTAGGACTCCCCGTCGGCGACGAGCTTGAGCACGGCGTCACCGACCTCGCCCTGTGCGAGGGTCAGCCGGCGGGTGTTCGTGCCGGTCTCGTTCTCGATGGTGGTGGTCCAGGAGCCGAGGAAGGCCGCCGGCACCGCACCGGCCGAGGAGGACGGGGAGGGGGAGGCGGACGACGACGCCGACGCGGACGGGGAGGGCAGCGTCGAGGCCGCCGCGGACGGAGCGGTCGAGGCGGCGCCGGGCCCGCCGGTGGTGTCCCCGTCGTCGTCGCCGTTCATGAACGCGTACACCGAGCCGCCGGCGGCGATCGCCACCACCAGCGCGACCAGCACGAGCAGGACGGTGGTGCGGCCGCTGCGGCGCGGGGGCTCCTGCGCGTCGGCGGGGTCGGCCGCCCCGTACGGGCCGTACGGCGGCGGGGTGAGGCCCGGGGCCCCGTCGCCGTCCGCGTACGGGTTGTACGGCGCCGGCACGCCGGGCGCCGGGGACCAGGCGCCCGGGGCCTGGGGCGGGTAGCCGTAGCCGGGGGCCGACGGCGGATGCTGCTGGGCGTGGCCGTACGCCGGGTGCGCGGGGGCGTCCGCGCCGGGCGGGGGCGTCTGCGGCGGGATGCCGTCGGGGCCCGCGACCAGCGTGCGGCGCCGGTCCGGCGCGAACGCGTCGCCGCGCGGTCCGGAGTGTTCCTCGGCGCCCTCCGCCTGGCCGAGGAAGCCGAGGCGGGACGCGGCGCCGGTCAGGGACCCGTCCGCCCCCTCCGGGTCCTCCGCCTCCAGCAGCCGCACGGCGTGCCGGCCGAGCTGGGCCACGAGCGCGCTGGGCAGCCAGGGGTCGCGGGAGCGCCCGTCGGAGACGGTGTCGTCGACGCCGGTGAGCTCCAGGACGCGGGTGAGGGAGGGACGGGCGGCCGGGTCCTTGCGCAGACAGGCGCGGACCAGGTCGGCGACGCCCTCCGGGACGCCCGAGAGGTCGGGCTCGTCCTCGGCGACGCGGAACATCAGGGCGTGCGCCCCGTCCTCGGCGGAGCCGAAGGGGAGGACGCCGGTGGCGGCGTAGGCGATGACCGAGCCGAGGCAGAAGACGTCGCTGGCCGGGGTGATCCCGTCGCCGCGCACCTGCTCGGGGGCCATGAAGCCGGGCGAGCCGATCACCGCGCCGGTCTGGGTCAGCCGGCTGTCGCCGGTCACGCTCTCCAGCGCCCGCGCGACGCCGAAGTCGATGACCCGGGGCCCTTCGATGGTGACCATCACGTTGGACGGCTTGAGGTCGCGGTGGACGATGCCGGCCGCGTGGATGTTGGTGAGCGCGTGCGCGAGCCCCGCGGCGAGGATGCGCACCGACCGCTCGGGCAGCGGCCCGTGGTCCTGGCCCACGACCTGCTGGAGGGTCGGCCCTGCGACGTAGCCGGTGGCGACCCAGGGCACGGCGGCCTCGGTGTCGGCGTCGAGGACGGGCGCCGTCCAGAACCCGCCGACCCGCTGGGCGTTGCGCACCTCCTGGCGGAAGCGCGCCCGGAACTCCTCGCGCTCGGCCAGTTCGCGCCGGACCAGCTTCACGGCGACCGTACGCCCCCGGTCCGAGCGGGCGAGGTACACCCGGCCCATCCCGCCGGACCCGAGCCGTGCGAGCAGCCGGTAGCCGCCGATGCGCTGCGGGTCCCCGGGGCCCAGCTTCTCCATCGCAGCGCCGCCTTTCCGCCACATGTGTGATCGAGACATGTGTGTGGAGGCGAGGATAATCCGGCGGTTCGGGCCGTAGGGCCGCGCGGTGTCTACGGTTGCGTAACAGGCGGCTCCAGCCCGTCCAGCACCTTGGACAGGCGTTCCAGGACGTGTACGGCCTCGGCGAGCTCCGCGTCCCCGAACTCCCGCGCCAGCCGGTCGGCGAAGACCGCGTGCCCGGGATCGATGCGGGCCACCGCGGCCAGGCCCTCCCCGGTGGGCGCGAGCAGCTTGGCGCGCCGGTGGGCGGGATTGGGCCGGTACTCGGCGAGGCCGCGCTCCACCAGCAGGTCGGCGATGCGCTGCACGCTCTGCCGCGTGATGCCCATCGCGCGGGCGATGCCGGACACGGGCAGCGGCTCGCCCAGCACCGCGCCGAGCACCTGCCACCAGGCGGCGGTGAGCCCGGCTGGCCGGGCCAGCTCCTCCGCCACGGCGAGGAACTGGCCGTTCAGCCGGAAGACCCCGAGGGCGCTGCGGCTGAGCAGTTCCTGGCGCTGCGCGCTCACCGGTCGGCCGTCGCCTTCTCCAGGACGGCGTACGCGTCGGCGTCGGAGTCGTGGAACAGCCGGTACCAGGCGTCGAGCACCTCGCCCTCGTACACGCCGAGGAGGCGGAGGATCTCGCGAGCGAAGGCGACCGGCTCGGTGGGGCCGGCGGTGACCAGTGCGCCGTCCGTCACCGCGTCCGCCTCGACGTACCGCTCGCCGCCCCGGTAGCCGGTGGCGGCGAGGTAGAAGGAGACCGCACTGGTGTGGTCCCGGTCGTCGAGCAGGCCCTCGCGGGCGAGCCCGGCGGTGGCTCCGCAGATCGCGGCGACGGGCGTGCCCGCGGCGAGGAACGCGCGCGCGGCGCGGGCGAAGGGGGCCAGGTCGTCGGTGGTGTCCCAGAGGTCCCCGCCCGGCAGGATCAGCAGCGCGCTGTCCTCGGGGCGGACGTCGGCCAGGGCCAGGTCCGGCTGGACGCGCAGGCCTCCGATGCTGACGACGGGTTCGCGGGTCGGGCCCACGGTCCGGATTTCGTACCCGGCTCGGGCGAGGTACGCCGTGGCGTGGCCCGTCTCCCAGTCGGCCAGGGCGTCGTAGACGGCGAGGTGCACGGGCTTGCGATCGCTGCGGCTGCCGTTCATGGCTCCTCCTCGGTGACTGCCAAGCTTATGACAGCATACTGCTACTTCGACAGCATGCTGTCAATATCGAGTCGTGCTTCAGGGTGCCCCCGGGGGGCGGGAGTCAGGGGTCCCGGGCGCGGGCGTCAGGGTGCCCCGGGCGCGGCCCTGCCCTCCCCCACGCCCGACAACCTGTCGCGGAATCGGCCCGCCGACGGAACAGGACGCCGATACCGCTTCCGCATCGCGGACATTTACGCTCACTGGCATGACCCCTCAGATCGATCCCCGGGCCGGCGCCGCCGTGAAGGCCGCGGACCGCGCGCACGTCTTCCACTCCTGGTCCGCCCAGGAGCTCATCGACCCGCTCGCCGTGGCCGGCGCCGAGGGGTCGTACTTCTGGGACTACGACGGCAAGCGGTACCTCGACCTCACCAGCGGGCTCGTCTACACGAACATCGGCTACCAGCACCCGAAGGTCGTCGCCGCGATCCAGGACCAGGCCGCACGCCTGACCACGTTCGCGCCCGCCTTCGCGGTGGAGGCCCGCTCGGAGGCGGCCCGGCTGATCGCCGAGCGCACCCCGGGCGACCTGGACAAGATCTTCTTCACCAACGGCGGGGCCGACGCCGTCGAGCACGCCGTGCGCATGGCGCGGCTGCACACCGGCCGGCCCAAGGTGCTGTCCGCGTACCGCTCGTACCACGGCGGCACCCAGCAGGCCGTGAACCTCACCGGCGACCCGCGCCGCTGGGCCTCCGACAGCGCCACGGCCGGGGTCGTGCACTTCTGGGCGCCGTTCCTGTACCGCTCCCGCTTCTACGCCGAGACCGAGGAGCAGGAGACCGCGCGGGCGCTGGAGCACCTGGAGACGACCATCGCCTTCGAGGGGCCGGGCACGATCGCGGCGATCATCCTGGAGACCGTCCCGGGAACGGCGGGGATCATGCTGCCGCCGCCCGGTTACCTGGCCGGTGTGCGGGAGATCTGCGACCGGCACGGGATCGTCTTCGTCCTCGACGAGGTCATGGCCGGATTCGGCCGCACCGGCGAGTGGTTCGCGGCCGACCTGTACGGCGTGACGCCCGACCTGATGACCTTCGCCAAGGGCGTCAACAGCGGATACGTGCCGCTGGGCGGCGTCGCCATCTCCGGCGCGATCGCCGAGACCTTCGGCAAGCGGCCCTACCCGGGCGGTCTGACGTACTCCGGGCACCCGCTGGCCTGCGCGGCCGCCGTCGCGACGATCAACGTCATGGCGGAGGAGGGCGTCGTCGAGAACGCGAAGCACCTGGGCGCGTCCCTCGTCGGGCCGGGGCTGGCGGAGCTGGCCGAGCGGCACCCGAGCGTCGGCGAGGTGCGCGGGGTCGGCATGTTCTGGGCGGTCGAGCTGGTGAAGAACCGCCGAACGCGCGAGCCGCTGGTGCCGTACAACGCGGCCGGCGAGGCCAACGCGCCCATGGCGGCCTTCGCGGCGGCCGCCAAGAAGGCCGGGGTGTGGCCGTTCGTGAACATGAACCGCACCCACTTCGTGCCGCCGCTCAACGTCTCCGAGTCCGAGGTCAAGGAAGGTCTCGCGGCCCTGGACGCGGCGCTCTCGGTGGCCGACGAGTACACGGAGTAGGAGCGGGTCGGGGCCGGATCGGAGGGCGGGCGCGGCAGGCCGCGCGCGCCTGAGCTCGATTTCGTCGAACGCGTAAGGTGGCGTGCTCGTACACAACGACGAGCACGCCACTTTTTCCGCACCAGACGAGGGAGACGTCTCGACCATGCCCGGCAGTACCGGCAACGGCGCCGTGACGCGCAGCACCCTGCGCCAGCAGATCGCCGACGCGCTTCGCGACGAGGTGCTGGCGGGCCGACTGCAGCCCGGGCAGGAGTTCACGGTGAAGGAGATCGCCGAGCAGTACGGCGTCTCCGCCACCCCCGTGCGCGAGGCCCTCGTCGACCTCTCCGCCCAGGGCCTGCTGGAGGCCGACCAGCACCGCGGCTTCCGGGTCCACGAGTACTCCGTCGAGGACTTCCGGGGCATGGTCGAGGCGCGCAGCCTGATCATCGAGGGGATGTTCCTGGCCCTGGACGAGGGCCGCCAGCGCAACCTGAACTACGAGGAGCCGCGGATCGCGGCCGCCATAGCGGGGGTGCGCCGCCGCGGCGAGGAGGCGCAGCGGGCCGCGTCCGCCGGCGACCTCACCGTCCTCATCGGCTACGACCTGCGGTTCTGGCGCGAGTTGAGCGCCATGTTCGGCAACCCCTATCTCGCCGACTTCCTGCACCGGCTGCGGGTGCAGTCCTGGGTGTGCACGGTGCAGCATCTGCGCCGGCTGTCGGACCTGCGCGGCTTCCTGTGGTCGGGCCACACCGAACTGGTCGACGCCCTGTATGCCCGCGACACCGACGCCGCCCGCGCGATGCTCGCCGCCTACAACGACGAGTCCGTCGCCCTGGTCGAACGGCTGGCGGCGGGATGAGCCGTGCGGACGCACCCGGCGCGCGCCCCGAGACGCGCCCGGACAGGCGCCCCGCACCCCGCCCGGCCGGGCGCGCCGCCGCGACCGTGGAGCTCTCCGTCGTCATCCCCGCCTACAACGAGGAACGCCGGCTCGGCCCCACCCTGGACGCGGTCACCCGGCATCTCGACGCGGCCGGGAGCCACTGGGGCAGCTGGGAGATCCTCGTCGCCGACGACGGTTCCACCGACGCCACCCGCGAGCTCGTCACCGTCCGCCGCGACCCGCGCGTGAAGCTCGTCGTCGGCGCCGGCTCCGGCAACCGGGGCAAGGGACACGCCCTGCGCCTCGGCGTCGCCGCCAGCCGGGGCCGCCACGTCCTGGTCACGGACGCCGATCTCGCCACCCCCGTCGAGGAGCTGGAGCGTCTGGAGAAGGCGCTCGCCGACGGCCACGCGGCGGCCGTCGGATCGCGGGCCGTCCCCGGCGCGACCCTCGGCGACCGGCAGCACCGGATACGCGAACTCCTCGGCACGGCCGGCAACCTGCTCATACGCCGCACGACCCTGCGCGGGATACGCGACACCCAGTGCGGGTTCAAGCTGTTCGACGGCGACAAGGCCCGCGCCGCGTTCGCCGCCTCCCGCCTCAACGGCTGGGCCATCGACGTGGAGGTGCTGCGGTACTTCCAGCGCGTCGGCTGGCCGGTCGCCGAGGTGCCCGTGCACTGGTCGCACCAGCCCGGCTCGAAGGTCCGCCCGGCCGACTATCCACGGGTGCTGCGGGACCTGGTCCGGCTGCGGATCCCGACGCAGAGACCGGTGGACGTCCTCGCGGCCTTCCTCTTCCTCGCCCTGTCCGTCGCCCTCTACTCCGGCCGCTTCTTCGACCCGGCCCACCGCTACCTCACCGACTCCCTCCAGGACCAGAACCAGTGGGAGTGGTTCTTCGCGGTGACCGCCGACAACGTCGCCCGTCTGCGCACCCCCTTCTTCACGGACCTGCAGGGCTTCCCCGACGGCGTGAACCTGATGGCCAACACGACGATGCCGGGCCTGTCGGTCCCGCTCGTCCCGGTCACCCTGCTCCTCGGCCCCGCCGTCTCCCTCAGTCTGGTAATGACGCTGGGCCTGGCCGCCACCGCCGTCGCCTGGTACCGGCTGATCGTGCGACGGCTCGTCCGGCAGCGGGCGGCCGCCTTCGCCGGGGCCGCGCTCGCCGCGTTCGCGCCGCCGATGGTCAGCCACGCCAACGCCCACCCGAACTTCGTCGTGCTGTTCATGATCCCGCTGATCATCGACCGGGCGCTGCGGCTCACGACGGGCGAGCGGGTGGTCCGCGACGGGGCCGTCCTCGGTCTGATGGCGGCCTACCAGGTCTTCCTCGGCGAGGAGCCGCTGCTCCTGGCCGCCCTGGGGCTGGCCGTGTTCGCCGCCGCCTACGGCGCCGTACGCCCCGGCGTGGCCCGCGCGGCCGCGCGCCCCCTGCTGAACGGTCTGGCGATCGCCGCCGCCGTCTGTCTGCCGCTCGTCGTCTACCCGCTGGCCTGGCAGTTCTCCGGCCCTCAGAGCTACTCCGGCATCGACCACGGCAGCGCGCCCGGCGTCGCCAACTCCGTGCGCGCGCTGCTCTCGTTCGCCGAGCGCTCCCTGGTCGCGGGCGACGCCGGCCGCGCCGACGCCCTCTCCCTCAACCCGACCGAGCAGAACGCCTTCTACGGGTGGCCGCTGGTCCTGCTCGCCCTCGCCGTCACGGCGGGGCTGTGGCGCCGGCCCGTCGTCAAGGCGCTGGCCTGCACGGCGGCGGCCGCGGCGGTGCTCTCCCTCGGCACACGCGTCGCCCTTCCGCTCACCGGGACGACCGTCCCCGGCCCGTGGGCGCTGCTCGCCGGCCTCCCCCTGTTCGAGTCGGTCGTCGAGAGCAGGGTCGCGCTGGTCTGCGCCCCGGCGCTGGGCATGCTGCTCGCCCTGGCGATCGACCGGCTGGCCCGGGCCCGCCGCCTCGGCACGCAGTACGCCGGGCTGCTCGCCGTCTGCCTCGCCCTGCTCCCCCTGGTCCCCGCCCCGCTGAAGTCCGAGCCGCGCGACCCGACGCCCGCCTTCTTCGCCGGCGGCTCCTGGAAGGCGTACGTCCGGGACGGCGAGACCCTGGTCCCCGTGCCGCTCGCCGAGCCCGAGGACGCCGAGGCCCTGCACTGGCAGACGGAGGCCGGGCTCGGCTTCCGGATGCCCGGCGGCTACTTCAACGGCCCCCTCGGCGACGGCGACCGCACCGGCGTCTACGGCGTCCCGCTGCGCTTCACGGCGAGCCTGCTGCGGGACGTGCGGTACACGGGCGTGGTCCCGGTGATCGACGCCCGCGCCCGGGCCGCGGCCCGCGAGGACCTCGCCCACTGGCGGGCGGGCGCCCTGGTGCTGGTCCCGCAGCGCCACGAGGCACGGCTGCGTGAGACCGTGGACAAGCTGGTGGGCCGGCCGGGTAGGCGGGTGGCCGGAGTGTGGGTATGGGACCTGCACCAGGGGACGCAGGACGGGAGCTGACGTGAGGCGTACCGACTACCCTTCCCTGACCGGCAATGCCGCACTGTCCGTGAACGACCGTGCAACGCGCTGAGTGAGGAGCTCTCTTTGGCCTGTGACCTGTGGCTGGTGCCGCTCGTCGACGTGTTGTGCCACACCCCCGACAATCCCTTCGCCGACGAACTCGCCCAGTACAACAAGGTGCTGGCCGAGGCGGGACTCCCGCCGGTGCCGGTGTACCAGTACATGCCGGGCCTGTCCGGCGAGGTCGCCCCGGTGGCGGGCTTCGACTACGACGCCCTGCACTTCCTGCGCCGCGCCTATCTGCTCCAGGTGTGCCAGCTGCCGGTGACACCGGTCGACGAGCTGGGCGGCGACTACGAGCAGCTCCTGGAGATGTTCGAGGCGACGGCCCAGCAGTCGCACCTGGTCTGGCACTACGACCACGCGGGCGCGTACGTGCCCGTGGACTTCCCGCAGCCGCTGTCGAACGACGAACTCCTCGCGGGCGGCGGCCCGCTGGGCTCCGCCCAGTCCCTGCTGCGGGAGCTCGAGTTCGTGGCCCCGTCCATCGGCATCGATCCGGCCAATCCTCCCGCGGCGCCCCAACCGCCCGCCGGGCCGACGGAGTTGGAGGAGCCGGCCGTTCCCGCGCCGTACGACCCCAGCCCCTTCGCACGCGAGCGGCACGTCTGGCTCGGACTGCACGCGGCGGCGACGCGCAGTCTGGCGCAGGGGTCGATGATCGTGTTCAGCTGAGAGAGCGTCCTCGGTCGGCCGGGGCGGTCAACGGCCGAGCTGCGAGAGGCCCTTCTGCACGTCCTCCCCGTTCATCACCGGGGTGTAGGAGATCTCCGCTCCGAGTTGGAGGAAGAACGGCTCGCTGAGCACGGGCATCTGCGCGCTCTCTTCCATGTCGAAGAAGAGGAAGGCGGTGCGCCGGCCGTGATCGGTGGTGAAGTAGGCCGCCTCGGGCTTGAGCTGCGCCATGGAGTCCTCGATCAGCTTGCCGAGGGTCCCGTTGCGGATGGCCTCGTTCGCCCTCTCGGTGTCCATGGACGCCTTCAGCATCATGCGCATCGCAGTCACCTTCTTCTGGTCGACACACACGGATGTTGATCCCATGATATGCCGGTATGCGGCTTTTCTCCCTCGCTGCTCCCCTGGGGCCGGAGGGGAAGGCGCCCGCCCGACGGCCCGGGCGGACGCCTTCCGGCCGGCCGGTCTCAGAAGACGGCCGTGCCGGCCTGCGTCAGCTTCCAGTTGACGGCGGCGAAGTCGGCCGGGTCGAGCGTCCCCTTCGCCGTCACGTAGTCGATCATCAGCTGGCGGATCTCGTCGGTGGAGCTGAAGGCGATCTCGGCGGCGGCGATGTGCGGGTAGCCGCTGCCGCCGTTCGCGCGGTAGTTGTTCACGGCGACGACGAAGACCTGGCCGTCGGCGACCGCGGCGCCCCGGTAGGTGAGGTTCGTGATGCGGGAGCCCTCGGGCTGCGCGATGTCGATGTCGTACTCGACGCCCGCCGCCGTGTCGTACATGTAGTCCCGGAAGCCGCTGGCGTTGGTGAGGGCGGAGGTGTCGACGGCCGTGCCCGCCGGCACCTGGTGGTAGTACCTCGCCGCGTACTCCAGGTAGTCCTTCAGCTGGGCGCCCGTGAGCTTCTTGCCGTACAGGGTGTTGTCGTAGATGTAGAGCCCGGCGACGTCCTTGATGGTGACGTCGCCGGCCGGGATGTCGGCGGTGCGGCTGAAGGGCGCTGCGACGGAGACGAGCGGGAGGGCCGCGTCGGCGGCCGAGAGACCGGCGGCCACCGTCTTCGTCTGGACCTCGTGGACGAAGTCCATGATCGGGACGTCCTTCCAGCACGACTCCGCCGCCGAGAGTTCCGCGGTGCAGGTGCCGACGGGCGTGTTGACGTACTTCACCACCAGCTCGTGGTCGGCCTGGAGGAGTTTCCTGGTCCCCGGGTCCTCCTCGACTCCGGCGGGGTCGAGGGTCCGGGCCGTCTTGCCGGTCACCTTCCACTGCCCGTGGCACAGTTCGAGCTCGAAGTCGAAGACGCTCAGCCGGTAGCCCCAGCAGTACGGCTCCGACAGCAGCACCTCCTCTCCCGTCTCGGCGTTCTTCACCGTGTACGACGGCACTTCGACGTGGGTGTGGCCGACGAGGATCGCGTCGATGCCGGGGACCTGCTCGGCGACGAGGTTGGAGGCGTTCTCGACGTACGGGAGCGCGTCGCCGTAGGAGGAGGAGCCGTCGAGGCCGGAGTGGTCGGTGAGGAAGACGACGTCACAGCCCAGCGCGCGCAGTCTCGGGACGTACTTCTTCGCCTGCTCGACCAGGCCCGGGAACACCATCTTCCCGCCGACGTTGTCCTTGTCCCAGATCGCGATGCCGGGGTTGGTGACGCCGAGTATGCCGACCTTGACGTCCGGGACGCGGAGCCGCTTCACGGTGTACGGGGCGAACGCCGGCTTCAGCGTCTTCGCGTCCAGGGCGTTCGCGCCGCGCAGCGGGAAGCGGCACTGCCGGTTACGGGAGTAACCGCGAACAGCCCGTGGGCCGGTCAAGGATGTCCAAGACCGGCCCAGGCCGACGTGCCGTCGGGCCGCCGTCCGCCATGCCCTCGCGCCCCGCGGCGGCCGACGGGAACCGCTGTCCGGCGGCCTACAGGAACGAGTTGATCTCGATCGTCTCGTCCCGGCCCGGGCCCACGCCGATCGCGGAGATCGGGGCGCCGGACATCTCCTCCAGCGCCTTCACGTACGCCTGGGCGTTCTTCGGCAGGTCGGAGAAGGACTTCGCCTTGGTGATGTCCTCGGACCAGCCGGGCAGCGTCTCGTAGATCGGCTTCGCGTGGTGGAAGTCCGACTGCGAGTACGGGAGTTCCTCCACCCGCTTGCCGTCGATCTCGTACGCCACGCAGACCGGGATCTGCTCCCAGCCGGTGAGGACGTCGAGCTTGGTCAGGAAGAAGTCCGTCAGGCCGTTGACGCGGGTCGCGTAGCGGGCGATGACCGCGTCGAACCAGCCGCAGCGGCGGTCACGGCCGGTAGTGACGCCCCGCTCGCCGCCGATGCGGCGCAGCGCCTCGCCGTCCTCGTCGAACAGCTCCGTCGGGAAGGGGCCCGAGCCGACCCGGGTCGTGTAGGCCTTCAGGATGCCGATGACGCGGCTGATCTTCGTCGGTCCCACGCCCGCGCCCGTGCAGGCGCCGCCCGCGGTCGGGTTGGACGAGGTGACGAAGGGGTACGTGCCGTGGTCGATGTCGAGGAGCGTGCCCTGGCCGCCCTCGAAGAGGACGACCTTGTCCTGCTCCAGCGCCTGGTTGAGGACCAGGACCGTGTCGGTGACGTACGGAGCGAGCTTCTCCGCGTAGCCCAGCAGTTCCTCGACGACCTGGTCGACGGCGATCGCACGGCGGTTGTACAGCTTGGTCAGCAGCTGGTTCTTGGCGTCGAGGGCCGCCTCGACCTTCTGGGTCAGGATCGACTCGTCGTAGAGGTCCTGGACCCGGATGCCGACCCGGTTGATCTTGTCGGCATAAGTCGGACCGATCCCGCGTCCGGTGGTGCCGATCTTGCGCTTTCCGAGGAAGCGTTCCGTCACCTTGTCGACAGTGACGTTGTAGGGCGTGATGATGTGCGCGTTGCCGCTGATCAGCAGCTTCGACGTGTCGACGCCGCGCTCGTTCAGACCGCTCAGCTCGGAGAGCAGGACCGACGGGTCGACGACGACACCGTTACCGATGACCGGCGTGCAGCCGGGGGACAGGATTCCGGAAGGGAGCAGGTGGAGTGCGTACTTCTGGTCGCCCACGACGACCGTGTGGCCGGCGTTGTTGCCGCCCTGATAGCGCACTACGTAGTCCACCGAGCCACCGAGAAGGTCGGTGGCCTTTCCCTTGCCTTCGTCACCCCACTGAGCACCGAGCAGCACAAGTGCGGGCACGCGCGTACACCCCTTCCGGGTGGGGCATGTCCAAGGTCAGGGGCGTACGCGGCGGATCGTTCCACCGCGTGCACCACACACACCACGACCGTCGTTGGTCGCCGTCCGTCGGACCCGGATGCCCCGGAATAGACGAAGCCCCTGGCGCAATAGCGCAAGGGGCTCTTGCACAAAGATGCTACCCGAGGAAGCGAGGCAGGACCGAGGTGGCGACTTTCGCGACGTCCGACCAGCTGCTGGTGATCATCGATCCGGTCGCCCGGCGTATGGACGGGGAGTCCGTACGCATCGCGAAAGACGTGCTCAGCGCGGGTGCGGCGAGCACCAAGGTGTGCCTCCCCGACGACCTCGAGGAATTCGCCCGGATGCTGACGAGGCGGGGCTCGCGGCGACCGGTGGTCGTCGGCGACGACCGCGCGCTGACCCGGGCGGTGGCCCTGCTGCACCGGCAGCGGGCCCTGGCCGAATGTGTGCTGTCGGTGGTGCCGGTGGGCGGCTCGCTGAGCGTCGCACGCGCCCTGGGGGTGCCCACGGGGGCCGTGGCGGCGGCCCGGGCCGTCCTGGACGGCGCCGAGCGCCGTCTGGACCTGCTGGTGGACGACAGCGACGGCGTCGTGCTGGGCGCGCTGCGGATCCCGCCGCTGCCGCTCGCTCCACAGGACGCGGGGGACGCGCGGGACTCCGGGGACCCGGGGCTCTCCCGGAGCGGCCACGGGCCGAACGGCGCCCGCGGCCCGCAGGGTGTGCGGGACGCGCGGGACGCGCGGGATGCCCGGGATGCGCGAGGGGACGGGCCGGGCGGGGCGGATGCCGGGCGGCCGTGGCTGCGCACATGCCAGTCCCTGGTCCGGACGCTGGTGCCCTCCCGGCCGTCCCGGCTCTCCCCCGCCCCCGCGTCGACCGGCCCGGCCCGGCTGCGGATCGAGGTCGACGGGGTGCTGCTGGTCGACCTCGACCAGCCCGTGGAGGCCGTGTCGGTGACCCCTGGAACGGGCGCGTCCGGCACGGTGGCGGTGGAGGTGCGGCCGCTGTCACTCGGCGCGGAGGCGGCCCCGCTGCAGGCACGGGGGCAGACGGTGACCGTCTCGGGCGCCGACTTCCGCTACCGGGCGGACGCGGCGGTCGCGGGGCCGGTGCGGCGGCGGACCTGGACGGTGCGGGAAGGGGCGCTGGGGCTGATGCTGCCGGGGCGGTGAGGCCGTAATCCGGGAGCGCCGGACCGCGGGCCCCCGTTACGCTGCGGGTCCCGCGAACGGGGACGGGGGACCACGGTGAGCCAGTACTACGAGGTGGACGGGGAGTCGGTGTGGAACCCGGCGACGCGGGCGTCCCAGCTGTTCCTGGCGCATGTGCGCGTGTACGAGGCGTGGCTGGAGCTGCCGTCCGGGTTCGGTCCGATGCTCAACGACGAGTGCCCGATCGACGTGCCCGCCTTCGAGGCGTTCGTACACGGTCTGCTGGAACGGCACAACCGGACCGCCCACGCGGTCGTCAACGCGCTGTCCGACGGGTTCCTCGCCACGATGCTCGCGCTCGCCGCGCGGATCGGTCTCGACATACGCCTGCCGGAGCCGCCGGCCACGCTCAACGGGTTCGTGGCGGTGCAGGTGCCGCTGCCCGTCGACCCGGACCGCCGCGCCCGGCTGCGGGCCCAGGTCCTGGACCTGCAGCGCGCGATGCCCCGCTGAGCCACGGCCCGTCGAACCGGCGTCCGCCGAGCCGACCCCACCTGAGCCACGGGCCGCCGAACCGGCGTCCCGCTCTGCCGGTGTCGGCCTTCTAAAGGTCTGATTGACAAATATTTAACCGGCCCAACCCCTTGAACGACTCATTGGGACTGCACCATCCTCCTGCATCAGGGCGTCGTCGCGGCGCGCGGACGGCAACGGAAGGGGCCACCCGATGGCAGTGCAGGAGGGCGTCGCCCCCGAGGCGAAGACGGGCGGCGGCGAGGCCGTTCACCGGCTCAAGCCCAACGCCGTGGGCCTGCTCGGAGTGGTCTTCATGGCCGTGGCCACGGCCGCGCCGATCACCGCGATGACGGGCAACGTGCCCTTCATGGTGTCGTCGGGCAACGGCGTCGGGGCCCCGGCGAGCTACCTCGTCGCAATGGTCGTCCTGGCAATCTTTTCCGTCGGTTTCACCTCGATGGCGAAGCACATCACCTCGACGGGCGCCTTCTACGGCTTCATCTCCTACGGCCTGGGCCGCTCGGCCGGCCTCGCCTCGGGGCTGCTCGCGACCTTCGCCTACGCCGTCTTCGAGCCGGCGCTGATCGGCATCTTCTCCTCCTTCGCGACCACGACCCTCGAGGACCAGACGGGACTGCACATCCCCTGGTGGGCGTTCGCGGCACTGATGCTCGCCGTCAACGCGACGGGCACCTGGTTCGGCGTCTCCGTCGCCGAGAAACTGCTGGTGGTCCTGCTCGCGACCGAGGTGACGATCCTCGCGGCGATGGCGATCTCGGTCGCCCTGCACGGCGGCGGCCCGGACGGCTTCAGTGTCGACCCGGTCAACCCGGTCAACGCCTTCAAGGGGACCAGCGCGGGCCTCGGCCTCTTCTTCGCCTTCTGGTCGTGGGTCGGCTTCGAGTCGACGGCGATGTACGGCGAGGAGTCCCGCAACCCGAAGAAGATCATCCCCAAGGCCACGATGATCTCGGTCCTGGGCGTCGGCGTCTTCTACGTCTTCGTCTCCTGGATGGCCATCATCGGCACCGGCCGGTCGCAGGCCGTGAAGGTCGCCACCGCCGACCCGCTGGCCCTCTTCTTCGGCCCCACCGAGCGGTACGTCGGCCACTGGGCCGTCGACGTCATGCAGTGGCTGATGATCACCGGCTCGCTGGCCTGCGGCATGGCCTTCCACAACTGCGCCGCCCGCTACATGTACGCGCTGGGCCGCGAGGGCGTCCTGCCCTCCCTGAAGCGCACGGTCGGGCGCACCCACCCCCGGCACGGCTCTCCGCACATCGCGGGCCTGGTCCAGACGGTCGTCTCGGCCGTCCTGATCGGCGCGTTCTGGGCGGCGGGAAAGGACCCCTACACCGGCACGTACGTGCTGCTCGCGATCCTCGGCACGATGGCGATCCTGGTGGTGCAGGCGGTGTGCTCGTTCGCGGTGCTGGTGTACTTCCGCTCCCACCACCCCGAGAGCCGGCACTGGTTCAGGACCTTCACCGCGCCCCTCGTGGGCGGCATCGCGATGCTCGCGGTGGTCGCGCTGCTGGTGTCCAACATGGGGGCCGCGGCGGGACCGGAGTCGGGTTCGGCGGTACTGAAGGCGACGCCGTGGCTGGTCGCACTGATCGCGGTGGCCGGCGTGGGCTGTGCGCAGTACCTCAAGCGGCGCTCTCCGGAGAGGTACCGGCTGCTGGGGCGGACGGTGCTGGAGGAGACCAGGGAGCGCTGACACCCGCGGTTCAGGGGCCGAACAGCCGCTCGCGCTCGACCCGCCAGCGAGCCATCATGGCCGAGATCTCGCCGTCGACGAATTCGAAGAAGGCGAGCGTCTCGGCCATACGGCGACCGGCGGGGGTGTCGCCGCCGAGGCCGGCAACACCCTCGCGCAGCGCGCCCTCCCAGCGCTTGAGCACCGCCTCGCGGTTGGTGAGGGCCTCGTACCACTGGTTGCTGTGCACCCGGTAGCGCTCGCGCCGCGAACCTGGCTCGCGCTCCCGCGAGACCATGTGCTGCTGGGCCAGGTAGCGCACCGCTCCGGAGACCGCCGCCGGGCTGATCCGCAACTGGTCGCCCAGCTCCGCGGAGGTCATCGCGCCCTCGTCCGAGGAGAGGAGCGCGGCGAAGACCCGGGCGGGCATCCGCTGCATCCCGGCCTCGACGAGCTGTGCCGCGAAGGACTCGACGAACCGCGACACGGCGTCCGCGTCGCGCCCATCAGCTGTCTCGCTCATGGACCCATCCTAACGGCGATTCACTCTCTTCCTTAACTTCACAAAGTTCTGAAGGAAGCGTACGTTCTGGAGCATGACGAAGGCCATCACCGTGTCCGGACTGCACAAGTCCTTCGGACGCACCCACGCCCTCGACGGCCTGGACCTGGAGGTCGAGACCGGTGAGGTGCACGGCTTCCTCGGCCCCAACGGCGCGGGCAAGTCCACCGCCATCCGCGTCCTGCTCGGGCTGCTGCGCGCCGACTCGGGCACCGCACGGATCCTCGGACGCGACCCCTGGACCGACGCGGTCGAGGCGCACCGCCGCATCGCGTACGTGCCGGGCGACGTGACCCTCTGGCGCAACCTCTCCGGCGGCGAGGTCATCGACCTGTACGGCAGGCTGCGCGGAGGCCTGGACGCGGCCCGCCGGGCCGACCTCGTCGACCGCTTCGAGCTCGACCCGACGAAAAAGGGCCGCACCTACTCGAAGGGCAACCGCCAGAAGGTCGCCCTGGTCGCCGCGTTCGCCTCGGACGTCGACCTGCTCATCCTCGACGAACCGACCTCGGGACTGGACCCCCTGATGGAGGAGGTCTTCCAGCGCTGCGTGGAGGAGGAGCGCGACCGGGGCCGGACGATCCTGCTGTCGTCCCACATCCTCAGCGAGGTGGAGGAGTTGTGCGACCGCGTCAGCATCATCCGCAAGGGCCGCACGGTGGAGACGGGCACGCTGGCCGACCTGCGCCACCTCACCCGGACCAGCGTGACGGCCGAACTGGCCGGCCCGCCCAACGGGTTGACCCGCCTCCCCGGCGTGCACGACCTCGACGTCCGGGGAACGCGCGTGCGCCTCCAGGTGGACACGGACAAACTCGACGCCGTCCTGCGGTCGTTGAGCGAGGCCGGGGTGCGCTCGCTGACGTCGACGCCGCCGACGCTGGAGGAGCTCTTCCTGCGCCACTACCAGGAGGCGGGGGCATGACCACGCTCGTGGGCACCGTCCCTCTCCTGCGCTTCGCGCTGCGCCGCGACCGCGTGCTGATCCCGGTGTGGACGGCCGTGACCACCCTGATGGTCCTCTCCATGCCGAACACCCTGGAGAGCCTGTACGGCACCCCGGCCGAACGGGCCGACCTGCTGCGGCAGTTGGCGACCAACACCTCGCTGCGAGCCCTGATCGGCCCCGTCTTCGACGACTCGATCGGCGCGCTCACGGCATGGCGGGTCGGCGTGTACGCGGCCGCGCTCGCCGCCGTGACCAGCCTGCTGGTCGTCGTGCGGCACACCCGCGACGAGGAGGAGAGCGGCCGTCAGGAACTGATCGCGTCGGGCATGGTCGGCCGGCGCGCGTCGCTGACGGCCGCGCTGCTGGCCGCCGGGGCCGCCAACGCCGTACTGGCCCTGCTGGTCACGGCGGGGCTGGCCGGCCGGGGAGCGGCGGGGGCGTCGGCCTTCGGCCTCGGCCTGGCCGCGGTGGGCATGCTGTTCGCCACGACGGCGGCGATCGCGGCGCAGCTCACGCAGAGCGCCCGACTGGCCCGAGGCCTGACGGCGGCGGTGCTGGGCGCGGCGTTCGTCCTGCGGGCCGCGGGCGACTCCACGGCGGACGACGGTTCGTCAGCGCTGACCTGGCTGTCCCCGCTCGGCTGGCTGGAGAACCTGCGGCCGTTCGCGGACGAACGGTGGTGGGTGCTGCTGCTGTTCGCGGCGGCGATCGCGGCACAGGGCGCGCTGGCCTACGGGCTGGCCGGCCGCCGGGACGTGGGCATGAGCTTCCTGCCCACCCGGCCGGGTCCGGCGGCCGGACGCCTGGGCACCGCCGCCGCCCTGTCCTGGCGGCTGCAGCGGGGCGCCGTGCTGGGCTGGAGCACCGGCTTCCTCCTCGCCGGGGTGGTGTACGGCGGCCTGACCGAGGGTGCGGCCGATCTGGTCGGCGACAACGACAAGGCCCGCGAGGTCTTCGAGCGGATGGGCGGCCGGTCGGGGCTGACGGACGCGTTCCTGGCCTCGATGATCGGCATGCTGGGCCTGATCGCGGCCCTGTACGTCGTCGCGTCCGTACTGCGCCTGCACGGCGAGGAGACCTCCGGCCGCGCGGAACCGGTGCTGGCGAACGCCGTCGGCCGGCTGCGCTGGGCGGCCGGGCATCTGGTGATCGCCTTCGGCGGAGCGGCGCTGATCATGCTCCTGGCGGGGCTCGGTTTCGCGGCGGGCTACGGCAGGGAGGTCTGGCCGATCCTGGGCGCCTGTCTGGTGCAACTGCCCGCGGTGTGGGTGGTCGGCGGCGTGGCCGTCCTGCTCTACGGGACCGCCCCACGGCTGGCGCCCGCCGCGTGGGGGGTGGCGGTCGCGATCCTGCTGATCGGCTGGATCGGTCCGGTCGTGGACGCCCCGCAGGCGGTCCTGGACCTGTCCCCCTTCGGCCACCTGCCGAAGCTGCCGGGCGGGGACATGCAGTGGGCCCCGGTGTCGGCGCTCCTGGCCACGGCGGTGACGCTGGTGACAGCAGGACTGGCAGCCCTCCACCGACGGGACATGACGACGTCGTAACCACCGGGCCCCGGCACGCGCACCCGGCACCCGGCACCGCTGCGACTCCGGCGGGCGGCCCAGTAGGCCTCGGCCGGCGGGGCGGGCGGGTCGCGCGGGGCGGCCGGGTCGCGCGGATCGCGCGGATCAGAGGGTCACGGTGAGTCCCTCCAGCCCGCGGATCACGAAGTTGGGCTTGCGTCGTGGCTCGGCGGCGAGCGCGAGCGTCGGGGCCCGCTCCAGCAGGGCGGTCATGGAGGCCGCCAGCTCGATGCGGGCCAGGGGTGCGCCGATGCAGTAGTGGATGCCCGCGCTGAAGGAGATGTGCGGGTTGTCGGCGCGGGTGAGGTCGAGCCGGTCCGGTTCGGCGAAGACGGCGGGATCGTGGTTCGCCGAACCGAAGAGCATCGCGATCTCGGCCCCCCGCGGCACGACGGTCCCGTCGATCTCGATGTCGTCGAGCACCCACCGTTCGAAGAGCTGGAGCGGGGTGTCGTACCGCATCAGCTCCTCGACGGCCGTCGGTACGAGCGAGTGATCGGCGCGCAGCGCGGCCAACTGCCCGGGGTTCCGGAAGAGCGTCCACCACCCGTTGACCGTGGCGTTGACGGTCGCCTCGTGCCCGGCGTTCAGCAACAGCACCGCGGTCGAGATCAGTTCCTGTTCGGTGAGCCGGTCGCCCTCGTCATGCGCGGCGATCATGCCCGACATCAGGTCCTCGCCCGGCTCCTTGCGCCGCTCGGCGATCAGCTCACGCAGATACCCGGAGAACTCGACGGAGGCCCGCACGGCCCTCGCCGCGGTCTCCTCCGACGGATTCAGCTCGTACATCCCGCAGATGTCCGCCGACCAGGGCCTGAGAGGCGCCCGGTCCGACTCCGGGATCCCGAGCATCTCCGCGATCACGGCGACGGGCAGCGGTTCGGCGACGTCGCTCAGCAGATCGCCCCCGCCCTCCGCCACCAGCCGGTCCACCAGTTCTCCGGCCAGCCGCCGCACGTACGGCTTCAGCCGCTCCACCGTGCGCGGGGTGAACGCCTTGGACACCAGCCGCCGGATCCGGGTGTGGTCCGGCGGTTCCAGGTCGAGCATCCCGTGATCGTTGAGGGTGTGGAACGGCTCCTGCTCGGGCGGCGGCGCCGTCCTCCCGAAGTCCTCGTGCGTGAACCGGTGTTGATACGTCCGCCCCAGCCGCCGCTCCCGCAGCAGTGCCGAGACGTCCGCGTGCCGCGGCACCAGCCACTGGTCGGTCGGCTCGTAGTAGATCACCCGCCCCCGCTCCCGAAGCTCGGCGTACGCCGGGTACGGGTCCGACACGAACGCGGGGTCCCAGGGATCGAAGGAGAGGTCGTCAGCTGCTGCCATGGACGGACGCTAGCCGGTGGACGAGCTGCTGACCAGGGGGTCTGAGCCTCTGCCCGCTACCGGCGGCGGGCAGAGGGCAGAGGCCCGCTGCCCGCCGGCGCGGGAAGCGGCGAGCCCCGGACAGCGGGGCAGGCGGCGGGGCGGGACGGCGAGCCCCCGCACGGTGGCGCGGGACTGCAAGCCCCGGACAGCGGGGCAGGGCGGCGGCCCGGGACAAGGCGGCGCAGGACAGCGAGCCCCGGACAGCGGCCCCGAACGGCAGGGCAGGGCGGCGGCGCGGACGGTGGCCGCCCCGGGCGCCGGCACGGGACGAGGCGGCGGCCCCGGACGGTGGCACGGGACGAGGCGGCGGCCCCGGACGGTTGCCCCGGACAGCAAGCCCCGGACACCAGCCCCGGTGACGCCGGCCTCGAACGCCCGCCCCGGCCGGTGGCCGCGGGCGGCCGCCTAGGCCGGTGTGACCAGCCTCGCCTCGTAGGCGAACACCGCGGCCTGGGTGCGATCGCGCAGGCCCAGTTTCACCAGGATCCTGCTCACGTGGGTCTTGATGGTCGACTCCGCCACCACCAGCCGCTCGGCTATCTCCGAGTTCGACAGGCCCTGGGCGATCAGCACCAGTACCTCCGTCTCCCGTTCGGTCAGGTCGCCGTACGCCGCCTGCGCGGTCGGCGACAGCCGCGGGGCGTCGGACAGCTTCGAGAACTCCGTGATCAGGCGTCTGGTGACGGACGGCGCCAGGAGCGCCTCGCCCGCCGCCACCACCCGCACCCCGTCGGCCAGTTGCCGCGCGGACGCGTCCTTCAGCAGGAAGCCCGAGGCTCCCGCGCGCAGCGCCTGGTAGACGTACTCGTCCAGGTCGAAGGTGGTCAGGACCAGGACCTTCGCCGTTCCGTCCGCCGCGACGATCTCCCTCGTCGCCTCGATGCCGTTCAGCTCCGGCATGCGGATGTCCATCAGGACCACGTCGGGGGACAGTTCACGGACTCGGTCCACCGCCTCCCGGCCGTTGACCGCCTCGCCCACCACCTCGATGTCCGGCATCGCGTTCAGCAGGACCGAGAAGCCCTCGCGGACCATCATCTGGTCGTCGGCGATCAGTACTCGGATCGTCACGTTCCACCCTCACTCGCGGCGGGCACCGGCAGGAACACCGTCACCTCGTAGCCGCCCGCCGGGGTCGGCTCCGCCGTCATCTCGCCGTTCAGCATGGTCACCCTCTCCCGCATCCCCGTGATCCCGTGACCGGCCCCGGGCGAAGGTTTGACCAGGGTCGGGTTCGGCGGCGCGCCGTTGACTATCCGCAGCCCCAGGCCGCCCAGCACATAGCCGATCTCGACGCGTGCGCTCGCGCCGGGCGCGTGGCGCAGCGTGTTGCTCAGCGCCTCCTGCACTATCCGGTACGCCGACAGCTCCACGCCCTGTGGCAGCTCGCGCACCGCCCCGGTGACCGTCTTCTCCACGTCCAGACCCGTCTCGCGCACGTTGGCGAGCAGACCGTCCAGTTCGGCGAGCGTCGGCTGCGGGGCGTCGGGGACCTCGTAGTCCTCGGCGCGGACCACGCCCAGCACCCGGCGCAGCTCCGTGAGGGCCGCCACCGCGTTCTCGCGGATCGTGGCGAAGGCCTTCTCCAGTTCCGGCGGCGGGTTCTCCACCCGGTAGGGGGCGGCCTCCGCCTGGATGGCGACCACCGACATGTGGTGCGCGACCACGTCGTGCAGCTCGCGCGCGATCGTGGTGCGCTCCTCGAGCAGGGTGCGGCGGGAACGCTCGTGCGCGGTCGCCGTCTGCTGCGCCGTCACCTTCTCTTCGGCCTGCCGGCGGATGTGCCAGACGGTGACGGCGAGCAGGAGGATCGCGGAGAACACGAGCATGGGCGCGACGTTGTTCAGCGGATGGTCCCAGCCGAACGCGGTCTCGGCGATGAAGCCGTAGACCGCCGTCAGCAGCCACATCCACGCCGCCGTGCGCGGGCGGGTGCGTATCGCCACGACCGTCAGGACGATCAGGTGGGCGGTGAAACTGCCCGGCAGCCACGGCCACTCGCTGTACGTCGAGCCGATGCCGGCGACGATCGTGGTCGCCGCGAGCGACAGCCAGAACGCGCCGACCGGCCGCACCAGCGTCAGCAGCACCGGCGCCAGGGCGAGCAGCCCGCTCAGGGTGCCCACGGAGCTGCCCTGGCCGTCCCCCCAGGCGATCAGCATCGCCAGTGCGCCGCCCGCCCCGACCGCCGCGTGCCGGGACCAGGTCGCGTACTCCCGCTTGCGGCCCTTCAGGCCGCGCAGGAGGCGGCCGCTGGGGTTCCTGAGGGGCAGCGGGCGGTAGGCGAAGGCGTCCTGGAAGAGGTCCTCCCGCAGGCCGCGCAGGGCGCCCACGGCCGCCCGGAACTCCGGGCTGCGGGGCCGGTAGGCCTCGTAGGAGTCGTCCGGGTCGTCCGGCCGCATGGGGTGCGTCTGCGTCGTCTCGGTCACGCTCAGAACGGTATGCGGAGGAGGGGGCCCCGGTCGTCACCAGTGAGAGGGGTTCCGGTGGATCCCTCTCAAGTACTACGGGACCGACGGGGAGCCCCGGAGGGAGCACCGGGGAGCCACCGAGGGGCGGGGTGGGGCGAGCCACCGAGGGGCACGAGGGGCGTCGCCCAGGGTGTGCCACGGGGACCTGCCCGGGGTGTGCCACGGACCTGCCCGGGGTGTGCCACGGACCCGCCCGGGGCGGCCACGGCGTGGCGCCGGGGCCGCCCGAGCTCAGTACCCCGACGGTCTGACCAGCCCCGACTCGTACGCGAACACCGCCGCCTGTGTTCGGTCCCGCAGGCCCAGCTTCACCAGGATGCGGCCCACGTGCGTCTTCACGGTCTGCTCGGCGACGACGAGATGGCTCGCGATCTCCGCGTTGGACAGACCCTGCGCGATGAGGGTGAGCACCTCCGTCTCGCGTTCGGTGAGGTCGCCGACCCGCTCCTTCAGCGGAGCCCTGGGCTTGCCGTCGAGGCGGGAGAACTCGGCGATCAGCTTGCGGGTGATGCCGGGTGCGAGCAGGGCGTCGCCGTTGGCCACCACCCGGACCGCCTCGGCCAGTTGGTCCGCCGAGGCGTCCTTCAGCAGGAATCCGGACGCGCCGGCCCGCAGCGCCTCGTACACGTACTCGTCGAGGTCGAAGGTGGTGAGCACCAGCACCTTGATGTGCGGATGCGCGAGGGTGATGCGGTGTGTGGCTTCGATGCCGCCGAGGTCGGGCATGCGGATGTCCATCAGCACGACGTCGGGGGCCAGTTCGGCGACCTTCGCCACGGCGTCGAAGCCGTCCACCGCCTGCCCGATCACCTCGATGCCCGGGTGTGCGTTGAGCAGCACGGTGAAGCCCTGCCGGACCATCTGCTGGTCGTCGGCGATCAGTACGCGGATGGTGCCGCCGGTCGTCATCGGTTTCCTTCTCGTGTCGTGGACGGTTCGTCCCGGCCGTCCGGGCCGTGACGGCCGTGACGGTCGTCCGGTCGGTCCCGGCCGTACGGCCCGTTCGCGTCGACGTGCGGGCCGGACAGGCCGCGCAGGCCGTCCGCGTCGTTCAGGTCGTCCGGGAAGACGAGTTCGAGGCCCTCCGGGGTGCCGAGGTCCTCGAAGTCGTCGAGGTCGGACGGCACACCGTCTCTCGGCAGGAACGCCGACACGGCGAACCCGCCGTGCAGGGTCGGGTACGCGGCGACGTGGCCGCCGAGCATCGCCGCCCGCTCGCGCATGCCGAGCAGACCGTGCCCCGCTCCGGGAGAAGGCCGCACGGGTCGGCGCGGGCGGGAGTTGACGATCTCCAGGTGCAGGCCCCGGGCGTCGTGGGTGACCGTCACCCGCACCTGGGAGCCGGGCGCGTGCCGCAGGGCGTTGCTCAGCGCCTCCTGGACCATCCGGTACGCCGACAACTGCACGCCCGGCGGGTACACGGGCGCCTCGCCGACGACGACGGCGACCACCTCGAGACCGGCCGCGCGGGTGTTCTCCAGCAGCGCGTCGAGACGTTCGAGTGTGGGCTGCGGGGTGTCCGGGGCGGCTCCGGCACCGGCCCCGCCCAGGCCGTAGGGGTCCTCCGGGTTCTCCGAGCGCAGCACGCCGAGCACCCTGCGCAGTTCGGCCAGCGCCTCCAGGGCGTTCTGCCGGATGCCGGCGAGGTTCTCCTTCAGCTCCTCGGACGGGTCCTCCACCAGGTGCGGGGCGACCTGGGCCTGGATGGAGATCACCGACATGTGGTGGGCCACCACGTCGTGCAGCTCGCGCGCGATCCGGTTGCGCTCCTCCAGGACGGTGCGGCGGGCGCGTTCCTCCGCCGTGATCGTCTCCTGTTCGACGAGCTGGGTGCGGGCCTCGCCGAGGCCGCGCAAGGCGGTGCCGACGAGGACGACCGCGCCGAAGATCCCGACGGCCGTGAGGCCCGTCGACGTGTACGTCGCCCCGCCGATGAGGCCTTGCACCAGCCACGTCGTCAACGCCGTGGCCCCGAGCACCGCGAACGACACCCGGGGCCGCAGGCGGAGCGCCAGCAGCAGGAGCACGAGGGCGTGGGCCACGACCTCGGCGGTGGTCCACGGCCAGGGAGGCCCGGGCAGCGGATGGCCCTGCAGGGTCGGCCGGGCGGTCAGCGCGGCGACGACGACTCCGGCCAGGGACAGCGCCCACGCGGGCGCCGGCCGCCACAGGGCGAGGACGACGGCCACCCCCTGCGCGACACCGACCAGCACCCCCAGTTCCGCGCCCACGTCGTAGCGGCCCATCTGGTCCGTGCAGGCCAGTGCGATGCCGAGGGCGGCCCAGCACACCACGACATACCCCGGAAACCGCAGCCAGCGAAGGCGGTGGAGGCGGGGCCTGCCCGCACGTTCGGGGGCGGAGCGGTCGGGCGGCCTGCTGCTCTCCTCGCCGTTCACGGGCTCAACCCTAGGCATTGCGGGCCGCCTTCACTTCCGCCGGGCCGGGGCGGCCGCGGTGCACGCGCACCACCCGGGACCCATGGCCGTCCCCTGGGCGCGGCCTTCGTTCGCGGGAGTGGAACGCCGCCCGGCACACCCCGAGCACCGCGGCGAAGACCGGCAGCCACAGCAGCCGGTACGCCACCCAGTCCAGCCCGTCGGGAACGGTGTGCAGGCCGGGCAGGCGGCCCGCGAGGAGTCCGGTCGCAGTCGTCGCCATCAGGGCCGTCTGGTGCCAGAGGAACACCGTCATCGCGGAGAGGTTGACCAGTGCCACCACCGCCCAGGCCAGGGGGCGCGTCATGGCCCCGCGCAGACGGTCGCGCAGCAGCAGGGCCAGGCCGCACTGGGCGAGGCCGAAGGCGACGGCGGCCAGCGTCGGCGGGTTGAGGTTGGACACCGCGGCGCCGGGCACGCCCACCATCGACGCCGGGTAGCCGGCCCAGCAGACCAGCACCGCCGTCGCCGTCGCCCCGCCGAGGAGCAGAGTCCAGCCGGCGCGTGGGCGTTCCAGGTCTCCCCTGCTCCAGGCCGCGCCGAGGGTGTACGGCACCAGCCAGCCGGCCACCAGGTTCACCCAGCCCAGCCATGGCGGGCCGCCCAGGCCGAAGCGCACCAGGTCCACATGGAGGACGACGGCCAGCGGCCACAGCGGGTTGAGCCGGACCAGCAGCGGGGTGGCCGCCGTCAGCAGCGCGAAGACCAGCAGGAACCACAGGGGGGACAGCGCCAGCTTGACCACGGTGTGCACGGTGACGAAGGACGCGCCGCCCAGCAGCAGCCCGACCGCCGCCGTCGTCCACAGCGCCAGGAGCGCCGCCACCGGGACGAACAACCGGGACAGCCGGCTCCTCAGCCATCCGCCGTAGCCTGCGCCGCGCGCCCGTGCCGAGGCGAGGCTCCTGGTCGCCACATGGCCGCCCACCATGAAGAACACGGCCAGCGTCTGGAACGTCCACGACACCGGGGCCAGCCAGGGCATGGGCCCCAGCGGGCTCGCGGCGCGCAGGGCGCCGCCGTCGGCGACGAGCGCCGTCACCAGCCAGTGGCCGAGGACGACGCCGAGGATCGCCAGGGCCCGCAGCGCGTCCACGGCCCGGTCGCGATCAGGGGGTGTGGCGGCGTCCACCCGGGCGGCCGCCCGCCGCAGCCGGGCCGACGCCCTCGGCCGGGGGTGCCGTGTCTCCTGTGTCTCACCCACCGGTGACCTCCGAGGTCTCGCCGAGGACGATCCGGGCCACGTTGGCCAGCGAGGCCGAGCCCGGCCGGAAGTAGTCGCTGTGGCCGCCGGAGCCCGCCGCGAAGACCCGGGCGCCGAACGAGGGGGACATCGGGTCGGCGCCGAAGCCGACCGTCTCGCCGAACAGGCCGGCGCTGACGTGCGGGACCTCCGCCACCCAGTCGTCGGCGCCGCGGGCCGCCCAGACCCGGGCACGGGTGTGCAGATCCGCCGCCGACTCCACGCCGGTGCCCGGGCTGCCGAGCAGGACCAGGTCGCCCACGTCCGCGTGGGAAACGGCACGAGCGCACACGACGGTGCCGTAGGAGTGGCACAGAAGGGCGACGCGGGCGCCCGCGCCGGTGACGGCACGCAGCTCGCGCAGGAACTCCCGTAGTTGCGGGGCCGCTTCCTCGGCGCGGGCCGAAGTGATCGCGGTCGTGGAGATCGTGCCGGGGGTGGAGTAGCCGAGCCACGCCACCACCGCCGTACGCGGTCCGGCCCCCGGCTGGCGGGTGAGCCGCTGCCGCAGTGCGGCCGCCCCGGCGCGGAAGCGCTCGTAGGTGTCCAGCGAGGTGTCGGAGCCCGGGACGAGGACGGCGACGCGATCGGCGTGGGCGAGGTCGCCGAACACCTCGACCGCCCGGCCGGGACCGCGGCCGTCGAAGGAGAGCAGTCTGCGGGAGGGGGCGGCCAGGGCGCGGTCGGCGGACGCGCGGTGCCGGTCCCCGTGCGCGGCGGCCATCCGGGACGCCAGCGCGGCGTTGGCCCGGTTGGCGGCGTACGCCTCCTCCAGCGTCGCCGCCGTCACCAGGGCGAGGGCGGCGGGGGCCGGCGCAGGGATGCGCGGCCGGGCCGCGGCCGCGGTGAGGGGGACGACCACGGCGGCGGTGATGAGGAGGGCCAGCAGGGCGCGGAGCCCCCTCCGCCCCCCGGGCGCGCCCTCTTCCCCGCCTCCGCCGCGCCGCCGTCCGCGCCTTCGAAGCTGCGCCATCGCGCCCCTCCCCCACCAGTCCGCCCGGCCGTCGGGCTTCGCTGGCTTGGAAGTTACGGATCGACGCTCGTCGTTCGCGTCCCACCGTGGAGCTGTCCTGCGACGTAGCTCTCAGGTACTACGGGTACGACACCTACGGGGTCCGGGGCCCTGGGCAGTAGGTGTCGTACCCGGGGCCGGAGCGGAGGCCGGGTTGCGGCCGCCGCACGTCACCACGCCAGTTGCGCGATCTCCTCCGCGACCACCGCGCACGCGTCCGCCGCCGGGTCGATCAGCGGGAAGTGGCCGACGTCCTCCAGGAGGGTCAGGCCCACCACCTCTCCCGCCTTCGCCGCCGCGTCCGCGTACGCCTCCGCGACCGCCTGCGGGACGACCAGGTCGCCGCGGCCCTGGACCAGCGTCGTCGCGATGCCGGTCGGCAGCAGCAGCGCGGGGTCGGCCGACAGCCTGCGCTCCTCGAACTGCCCTTCTCCGCCCAGGAGTTCACGGGCCGCCCCGCCGCACACGTCCAGCTTCTCGGCGACCGCGAAGTCGGCGATCGCGGCCAGCGCCACGACGCCCCGCAGCGGGACGGGACGGACAGTGCGCCAGGGCGCGCCGACGGGCAGCACATGCCGGGCGGCCGCCCACAGCGCGAGGTGCCCGCCCGCCGAGTGGCCGGTGAGCACCGTGCGGCGCACGTCGGCCTGCGGCAGCGCCTGCCGGACGAGGTCGGGCAGCGCGTCCAGGGCGGCGGCGACGTCGTCGAAGGTGTCGGGCCAGCGCCCCGCGATCGGGGGCGTCCCCTCCGGGACCGGGCCCGGGTCCGGGCTCGCGCCGCGCCGGTACTCGACGTTGGCGACGGCGAACCCCCGCCGGGCCAGGTAGTCCGCGAACGGCGTCATGTACCGCCGGTCGAACGGCGCCCGCCAGGCCCCGCCGTGCAGCACGACGACCAGCGGAACGGGACCGCCCGGGCCCACCGCCACGCGCGGGACGTAGAAGTCGATCACCTGGTCGGGGTGGTCGCCGTACGTCAGGGTGACGTCGGGGTCGACGGGCGGATGGGAAAACGCCGACTCCTCCTCGGCGGCGGCCCGGGCTGCGACAACGTCGTCCGGCATGCTCCAACCTCTCAGCGGCGATGGGGGTACCTCCCAGGCTTTCGGCACTGGGGGAGGATTTGGCGGACCAGGGGGGAACTCGGCCGTTGGCCGGGACGGTATCAGGCCCGTGACGTGCGCGGACACGGGGATGTCACGCACGGTGAGAGGTAAACGGTTCTGCTGTCGTGCCATCTCGTCGGGCTGCCCGCCAGGCGGTTCCGGTCTCCTGGACGTACCCCCAAGTACGCCCAGGAGAGCCGGTCGGCTCAATCAGCCCGTCGGCCGGATCAGCGCAGTTCCTCCGCCAGCGTCCGCGCCGCCCGCTCCACGTCCGCGAACCCGACGTACAGCGGGGTGAAGCCGAACCGGAGGACGTCCGGACGGCGGAAGTCGCCGACCACCCCGCGCTCGATCAGCCGCTTCATGACGTCGCCGGCGTCCGCGCAGCGCAGCGCCACCTGGCTCCCGCGCTCCTCGTGACGCACCGGAGTCAGCGACTCCACCCGCCCCTCGGGCACGTACGCGTGCACGCAGTCCAGGAAGAAGTCCGTCAGGGCCAGCGACTTCGCCCGCACCGCCCGGACCGACACCCCGTCCCAGACCTCGAGCGCCGCCTCCAGGGCGAGCATCGACAGGATGTCCGGCGTGCCCACGCGCCCGCGCACGGCGCCCGCCGCCGGCTCGTAGGCCTCCCGCATCCCGAAGGGCTCGGCGTGCGAGTTCCAGCCGGGCAGCGGGGAGTCGAAACGGTCCTGCAGCCCGGTGCGCACATACAGGTACGCCGGTGAACCCGGGCCGCCGTTCAGGTACTTGTAGGTGCAGCCGACCGCGAGGTCCACGCCGTGCTCGTCCAGGCCCACCGGCAGGGCGCCCGCGCTGTGGCACAGGTCCCACACGGCGATCGCGCCGGCCTCGCGCACGGCGGCGGTGAGCGACGGCAGGTCGTGCAGCCGCCCGGTGCGGTAGTCGACGTGGTTGAGCAGGACGGCGGCCGTCCGCCCCGACAGCGCCGCCGGGACCTCGGCGGGCGTCACCGGGCGCAGCGTGCGGCCGGTCAGCCGGGCCGCGGACTCGGCCATGTAGCCGTCCGTGGGGAAGGTCGTCGCGTCGACGAGGATCTCGTCGCGGGCGTCGTCCACCAGGCGCGTCGCTCCCACGAGCGCCTTGAACACGTTGACGCTCGTCGAGTCGCCGACCACGATCTGCCCGGCCGCGGCGCCCACCAGCGGCGCGATCCGGTCACCGATCCGCTCGGGCGCCGTCCACCAGCCGCTCTCGTCCCAGGAACGGATCTTCAGCGCACCCCACTGGCGGCGCACGACGTCCTCGACGCGGCCGGGGACGGAACGCGGGAGCGCGCCCAGCGAGTTGCCGTCGAGGTAGACACCGTCGTCGAGCACGAACAGGGCGCGGGCGCCCGAGAGTTCATCGCCCGCGTCCAGCTCGTGGGCCCTGAGGGAGAGGTCAGACATGGGACCTCGCCGTCCACAGCTCGGGGAAGACGTTCTTCTGCGCGCGCTTCTCCAGCCAGGTCACGCCGGCCGAGCCGCCCGTGCCGGTCTTCGCGCCCATCGCGCGGCGGGTGGCGACGAGGTGGTCGTTGCGCCAGCGCCACACCAGCTCGGCGACGTCCGTCAGCGCCTCGCCGAGGCGCGCCGTCTCGTCGGACTCGTCGCCCGCGTACACGGCCGTCCACACCGCCTCGACCTCCGCCGCGGGCTCGTACCGCTGTGAGACCTCACGCTGCAGGACGGAGGAGGGAATCGCGTGGCCGCGGCGGGCCAGCAGGCGCAGCACCTCGTCGTACAGGCTCGGCTCGTGCAGCGCCTTCTCCAGCTCCGCGTGGACGCGGGGCGCTCCGCGGTGCGGGACCAGCATGGACGCGGACTTCTCGCCGAGCAGGAACTCCATGCGCCGGTACATCGCCGACTGGAAGCCGGAGCCCTCGCCGAGCGCGGAGCGGTAGGAGTTGAACTGGGCCGGGGTCAGCTGAGCGAGCGGCCTCCACGACGCGTTCAGCGCGTCCAGTTCGCGGACGGAACGCTTCAGCGCGGCGATCGCCGTCGGTACGTCGTCCGAGCGCAGGGCGCGCGCCGCCGTCTCCCACTCGTGGACGATGACCGTGAACCACAGCTCCATGACCTGGGTCGTGACCAGGAAGACCATCTCTCCGGGATCGTCGGAGAGGGTGTGCTGGAGGTGGGTGAGCACGTCCGCCTTGACGTAGTCCTCGTACGGCGTCGTGCCGGCGAAGTCGAGATGCGGGGTCTCGGGCTCCGAAGCCTCGTGAGGCTGAGCCTGCTGGGACATCGCTGTCTCCTGTTGTGTACTCCGGGTAGCGGTCCGCCCCTGCCGTTACCGACACGGGGGCCCCGGTCCCCACCGGCATCCTGCGCAATCGCCACCCGAAAACGCAAGGCCCGTCCGGTCACACCAGGACCGGACGGGCCATGCGCCGCCTGCCGCTAACCCAGGGTCTGGGCCGCCGTCGGCGAGGAGTCCTTCAGGAACTGCGTGCAGCGCTCGTACTCCTCCTGCTCGCCGATCGCCTGCGCGGCGCGGGCGAGAGCGTGCAGGGCGCGCAGGAACCCGCGGTTCGGCTCGTGCTCCCAGGGCACCGGGCCGTGCCCCTTCCAGCCGCCTCGGCGCAGGCTGTCCAGGCCGCGGTGGTACCCCGTTCGGGCGTACGCGTACGACTCCACCACGCTGCCGCGCTCGAACGCGTCGTCGGCGAGCTGAGCCCAGGCCAGCGAGGACGTCGGGTACTTCGCGGCGACGTCGGCGGGCGCCGTGCCGTTCGCGAGGAGCTCGCGCGGCTCGGGGTCGTCGGGGAGGTGGGTCGGGGGCGGGCCCCCGAGGAGGTTTTCGTGAATGGACATGCGTCCAGTCTCCTCCATCCGGCGGCCCGCGGCCCCGCCCGCTCCGCGAAACGCACCCCACCCGCACACGGGGCGCGAGCCGGCCGCCCCCGAGGGCCGCGGCACGGGGCCGCCCGCCCGGCGCACCGCCCCCTAGGAGAGCCGTCCCCTCGACCTCTCCCCCTCGAGCGGGGGTGCGAGGACACTGCCGTGGGTTCTGCATTCGGGCCTGCGGCAGTCCGGGGGCAGGTGGCGCACCCTCGTGAAGGCGATCACCGCTCCCAGCGCCAGCACCCCCGCGCACAACACCATCGCCCGGCGGAACGCGTCGTCGAAGGCGGACGGGGACCGGTACGCCTCCGGGCCCATCCCGGTGAGCAGGGGCAGCGCGGCCACCGCGACCAGGCCCGCCGCCCGCGCCGCCGCGTTGTTGACGCCGCTGGCGATGCCCGCCCGGGCGACGTCCACGGAGGCCAGGACGGTCGCGGTGAGCGGGGCGACCAATGCGACCATGCCGAGGCCGAGGACCAGGACGCCGGGCAGGACGTCGGCGACGTAGGACGCGTCCGGCCCCACCCGCAGCATCAGCAGCATCCCGGCGGCGCACAGCAGCGGGCCGGCGGTGAGCGGGATGCGCGGACCGATCCGCTCGGCCAGTTCGCCGGAGCGGGCGGACAGCAGCAGCATCAGCACGGTCGTCGGCAGCAGCGCCGTGCCCGCGCCCAGGGCGGACCAGCCGGCCACGACCTGGAGCTGGACCGCGCAGAGGAAGAAGAACCCGCCGAAGGCCGCGTACACGCACAGGGTGACCAGGTTGACGGCCGTGAACTGACGGGAGGCGAAGATGTCGAGGGGCAGCATCGGGTCCGGGCGGCGACGCTCCACCGCCACGAAGGCCACGCCGGCCGCCACACCCCCGACCGCGGCCCCCGTGACGACCCCCGGGGGTCCGCTCCCGGCCTCGATCAGGGCGTAGGTGACGAGGGCGAGCGCCAGCGCGCCAAGGAAGGCGCCGAGCACGTCGAAGCGGCCGCGCGTACCGCCCTTCCCCTTCCCGGGCCCGCTCCCGGCGAGGCTCGCGGGCGACGCCCCGCCGGCCGACTCGGGCACGTGCCGCAACGCCACCGGCACGCACACCAGCGCCAGCGGCACGTTCAGCAGGAACACCCACCGCCAGCCCGGGCCGTCCACCAGCCAGCCGCCAAGAAACGGCCCCACGGCCGCCCCGATGGCCCCGAACCCCGACCACAGGCCCACCGCCCGCCCCCGGTCGTCGCGGTGGAAGGACGCCTGGATGATGGCCAGGGAGCCCGGGGTGAGGAGCGCGCCGCCGACCCCCTGCAGGGCGCGCGCGGCGACCAGCACCCCGGCGCTCGGGGCGATCCCGCACAGCAGCGAGGCGGCGGCGAACCACACCACCCCGACCACGAAGACCTTGCGCCGCCCGTAGTGGTCCCCCAGCGAGCCGCCGAGCAGGATCAGCCCCGCCAGCGTCAGCAGGTACGCGTTGACCGTCCACTGCAGGACGGCCAGGTCGGCGTCCAGGTCGCGGCCGATGCGCGGGAGCGCCACGTTGACGACGGTGGAGTCCAGCAGGGCCATGCTGGAGCCGAGCACGGTGGTGAACAGGATCCACCTGCCCTGGGACGAGGCCAGCCGGACATCGGGCATGCCCCCAGGTATACAGCGAGCCCGGCGCCGTAGACAGACGCCGGGCTCACCCGTACCCGTGACACCCCTCGGGGGGTCACGGGGCCTCGCGCGGAGGCTTACTTGATCTTCTGGCCCGCCGAGCGCAGGTGCTGCGTGGCCTCGACGACGCGCGCGGCCATGCCCGCCTCGGCGAGCTTGCCCCAGGTCCGCGGGTCGTAGGTCTTCTTGGAGCCGACCTCGCCGTCGACCTTCAGGACGCCGTCGTAGTTCTTGAACATGTGGTCGGCGACGGGACGCGTGAAGGCGTACTGCGTGTCCGTGTCGAGGTTCATCTTGACGACGCCGTTGTCCAGCGCGGTCGCGATCTCCTCCGCGGTGGAGCCGGAGCCGCCGTGGAAGACGAAGTCGAACGGCTGGGAGCCGGCCGGCTTGCCGTACTTCGCGGCGACGCCCTCGTTCAGCTCCTTGAGCAGGTCGGGACGGAGCACCACGTTGCCCGGCTTGTACACGCCGTGAACGTTGCCGAAGGACGCGGCGAGCAGGTAGCGGCCCTTCTCACCGAGGCCGAGCGCCTCGACCGTGCGCACCGCGTCGTCGACCGTCGTGTACAGGGAGTCGTTGATCTCGTGCGAGACGCCGTCCTCCTCGCCGCCGGTCGGGGTGATCTCCACCTCGAGGATGATCTTCGCGGCGGCGGCGCGGGCGAGCAGCTCCTGCGCGATCTCCAGGTTGTCGGCGAGGGTCTCGGCGGAGCCGTCCCACATGTGCGACTGGAAGAGCGGGTTGCGGCCGGCCTTCACGCGCTCCTCGGAGACCGCGAGCAGCGGACGTACGTACCCGTCGAGCTTGTCCTTCGGGCAGTGGTCCGTGTGCAGGGCGACGGTGACCGGGTACTTCTCGGCGACGATGTGCGCGAACTCGGCGAGCGCGACCGAGCCCGTCACCATGTCCTTGCTGTACTGGCCGCCCAGGAACTCGGCGCCACCCGTGGAGATCTGGATGATGCCGTCGCTCTCCGCCTCTGCGAAGCCGCGCAGCGCCGCGTGCAGGGTCTGCGTCGAGGTGACGTTGATGGCCGGGTAGGCGAACTTGCCTGCCTTCGCCCGGTCGAGCATCTCGTTGTAGACCTCGGGGGTTGCGATGGGCATCTGTCCGCTCCTTGATTGTGCGGGTTGGCGATATGCGTACTACGGCCCTGACCTAGACCTTGGGGTTCGACGTCGTCGTCGGCCCCATCTTTCCAGAGATGCGCGAATGGTCCATGCCTGGTCCGCCCACCGGTCGGGGCCGGGCCGAGGAAGCCGACGGGGCCGGGCCGAGGGAGCCTGCGGGGGCGGGCCGACGAAGCCGGCGGGGGCCGGTCAGTCCAGTCCCAGTTCGTCCTTCGAGAAGGCGAACAGGTAGGGCACGCCCGCGCCCTCGCGGATCTTCTCGTCGGCGCCGGTGGCCCGGTCCACGATGGTCGCCACGGCCACCACCTCGGCGCCCGCCTCGCGCACGGCCTCCACGGCGGCGAGCGGCGAGCCACCGGTGGTGGAGGTGTCCTCCACCACGAGGACCCGGCGGCCCTTGATCTCCGGGCCCTCGACCCGCCGCTGCAGCCCGTGCGCCTTGGCCGCCTTGCGTACGACGAACGCGTCCAGCCTGCGTCCCCGCGCGGCGGCCGCGTGCAGCATGGCCGCGGCGACGGGGTCGGCGCCCATGGTGAGCCCGCCGACGGCGTCGAAGTCCAGCTCGGCGGTCAGGTCGAGCAGCACCTGACCGACCAGCGGGGCGGCCTCCCCGTCGAGGGTGATGCGGCGGAGGTCGACGTAGTAGTCCGCCTCCAGGCCCGACGACAGGGTCACCTTGCCGTGCACCACGGCCTTGTCCTTGATCTGCTGCAGCAGCGCGCCGCGTGTGTCCGTCATGCCCCTCAGCTTAGAGGCGACGCTCAGAGGCGGGTCCACGACCAGGTGGTCGTCGCCTCCAGCGGCTCCAGCGGGGTGACCAGGCGCGGGAGGGTGTTCAGACCGTCGGGCGGGCCGGTCTGCGGCTCCACGCACACGGCCGCCTCCTGCTCGTCGTAGACGACGACCCACTCCTCGGGGCTGGTCACCTTCAGCTCCAGTTGCCCGGGCCAGGTGAGGGTGACGTCGACGCCGCCGGGCATGCCGAAGCAGTCGTCCCAGGGACCGGGCAGGGGGTCGATGCGGTTGCCGGTCGGCAGATGGTCGTCGCCGCGCTCCTCCTGCCAGGCCGGGTCGAAGGAGATCCGCACGTCCTGGCCGTCGCGGCCGTCGCCGGGACCGAGGTTCCGGTTGAACCAGGGGTGCCAGCCGATCTGGGCCGGGAAGGACGAGTCGAGGGTCTCCACGGACATCGCGACGGTCAGCTCGTCCTCGGCCAGCGTGATCACCTGGGTCACCAGGCCCGCGTAGGGCCAGGGATCCACCAGCGCGTACGTCAGCACGACGTCGTCCGCCGTGCGCCGCGCGACCTTCCAGGCGCCGTCGCGGGCGGTGCCGTGGATGGCGTTCGGCGCGGCGTTGAGCGGCATCTGGTGGACGGTCGCGCCGTCCCGGAAGCGGCCGTCGCGGATCCGGCCGCACCAGGGGACCATCGGGAAGCAGCCGAACCGCTCGCCCTGGCGCAGCAGTTCGAGGCCGCCGACGCGCAGCCCACCGACCCGGCCGCCATTGCCCGGCTGCACGGTCACCTCCGCGTCACCCGCGGTCAGCGTGATGTCTTCGTCACTCACGGGACGACCCTACTGGGACATCCGAGGGGGGCCGCGGAGCAGGGGCGCGGGAGGAAGGCACCCGCGCCCGGGCACGCCGCCGCTAGCCTCGTCGGCGCAGCGCCCTGCCCACCACGATCGCCGACGCCACCACCAGCGCGGCCGCCGGAGCGGCCCACCGCAGCGTGCTGTTCGGGACGACGGTCTGCGGGGCCGGGACCGGCGCGTAGCGCCCGCGCGGCGGAGCGTGGTCCACCTCCTCGGCGCTGCGGCCGATCATCGTGCGGCGCGCGTGCGCGGCCTCGGCGGGCGGCTCCCCGGGACCGGGCAGGTCCTCCGGCGCGGAGGGCGGCACCTCCGCCTCGAACCCGCCGTGGTCCGCGGGTTCGTCGACGTCGTCCGGGGAGTCCAGAGCGTCGAGGGCATCCGCGTCGTCGGTGGCTTCGGTGGCTTCGGCGTCGTCGGCGGCTTCCGTGGCTTCGGTGGCTTCGGTGTCGTCGTCGTCCGCCGTCTGCTGGGCTTCCGGTGCGGCTGCCGCTCCCAGGTTGCCCGCGAAACGGTTCAGCAGGCGGGCCACCGCCGAGCCGACCGCCTCCGGGGGCAGCTCGGTGACCCGGCCGTCCGCCGAGACCGTGCCTTCGAAGCGAAGCGTGGTGCCGTCGGCGGCGCCCGCGTCCGCCTCCCGCAGTCGCAGTGTGAGCGCGAGTTTCACCGAACCGCTGCCGCGAGCCTCGGTCGCGTCGCCCGACACGGCGAAGCCGCCGTCCTCGAGCGGCGAAACGCGTACGGCGCCCCGGTAGGTGATGGTGTGGCCGCCGATGCGGACCTTCAGCCGGCCCGCCACGGGCTCGGTGCCGACGTCCTGCTGGAGCCCGGGGACCGCCCGGGCCACCTGCGCGGGATCGGCGAGTGCCGCCCTCAGCCGCTCGGCCGGAACCGGAACGAACACCTCATGCTCCATGAGTGCGGAGCCTACCCAGCAAGTGCCGGAAAGCACCCGGCGAAACCGGGATTCCGCCTCGCCGGGCCACGACCGGTGGTACGCGCCGGCAACCCGCCGGGACCAGGTCACCTGCGCGTCCGTACCCTCCGCGCAGGTCTTCCCGGGACCGACCGCCGGTACGGCCGACGCGGACTCGTCAGTACCGCGGATGCACCAGCGTGGAGGCCTCGACCCCCGGCACCCGGGTGGCTTCCGCGGCCCGGGCGTCCGCCGTCAGCGCCGCCTGGGTCAGGGTGCGCGCGGGGCGCTCGGGGTCGTCGAGACGCAGGGGGGGACGGGCCCCGGCGGCCGCCAGGACGAAGCCCCAGTCGCCGGGCGCCCGGGAGGCGTCGGCCGTGCGGTCCGGGCCCGCGGCGAAGCCGCCGCCGCGGCCGTCCACGCGGTAGGGGGCGGTGCGCAGGCCCGCCGCGCGCATCGTCGCCTCGACCGTCCAGAACACGCGCGGCCGGGTGGCGACCGGGCCGGCGTGCACCACGAGGCGGCCGCCGGGGGCCAGGGCGCGCCGGGCCAGGCCGTAGAACTCCTGGGAGTAGAGCTTGGTGCTCGCCGTGATGCCGGGGTCGGGCAGGTCCGTGACGACCACGTCGTACGTCGCCGGAGGGGCGCCGCGCAGCCACGTGAAGGCCTCGCCGGTGGCGACGTGGACGCGCGGGTCGCCCCAGGCGTGGCCGTTGAGGCGGGACAGGGCCGGGTCGGTGCGGGCCAGCCGGACCAGGCCGGGGTCGAGTGCCACGACGTCGACGCGGTGCACGCCGGGGTGGCCGAGGGCCTCGCGGGCGGCCAGGCCGTCCCCGCCGCCGAGGATCAGCACGCGCGCGTGGCGGCCGCTCATCGCGGGGTGGACCAGGGCCTCGTGATAGCGACGCTCGTCGCGGCCCGCGAAGCGGAGACGGCCGTCCAGGTAGAGGTCGAGGGGGCGGCCCTCGGCGCCGCCGGTGAGGACGATCTCCTGGACGCCGGTCCGCACCGCCACCCGCACGTGGTCGCCGTACATCGCCTGCCGCGCCGCCCGTTCGAAGTCGTCGACGAGGACGGCGGCGGAGGCGAGGACGCCGAGGACGGTGATGTTGGCGACGAGCAGGAGGCAGCGGGCGCGGCAGGTGAGGTCGCGGCGGAAGAGCCCCAGCACCAGCAGGGCCCCGGCCACGACGTTGACCCCGCCGGTCAGCAGCGAGCTCGTCAGCTGGCCCAGGAACGGCAGGAGCAGGAACGGGAAGGCGAGGCCGCCCACCAGAGCGCCCACGTAGTCCGCGGCGAACAGGTCGGCCACCGCGCCGCCCGCGTCCTGGCGGCGGACGCGCTGGATGAGCTCCATGAGGAGCGGCACCTCGGCGCCGATGAGCAGGCCGATGGCCAGGGAGAAGGCGACGAGGAGGACGCGGGGGCCGTCGGCCCACAGGCCGCCCCAAGCGCCCGTCCAGGCGAACACGGCGTACAGGGCCATGGCGCTGCAGCCGCCGACCAGGGCGAGGGTCGCCTCCAGGGCGCCGAAGCCGGCCGCGGCGAACCGGCGCAGCCGCTTGGCGGCGAGGGAGCCGATGCCCATCGCGAAGACCATGACGGACAGCACGACGGACGCCTGGGTGACGGAGTCGCCCATCAAGTAGGAGGCGAGCGCGACGAGTTCGAGTTCGTAGACCAGACCGCAGGCCGCGCAGACGAAGACGCAGGCGAGGACCAGGAACCGCCCGGTGGCCGGCCGGACGGGGAGCCGCGCGGGGCCGCGCCAGGGCGGCGGGGCACCGGGTGGGGCTGGTGCGAGCGGTTCGATCACGACTGCGACGTTACGTTACGGCGCGGGCGCCCTTCGTCACCCACACGTGTGGAACTCGGGGCCGATTGTGGCGCTGTGCGTTTATTTCGCCGCCAACGGGACGGAGTCGTCCGACCGGACCCGGGCCCCGACCCGTGTCCGCGTCGCCACCAACTGCCCGTCCTGCGGGTAGGCGTGCCAGGTGCGCCACTGCACCTGGCCCTCGTGGCGCTGGGCGAGCAGCGCGGTGAAGGCGTGCGGGCTGCCCGGGAAGACGCCGGCCAGACCGTGCGGGTGTTCGGAGACGAGGGCCAGGAGTTCCTGGGCGCGGCCCGCGAACTGGCCCGGCGAGAGCACCTCGACGCGCGCGGCGAACTCGTACTCCCAGTCGCCCACCCGCTTGGCGACGCCCAGCGGGAGGGGGGTGCTGCTGCCGGGGATGCAGGCCACCGTCTCCGAGCAACAGCTCTGCTCCTCCTCCAGCAGCACCTGATGGGATGCGCCGAGCAGTCTCAACTGCAGCTTTGCACCGCACAGTTCGAGGTCGAGCGTGGCGAGGGCGGGCAGCGGTTCGCGCCCCAGGGCCCAGGCGAGATCGGCCGCGCGCGTGTCGGTGTAGGAGGTGTTCAGGGTCGTGAGCATGGGTCGGCTCCGCGGAGACACAAAGAAAAGGGGGTAGGTCCGGCGCACCCCGGTCGACACCGGGAGACGGCCCCGGTCAGCCCGGTCTGGGAAGGTCGTCCGCTCGGGACGTCCGAAGGGGTCCGAGGGGCTGCGTTGGTGGTTTAGAGGGAATCATGAACTGTGGTGCCGCAACAGCGTTTTTACCCAACTTCGTGGGGTTTCCATCCCTCGGGGGGCTCTCAGCTCAATTGTTCAACTATGGCGTACGCCAAGCGATGAGACGTGCGCCCATGCGCCCCGCATGAAAGGCGCGACCGCGGGTACACGCTGTGGCCGCCCACGCGCCACGGCCCGAGCGTGAGCCCACGGCCCGAGCGTGAGCCCACGGCACGGGTGTGCGCGGCACGGGTGTGCGCGTGAACCCACGGCAGGGTGTGAACCCGTGCCGACGGCACGGGTGTGAACCTGAAGCCACGGCAGGGGGCGAGCCCGAGCCGACGGCGTGGTGCGACCGCGGGGCCCGTGGTCGAGGCGGGCCCCGCGGTCGGGATGCGGCTCCCCCCGCGGGGAGCTCAGCTGCCCCGTGTCAGCTGCCTCCGCCGCATCCGCCGCCTCCTCCGCAGGACGAACCGCCACCGCAGGACGATCCCCCGCCGCAGGACGAACCGCCGCCGCAGGAATGCCCTCCGTGGGAGCCGCTGTCGCCCCCGCCGGCCCACCAGCCGCCGCTGCTGCCGGAGCCGGCCGCCATGCCGCGGCGCGAACGGCCGCCGCGATACGACCTCGCTGCGCTGCGCCTGCTCGCGTTGGCGATCAGGGCCGCCACGAACGCGATTCCGATCACCGCCAGGATGATGCCGAAGAACATGGCGTCACCCTCCTTCCGGGTCCCCCGAAGCGACCCCCCGTGGGTGCCTCGCGCGGTGTCTGAGCGCCGCGTGAACGGGGGATGCCCGTCCGTCTCACCGGCCAAAGCAGAGTTGAGGAACTCCAGAGCTTCGGCGCAGGATGACGGGCATGACCTCCACCGCGCGCCCCTTCCTCAACCGCCGCCTCGCCGAGTTCGGGACGACGATCTTCGCCGAGATGTCCGCCCTCGCGGTGACGACCGGCGCGATCAACCTGGGCCAGGGCTTCCCCGACACGGACGGCCCCGAGGAGGTCCGTGAGGCGGCCGTACGGGCCCTGCGGGACGGGCGGGGCAACCAGTACCCACCGGGTCCGGGCGTCCCCGAGCTGCGCACGGCGATCGCCGACCACCAGCGCCGCCGCTACGGCCTGGCCTTCGACCCGGACACCGAGGTGCTGGTCACCGCGGGCGCCACGGAGGCCATCGCCGCCACGCTCCTCGCCCTGCTGGAGCCCGGCGACGAGGTGGTCGCCCTGGAGCCGTACTACGACTCCTACGCGGCCTGCATCGCCATGGCAGGCGCCGCGCGCGTGCCGGTCACCCTGCGCCCGGACCCGGAGCGGGCCCGTTTCCGCCTCGACCTGGACGAGCTGCGCGACGCGGTCACCGACCGCACCCGGCTGCTGCTGGTCAACACCCCGCACAACCCGACCGGCACGGTCCTCACCCGCGAGGAGCTGACGGCGATCGCCGAGCTGGCGGTGGAGCGGGACCTGCTCGTGGTGACGGACGAGGTGTACGAGCACCTGGTCTTCGACGAGGCCGAGCACGTGCCGCTGGCGACGCTGCCGGGGATGCGGGAGCGCACGGTCACGATCGGCTCCGCCGGCAAGACGTTCTCTTTCACCGGCTGGAAGGTCGGCTGGGTGACGGCCGCGCCCGGCCTGGTCACGGCGGTGCGCTCGGCGAAGCAGTACCTGACGTACGTGTCGTCCGGCCCGTTCCAGTACGCGGTCGCCGAGGCCCTCGCCCTGCCCGACGCCTACTTCGACGCCTTCCGCGCGGACATGCTGGCCAAGCGCGACCTGCTGGCGGCGGGGCTCACGGAGGCCGGCTTCGCCGTCTTCCGCCCGGCCGGCACCTACTTCATCACCACCGACATCCGGCCCCTCGGCGAGAGCGACGGCTTCGCCTTCTGCCGCTCGCTGCCCGAACGCGCGGGCGTGGTCGCCATCCCCAACGCCGTCTTCTACGACCACCGCGACGCGGGCGCGCCGTTCGTGCGGTTCGCGTTCTGCAAGCAGGCGGGCGTGCTGGAGGAGGCGGCGAACCGGCTGAAGGCGCTGGCGGGCTGAGCGACGACGAGAGGCGCCCGTCCACAGGCTGTGGACGGGCGCCTCTCGTCGTGGGGCGCGTGCAGGCCCGAAGGACCTACTCGTCGCCCTCCTCGGGCTTCTCCTCCGCGTCGTTGACCTCCGACTCGAGGCCCAGCTGCTCCACCAGCCACTTGTCGAACTCGATGGCCGCGCGCACCCAGCTCACCGTCGAGGAGACGAACAGCTCGATGTTGACGCCGGCGCCGATCAGCAGCTGCGCCTCGCCGATGAGGCGGACGGTGCCGTCGTCGTGGGTGTGCGTGTAGACCTTGGGCCACAGTGTGCGCCGGTTCCAGTCGTCGATCGACTCGAGCAGCTGCACCTTGTCGTCGATCTTGTGGGGCCGGTCGTAGAACGTCCGCACCGAGTAGACCGCCTGGTCCCCCTCGCCGCGGAACATGAAGTACGTACGGAACTCCTCCCACGGCGCCGCGAGGTCACCCTCGTCGTCGACGACGTACTTCAGCTCCATCTGGTCGAGGAGCTGCTTCACGAGATCCTGATCCGGGACGACGGGGCCCGCCGGTCCACCCTGGGGCTGCGGCTCGGGCTGGCCCCCGAAGTTCGGAATCGAGGACGGGTCGATGGTCACCGTGTTTTTCCCTTCGTACGGATTCCGCCATCCTCCCCCATGCGGGGAGGGGGGTGGCAAGCCCAGCCATGGCCTGTCAGCCCTGAGCTGACAGGATCCGGCCTGTCGCACCAAGGTCGGTGACGGGTGGAGGGGAATCGCATGACGAACGAGCGAACCGGTACGGGCGTGCGGCCGGAGCCGGCGGGGCCGCCGGAGCCGGCGGGCCGGACCAGGTGGGGGCTGGTGGCGGCGATCCTGGCGCTGCCGGTGTCGCTGGTGGTGGGCCTGGTGGTGCTGATCGGCGTCTGGGCGCTGACCGACGACGAGGAAGAGGACGGGACCCGGCTGAAGCAGGTGCCCTGCGCCGAGGCGCTGGCGTTCGGCGGGGCCGAGCTGCCGGCGGCCGCGCGGGACGCGGAGTGCACCGTGCAGTCCTGGCTGGACACGAACTACCAGGCCGACTTCCGCATGCCGCGCGCGGGCGTGAGCGCCTGGCTGGCCCAGGCCTACCCCGAGGCTCCCGGCCCGGGCGGCCCGGGCACCGAGGCCTGCGCCCACGGCTCGGACTACTGCTTCCAGCTCGACGTGACCGAGCACCCCGGCGCGGACGCGTACTACGTCAACGTCACCGTGACGTACGAGAACGCCGAGACCGCACGGGTGCGGTACTCGGCGTTCACGACGTGACGTGAGCCGGGGGCGCGGTCCGGGCGCCCTGGGGAGCCCGGGGGGACCGGGCGCCGGACGGGAGGCTCGGGGGCCGCTACAGCGTCTTGCCGGTCGCGGGGCCCACGATCAGGCCCTCGCCGAACGCGTCCACCCGGACCGTGTCGCCGTCCTTGACCTCGCCCGCCAGGATCTCCTTGGCGAGCCGGTCGCCGATGGCCGTCTGGACCAGCCGGCGCAGCGGACGGGCGCCGTACGCCGGGTCGTTGCCCTCGTCGGCCAGCCAGGCCAGGGCCGCGTCGGTCACCTCCAGGGTGAGGCGGCGCTCGGCGAGCCGCTTGGCCAGCCGGTCGATCTGGAGGCGCGCGATCCGCTCCAGCTCCTCCTTGTCCAGGGCCGAGAAGACGACCAGGTCGTCGAGCCGGTTGAGGAACTCCGGCTTGAAGGAGGCCCTCACCACCTCGAGGACCTGCTCCTTCTTCTCCGCCTCGGTGGTCACCGGGTCGACGAGGTACTGGCTGCCGAGGTTGGACGTCAGCACCAGGATGGTGTTGCGGAAGTCGACCGTGCGGCCCTGGCCGTCGGTCAGCCGGCCGTCGTCCAGGACCTGGAGCAGGACGTCGAAGACCTCCGGGTGCGCCTTCTCCACCTCGTCGAGCAGGATCACGCTGTACGGCCGCCTGCGCACCGCCTCGGTGAGCTGGCCGCCCTCCTCGTAGCCGATGTAGCCGGGGGGCGCGCCGACCAGGCGGGCGACGCTGTGCTTCTCGCCGTACTCCGACATGTCGATGCGGATCATGGCCCGCTCGTCGTCGAAGAGGAAGTCGGCGAGGGCCTTGGCCAGCTCGGTCTTGCCGACGCCGGTCGGACCGAGGAAGACGAACGAGCCGGTCGGGCGGTCGGGGTCGGCGATGCCCGCGCGGGAGCGGCGGACGGCGTCGGACACGGCCCGCACGGCCTCGGTCTGGCCGATGAGCCGCTTGCCCAGCTCGTCCTCCATGCGCAGCAGCTTCTGCGTCTCGCCCTCCAGGAGGCGGCCGGCCGGGATGCCGGTCCAGGAGGCGACGACGTCGGCGATGTCGTCCGAGCCGACCTCCTCCTTGACCATCGTGTCCTTCGCGGCCTCCTCCTCGGCCTCGGAGGCGGCCTCGAGATCGCGTTCCAGGGTCGGGATCTCGCCGTACAGCAGCTTGCTGGCGGTGTCGAAGTCGCCGTCGCGCTGGGCACGCTCGGCCTGGCCGCGCAGGTCGTCGAGCTTCTCCTTCAGCTCGCCCACCCGGTTGAGGGACTGCTTCTCCTTCTCCCAGCGGGCGGTCAGGCCCCGCAGCTCCTCCTCCTTGTCGGCGAGGTCGCGGCGCAGCTTCTCCAGGCGTTCGCGGGAGGCGGCGTCGGTCTCCTTGCTGAGGGCCAGCTCCTCCATCTTCAGCCGGTCGACGGAACGCTGGAGCTCGTCGATCTCGACCGGGGACGAGTCGATCTCCATGCGCAGGCGGGAGGCCGCCTCGTCGACCAGGTCGATGGCCTTGTCGGGCAGGAAGCGGGAGGTGATGTAGCGGTCGGAGAGGGTCGCGGCGGCGACCAGGGCGGCGTCCGCGATCTGCACCTTGTGGTGGGCCTCGTAGCGGCCCTTGAGACCGCGCAGGATGGCGATGGTGTCCTCGACGGAGGGCTCCGCGACCAGCACCTGCTGGAAGCGGCGCTCCAGCGCCGGGTCCTTCTCGATCCGTTCGCGGTACTCGTCGAGCGTCGTCGCGCCGACCATGCGCAGCTCGCCGCGCGCGAGCATCGGCTTGAGCATGTTGCCGGCGTCCATGGCCGAGTCGCCGCCGGCGCCCGCGCCGACGACCGTGTGCAGCTCGTCGATGAAGGTGATGATCTGCCCGTCGGAGTCCTTGATCTCGGCCAGGACGGTCTTCAGCCGCTCCTCGAACTCGCCGCGGTACTTCGCCCCGGCCACCATCGCGCCGAGGTCCAGCGCGACCAGCCGCTTGTCCTTGAGGGACTCGGGGACGTCGCCCTTGACGATCCGCTGCGCCAGCCCCTCGACGACGGCGGTCTTGCCGACGCCGGGCTCGCCGATGAGCACGGGGTTGTTCTTGGTGCGGCGGGACAGCACCTGCACGACCCGCCGGATCTCGGTGTCCCGGCCGATGACGGGGTCGAGCTTGCCCTCGCGGGCGGCGGCGGTGAAGTCGGTCCCGAACTTCTCCAGGGCCTTGTACTGGCCCTCGGGGTCGGCGCTGGTCACCCGGCGCCCGCCGCGGGCCTTGCGGAAGGCTTCCTGGAGCTTCTCGGGGGTCGCGCCCTGCCGGGTGAGCACCTCGGCGGCCTGGCCGCCCTTGGCGGCGATGCCGAAGAGCAGGTGCTCGGTGGACAGGTACTCGTCCCCGAGGTCACGGGCCCGGCTCTGCGCGTCGGCGACGACGGCCAGCAGCTCGCGGTTGGGCTGCGGGGGCGCGACGGTGGACCCGGTCACGCTGGGCAGCGAGCCGAGCACCTTCTCGGCCCCGGCCCGCACGGCGGCCTGGTCGGCGTCCACCGCCGCGAGCAGGTCGGTGATGTTCTCGTTGTCCTGGCCCTGGAGCAGCGCGAGCAGCAGGTGGGCTGGGGTGAGGTCGGCGTGTCCCTGGGACACGGCCCTGCTGCTGGCCGCGTTGATCGCGTCCCGGCTCCGGTTGGTCAGCTCGGCGTCCACGTTCGCTGTCTCCTCCTTGCGTCAGCGCTCTCCCGTACTGACTCTGTCAGCGTACACAAAGTTGAGTCTATTCCGCTCAAGGTGTGCGCGGTGAGTCCATGGAGCACTAAGTTCCGGACCATGGCCGCATACCCCCAGGACCCGGGCGCCCCGGACGCGCCGTATCTCGCCTTCTGGCGCGAACGACACCTGTGCACGCTGACCACACCACGTCCGGACGGCAGCCCGCACGTGGTTCCGGTAGGCGTGACGTACGACCCCGAGAACCGGCTGGCCCGGGTCATCACCGACAACGCCAGCGCGAAGGTGGGCCACGTCCTGGCGGCGGGACCCGACGGCGCGCGGGTCGCGGTGTGCCAGGTGGACGGCCGGCGCTGGGCCACGCTGGAGGGGCGGGCGTTCGTCCGGTCGGAGCCGGAGAAGGTCGCGGACGCCGTGCGGCGGTACGCGCAGCGCTACGGACGCACGCCCGGCCCGAACCCCACGCGCGTGGTGATCGAGATCGAGCTGACCCGGGCGATGGGACGCGGGTGAGGGAGGCGGTTGCGGGAGGCGCGCGAGGGACGCGGGCGAGAGGCGCCGGCGGGTCGGGCGAGAGGCGCCGGCAGGTCGGGCGAGGAGCGCGGGCGGGCCCGCCGAGGGACGCGAGCGGGACGGAAGCGGGACGGGCCGGGGGCCGAAGCACGATGGGCGGGGGACGGAAGCAGGGCGGGTGACCGGATTTCGATCCCGTCGATTTCCGGCCAACGCTCAACCAGGTCGATAACCGGAAATGTCCCCGCAAACTGCAGCGGCGTCACCGTGTTCAGGTCACGGTGACGCCGCTGCGGGGGGAAGCACCTGAGCGATCTGTTACGACGGGGGAATCGCGTCAGGCACTGCGGGGGGTGGCTGAGATGGTCTTCAGGGGCGGAGCCTCGGTCTCCACCAGCCGGTGGTCGCGCTGGTCCAGGTTCACAAAGATCATTCCGTACCGGATGGCACACCGCACGGGCTGCGGCGCGCCGCGGGGCTTGCGCAGGCACCGGTAGGCCCGTACGTCCTCGTCCTCGTCGCGGGTCACGACCACGGGTTCGCCGAACACGGTCACCATCAACGAGTCACCGCTGTGGGGGATGGCGGTGACCAGGTCGATGAAGTGCCAGCCGGAGCGGTAGGCGGTGGCCATTTCACGGCGGAAGGAGCGGTCGTCGGGTGGCGTGGTCATGACTCGGCGACCCACGTGCTGTCGGCCGGAGCGACCCAGGTGCTGTCGGCGGGGGCCTCCCAGGTGCTGTCGCCCGGCACGTCTGCCGCGGTGACGACCCAGGTGCTGTCGCGGGGAGCGACCCATGTGCTGTCACCGGCCACGGCGACGGTGCCGGCACCCGGACTCCAGGTACTGTCGCGCGCCGCGTCGGCCGTCGTCCCCGCAAGGCCGCTCAGCGCTCCGAGGGCCAGGGCGGCGGAGAAGGCGGCGGCAAGCGCCGAGCGAAGCATTCTCTTATGCATAGTCGGCTTCGTCCTCATTTGAAGGTCACCTCTCCCCCGTCGACTACGACGATGGCCCATTCGGGCACGTCATGGCCACACAATCGATGCATCATGTTCCTGCACGTTCAGGACCCTGGGGGGTGGAGATTTGACGAAAAATGAGACAAGGCAGACACATCCTCATGCGTCGACTGAGCTGTGCGAGGAAGGTCGCCGTCTCTACGGGAACGCTCTTCGGACGGGCCGCATAGCCCGTGCGGACGTGGAGCCCGCTCCGTGTTTGATGGAGTTCGCCCTGCTTCATGCCGACCCCGACGACGCGAACTGGCTGCGCCCGGTGCCCCCGTCGATCGCCCTGTCCCAGCTGCTGAACCCGATCGAGCGCGAGATAACCCAACGCAGGCGGCTGTCGGTGGAACTCGCCGACGCTTTCGAGCCGTTCATGACCCTCAGCGCCCAGCCGACGCCGACCACGCACTCGATCACGGTCCTGGAGGGCATCGACCGGATCAACGCCGCACTCGATCTGGCCACCTCCCAGTGCCAGTCCGAGATGCTCACGGTGCAGCCGAGCCGCCGCCGCCTGGAGCACACCCTGGTCCAGGGGCTCGAACGGGACCGGCCTCTGATCGAACGCGGCTGCCGCATCCGGACGCTCTACCAGCACACGGCCCGCTACAGCCCGGAGACCCTGGCCTACGTCTCCCAGTTCACCGACGGCAAGGTGGAGTACCGCACCATCGACGAACTCGTGGAGCGGCTGATCATCTGCGACGAGACCGTGGCCTTCATCCCCACCCGGGACGACGGGCAGGTCGCCCTCGAACTCCGCCACCCAGGGCTCGTCCGCTATCTGATCAAGGTCTTCGAGTTCATGTGGGGCCGTGCCGTCCCGCTCGCCACCGGCGCCCCCTACGAGACCGCGCCCGACGGCATCACGGACATCCAGCACTCCATCGCCAAGCTCCTCGTCGAGGGGCACGTCGACGAGGCGATAGCCCGCCGCCTGGGCATGAACGTTCGCACCTGCCGAGCCCACATCGCCAAACTCGCCACCGCCCTGGGCAGTGGCAGCCGCGCCCAACTCGGGTTTCTCATAGCCCAGTCGGGGATCCTCAAGCAAGAGCCCTGAGCCGAGCCGCCCGAACAGCTAGGGAGAACCGCAGTGAACGCGCCGCCGCACCCCCACCACGGCGTGGAGGACCTGTGCACCGCGGGCCTGCACCTCTACCAACAGGCCCTGCGCGACGGGCGCGTCAAGACCGAGGACGCCGAGACGACGGCCCCGTGCCTGCTCTCCTTCGGCCTCCTGCACCCGGTCGTGGACGACGTGGCCCAGCTCGAGCCCGTGGCCCCCGCCGTGGTCCTGCACCGGATGCTGCGCTCCTCGGGCACCCGCATCGCCGAGGAACGCCGTCGCGAGGAACGGCTGGCGTCGCTGTTCGAACCCCTCATGCGGATCCCCGGCAGCCGCACGGCCACCACGGAACCCGTCTCCCTGCGGCTCCTCAGCGGCACCGAGCGGATCAACGAGGCCATCACCGAGGCGACGTCCGAGGCGACCAGCGAAGTGCTCTGCGTCCAGCCCCACGTCCACTACAGCGGCCCGCGCGGCGAGACGGGCCACGCCGTCGCCATGGCCCGCGACCAGGCCCTGCTCGACCGGGGCTGCCGCATCCGCACGCTCTACCAGCACACCCAGCGCCACCAGCCCCTCGTCCTGGCCCGCTACGAGCAGCTCCGGGGCGACGCCCAGGCCCGCACCCTGGACGAGGTCACCGACCGCCTCATCGTCATCGACGGCACGGTCGCCTTCATCCCCGCCGGCGAGGACGGCCGGCTGGCCCTGGAGGTCCGCCACCCGGCCCTCCTGACCTACTTCACCACCACCTTCGACCGGCTCTGGCGGCTCGCCACCCCCATGTACCCGCAGGCCGTCCAGCGTCCCTCGCGGGGCGGCGTCACGCCCCGGCAGCAGGCCATCGCCGCCCTCCTGGTCGAGGGCCACACGGACGCCGTCATCGCCGACCGCCTCGGCATGAACATCCGTACCGCCCGTGTCCACATCGCCAAGCTCGCCACCACCCTCGGCAGCGACAGCCGCGCCCAACTCGGCTACCTCATCGGCCAGTCGGGGATCCTTGACCGGGAACAGCGCCGGGTGCCGGAGCAGGGGCGGGGGCCTGAGCAGGCGCGGGAGCGGGAGCAGGGGCCGAGCCGGGACCGGGGCCGGGAACCGGAACGCTGACCGGCGCCCCCGGCTCCGCCGCGGACACGCCCGACTGTGCCGCAGACGCCCCCGGGGCGGCCGTGGACGCCGCTGCACGGTCCGAATCCGCGCCCGTCCCCGGGGCCGCCTCCTGAGCCCCCTCAGGGGCCGTCTCCGGGGCCGTCAGGGTCCCCGGGGCCGTCGTCCGCGCGTCCGTCCCGCTCTCCCCGGACGGCCGGTCGAGGCCGACCTGGGCGATCCGCACCCCCAGCTGGGTGCGGCTGGCCGCGCCGAGGGTCTCCGAGAGGCGGGCGATGTGAGCGCGGCAGGTGCGGACGCTGATGCCCAGGCGCTCGGCGATGACGGCGTCCTGGTGGCCCTCCGCCAGCAGCGCGGCGATGGACTGCTCGCGGTGGGAGACGCCCTCGACACGGGTGTCGGGGAGCGGGGCGGTGAGCGGGATCGCCAGCCGCCACAGACGCTCGAAGACCGTCACCAGGTAGGAGACCAGGGCCGGGTGACGCAGTTCCAGGGCCATCGTGCGGTCCGGGTTGGCCGGGATGAACGCGACCTTGCGGTCGAAGAGCATCAGCCGGTCGATGACCTCGTCCAGCGTGCGGGCCTCCACCGTGTCGCCCATCAGCTCCAGGTAGTTGAGCAGGCCCTGCCCGTGCCGGGCGACGTGGTTGTAGAGGTCGCGCATGCGCACGCCCCGGCCGCGCAGCTCCAGCGCGCGGTGCAGGCCCTCCGACAGCTCGTGCTCACGCCGGATGCCGCCGGGCTGCACGGTGAGGACCTCGGTCGTGCACGCCTCGGTCGCCGCGTCCAGGGCGGCCTGGATCCGGGAGGGGCCGTCCAGGACCCGGATCGCCGCACCCTCGCCGGCCGCCGCCCGCTCGGGCCCGCCCAGACCCGCGTACCACTCGAAGGCGGCGACCGCCGAGCCCATCCGCCGCTGGCTCGCGCTGACCTCGTCGTGCAGTCCGCGCAGCAGCCGGGTCATGACCTCCTGCGGGGAGGTCGGCACCAGCCAGTCCATGTCGTCGGGGTCGGGGTGCAGGAGGGCGAGCTCCAGGAGGCACGGGACCGGCTCGGCGTCGGTGCGCGCCACCCGACCACGCCGTACGGCCCGGGAATACACGCGATCCCCGGCCTCGCACAGTCGGTCGGCACCGTGTGGATGCTCCTCCGTCCCGTGCCCGGCCATCGCCCATCCCACCCCCGCCGTACGCCTCTTCCGGAGCGCAACTATGCGCGGCCCGGACCGGCTCCGCAACACGGCTCCCCCGGCCAGGGCCACCGGAATCCACCCGTCTGTGCGAGTTTCTCCCGGCCTCCTCCCCCGGCACTGCAACAAGCTGACGGTGGTGCAGGACCTCGGCTGAGGTGCATCGTTGGTTCCGCTTCCCCCCGGGTGCTTCCCGCCCGGGGACGAGCGGAACCAACCCGGCCGGACCACGGGGGAGTCCGGCCGGGCTCGGGGTTCCGGCAGCCGGGCTCCGGCCGCTGGACTCCGGGCTCGGGGTTCCGGCCGCTGGGCTCCGGGCTCCGGATGCCACGGCGGGCGCACCGCCTGGGGCGGCCGTCCCGGGATCGCCGCGGGATCGTCCCGGGACGCCTCGGATCACCACGGGGCGCCGGGCCGGCAGCGGCGGCGGGGGCGGCACGGACGGATCGCGAACCGGACGCGGGGGACGCAGGACGGGGACGCGAAACGGGGGGGGACCCGGGGACCGGGGGGGACTCGGGGGGACCCGGAAGGACGCGGAACGGGACCCCGGGGGGGGCGCGAGACGGGCTCGGGGAGGGGCCGGGGGGACGTCACGCGGTCTCCCGTTTCGCGTGCCGCGGCCGGACAATGCCGGTATGGCGAGGAACCGGGCGCAGGCGCGGGCCGCCCGGACCGTGGCCGCGCCGACCGTTGCCGCCCTGACCGTGGTCGCGCTGCTGTGCGCGACGACGAGCTGCGCGGGCGACGACGGGAAGCCGTCCGCCCCGGTCGGCACGGCCGCCTCCGGGACGGCCGCGCAGGCGCCCTCACGCCCCTACAAGGACGGCCACCTGACCTTCACGCTGCTGTTCCTGCGCTGCGGCCTGAACGCGGTCGCCGGGTCGCACAGCGAGGGTCGGCCGGAGGGACGGTTCTGCTGGGCGCGGCTGCGGGTGGACAACCAGGACCCGGTGTTCCACACGTACGTGGCGAAGAGTCAGCGCCTCGCGGGCGTCGCCGGACGCCCGGGGCAGCCCGACACGTTCGCCATGGCCGTGCGGCGCCAGCACGACAGCGTGGAGATCGGCGGGCACGATCTGATCGAGGTCGAGCTCTGGTACGACGTCCCGCCCGACGCCGAGGTGACCGGTCTGCGGGTCTCGGGCGACCGCGACCCGGCCGGCTACCTGGACACCAGCCCGGCGCCCTACGCGCCGGGCGGGGTTCTCGTCACGATGAGGCCGCTCATGGGCTGGTGACCGGCCCGGAGGAGCAAGGCCCGCCGGATCAGGTGAGGTTGAGCGCCGCGCAGGCGGCCTTCAGCTTGGGGATGCAGATGTCCGAGGTCTTGTAGATGCCGTCGGCGACGACGGTCTGCTTGATGTTCTTCTTCGTCAGCGCGACCACGGTCACCAGCTTGGCCGGAATGTCCTTGTTCGTCGGGCTGTCGACCGTGTCGCGGGTGAGGGCCTCGAACTGGAGGTCGCGGCCCTGGACCTTGGCGACGGCCGCCTGGGCCGCGGCCTCGGCCTCGGCCAGGTACGGCTTGTAGACGCTCATGAACTGCTCGCCGCCGATGATGCGCTGCACGGCCGCCAGCTCCGCGTCCTGGCCGGTGATCGGGGGCAGGGCGTCGTCGCTGACGCCCGCCGCCTCCAGGGCCTTGATGATGCCGCCGGCCATGGCGTCGTTGGCGGAGTAGACACCGGCGATGTTGTTCTTGCCGATCGCCTCGATCGCCTTCGTCATGTTGGCCTGGGCGACCTCGGGGCTCCACTTGTCGGTGTCGTACGACTTCGCGATCGTGACCCGGCCGCTGAGCTCGCTGAGCGCGCCCTGCTTGAACTGCGCGGCGTTGGGGTCGGTGGGCGAGCCGTTCACCATGACGATCTTGTCGGCGAGGCTGACCTCGCCGATGGCCTCCGCGAGGCTGCGGCCCTGCACCTCTCCGACCAGCTCGTTGTCGAAGGAGACGTACGCGTCGATCGGGCCCTGGGCGAGACGGTCATAGGCGATGACCGGGATGTTCGCCTCCTTGGCCTTCGTCACCATGGGCGCGATCGCCTTCGCGTCGACCGCGTCCAGCAGGATGATGTCGACCTTGTCGTCGATCATCTGCTGCATCTGGGTGTTCTGCTTCTTGGTGGAGGAGGCCGCGTTCGCGTACTCGGTCTTGCCCTTGCCGCCGGTGAGTTCGGTGACCTTCCGCTTGATGATGGGGTAGTCGAACTGCGCGTACCGCGTGTTCGTCTCCTCCGGCATCAGCACGCCCACCGTGATGTCGTCGCTCCGGGTCGGTGTCGCGCTGGCGCCGTCCTCCGAAGCCCCGAGCATCCCGCACCCGGCGAGCGAGAGGGACATCGCGGAGGCGACCACGGCTATGGCGATACGACGCATTCGGGGGCTCACTTCAGGTGCGTTCGGTGCAATACGGACATGGGTGCGACAGGGTGACCCAGGTGTCTGAAAAGACAACGTGGCGGCGACCGTCGACGTCAAGCGGAACTACTTAACGAAGTAGCAACATCACGCTCCGCTCAGCGGGTGAAGACGCATGGAGACGAAGCGGAGGCCTCGCGGACGGCTCGCGAAAACCCGTCCGGAAGACCGCCCGAGGAACCACACGGCCGCACGCCGCCGACGGTGGCCGAGCGGAGCGTGACCCCCCGGTTATAGGCCCGTGACCAGCGGAATCACTGCCTCCGGCGCTGTTGCGAAGTGGTGACGGAGGGACGATTGATCAAGCGCGTGCGCCGGGTGAGGATGAGTGCACCGCGAGCCGCCGGGGGGAACGCAGGACCGGCCGGGCAAGCGGACGCGCTCACTTCTCTCAGCTCCTCTCGCAACTCGGCTGCTCGCCTTGCTCTTCCTTGCTCTTCCTTGCTCTTCCTTCTCCGGTGGCCTCTCGTCGTGCGCCGGTCCTTCTCCGTTCATTCCTTGGGGGGATTCATCATGTCCGCTCGTTCCGTCGCCGCCCGCCGCATCCGCACCGTGGCCGCGACCGCCGTCGTCACCGCTGTGGCCGGCGCCGCCTTCGTCCCGGCCACCGCCGTCGCCGCCGACAAGGCGGGCGGACACGCGCTGAGGATGACGCTCGGCGCGCCCACCCCCACCGGCCCGCTCAAGCGCGGCGGCGCGACGGAGTCGATGATCCTGACGGTCGCCAACTCCTCCGACAAGGCACAGGAGTTCTCGGCCTGGCTGCCGGGCACGCCGGACGGTCCGAGCCCGGTGCTGAAGGACTCCATCGTCTTCGACGTGACCGCGGTCGACGCGCCCGCGACCAAGTCGGCCGTCGGACGCCAGGACGGCTCCTTCCAGGGGCTGTTCTTCCCGGCCACCGGGAACGCGGCGTCCACCTTCTCCATCCCGGCGAAGACCGAGTTCACCTGGAAGGTCACGGTCGGCCTCGGCGCCTCCTACCCCACCAACGACGGTGACTTCACCCTCACCGCCGGGCGGCTGGTCGGCGACACCGACGACGACCCGTCCCGCAACACCCAGGTCTTCAAGATCGACCCGGCGATCACTCCCGGCAAGCTGAACGTGGCCTGGGAGCAGAAGAAGGGCGCCGTCGCGCGCCCCGGTCAGCGTGCCGAGCTGGTGCTGAACGCCACGGCCACCGGTCCCGGCGAGTTCCCCGCCGAGCTTCAGCGCACCGTGTCGGCCCAGCAGTTCCGTGACGGCGCCGGCAACCCGGACTTCGTCCTGGAGGCCGAGGTCGACGGCAAGATCGTCAAGCTCGAGGAGATCAACGACAGCGAGTGGGAACTCCCCGCCATCGCCAAGGGCTTCGGCGCCTCCAAGGGCACCGACAGCATCAAGCTGTACCTCTCCCTGGGCAAGAACAGTGACATCAAGAAGGACGCCGTCGTCCCGCTGGAGGCGTTGATCTCCATGGGCGACTCCTGGGGGTTCAACGGCGCCCGGACCCAGGTGAAGGCCGGCCCGGCCCTGGTCACCCCGCCGAGCGGTACGCCGTCCACGACGCCGTCGCCGTCCGCCTCCGCCCCGGCCTCGGCCTCCCCGTCGGCGTCCGCGTCCGGCTCCGCGGCCACCACGGGCGGCACGACCGGCGGCACCGCGAACACCACGAGCGCGACCGGTTCGCTCGCCGCCACGGGTTCGGGCGGCGGCACCCTCTACGGCGCCCTCGCGGCCGCCCTGCTGGCCGTCGGCGGCGCGGCGGCCTGGTTCGGCACGCGTCGCCGGCGGTCCGCGCGCGCCTGATCCCTACGGACGGGGGACGCCGAACGGCGGACGGGGGACGCCGAACGGCGGACGGCGGACGGCCGGCGGACGGCGGAGGGGCCCGGAGGCAGTCGCCTCCGGGCCCCTCCCCCTTGTCCGCGCCGGGCGGCGCCGGCTCAGCGCGCCCCGGGGTCGTACTTCTTCAGCGAGGCCTGGACCTCGGCGGCGTAGGCGCCCTCCCACCACGGGACCGTCTCCACCAGCACCGGCTTGGTGCCGGAGGCGAGGACGAGGGCCCGGCCCGGAGGCATCGCGCCCAGGTCGGAGACCTGGAGGACGCGTTCGCGGCGCGTGGACTCGCTGATCGCACGGTTGCCGGACCAGCCGCCGAACTCCGACTCACGGCTGGTCTGGTACTCGCGCAGGTCGTACTCGCCGGCCAGCTCGCTCAGGTCGCCCAGGAAGCGGGTGTCGGAGACGCCGCCGCCGTAGACGCGGACGTTCGCGGCGGACCACAGCTTCTCCATGCCGCGCTCGCCCCACACCTCGATGCCCTGCGCCCAGGACTGCAGGATCGTCATCAGGATGATGCCGCGCGAGCCGTAGTGGGAGTACAGGTCGGGCAGGGAGCGCCAGCGGCACACGTTGGCGGCCTCGTCGAGGACGCCGACGAGGGGCAGGGGCAGCCGTCCGCCGCGCTGGGTGGTGGCGTACTCCTCGGCCGCCTCGACGACGGCCACGGTCAGCGCGGTCACCAGCGGCCCGGCGGAGTCGCGCCCCTCCCGGCTGAGCGAGTACAGGGTGCCGCCGCTGCGGACGAACGCGTGCGGGTCGAACTCGCCCGCGTACTCGTCGGCCGGGGGCGTGACCCACCGGTTGACCTCCGGGTTGACCAGGCAGGACGCCATCTGCTGGGCGACGCCGTAGATGCCGCTGCGCTGCTTGTCGGGGGCGTTGATGACACCGGCCAGGCCGTCGGCGGACATGGCGTGCCCGGCGCCGCGCAGGATCCGCTCCGGGGCGTCGTCCTTGGGGTTGGACAGCCAGGTGTAGATCTGGGTGATCGGCGCCTTGGCGCAGGCGGCGGCGAGCAGCAGGTTGGCGAGCAGGTCCTGGCCGGCCGGGTCGAAGAAGGCGTCGGTGGAGGCGTTGGCGTCACGCGAGCCGCTGGCGAAGTGGTCGGCCATCTTGCGGGCCTTGGCCACGTCGGTGACGTACGACAGCGGGTTCCACCACCAGCTCGGCTCCTCCTGCGCGACCTGCTGCGGGTCGAACACCCACACCGGGCCGCGCGCGGTCCGCGGGCCCCGGGTCGCGTCCACGATGTCGCGCTTGTTGGAGGTGACGAGGACAGCGCCGGGTCCGTCGAGGATGGCGGGGATGGCGCGCCGGGTCGTCTTGCCGGTCCGGGGGCCCCAGATGTCGACGTGCATGTCCTCGTACGAGCCGTACAGCGGCTGGCGCCCCTTGACGGACCGTCCGATGAACACGCCGGGCGTGCCCGACTGCACCCCGAGGCGTTCGGCGGTGGCGGCGGCGCCCTTCATGGTGAGCTTGCCGAGCTCCTCGCCCTTCGCGAGGTGCTGGGCGGCGCCGTCCACCTTGGGCTTGTTCCTGAACCGCTCCCGCACCCGGTAGGCGGCCAGGCCCAGCACACCGGCCACCACCGCCTCCCCGGCCGCGACGGCGCTGGCCGCGGAACCCGGCCAGGTGTAGTCGCCCTTGATCACCTCGACGAGGAAGCTCAGCCGCAGCCCGCGACCAGCCCGAGAGCCACCAGTGCCCCGGTGAGGTGAAGAAGCCGACGCTTCATCGGGTGGTTCACGTCTGCTTCATCTGCGCGTCGTTCACGGTGAGGCGGAGAAGGGGAGCGGCCCAGCTCGCGGCGCTGCTGGAGTAGTCGTACGTGGTGAGGCCGACCATGTACTGCGTCATGACGGCGTGCGCCTTGGCGGCTTCGGAGACCGAGACGACCGGGGCGAGGGCCGTGTTCTGCGAAGCGTCGCCACCGGCTCCCTGCCCGTCCGAGTCCGTACCGTCCTTGCCCGAGGTGGCGGCGGGCACCGCGGAGCGTCCCTTGTCGTCACCGCCGTCGCCGCCGTCGCCGTCGTCTCCGTCGAAGACGGTGAACACGGTGAGTACGGCGATCAGGAGAAACCCGAGCACCCCCAGGGCCAGGAGCCCCGTGCGCTTGTTCTCCGCAGGCAAGTCCACGTTTCCGCGCCTCCCTTGTGCTGAGCCGGTACGGCGGGTGACCGGGACACGGTAGAGGCAGGCGGAAGTGGGGAGTCGGGGGAATTCCCGCCGAGGAAAGAAGGAGGACCGGCGACGGGAAAGCGGGGGAAAGACAGGCGCGGAGCCACGTCACCGCGGCGCCGTCGGCGAAAGACGCCTCAGGCCGCCGCATCCGGCGGTCACTCGGGCCGAGGATCCACCGGCAGCGGATCGAACGGGTAGGCCGTGTGCCCGTCCTTGGGCGAACAGGCCGCGAACGGGCCCGAGTCGGCGTCCATCAGGACCCGCAGATGCGGGTCCGCGTGGTGCAGCCACCAGGTCGACATGCCGAGCGCCGGATCCTGGCGCAGGTGTTCCCAGGCCAGCCACAGCGCCGACAGCCGGGCGCCCGCTCGGGGTGCTCCCACCACTTCGGGCACCAGGTGGCCGAAGAGCCGTTGACCCGGCGGCGGATCACCTGAGCGAGATAGTCGGAGACGAAGACGAAGACGTCCGCGAAGTAGAACTCCGGCTCTTCGGAAGCGGGTTCGGTATCGGTCATCGTTCGACTCCTGCGGGCTGCTGCTGGGGAACCGGCGGCGGCAGGGTGAGGGCGGCGGCCGGGTTGAGGACTCCGTGGCCCGCGGTCGGCCCGCGCGGGGCGGCGGGACGGGCGACGGGGCGTACGTCGACGCCGGGAAGGAACGCGTTGACGGCAGCGGGCTGCGATGTCTTCGCCCGTGCGTTCAACTCGTCGTACGTGTCGGCCAGCCCGAGGCGCCACATCGCCGCCTCGGGGCTCTCCTTGAGTCGCTCCGGCACGTCCATGGCGCCCAGCTTCTGGGCGAACTGCCTGGCGTGGACCTCCCGGGGTCGATGTCCTCCATCCGCCACTGCGAACGAAGCGACTCGTCACCGAGCAGGCCGTCGATCTCCGGCGGGAGTTGCTCGTGGCGCGGCATGTCGATCGGGAACTTGATGTTCTCCTTGCCGACTGCGGAATGCGCCAACAGCCGGGGGAGTTCGTCCGCGCCGAGGACGGAGTCCGCACCGATGTCCGCGGCGAACGCCACCACCGGGCCCTGCGCGGCTTCGGCATATCGCCCTGAGACGGTCTTCCACACCTGCGTGGCCACGGCCTCCACCTCGGGCAGCTTCAGCTGGTAGTCCCTCGCCAGGGCCTCCCGCACAGATCGCTCGCCGAGCCAGTAGGAGTCCAGCTTGCGCCCCGCCGGAGTGTCTTCCAGCACCTGAAGCCCCCGTGATTCCCCGCAGGCCTGGGCCAGGAACCGATGCCCCACCTCGCGGGGCGCCCCCTCCGGCTGTGACCGCCAGGACCAGAAGGCGCGGGCCTCACCGCGATCCGCCCGCGTCACAGACTCGTTCGCCGCCACGCTCTCCACATAGGACAGGAGGTCGGGAGCGGCCTTCTGCTTACCCTCGGGATCCGCCGCCGCCGCGACCTGCGCCTGCCAGTCCGTGTACATCCGCAGAGCGGTCTCGGATCCCTGCATCTCCGTCACGGGCCGGCGAGCCCAGTGGGCGTCTTCCAGTGCCACGGCCCGCGCTGTCTCCTCGCGCGTGGGCGGCGCCGCGTACGTCACGCGTGCATCCCCTCGCCTTCCATGGGCCGGAACAACTTCAGCCAGATCATCGATCCGCCGGGCGCGGTCTCGGTCCAGGTCGGGAACGACACGGACTGGTCGAGGACCACGAGGGGTTGCTCCGGCCGGCCGGTGGCGGGAGCCCAATAGGCGAAGCGGTAGGGGCGTCGGGTCTTCAACCGGAAGTCGCGGCTCGGCCAGTACCTCTCGTGCTGGGGCTCCGGAAAGTCCGGGGCGTCCCAGGCACCGGTCCAGGCAGGTGCGCCCAGGACACCGGCAGCGGCGTCGAGGTGCTGCGTCCAGTCCTCGGCCGTGGCGGCGATGACCTGCTCGTTCTCGGTCGCGGACACTGCCACGAGGTCCCGGGCGACGTAATCGATGTCGGTCACGGGGTTCCACCGACCCCCCGATCCGAAGGTCAGTCTCCCGCCCGTGCCCGTCAGCACGCGCAGATTCCCCTCCGCGTTCTGCGGGGCCCACCCGTACCGCTCGCACCACTCACGGAACGCGGGCGAGCCGCCCTGCGGAGGCCCCGACCAGACCCACGGCCAGTCCACTCTCATCAGTCCGGCCAGCTCGGCGGCGAGGTCCTGCGGCGTCCGGCCCGTTCTCTCCGTCGGCATGGGTCCCCTTCGACGTTTCTCGGTCAGGCGATCACTCGATCTGTCAGCGCTCTCAGGCCGGGACGATACCGAGCAGCAACAGCACCACCACCACCGCGCCCATCACGATGCGCGCCGTCGGATCCTCGCGTTCCCACAGATCGTGGACGACGGCCCAGCCCGTCAGGCGCGCGGCCCGACCGCTGTGGATGTCGGAGGCGGACTGCTGCTCCTCGTCCGCGGCCTCCTCGTCCGGCGACGACGGCTCGGGCTCCTCGTCGAAACCGACCGGCAGTCCCTGCTGCTCCTGGGCCACCAGGACCATCTGCTCGAGAAGTTCGGGAATCGTGTTCGGCGTGAGGGGGTAGGCGAAGGTCCCGTACGGCGTATCCACGCACAGCCGGGCCTGCCAGGGGTTGCCCGGCTCGTAGCCGTCGACCCAGGCGCGCTCGGTCTGGTAGACCTGCGGGGCCTGTGCCGCTTGGGCGACCGGTACGACGGCGGGGACAGGGACCTGCTGGACCGGCGGCGACTGCTGGGGGATCTCCCCGGCACGCGGGTCTGCCTGCTGGGAGTACTGCTGCTGCGGGTGCCCGTTGTGGTCGGTCAACTCTCGTCCTTCGCCGGGTCCGTGCTCCAGGGGGTCGGGGCGCCGGGCGGCGGCGCCCGGTACATCGGGCGCACATGCCCAGCGCATTGTGTGCCCAGAGGCAGTGCGCGCGGCACAGCGCCTTCCCGAGGTGTCCCTGCCGACTTTCCCGGCCTGTTTCCCCAAGACCGCCCCGCCGGGAATCCATGGAGTCCCGGCGGGGAAAGCGACAGCGGTCCGGTGACAGGTCTTTGTCACACTGCCAGCGCACCTGGCATGGCCAGGGCCCGTCGTGCGGTGCGGTCGTGACCCGCCCAGGCGGACGGGGAACCGACTCGCTGGAGTAACCGACTCGATGACAGACCACAACAGCCCTGCTGGCGCGGTCGGCGGAGGCCAGCCTTCCGGGCAGCCCGGGTCCTGCGGTCCGTCCCAGCAGCCACCACAGCAGGCGTGGCAGGCACAGGGGCAGGGGCAGCAGGCCCCCGCCCCGCAGCAGCCGCAGCCCGGCGCCCAGTCGGCTCCCCAGCCCCAGCAGCTTCCCTCCGACGCGGCCCGCGCGCAGGTCGCAGCCGCCTGGGTGCGCAACACGCCCCGCGCCGGCCAGGCCGCCGTGCCCTCGCTGCCCCCGCGCGAGACCCGTCCCCAGGGCGAGTCGAAGAAGGAGAAGCGCGAGCGGGAACGGGCCGCGCGCAAGGCGGCCTACGAGCAGAAGAAGGCGGCGAAGGAACAGCGCAAGCGGGGCGGCGCGGCGACGGCCACCGCTCCCGCAACAACGCCCACCCCGGCCATGACGCCCCAGGCCGGCCTCCATGCCGCCACCCCCGCCCCGGCCCCGGCCGCCCAGACCACCACGCAGGCCGCCGTCGGCGGCACCCAGGCCGCCCCGCGCCCCACCCCCGCCCGCGACTTCGACGTCCCCAGGCCCGGCGGCCGCATCGCCGGCGGCGGACGCCGTACGCACGTCGCCCTCCGCGCCACCCTCCTGATCACCACTTGCGTGTTCGCACTGGGCTCGTGCGGTGTGATGGGGCTGGTGGTCGGCAAGTCGTCCGGCACCACCACCGCGGGACTGGACGAGGCGGACGCCCTCCGGTACCGGCTCACCGAGTTCCCCACCGAGCAGGCGGCCGCCTTCGCGGAGCAGTACGCGCAGCTCTGCATGACGTTCTCCCCGGACACGTCCTCCGCGCGCCGCGCCGGCCTCGCCCGCTACGCCTCCGCCGGCGTCGACCCCGAGTGCGGCTGGAGCAGCGAGGGCACCAGCAAGGCCGTCTCCGTCACCTGGGACGGCACCGCCGATCGCACTGACGGCAGTCGGCGCGTGCGGGAGCAGCGAGGACGGTGGTCACGACACCACGGCCACCCCCACGCCCGCCGCAGCCACTGCCGACGACGGTCCGGCGGGCGGCGGCGACCCGAGCGCGGCCGGCGGACTGCCCAAGGCATCCGACACGGCGTCCATCGCGACGTACCTCAACCAGTACACCCCCTGCCAGGACCTGGCGACGGGCGACGAATACGACACGGGCCACGACGGCGACGCATGGGGCACGGACGAGGCGGAGGACCCCGCCTGGGCCATCGAGGAGCGCGCCGTGTGCACGGACGGATCCGGTCGGCCCATCGCGCTGCTCACCGTCTCCGACATGAAGAAGTTCCAGACGGCCGCCAAGTCGAGCGGCGACGAGTTCCTGGTCGGCCGGGACTTCGCGGTCGTCCCTGTCGGTGACGAGGCGATCCGGAGCCTTCAGCAGTCCGGCCTGAGGTTCCTGACGTGCGATGCGGACTTCGTGGTGCCGAGCGGCTTCGAGAAGGAGCCCGGCCTCGTGGACGGCTGCGCCCTGACCAACTACGTCCCCCAGTAAGGCGAAATACATCATGCGAATCAGGCGAGCGATCACCGTCGGCGCGTTCCTCCTCATGTCGGCTTCGCTGACCGCGTGCGGCGGCGGTGACGACGAGGCAGGCACCGGCGCAAACAGCGACGGTGACGGCAGGACCGGGGCCGGCGCCGGTACCGGCAAGGACGGCGGCAGCCAGGCCGCGGGCAAGGGGTTGCCCGAGGCCTCGGACATGGCGTCCCTCGCGTACTTCCTCAACGAGCACGCTTCGTGCCTGGATCTGACCACGGGCGCCGAGTACGACAACTCGTCGTACACGGACAAGGACCCGGCCTGGGGCGACGAGAACATGACCAAGGAGCCCGCCTGGGGAATCAAGGAACGCGCTGTCTGCCGAGACGACTACCACGACTCCAACACGCTGCTTCTGGTGTCGGACATGAAGAAGTTCCAGACCTCCATCAAGGCGAAGAACTACGGGGCGCTCCTCGTCGGCAAGGACTTCGCCGTGGAGCCGGGCGACGCCCAGACCGTCCAGGAACTGAAGACATCCGGCCTCATGACCCTGTCCTGCGACCCCGAACTCGCGATCCCCAGCGGTTTCAAGCAGGAGCCCGGACAGGTCGACGGGTGCGTCCTGACCGACTACTTCCCCGCTGACCTCTGACCGTCCCGAAGGGCTTCTCATGACCCGCATCCGGCTGCGCGGCGGCCGTCCGGCACGGCCCCGAACGAAGCGTTCGTGGCGCCAGGGACTCATCAGCACCGGAGTCGCCGCACGGGCGACGCTGTTCCTGATACTCGGAGTGATCGCTCTCTCGTTCTCCGCCCCCCAGCAGGCGAATGCGCTTTTCGACACATGTGACTGGACCTCCGACAGCATCAACCAGGTGGGCCGGGGGCCCGGAGGACGAGGAGAAGCAGAAGCACTGGTGCGCCGGGTTCGGCTGGCGGCCGCTGTGGTTCGAGGCGGGCCAGTGGGTGCGTACGGCACGGCGCGCCCGCCTCCACCTCGCCTCGGTGGCCCCCGGGCCGCCCGGTGAGCCGCGTCGAGCACGTCCTGTGGTCGGTGCGGGCGGATGCCGCCGCGGAGAACGAGACCCTGATGGCGCTCAGCGCCGGGAAGTGGCCCGCGTACCTCGCCGCCGTCCAGTCGGTGCTGAGCGTTCCCACCTGGTCCGGCCACTGGGACACGGTCGGCTTCCCGGACTCCCCCGGACGCGGGTACTGGGGGGACGCGGAGTGGCGCGAGGAGCACCGGGATCCGTACCGGCTCGCGCTGTGGTCCTTCCGTACGCCGGGAGCACCGCTGTTCGTGCTCAGGGCGAACCTCGCGGCGGGTACCGCGGCCGGTTGGGGGCCCGGCAGTGCGACGATCTCTCTCGCCTGCCACGGGCCGGCCGATCCCGAGGACGACGGAACCGGCTGGCTGTTGTGACGACGAGGAACCAGAGGGACTGATCATGGCGATTACTTCAGGTCTGCAGCACCGGACACCGCAGGAGCTGGTCGCAGAGCTGCGTGGACTGACAGACGTGGACTGGCCGACCGTCTGGTCCGGCCCGCCCTACCCGGGCAAGGGACTGGACATGTGGTGCGCCCAGTTCGACTGGGTGCCCACCAGTTTCGAGCGCGTGCTCCAGGTGCGCACGGACACCGGCGCCACCCTCACCCTCAACAACGTGGGCGGCAGCTGGGCCCCGGTGACCGACGTCAGCCACTGGCTCTGGGGAGCGGGCGCCGAGGCGGTCGAGGACAACCCGGCCCTGCTCGCGGAAGCGGCCCGGGTCTGGCCGTTGTACGTGACGGCCGCCTCCGCCGTGCTCGGCGAGCCGTCCTGGGAGGGCGCCTGGGACGCCGAGGACTTCCCCGAGAACCTCGGCAATCACGACGTCGGCTCGCGCGACTACCGGCTGGCGCAGCAGAACCCGCATCGGCTGGCTTACTGGATGCCGTCCGAAACGACCGCCCCGCTGGTGATTCTGGAGATCCTCCTCAGGGCGAACACGGCAGCCCGGTCCCCTCGCCCCGGCGCCGCCAACCTGTCCGTGCGGTTCCACCCGCGTCCGGTCGAGATCGGAGGACTGTGAGTCCGCAGCCGACAACCGTTACGGCGGCGCGATCCGCCTCCTGATCCACCCGGACGGCACGACGGAACAGCTGGGCTGACCCACGCACGACGGGCCCCTCTCGCCCCTTCACGGAGGGGCTGAGCCGACCGCGCGCAACCATCCCCCTTGACGGCTCACCAGTACTGCGGCACTTCCTCCCACTCCGACTCCGGGCGGACCTCGCCGTAGATCCGGATGGCGTGTACGCGGATCACCAGCAGCTTCTGCTCAACCACCCTCTCGTACCAGTCCTCCGAGACCTGCCGCCTGAACCACTCGACATCGCGCAGTTCCCGTCCCACCGCGTCGCCGGGTTCCCGGGACGGCTCGGAGATCTCGACCCTGCCCTCCACAGCCGCCCACCGGCTCCAGTCATGGGCCCCACAGGACAGTCGCGCCCAGGGCTTGCCCGCGAACGACCGGACGAAGGCGCCGTCCTGCGCCCCGAGCAGCCGGGCGATGCGCGCCTGTCCGTCCCAGCCGAAGTTACGCAGCACCCCTGAGGCTTCGCTCCTGGCGCGGACGATCTGTGCCAGGTCGACCCAGTGCTGCACCACGGCCATGCCGCCGCTGAAGTCGGGAGTCCCCCACTGCCCCATGTACCGCGACGCTTCGTCCTCCGTCATCGAACGCCCGCCGCCGAGCTGCCGCACGTCTCTCCCCCTCCGCCTTCACCCACCGATCATGCCAAGGGTTCTCCGCGAAGGCGACGCCCGTCCCGGACCTCATCCATGCCCCCGCCCAGGGGACTTGAGCGCTTCCCCGCGGCACGCCGAGAAGCGGTTCCGGTCAGCGCACCGGCAGTCGTCGGACACGTCCTGCGGCCCCCGTGATCAACTCTGGGTGTGAGTGAATCCCAGGTCGCCGAGTTCGACGATTCTGCGACTGGCCGCGGCCCTGACGACGGGTGAGGAACAGGTCGACGCACTCCCGGCCGCCGAGTTCGTCGTCGGGCCGGAGTTCGACGAGTGGGCCGACAAGGTCCGCCGACAACTCGACGTGTTCCCCTCCCTCCGGGCCCGGGCGGTACGCCTGCCGGCCGTCGGCTTCGACGGTCCGCTGCCCGCGCTGCTCGAAGCCGCTCAGCGGGACGGAGGGGAGACCGCCAAGCCGAGCGGCGCCCTCGCCGACCACTGCGCCCCAGCACTCCCGCTCGGCCTCGCCCCCGGGTGCCGTCATCGATGCCGTCGTGGCCCGTCTCGACCTGCCCCCGGTGCTGGCCCTGCAGGCGCTGATGGCCGTACGCGAGACCAACCACCAGGACGGGGCGTACTCTCGGCTGTCCCTGCGCCAGAGCCTGACCGCTGCCGCGACCATCGCCGCGGCGGGCCGCTACGACCTTCTGCAGTACGTCGTCGACCGCTGGCACATCCGCTACCCGTGGCGCGACCACCTCGTCGAACGGGAACTCTTCGAGGAGGCGGTGAGCCTGCGCTCGGCCGAGCCGCTCGAGGCGAGGCTGGCCCGGCTGCCTTGATCCGGGCCCTGGGGACGGAGGTCGAGCCGCGGAAGCCCGATCCGCCGACCACCGCTCGACGCCCGCCGCGAAATCAGCGGGCGCCGCGTCCCCAGGGCCTGACGGTCCTCACTCGACCAGGCGCAGAACTGCCCGCACGTCGGTGCTCATCGGGTCTTCCACTCGGTCGAGGACCCACGTCTCATCGGAAACGGAGAAGGTTCCCCCGATTTCCAGGGCGTACTTGTTCACTTCCCCAGCGGCAACAGTCAGATAAACGGTGACAGGCCCTCCATCCGGGGCATAAATATCGCGCAGCACGTAACGGACATCACCCCTGCGCTCGGGGACCGATAGGCGAAGCCTGACTTCATTGAGCACGACATCTACTCCAGCGTCGTGTAGCGGTTCTTGAAATTCTTCCTGAATTCCGCGACGGTCAACGGTTCCGGGTCCCCCATATTATGGGGATCACGCAAGTGTATCTTCCCCTTGTCATCCACAGCGGTCACCTCGTAAGCATGACCAACGGTGAGTTCCTTGTCGAGCACCGGCCTCCTGGGGTCATGACCCTTCGTTCCGACCAGAACAGGGAATCCGTTGTCAAGTTTGTCCCTCAGGGTTTCCACCAGTTGCCGCTCAGGGCTCCTCCCCTGATAGTCATGACCTTTCGGGAAATCCTCCGAGTAAGCGGGAAGCCCAGTGAGCTGGGTGAGAATTTCCGCACGGATGTCAGGGTTCGATCCCAGGCCGAGGCGAAGGTATCCGCCGCCGCCCTTGGGGCGCTGGTCGTCCCATGTCTGATCGACCCCCGCGAGGGCTTTCTCCATGACCGCCACCCAAGCCACTTCGCCTCCGCCCGTCGAAGCGTAGGCCGGCATTTCGGGAGAGGGAGCCGGAACCGGAAGATCGGCGGTCACGGTGAGGACCGTCTTTCCCCCGGTGGCCTCGTAGTGCCTCCAGTCGCCGTCGAACGTATGCCGCACCTGATGGAGGGTTACCTCATATGTTCCGTCGCCGTTCTCCCGAATACGATCGGAGATGTCATCCGGCCTGTGTCCGGCCACCGCTCCGAGCGTCGCGATCACCCCACAGTCGCCGAGGCTTCCCTGTTCGGTCTGATCACGACGCGGCGGCCCGTCGAACAAGGGGACACGCTCTCCGTCGGGCCGTTCCAGCGGCCTGCCGTAGACGACGAGTGGGGCGCCGATCTCCTCCAGATACATCTCATTGAATTCCGGCCGCTCCACCGTTGCACGGGCGTCCTCCAACTGCTCGGCGGGCTTCCTGTCGAACACGGCGTCGCGGACCCTCCCCCATGCGGTGTCGAGGAAGGCGCCTTCAGGGTCGGCCTCATCAGGGACGAGCGGCCCCGAGGCGTCGGAAGGCGTCTCGACCGGCTCCGCGGGCGACATGTCCTCGCTCGACACGGTCCGCGCGTGCGTCGTCAGATGCCCGGGTTCTTCCGCCGCGTCACCGGGTTCTTCCGCCCCGTCACCGACGTACTCGCCGGGCTCCACGGAGTCCCACGAGTCGTCGAGGTCATCGGCATGCCCGTCGAGCCCGGGATGCGTATCCGTCGGCTCGAGTGGCTCCGGCGGCTCGAGTGGCTCCGTCGGCTCGCTCTCATGCTCTGCGTCCGTGACGTCGCCATGTGATGTGTCCGCCGCCGCATCGTCGCCCTCCCGCCCCCACTCGGGCTCCCCGGGCTCGTCCGCGCCATCGGGCTCCCCGGGCTCGCCGGGCTCGTCCGCGCCATCGGGCTCTTCGCGTTCCCCGGGCTCGTCCGCTCCATCGGGCTCTTCGCGTTCCCCGGGCTCGTCCGCGCCATCGGGCTCTCCGCGTTCCCCGGCGATCTCGGCGGACTCGGCTTGTCCATCGTCCGCGGGCTCTTCGGGGTCCGCCCAGGCGTCCGCAGAGTCCGTCTGCGCAGGAGTCGTCGTCTCGACGACGGGGGGAGCCTCGGGCCCCTTCTCCGCTGCGTACAACTCACTCATTCCGACCGTCCACCGCCACGACGCGCCATGTCTCCCCCGTCCTTCCGCCTCTGTCGGGTCGCTCGCTCGTCAGTCGCTCAGCACGCCTTGGCCTCGAGCGCCGACAGCGTCGGTTCCTGCTGTTCCTCTCCGGAGACCGCACCGGCCTCGGCGTCCCCGGCGTCGCCGACCCAGTGCCGCAACGCCTGGAGCGGTGTCAGGCCCTTCGCCTTGGCCCACCGAAGGCGTTCGGCCCATTGGACGCTCGCGTTGAAGGCGTCCGCACCGACCGCCTTGCGCACGACGAAGCCGGCTGCGTCATCGGTCGTCGCGGCCCACAGATACCCGACGACTTCACCTCGCAGAACCACGGCGACTCGGCGAACGGGCGACTCGGTGGTCGATGGGAACCTCGGCGGTGCATGGACCGTCCGGAATTCCGGGTCCTCCGACATGGCGCTCACGATCCTCATCCCTCAGCCCGTCGGCTGCTCGACCCGAGTGAGCACGACCGTCCAGTCCCCGGACGGGGAATCGAGGTCCTCGATCCGGTCCAGCTTCCACTCCTGGTCCTGGATCGGGAAAACGCCGCCGGGCTCCAGGGAATGGTCTGCCTCGGCACCCTCGACGACGACGACAAGGTCGACCAGTGGTGACAGGCCGTCACGTTCGGAAAGGTGCCTGACGAAGAGTCGAGCAAATCCCTTGTTGGCCTGCATGTTGCGCCAGAGCGCGATGTCCCGAACCGTCACTTTCCCGGAATCCCCCCAGGCCCAGCAGGTGCCACCGGCTTGCGGATCCGGCGCTCGAAGCAGGCCAGCGCCTGCCCGAAGCGCTTGCTCCACGCCTCCGACGGATCCGTGCAGCCCACGATCTTCTCGAGTACGGACGGCGCATACCGCCCGTGGTAGTACGCCCGGGTCCTCGTCCCCTTCCGGGCCTTGAAGCGCGACTCCCCGACCCGGCACGGGTCCTGGCCGTCCAGCTGGGCGCGCATCACCGCGGCCACGTGTTCGGCCAGCGCGCCCGGATCCGCGGGAGCGCCCACGCGGCTGTGCACCGCCCCGTCCACGGCCTGGCCGATCGCGCAGTCCAGGAGGCGGCCGCGGTACGGCTCCAGGTCGCGTCGCATCGCCTCGCCCGGCAGCGGTGTCGTCCAGCCCAGCAGATGGGCCGCCACCGTCATCTCCGCCCACAACGTGACCCGGAGCTCGGCCTGTTCCGTCAGCCGCTGGGCCCGGCGCAGGTCGCGCAGCGTGCACGGGACCGTCGAGCAGTCGGCGGCACACGCCCTGCTGCGCGGACCCGTCATGCCCGCCGCCGACGCCGCCCTGATCGCCCCCGCGTCCTCGCGGTCCGTACCGTCCCGCATCCGCACCAGCAGCGGGTAGTCCATGCCGTCCGTGAAGACGGCCGCCTCGCCCGGGCGCAGAGTGACCAGGTACTCGGACTGGGCCCGCGTGATGTTCATCGTCGCGCCGACCGCTTCGCGGTCGTCCAGTGCGGGCAGCCGGTGGACGACCTTCGCCGCCGTGTTCTTGATGACGTCGGGCAGCAGCTTGCTCGGGATCTGGTCCGCGATGACCAGCCCTTCCCCGTAGGCCCGGATCTCCGCCAGCAGGCCCGCGAACATCTCCACCGCGTGGGCGCTCGCGCCGCCTTCCTCGGCCCGGCGCAGCAAGCGGTGCGCCTCCTCGAACACCGTCAAGTGACGCAGAGGGAAGGAGAGTCGGCGGGTCACCCGTTGTTCCATGCGCAGGTACTCGACGAGCCGGATGAGGATCGTGCCCATCAGGAACGCCTTGTCCTTGTCGTCGCCGACGTCCTCGATCTCGAAGACGACGTTGCGCTGGAGCAGTGCGCCGAAGTCCAGCGGACGCCCGCCCTCGAGGAAACGGCCCGTCGTGCCGAGGCGCAGGCTGGCCAGGCGGATCTTGATGAAGCCCTGGACGTTGTCGGCGACCTCCTTGCCGTAGCCGATGTCCGACACGACCTGGAGGGCCGTGTGCTCCAGGTCCTCGAGGGTCGGATAGCGCGGCTCGGCCCCCGGGAACGTCGGCTCGCCGAGCGTCAGGTCCCAGCCCAGGTCCTCGTAGCAGCGCGTCAGTGCGGCGCTCAGGACCTGTGGGAACGGCTCCTGCGGGTCGAACGAGGCCAGGAAGAGGGCGCGCACCATGTCGAGGTGTGTCTGGAGCGGGAAGCGCTCGCCGCTCGCGTACGCGGACGGTTCCAGCGGATTGAGGCCGGCCGGGAGGGACTCCGGGTCGCCCGGCTTGATCACCACGACCTCGGCGGTGTCCCCGAGCCGCGCCGACATGAACCGGTACTCGGCCTTGGCCGGTTCCACGACCAGCCAGGGGATGCCCGCGCGGGTCGCCGACTCCAGCAGACCGCGCACGGTCTGCGACTTGCCGCCGCCGGTCGCCCCGCACACGAACGTGTGCCGGTTGAGCGTGGAGCGGGTCAGTTCGAGGTCGCCGACGGGACTGCGGTTGCGGTCCAGCACCGAGCCGAGGCGGACCGGCGCCGCTCCGTGCGGCGCGGGGCGGCCCGCGGTCTCGGGAGTGACGTCGAACTCCGGGCGCAGGGCGAACCGTACGCCGGGTATCTCCTGGCCCGGTGGCCGGGCGAGGGCCGCGAGCAGGTCCGAACCGGCGTGGAACGGGTACTCCTCCGGCGCCGGCAGGACACCGCCGAGGGCGGTGGCCAGGTCGCCGACCCGCCCGGTCGGGCGCAGCGCGTACGGCAGACCCTCCAGGTCCGCCGACGCGCACAGCAGGGCCGCCACCCGGGTCGCCTCCTCGGGCGTGCGCCCGCCGGCCAGCAGCCGTATGCGCCACAGTCCAGTGGCCGACGCCTTGGCCAGCTCCCTGTGGCGGCGCTCCAGCCGGGCCGCGGCGATGGCGTACTCGGGTGAGCTCTCCGCCTTGGCCTGGGCCCTGCGCCGCTCGTCGGCCACGTCACCGGTGAGTTCGTCGAGCTCCGCGGCAGGCACCGGCTCCGCGAACACCAGCCAGGCGAACGGTTCCTGCCACACCCCGAGGAGACAGTCCTCGAGGGTGGGACGTTGGGCAGCCGCTCCCGGGCTCGCCGGCCTCGGCTCGTCGTCGACCAGCAGCCCGTCGGTCACCGCGGCGACCGCGCTCCAGCAGGGGAAGGCGGCCATCAGGGCGGCTGCCGTGCCCGTCGGCTGCCGCAGGCCGCGCGCGCCCGCGGGCAGCCGCAGCAAGGACACCGTCCCGTCGGCCTCGTCCGTGCGGCCGCCCAGCAGGGCGCCGCCGCCGACGAGAATGTCGAGCGGGCCGTCGGTCGCTCTGCGCGCCCAGCCGACCAGCACCGCGCCGCCGGTCGGGTCGTGCGGGTGCGGGGCGTGGTGGGCGGAGACCAGCGCGGCGAGGCGTTGCGCCCGCAGCTCGTCCTCGCCGCCGGCAGGCCGGTCCTCGGACGGGCGCTGCCTCGGGACCTCGCGCAGCAGCGCGGCCTCCAGGCTCGCGAACCGCTGCCAGGTGACGCCGCCGAGGGGGTGGTCCGTCATATGAGTCCGGCCTGTTCGGCGCGGTCCCGCCGCTCCTCGGCCCGTTCGCTCCGGGGAATGGGGACGGGCTGGCGCGCGAGCGGTGTGGTTGGCAACGTCTCCCCCGTTGTCGATCTTGCGGCACCACCCTAGAGCCAGGGTCGAACGCGGCCAAGCCTTGCAACTGTGACGTCACTTTCCTTGTAACCAAGTGGACTTGGCAAGTCGATTCGGGCACCATGTGTCGGCTGCTGATCAATGACTGCAATCCGCTTCGGCGGACACGGGGGCGAGTTCAATCATCAGAGGCGTCTCTTCTGCCGCCCTCGGGACGGTCATTTCTCACCTGTCCACATTTGAGCGCCTGCACGGCGCCCATCTTCCTCAGGGCGAACTCATATGACCCATCCCGTTGATCCCCGCCAGCCGCAGGACCCGTACGGGTACGGCGGCCCGGCCCATCCCGACGGCGGATCCGGTCCGCCGCAGAACCCGGCCTACCCGCCCGGGCCCCCCGTCCCGCCCGGTCAACCCGCCCCGCCGCAGCAGGCGCCGTATCACGCACCGCCGCAGCAGCATGCCCACCCCACCCAGGCCGCGCCGCCCCAGCACCAGGCTCCGTACCAGGCTGCGCCCCCTCAGCAGCCGCCCCACCAGCAGCCCTCCTACCAGGCCGCGCCGCCGCAGCCTCCTTACCAGCAGCCTGCTTACCAGGCCGCGCCGCCGCAGCCTCCTTACCAGCAGCCTGCTTACCAGGCCGCGCCGCCGCAGCCTCCTTACCAGCAACAGCAGCCGTACCAGCCCCCGCAGTACACGCCGGGACAGCAGGCGCAGTACGCGCCCCCGCAGCCCGGCTACGGCGGGCAACCGCCGCACGCGGCACCGCAGCAGCAGGCGTTCGCGCCGCCGCAGTCGTTCGCGCCGACCCAGCCCCAGCAGCAATCGCCCGCGCAGACACCGCAGTTGTCGTACCCGCAGCAGCAGCAGCCTCACTACACCGTGGTGCCGACCGGCACGGGCGTTCCCCAGATGCGCCGTGGCGCCGACGCCACGTCGGTGGCCAGACTGCTGCTCAACGTGCCTCTCTTCCTGGGCAGTCTGCTGGTGATCTGGCTGATCTCGCGCGCCTTGCCGAGCGGCCTGGACATCGTCTTCATCATCGCCTGGCTCGCGTCCGGCGCCCTGGTGTTCCACCGCCCGACCGAACGCGGCCTGGCAAGGCTGCTGTTCAAGATGCGCCCGCCCACGGGCGCCGAACTGGCCGCGCTCCAGCCGCTCTGGGACGACGTCACCCGCCGCGCCGGGATCGACGGCCGGCAGTACGAACTGTGGATGGAGGACACGGACGAGCTCAACGCCTCCGCCGCCGCCGGTCACATCGTCGGCGTGACGCGCGGAGCGATGCGGCAGTCGCCCGAGCAGCTGTCGGCCGTGCTCGCCCACGAGCTGGGACATCACGTCGGCGGTCACTCCTGGGCCCTTCTGCTCGGCCTCTGGTACGCCGTGCCGGTCCGGATGTTCATGACCGTCGTGAAGTTCGTGACGCGCTTCCTGTTCTTCTTCACGGCCGAACTCTCCTGCCTGGCGGCCGGCGTCTTCGTAGTGGTCTTCGGCGCCTTCGCCATCGCGACCTTCATCGCCTTCCCGCCCGCCGTCGCCCTCTACGCGATCCCGTTCCTGCTCGCCTGGGCCGGACGACAGGGCGAACTGAGGGCGGACCGGTTCGCCGGCCAGCTCGGGTACGGGCCCCTGCTGATCTCCCTTTTCGAGAGCTGGCAGGCGGCGGGCCACGACGACGCCGCCCGCAAGGAGAGCCCCGTCGCCCGGCTCATGTCCTCGCATCCGCCCGTCCACCAGCGCATCCGCGCGCTCGAGACGTTCGTCGCCTGACCGGCCGGGAGCCTCACGCATGACTGTCGAAAGCACCGGGACCGGACAGCTCGGCCGCTATCTGCGCCTCTTCGACGCCGGCCAGCGTCTCGGCTGGGTCTACCGCGACCCCGAGTCGCTGCGCCGGCCCTTCGTCGAGCCCGAACCGCAGCGGGAGCAGGTGGCGGTCGGGTACGAGAACCGGGCGGCGGCCGCACGGCTGGACCATGACGAGCGTCGTGGCTCCGCCCTCAAAATAGGCGGCGGCGTCGCGGCGGTCTGCTTCCTGCTGGCCTACTTCGTCGACGCCGTCCTCGCGGTCCTCGGCGTCGTGGCGATCGTCGTCGCCCTGGCCCGGCTGGCCCTCGCCTCGCAGCGGCTCAGCTCCGCCGCCGGCGACCTCACGGCCCAACAGGGCGCCGTGGAGCAGCGGTTCCAGTCGTCCTGGCAGATGTGGCAGCAGCAGCGGCAGTACCACGAGAGTCAGCAGGAACAGTGGGTCCGCGGCCTCGACGCGTGGGGCACGCTGCCCCTCGGCCCCGACACCCGGCGCCTGGACGTCTTCGGCGGCAGCCAGCGCGGCCGCGAGGGCTTCCTCACCGTGTTCGGTACCTCCACGCTGCAGGAACGTCCCCTGATCGTGGTCGACCTGACACAGGCCCTGGTGTGCCGGGAGCTCTCCGTCCTCGCCGAGGCCGCCGGTGTGCCCGTCGACGTACAACTGCTGCCCAGCCGTATGGCCGAGAGCAGCATCGTCGGCGGACTGGCGCCGCACGAGCTGGTGCACGCGCTGGTGGAGGCGGTCCACGGGGACACCCCCGAGGCGGGCCGCGCCGAGCGTGCCGTCGACACCCGCATCCTCACGCAGCTGTGCGGCGCCCTCGGCGAGGACGTCTCCGTGGCCCGGCTGGGCGCGGGACTGCGCGTGCTGATGGGCGAGACCGACGACACCAAGTGCCTCGGCCGGGAGGAACGCAACCGGATCGCGGACGACCTGCTCAACGACAAGAACCGGGACCATGTGCGGGACAGCCTCTTCCGGCTGGTGTCCTTCATCCACCCGCTGGAACGGCTGGGCACCTCCCGAGAGGGACGCGGTCCCGGCTATCTCACCTGCCTCGCCATGGACTTCGGCGCGGGTTCGGCGAGCACGGAGTTGCTGGCCGACCTGGCCGTCCAGAGCGTGATGCGGCGGCTGACCTCCTTCCAGGAGACCGCGCCGTCCGTCGTCGTGGCCCTCGGCGAGCAGGGCGTCCAACGGCGCCACCTCGAACAGCTGGCACAGGTCTGCGAGCGACGCGGCTCCCAACTGGTGCTGCTGCACGCGCACTTGAGGGACGCCGCCGAGCAGATGATCGGCGGCGGCACGGTCGCCTTCATGCGGCTCGGCAACCACCAGGAGGCGAACGTCGCGGCGGACTTCATCGGCCGCGAGCACTCCTTCGTCCTGCACTCGCTGACGGACACCGAGGGCAGGACCGTCAACACCTCCGTCGCCAAGACGATCGGCTCCTCCGTCAGCAGGGGCACGACCTACAGCGAGTCCACCACCCACGGACGCAACTGGGGCAGCAGCAGCTCCACCAGCTACCAGGGCGGGTCCAACCCGTTCTCGTCGTCATCCTCCACCAACTCCGGCGGCAGCTACAGCGAGACGACGGGCACCTCCACCAGCGTCACGTACTCCACCAACGAGTCCACGACCCACACCACCGGCGACAGCGACAGCACCAGCCTCGCGACCGGACGGCAGCGGGTCTACGAGTACGTGCTCGAGCCCACGCAACTGCAGTCGCTCGCCGAGTTCAGCCTTCTGGTGGTGGAGCGGCGGGCCGGCGGCGCAGTTCTGGTGCACCCAGCCGACTGCAACCCCAACATCGTCTTCCTGGACCGGGTCAGCATGGCGCCCCTCCCCCGCTTCGACCCCGCCCCCGCGGCACAGATCCCGGCGCCGCAGCCCCCCGCGCCGCAGCAGCCGTACCCCGCGACTCCGCAGCAGCCGTACATGCCCGCACCCCAGTCCGTGGCGCCTCCACAGGCCTGGGCGTCGGCCGGACAGCAGCCGTACCCGGCCGCGCCCCAGCAGCCCTACGCGCCCGGCGTCCAGCCCTCGGCGCCTCAGCAGCCGCAGTGGCCGGCCCCGGGCCGGCCGCAGCACTCCGGGGGTGAATGGACTCAGGGGCCGCCCCCGAGCTGGCCCGGGCAGCAGCCGGGAACCCACCGGTGACCTCGGGCACGGCGCCGTCGGCGCCGTGCCCCCTCCGTGCGACCGCCGAGCGGATCAGGCCTGGGGAGCGGGGCCGCCGGGCGGGTTGCCGACCCTGTCGATGTCGGCGAGGACGGCTCGCGCGTTCTTGATGTTCAGTTCGAGCACCTCGCGACGGAAGTTCCCCGGATCCCGCCGGTAGTGGCTCTTGCCCACCTCTGAGGTGAAGGCACTGGCCGGGACCGCGTCCTGTCCTGCCGGAATGAACTTCGGGACCTCTTCATAGGCGGCGAGCGTGTAGGCCACCGTGTCGCGATACCGGTGATGCTCGGATTCCGGCGCGTTGAGAAGCCGCACGCCGGTGGATTCCGCGATCCGGAAGGCGACGTCGAGAAATTCACCGGGGTCGATGATCTCCGATGGTCGCGGTCCGCCGAACGCGGGCGGAGGCGGCGGGATCTCCTCGGCCATACGGAAGGTGAAGCGCCGGGTGTTGCCGCACTGCCTGCATGCGCCCTCGTACACCGCAACGACGTCGTCGCCGTGCTGTTCCAGACGATGCCGACGCTCGAAGTCACCGGAGCCGCACTCGCAGGGATGCAGATCCATGTAGAGGTGTGCTTCGGAGGATGAGCGTGCTGTCAACATGGCATGATCCTACGGGCCGTTGACGCATATGTAGGCGGAAGGTACGGGGGACGTGCTGCTACCGGAGTCCGAAGAGGCCACTGACGCTCAGCTCCATGCCCGGCAGGCGACGCTGGTCGCAGCGGTGGAACGCGATCTGGAACCCGTGGCGTTCGCCGTCCTGGGGGAACGGTTCCGCTCGTGCAGCAAGGTGCCTGCCACGGAGGACGAACGAGAGCACTTCCTTCTGGAGGACGCCCGGGGCGGTTCGGCCAAGATCTGCGTGGATGCCATTCCCCTGGAGAGCGGCACCATCGCCCAAACGGTGACGAACACGACGTCGGGCTACTTCATCGTGCAGATATCCGACCGTCTGCCGGACGAGCACCTGTCCCGCGTCCTCGCTCACGAAGTGGGTGAGCTCCTGGCCGTACGGGACCGGTCGGGCCAGGGGCTGGCGCCGGTACGCGAAAGCCTCTTGAGCCGAGGAGCGGAGATCGGTGACCGCCCCGAGTTGTCGAGCCAGGACCACGGGCGCGTCGGCCAGTTGAACTGGCTCGCGCGGCGCAGCACCGACGTCGAACTGCCGGAACAGGAGCGGACACGGGCTCGTGCCGACTTCTCGGCACTTCTCGACGTCTCCGGTCTTCGCCCGATGGCGGCCGTCGCCGACGAGGAGGCGTTCCTCGCGGAGAGCGCGGCGGCCCGCAGACGGTTCTTCGTCTCCACCCCGCACCTCTCTGCCGACGCCCGGCTCCTGGTCGACGACCTCGCCCACCCCGTGGAGCACCTGCCCCCCGCCGACGCCGCCGCCCTCCAGGCGTCCCGTGAAGCCGCCCGGCGTGCGGAACGGCAGGTGGAGGCGTTCATCGCCGGTCGGGACGTCACCATGCCCATGCCGGGATACGACCAGAACGGACTGCCGCTCCCCCGCGACCAGTTGGAATACGGGGCCGAGCAGTGGGCGGAGTACCGTGCGCAGGTCGGTCAGCGCACCGTCCGGGCGCTGGAGGGGCAGCTCGAAAGCGGACGGTTCCCGTTGCGCAAGGTGGTGATCGGCGGCGGGGCCAGCCTCACCGGACGCAGCCCGGACGCGCTGCTGATCGACGCCGCCGGCCGATGGCACCTGGACCCCGGTGACGGCATCGTGCAGTCCGCCGACCAGGACCGGGATCTCGCCCGGTGGATGGGCGTGGACCCCTACGCGGCGGTCGACGACCCCAGGCAGCGCATCTCCATCCACGCCGTCCGCATCTGGGAGGACCAGCTGGCCACCCAGGGCGACCTGGTGAACGGCCACGCCCGGCTGCGGCTCGGCCAAAACGGCGAACTGCTCGCCGAGGTCCGCCCGTTGGGCGACGACGGCAAGGAGAGCGCGACTCCCCTCTGGGTGGCCTGCGACGGAACTCCCAGCATCGCCACCGGTCTGACCCCCGAACTCCTCCCGGGGATGCCGCGCGGCGACTTCGGCGTGGAGAGCCGCGGCGAAGCCGTGCGGCTGATCAGCGACCGGCTCCGGGAGCTGGCGGGCGAGGGAGTCCCCGGTGCGGACGAGATGCGCGCCTGGCTGACGCAGGCCGAGCGGGGCGGCGCGGACACCCGTACCGTGCTCGACGCCCTGAACTCATCGGCGTCCTCGACGCTGAAGGACGCCCTCACCGCCGGCCTGGACGACGGTGCCGCCGCCCGCATGGGCAACTGCTTCACCGCCCTCGACTCGACTCTGAAATGGGAGACGGCGCGCGAGGCCGCGCCGGGACGGGCGCTGCTGGGCGACGAGGTCGCCGAGAGCCGCTTCGACGCCCACAGGGCCGAGGAGTGGATCGTCGTGGGTTCCGGCGGCACCGCCGTCGCCAACGCGGAGATCATCCTCAGGGAGAACCCCGACGCCCACGTCACGATCATCGGCTCGCGGCCGCCGCCCGCGCTCCTGCACCAGGTCCAGTACCCGGCGATGCTGGACAAGTACGGTCACGAAGAGGGCGGCGAGGGGCGTCTGTCGTTCGCCAGGGGACGCGTCGGCGCCATCGAGACCTACCAGGACGACAACGGCGTGACCCGCTTCCAGGTCCCCTACGTCGACCAGGAGACCAACGAGCCGAGAGTGGCCCGCGGCGACGGCTACGTCACCAGCCTCGGCCGCACCAACCCGCTGCCGCCCGCCCTCCAGGTCCTCGCGAACGAGGTGCGCGACCGGGGCGGCGAGATCTCCGGGGACCTGCTGTTCGACAGGGACGACCAGTACATCGGCTACGGCCTCACGTTCGCCGTGGACGGGCGGGAACACCGCGTCGACGTGGACGGCGCCGCCTCCTGGCAACTGCCGCGCGAGATCTTCGCCCCGGAGACGGGCCTCCAGGGCGAGCTGAACGCGATGGGCCTGCGCGGCCTGCCGTCCGAGACCGGCAACGCGGCACCCGGCTTCTCCCCGATCGCCCGCCAGAGCGCCCTGCGCGCACGCGCGGTCGCCGCGGCGGCGGCGGGCGCCCCCGACGCCGTACGCAGGCGGTCGACCGTCCCGCAACGCTGGCAGCGCCCCGACCTGGGCCCGGCGACGGCGGCACCGGCCGCAGGCCCGCAGCCGCCCGTCCCGCCCCGCGCGAAGGCCGAGCCCGTGGCGGAACGGACCCCGAGCCCCGCCACCACCCCCGAAGCGGCTCCGGCCCCGTCGAAGCCCCAGGCCCAAGCCCCGGCACCCTCCCAGCCCCAGCCCCAGGCCCAGGCCCAGCCCCAGGCCCCGGCCCCGGCCCCCGGCGTCTCCGGTTCGCACCTCTGGCAGGCGGGTGTGCCCCGGGGCGGCGCCCACCGCCCGCCCTCCCCGGCCCAGCCGCCGCAGCCGCAGCCGCCGGGTCACGAGCGGCCGGAACCGGGCGCCGGCCTGGGCGACTGACCCCTACATCCGGTCCGCGCGAGCGACAGGGCACGCGAAGGGCCCGGAGACGATGTCTCCGGGCCCTTTCTGCTTCACCGCTCCGCCCACCGACTCGGTCGGGCTCCGTCCGGCTGCGTCCCGCTCAGTCCGACGCCTGCTGCCGCTTGGGGCGCCAGACCACCAACGCGCTGGTCTGCTGCACCTCCTGATACGGCACCAGGTCGCGCCGGTAGGAGGCGTGCACCGCGGCCTCGCGCTGCTGCATGGCCGCCGCCGCGCCGTCGAGCGCCGCCTGCAGTTCCGCGGCCCGGGCCTGGAGAGCCGCCACCTGGTTCTCCAGCTCGATGATCCGCTTGATGCCGGCCAGGTTGATGCCCTCGTCCTGCGACAACTGCTGGACGGTGCGCAGCAGTTCGATGTCACGGGCCGAGTAGCGCCGCCCCCGGCCGGCCGTGCGGTCGGGGGAGACGAGGCCCAGACGGTCGTACTGGCGCAGCGTCTGCGGGTGCAGGCCGGAGAGCTGGGCCGCCACCGAGATGACGTAGACCGGGGTCTCCTCGGTCAGTTCATACGGGTTACGTCGACGGCCGTCCATCACTCTCATGCTCCCTTCGCGGCCTCGAACAGCTCCGCCCGCGGGTCCTCGCCCGCGGTCGCCTCGCGATACGCCTCGAGCGCGTCACGAGCCTTCCCCGACAGGTCCTTCGGGACACTCACCTCCACGGTGACCAGGAGGTCGCCGCGCGAGCCGTCCTTGCGGACCGCGCCCTTGCCCCGCGCGCGCATGGTGCGGCCGTTGGGCGTGCCGGGCGGCAGCTTCAGCGTCAGGGACGGTCCGCCGAGCGTCGGGACCTTGATCTCGCCGCCCAGGGCCGCCTCGGTGAACGTCACCGGCACGGTCACCGTCAGGTTGTCGTCCTTGCGGCCGAAGACCGGGTGGGAGCCGACGTGGACGACGACGTACAGGTCGCCCGACGGGCCGCCGCGCTCGCCCGGCGCGCCCTTGCCGCGCAGCCGGATGCGCTGGCCGTCCGTGACCCCTGCCGGGATGCGGACCTGCATGGTCCGGGAGGATTTGGCGCGGCCGCTGCCCTTGCACTCCATGCAGGGGTGCTCGGCGATCAGGCCGCGTCCCTTGCAGTCGGGGCAGGGGTCGGTCAGCGAGAAACCGCCGCCCGAGCCCCGTGCGACCTGGCCGGTGCCGACGCAGGTGGGGCACACGCGCGGGGTGCCGTTCTTGTCGCCGGTGCCCGAGCACGCCTTGCACGGCGACTGCGAGGACATCCGCAGCGGGACCGTGGCGCCCTCGATCGCCTCCGTGAAGGTCAGGGTGACCTCGGTGTCGATGTCCTGGCCGCGCCGGGGCTGGGTACGGGTCGTGCCGGCGCCACCGCGGTTGAACAGTCCGCCGAAGACGTCCCCGATGCCGCCGCCGAAGCCGCCGGAGGCGCCGCCGCCCTGGGCGCCGCCTCCGAAGAGGTCGCCCAGGTCGAAGTTGAAGGAGCCGCCGGCGCCCGGGCCCGGGCGGAAGCCGCCGTTGCCGAAGAGGGCGCGTGCCTCGTCGTACTCCTTGCGCTTCTTGGGGTCGCCGAGGACGTCGTTCGCCTCGGAGATCTCCTTGAAGCGCTCCTCCGCCTTGGCGTTGCCCTTGTTGGCGTCCGGGTGGTACTCGCGAGCGAGCTTCCGGTAAGCCTTCTTGATCTCGGCCTCGGTGGCGTCCTTGGGGACGCCGAGAACCTTGTAGAAGTCCTTCTCGATGAAGTCCTTGGTGCTCATCCTCGACGTCCCTCCTCTCGCGTCGTCACAACGACCGGCGCACCGGTCGTCTCAAGCTCAGCCCTCGTCCGGGCCACCGCTCTCCTTGTCGTCGGCGTTCTCGGCCGCGGCCGCGCCCGCTTCCGAGGAGTCGGCCTTCGCGGGCTGCGCGCCGGGCTGCGGCTCGGCCACGGCCACCCGCGCGGGGCGGATGGTGCGTTCGCCGATTCGATACCCCGGCTGCAGAATCGCCACGCACGTCGTCTCGGTGACGTCGGGCGCGTACGAATGCATGAGGGCTTCGTGGATCGTCGGGTCGAAGGGCTCGCCCTCCTTGCCGAACTGCTGCAGGCCCATCTTCGCCGCGACGGTCTCCAGCGACTCGGCCACCGACTTGAAGCCGCCGACGAGTTCGCCGTGTTCCCGCGCGCGGCCGATGTCGTCGAGCACGGGCAGGAGCTCGGTCAGGAGGTTCGCGATGGCGATCTCCTTGACCGCGATCCGGTCGCGCTCGACCCGGCGGCGGTAGTTCTGGTACTCGGCCTGGAGGCGCTGGAGGTCCGCGGTGCGCTCACCGAGCGCGGTGCGCACCTGGTCCAGCTGGGCCACCAGACCGGCTGTCTGGTTCGCGTCCCCGTCCGGGGCCGCCCCCTCCGCCTCGGCGGAGGAGGAGGCGGCCTTCGGCTCGGCGTCGTCAGGGGTGGCGCCGGAGGGGACGTCGGGCTTCTCCTCGAAGCCCGGGGTCTCCTCCGTCACGCGGCACCGTCCTTGCGCTCGTCGTCCACGATCTCGGCGTCCACCACGTCGTCGTCGGCCTTCGGGGCGTCGGCGCCCGGGGCGTCGGCGCCGGGCGCGGCCTGCGCGTCGGCGTACATGGCCTGGCCGACCTTCTGCGAGACCGCGGCGACCTTCTCGGTGGCCGTGCGGATCTCGGCGGTGTCCTCGCCCTTGAGCGCGGCCTTCAGCTCCTCGACGGCGGCCTCGACCTCGGTCTTGACCTCGCCGGGGACCTTGTCCTCGTTGTCCTTGAGGAACTTCTCCGTCTGGTAGACGAGCTGCTCGCCCTGGTTGCGGGCCTCGGCGGCCTCGCGGCGGCGGTGGTCCTCGTCCGCGTACTGCTCGGCCTCCTGGCGCATGCGGTCGACCTCGTCCTTCGGCAGCGAGGAGCCGCCGGTGACGGTCATCTTCTGCTCCTTGCCCGTGCCCAGGTCCTTCGCGGTCACGTGCATGATGCCGTTGGCGTCGATGTCGAAGGAGACCTCGATCTGCGGGACGCCGCGCGGGGCCGGCGGAAGACCGGTCAGCTCGAACATGCCGAGCTTCTTGTTGTACGCAGCGATCTCGCGCTCGCCCTGGTAGACCTGGATCTGCACCGACGGCTGGTTGTCCTCGGCCGTCGTGAAGATCTCCGAACGCTTCGTCGGGATCGTGGTGTTGCGCTCGATCAGCTTGGTCATGATGCCGCCCTTGGTCTCGATGCCGAGGGACAGCGGGGTGACGTCGAGGAGCAGGACGTCCTTGACCTCGCCCTTGAGGACACCGGCCTGGAGCGAGGCGCCGATCGCGACGACCTCGTCCGGGTTCACGCCCTTGTTGGCGTCCTTGCCGCCGGTCAGCTCGCGGACGAGCTCGGCGACGGCGGGCATGCGGGTCGAGCCGCCGACGAGAACGACGTGGTCGATCTCGGAGAGGTTGATGCCGGCGTCCTTGATGACGTTGTGGAACGGCGTCTTGCAGCGCTCCAGCAGGTCGGCCGTCAGCTGCTGGAACTGGGCGCGGGTGAGCTTCTCGTCCAGGTGCAGCGGGCCCTCGGCGGACGCCGTGATGTAGGGCAGGTTGATCGAGGTCTCGGTGGACGAGGACAGCTCGATCTTCGCCTTCTCGGCGGCCTCGCGCAGGCGCTGCAGGGCCATCTTGTCCTTGGCGAGGTCCACGCCGTGGCCGGTCTTGAACTGCTGCACCAGGTAGTCGACGACACGCTGGTCCCAGTCGTCGCCGCCGAGGTGGTTGTCGCCGTTCGTGGCCTTCACCTCGACGACGCCGTCACCGATCTCCAGGAGCGACACGTCGAAGGTGCCGCCGCCGAGGTCGAAGACGAGGATCGTCTGGTCGTCCTTGTCGAGGCCGTACGCGAGCGCGGCCGCGGTGGGCTCGTTGACGATGCGAAGGACGTTGAGACCGGCGATCTCGCCGGCTTCCTTCGTCGCCTGACGCTCGGAGTCGTTGAAGTACGCCGGGACGGTGATGACCGCGTCGGCCACCTTCTCGCCCAGGTAGGCCTCCGCGTCGCGCTTGAGCTTCTGCAGGATGAACGCGCTCATCTGCTGCGGGTTGAAGTTCTTCCCGTCGAGCTCGATCGTCCAGTCCGTGCCCATGTGGCGCTTCACGGACCGGATGGTCCGGTCCACGTTGGTGACCGCCTGGCGCTTGGCCACCTCGCCGACGAGCACCTCGCCGTTCTTGGCGAAGGCGACGACGGACGGCGTGGTCCTGGCACCCTCGGCGTTGGTGATGACGGTGGGCTCGCCGCCCTCCAGAACGCTGACGACGGAGTTGGTTGTGCCCAGGTCGATGCCGACCGCACGTGCCATGGTGATCTTCCTCCAGCTGACTTGAGTGGAACGGACTCAAGTGTGCACGACGGCCACCGCTCGGTCAACAGACCTGAGTCGGCCCCACTCAACTCTTATCCGTTCCTTACACGCAAGGAGGCGTTGACCTGCGCGGATACGGAGCGCCCTGCTCGTCGCAGCCCGGAATCCGGGTGAGATCCAGCGGCCTCAGATTGACGCCGGGGCGCGTACACGGGGGCGGGACGCGACTCCGTGCGCGGCCCGGGACGCGGGGCGGGCCGCTCCTCCTGAAGAGCCCGACGCGCACGCGGCGCGCGCGGATCGCGAGCGTCCCGGGGATCCCGAGCGTCACCCCGAGCGTCCCGGGGATCACGGGGTTCACGACGGCTCGCGCGCGCGTCGCGCGCGCCACCGGTTCGGCCGCCGCGGCCCTCAGGAGCCGCACGTCCCGCACGCGCGCGTGGAGGCCCGTACACCGAGACGCGCAGCAGCCCGGGCACGACGACGAGCATCCCGCCGGCCACCCACAGCACCGCCGACACCTGTACCCACCCGGCGTGCGCCAACACCCCGACGAGCACGGTCGCGAACGCCGCGACGCCGAGCAGCACGGTCACGCCCTGGGGGGTGAGCCCGAGCCGCCGCAGCCGGTGGGCGAGATGGTCGGGCGCGCCGCGCAGCAGCGGCCGTCCGGCCAGTCGCCGTGACACGGCCACCAGGACGACGTCGGCCCCGGCGACCGCGGTGAGCGCGAACAGCACTCCCGTGCCGGCGACCGGATCCTGTCCCGCGCGGGCGATCACGGCGGCCGCGGCGAGCAGGAAGCCCGCGAAGAGCGAGCCGCACGCGCCGAGCGCCACGCGCGCGGGGGGCCAGTTGTGCATGAGGAACCCGGTCAGCGCGGCGGCGAACACGCTGAGCAGCACCACCAGCCCGTCCATGACCTCGACGGCGACGCAGGCGGCCACCCCGAAGGCCGTGACGACCCCGACGGTCCCGGCCACCCCGTCGGCGTGGTCGAGGGCCCGGAAGGCGAGGGCCACGAAGGTGATCCAGGCGACGCCGACCACCCCGGCGAGCGGCCCGGTGTCGCCGTAGGGCACCACGAAGGCCGCCGCGACCGCGGTGCCGACCGCCAGGAGGCGGACGTGGAGCCGCCACACGTCGGCGATCAGCCCCAGCGCGGCGACGGCGCCCGCGGCGACGAGCAGCACCTCGATCCGGTCCCCGAGCGGGGCGATGCCGGCCCGGTCGCCGACGACCGCGACGAGACAGGTGGCGAGCACGACGGCGGCGCCCCCGAACAGCGGTACCCGCCGCTGGCGCTGCCGCCGGTCGAGCAGTCCGAGACGCAGAGCGGGCACGCGCAGCAGCGCGGCGAGGACGGCGGAGAGGAACAGGGCGATGGCGGCGGCGACGATCCCGTAGAGCACGGATATAAATTAGTCATAAATGTACCAATTTGGTACGAATAACACGGCCGGGTTGTGGCCGGATCCTGAGGCAACCCTCAGCGATTCAGATCACTCCGCATCCCGCTACAGTGCGACGGAGAATACGGGGTAGTCTCAGACGGACTGCATAAGTTACCGCTTAGTAATCACTGACGAAGTCCCCCTCGCAGGCCCGAGGAGCCCCCAAATGCAACTCGCCGCGATCATCGTGTCGCTGGTCCTGACCGTGGTCGGCGTCGCGCTGCTCGCACGCGCCATCGGTCAGTTCGTCCGGTACTTCAAACTGGGCCAGCCGGTCCCGGCCGGAACCCGGACCGACAACCCCTACGCGCGCAGCGTGACCCTGGTACGGGAGTTCCTCGGCCACACGCGGATGAACCGCTGGGGCATCGTCGGCTTCGCCCACTGGTTCGTCGCCGTCGGTTTCCTCACTCTTCCGCCGACCCTGGCGCAGGCCTTCGGCCAGCTCTTCGAGGCCGACTGGACGCTGCCGGTCATCGGCGGCTTCCTGCCGTTCGAGCTCTACATCGAGTTCATCGGCGTGATGACGATCCTCGGCATCGCCGTGCTCATCGTGATCCGGCTGCTGAACCTGCCCTCGCGGGCGGGCCGCAAGTCCCGCTTCGCGGGCTCCAAGGCGGGCCAGGCGTACTTCGTCGAGTACGTCATCCTCACCATCGGCCTCGCGATCTACACCCTGCGCGGCCTCGAGGGCGCGATTCACCACGTGGACCACTACGAGGCCGCGTACTTCGCCTCATACCCCCTGGTCCTGGCCTTCAAGGGGCTGAGCGTCGGCGCGCTGCAGAACCTGATCTACCTCACCGCGATGGTGAAGATCAGCACCTCGTTCATCTGGATGATCGTGGTCTCGCTCAACACCAACATGGGCGTGGCCTGGCACCGCTTCCTGGCGTTCCCGAACATCTGGTTCAAGCGCGAGGCGACCGGCGGGACGGCCCTCGGCGGCCTGCAGCCGATGACGTCCGGCGGCAAGCCGATCGACTTCACCGACCCCGGCGACGACGACGTCTTCGGCGTCTCCCAGGTCGAGCAGTTCTCCTGGAAGGGCCTGCTCGACTTCTCCACCTGCACCGAGTGCGGCCGCTGCCAGTCGCAGTGCCCCGCCTGGAACACCGGCAAGCCCCTCTCCCCCAAGCTCCTGATCATGTCCCTGCGGGACCACGCCCACGCCAAGGCGCCCTACCTGCTGGCAGGCGGCGGCAAGACGATGGAGGGCGAGGAGAAGGCGAGCGAGGAGCAGCTCAAGGACGTCCCCGCGGCGGCTCTCGCGGAGGCCGAGCGCCCGCTGATCGGCACCGCCGAGGAGAACGGCGTCATCGACCCGGACGTCCTGTGGTCCTGCACCACTTGCGGCGCCTGTGTCGAGCAGTGCCCGGTGGACATCGAGCACGTCGACCACATCGTCGACATGCGCCGCTACCAGGTGATGATCGAGTCCGCGTTCCCGTCCGAGGCGGGCACGATGCTCAAGAACCTGGAGAAGAAGGGCAACCCCTGGGGCCTGGCCAAGAAGCAGCGCCTGGAGTGGCTGAAGGAAGTCGACTTCGAGGTGCCGGTCGTCGGCAAGGACATCGAGGACCTGACCGAGGTCGAGTACCTGTACTGGGTCGGCTGCGCGGGCGCCCTCGAGGACCGCGCGAAGAAGACCACGAAGGCCTTCGCCGAGCTGCTCCACATCGCGGGCGTGAAGTTCGCGATCATGGGCGGCGACGAGAAGTGCACCGGTGACTCCGCCCGCCGTCTCGGCAACGAGCCCCTGTTCCAGGAGCTCGGCATGGAGAACGTCATGGCGCTGAACATGGCGTTCGGCGAGGAGACGGACGACGAGGGCAACGTCACGCCCGAGTCGAAGAAGCCGAAGTCGGCGAAGAAGATCGTCGCCACCTGCCCGCACTGCCTCAACACCCTGGGCAACGAGTACCCGCAGCTCGGCGGCGACTACGAGGTCATCCACCACACCCAGCTGCTGCAGCACCTGGTGGACGAGGGCAAGTTGATCCCGGTCACCCCGGTCGAGGGCATCATCACGTACCACGACCCCTGCTACCTGGGCCGCCACAACAAGATCTACACGCCGCCGCGCGAGATCATCGCCAACGTGCCGGGCCTGCGCAACGAGGAGATGCACCGCCACAAGGAACGCGGCTTCTGCTGCGGCGCCGGCGGCGCGCGGATGTGGATGGAGGAGCGGATCGGCAAGCGCATCAACAACGAGCGCGTCGACGAGGCCCTCTCCCTGAACCCCGACATCGTCTCGACGGCCTGCCCGTTCTGCCTCGTCATGCTGACCGACTCGGTCAACGGCAAGAAGAACGAGGGCAAGGCGAAGGAGTCCATCCAGGTCGTGGACGTCTCCCAGCTCCTCCTGGAGTCGGTCAAGACCCCGGTCGACGACGAGCCCCCGGCCGACGGCACGCAGGCCGCCGACGAGCCGGAACCGCAGCCAGTGAAGTAGCCGCAGCCGGATCCGGTGAAGTAGCCCGTACGGCCGCACCGACGCCCCCGTGTCCCGCCCGGACACGGGGGCGTCGCCGTTCCCTGCCCGCCCCCTTCCGCCCCTCCCCCTCGCCGCTCCCTCTCAACTCCCACGGTATTCCCGACCCTTGTAACCCTGACGACCCTGAGGGCGCTCCCCCGGACAACCACTGACTCCAGCTGCGTCCGTCCCCTTAGGGGATGTCACAGCTCGGCAGCAAAGCCGTGCGCGGACGGCGGCCCTGGCACGTCATTCTTCGGGACCAGGTACGTTCGAAGACGTGGCTGGATTCAGGATCGGACGCGGCGGCCGGGACGACCGCGCCCCGCAAGCGCGACCGCAAAACCCTCCGTACGGGCAGCAGACGCCCCGGGGACCGTCGAGGTCCCCGAGACCGTCGGGCCCCTCGGCGCCGTCCGGGCCGTCGGGACCTTCGTACGGCTACCCGTCGGCCCAGCAGCCGTACCCGCCGCAGCGACCGCAGTACGGCGGCACGGGCGGCGGCCAGTGGCCGCAGGGGAACGGCGGCGGATACGGCGGCCAGAACGGCGACGAGCCGGAGTACTTCGGCGGCGACGCCCCGTACGGGGCTCCGGGCGGTCCCGGCGCCGGCGCTCCGGGGGGCGTCCCGCACGACCCGTACGCCGCGAACAACCCGGGCCACACCCAGGCCTTCTCGATCGACGAGCACCAGCAGTACGACCCGTACAACCAGGGCGGTACGTACCACGCCGGCTCGGCCCCGGCCGGCCCGGTCGGCCCACGGCTGCACTGGAAGGAACTGCTGAAGGGCATCGTCCTCGCCCCCAAGCAGACGTTCCTGCAGATGCGGGACTACACGATGTGGGGCCCCGCCCTCGTCGTCACGTTCCTCTACGGCCTGCTCGCGGTGTTCGGCTTCGACGGCGCGCGCAAGGACGCGATCAACGCGACGCTCTCCAACGCGATCCCGATCGTCCTGACGACGGCCGTCGCGATGGTGCTCAGCTCCTTCGTGCTGGGCGTCGTCACCCACACGCTGGCCCGCCAGCTCGGCGGCGACGGCGCCTGGCAGCCCACGGTCGGCCTCTCCATGCTGATCATGTCCCTGACCGACGCCCCGCGCCTGGTCGTCGCGATGTTCTTCGGCGGCGACGCCTCGTTCGTACAGCTGCTGGGCTGGGCGACCTGGGTGGCGGCCGGCGCCCTCCTCACCCTGATGGTCAGCCGCTCCCACGACCTGCCGTGGCCGAAGGCGCTGGGCGCGTCGTCGATCCAGCTGATCGCGCTGCTGTCGATCGTCAAGCTGGGCACGTTCTGACGGCCGGCGGACACCGAAAGGCCCCCGCGGACGGACCTCGCACGGTCCCCCGTCGGGGGCTTTCCCTTCCCCGGAGACGGGCCTTCCCTGAAGCGCATGCCTGGCGCGTGACCGGCTGCTGTTCTCGAGGACCGGGCGGCGCGAAGTAAGTGCGGTCATCACGCCGGCGACGGTCACGAGGGCGCCGGCCAAGATCTTGGCAACGTCGTCCAGGCGCTTTCCGACCCTGGCCCCGATCTCTGCGGGCGTAGGCACAGCTTCCTGTACGTTGCCCGGGTTCGGCACCTCGAACAGGGCAGGCACGGCCACCTGGACCGATCCACCTCAGGTGTGACCGAACTCGAGCCACGAGTGGCCGTAGGCGCAGGACGGGACGAATACGGTGATCGCCAGGACGGGCTGCCGGACGTCGCTTTCACCAGGCCCCGACCGCCTGATCCGCACGGGGCGAGCCCGTCCGCGACGAAGACTCCCGTCGGGCGACGCTCAGAACGGCGTCGGGCACGTACCCGCCGTCGGCGATGGCCTGCGCCGGCTCGCGGACGGCCGTCCCGCACTGCTCCTACGTGAGGTTCTCGCGTGCCGGCTCCGCGCCGCCGCTCACACCTGGGTCCGGTGGAAGTTCAGGAAGGAACGGGAGGCCGTCGGGCCCCGCTGACCCTGGTACCTGGAGCCGTACCGCTCACTGCCGTAGGGGGACTCGGCCGGCGAGCTGAGCTTGAACATGCACAGCTGGCCGATCTTCATCCCGGGCCAGAGCTTGATCGGCAGGGTGGCGAGGTTGGACAGCTCCAGCGTCACGTGCCCGGAGAAGCCGGGGTCGATGAACCCGGCGGTGGAGTGGGTGACCAGGCCGAGCCGCCCGAGCGAACTCTTGCCCTCCAGCCGGGAGGCCAGGTCGTCGGGCAGCGTGATGACCTCGTACGTCGAGGCGAGCACGAACTCACCGGGATGCAGGATGAACGGCTCGTCGCCCTCGGGCTCCACGAGCCGGGTGAGATCGGCCTGCTCGACGGAGGGGTCGATGTGCGGGTACCGGTGATTCTCGAACACCCGGAAGTACCGGTCGAGCCGGACATCGATGCTCGACGGCTGCACCATGGATTCGTCGTAGGGATCGATCCGTACACGTCCGGCGTCGATCTCGGCCCGGATGTCCTTGTCTGAGAGAAGCACGTCCCGAGGATACGCAAGGCGCGCGGAGCCACCACAATCGGACGACTCCACGCGCCGGGCGGCAAGCTGCCGCCTCTGTCCCCTACTACGTCTTACGTGCCGCTACGCACTACGGCGACCTCTGGCCTCACGGCTGCCGCTCCTCGTGCGGGCACCGCTTCCCCGCCGTCACCGCCTCTCGAGAATCACCGGTACGGCGTTGCGCAGCCGGGCGCAACGAGGACACCGGACAAGCCGCCCGGGACCGAGCCGCTCGGCCTGCTGCATCGGGAACGAAGTGGTGCTGAACACGTGCCCATCGGCACAACGGACGACGGTGCGCTCCATCAAGTCCTAGAGTCCCTTCCCCAAAGAGCCGCGTCCGGCTACTGCTCGCCGGACACTGAAAGCCACATTACGGGACGAACGGGACGGCCCTCCAGGCGGCACTCCGACCCCGCCCGACCCCACTTCCACGCCCCCACCGTACGCCCCAACTCCGGCCGTCCGCAGCTTGATCCCGCCGCTGAAACGCACTCAGGCCCCAGGGCTTCAGCGCCCGGGGCCTGGCATGAGGTAGAGTGACGGAGCGTTCCGACACCGGTGCCGACCGGCGTCTTACGCGGGTGTAGTTTAATGGTAGAACATCAGCTTCCCAAGCTGAGAGCGCGAGTTCGATTCTCGTCACCCGCTCCATGCGAAACCCCCGGGTCGATGACCCGGGGGTTCTTTGTTGTCCAGACCAGTGGACGGGGTGCGCACCGCATCCGCACCATAAGGGCGTAGCCAGCTGCCTGTGGGCTTCTCATGGTGGTGCGCGGGGTCGTGATCCCTTCCCTTGTGGCGCTTCGCACGTTCGGCGCAGACCAGGTCGTCGAGGCCGGCCGCGAGATCCCGCTGTCGCTCCTCGTCGGAGTGCTGATAGATCGGCGCGGCTTTCTCGGACGACTGGTCGACGCGGACCATCGTGTCCTTGAGGGTCGCGCCCCGAACGGGTCGAGAGCGTGTGTCCGGTGTGCCGAAGGTCGTAGAAGCGGAAGCCGTCCGGGAAACCGGCGACAGCACGGGCCCGACGCCGCTTACGGCCGAACGAGGTGCGCCGGTTCGGCGACGCGAACGCGGATCACCATGTTGTCGGCGTCGACGTGAGTGCGGCGACCGATGGAACTACCAGAGTTTTCACGTGGGAGGAAACCGTCCAGGTGCCGTCCTCGGTCCAGTGCTGACACCTGGTCACCGACACGTTGCGCGAGCCGAGTTCGTTGCCGTCGCTCAGCACCAGGCCCAGCGCCGAGGGGTTGAGGACGGTCGTGCCGCGGTGCTTCACCGACCACTGGAGCACCCCGCCGACCAGGGAGATGACGTCCGCACGTCACTGCCCAAACAAAACCCACCAGTAACGAACCATGACGACTCGCAGGAGTTGTTCTACGCGCCGACCTTCGTCTGGTCAACGGTGTGCGTACGGGTTGCACCTCAAGGGCGATGCGACGAAGGCGCAAAGCGTCAGAAACCAGCGCACAAAGAGGTCAACGGACGGGCCTTCCCAAGCTCAAGTCGTCGGCGTGTGAAAGGTCGTCACCTGCCGCGCCCGTCACTCCGATTGCCCAGCGAGTTCAGTCAAAAGGAAACATAAACCAACGCCGATGCCTTGACAGCGCTTCTGCCGACAGTTGTCATTGACCCGCCAGGCGGCGGACTTGTACGTCCCCCCGTCAGCCGGTCACGGACCCGGCCCCGCCGTACCAGGACACCGCTCCACCAGGCCACCGCCGTACCCGTTGTCTCCGCAACCGGCCCCGCTCCCCCGCTGTGGACGCGCGAGCGGCACCGACGTGCCCGCCTCCGAACAGACGCGGGCCCGGGACCTCGAAGAAGAGGTGAAGAAGCATGTCCCCAGGAACGTCTTCCGGCCGGAGCCGCGGCACCGGGCCAGGACGCACCGCAGCCGTCCTGCTCCTTGCCCTGCTGGCGGGTGTCGCCGCGCTCCTGATGCCCGCCTCGGCCGCCCAGGCCGCCACCGCCGTGACCTTCACGACCGGCGCGGCACGGACCGACACCAACGGCAACGCCCTGCAGCTCCACGGCATGGGCATCGTCAAGGTCGGTGACACCTGGTACGGCTTCGGCGAGAACAAGACGGGTGTGACCTCGTCCGACACGTCCTTCCAGGCCATCGCCTGCTACAGCTCGACCGACCTGGCGAACTGGACGTACCGGGGCGACGCGTTGCCCCTGCAGAGCAGCGGCGACCTCGGCCCGTCCCGGGTGGTCGAGCGGCCGAAGGTGATCTACAACTCCACCACCCACAAGTTCGTGATGTACGTGCACATCGACAGCCTCACCTACTCCGAGGCCAAGGTCGGCGTCGCCACCAGCAGCACGCCCTGCGGCCCCTACGACTATCGGGGCAGCTCCCGCCCGCTGGGCCAACTGAGCCGTGACATAGGCCTGTTCCAGGACACCGACGGCACCGCCTACCTGATGTCGGAGGACCGCAACAACGGTCTGCGCATCGACCTGCTCTCCAGCGACTACCTCACGCCGGTCAGCACGGTCGCCGTCCTCGGCAGCGGCGGCGGCGCCAACAGCTTCGAGTCACCCGCGATGATCAAGGCCAACGGCATCTACTACCTGCTGGCCTCTCACCTGACGGGCTGGAGCCTGAACGACAACGTCTACTCCACCGCCACCTCCATCGGCGGCACCTGGGCGCCGATGCGGAACTTCGCGGCCCCGGGCACCAGGACGTACGGCAGCCAGACCGCCAACATCATCACGGTGGCCGGCGCCTCCGGCACGACGTACATCTATGCCGGTGACCGCTGGAACCCCTCCGACCTCGGCGCGTCCCAGCTCATCTGGCTGCCGCTGACCATCAGGGGCACGACGGTGAACCTCGGCCAGTACCCGACCTGGTCACTGGACGTCCAGGCGGGCACCTGGACGCCGAACAGCGGCGTACCGAGTGCGGCGGCCCACACCCTGAAGAACTCGGGCAGTTCCCTGATGCTCGACGTCACCGGCTCCTCCACCGCCACCAACGCCAATGTCATCCAGTGGACCGGCACGGGCGGGGCGAACCAGCGGTGGACCGTCACCAAGGTCGCGGACAACGTCTACACGCTGAGGAACGTCAACAGCGGGCTCTGCCTGGACGTCCCCAACAAGTCGACCGCGCAGAACGTCCAGCTCATCCAGTGGACCTGCAACGGCGGCGCCAACCAGCAGTTCTTCTTCGACCTGGTCGGCAGTTACACCGGCAGCCAGTACATGCTGGTGGCCGTGCACAGCGGGCTGAACCTCGGGGTGCTGGACGACGCGACGACGACCGGAGCGGCGGTCGTCCAGCTGACGGGCACGGGTGTGACGAGCCAGAAGTGGACCGTCGGCTGACGCGCGAGCAGGAGCGGGGACCTGACCGGATGGCGCGTGGGTCGCGCCGGCGCCGACGGTGATCACTAACAGGACAGGCGGTCGGAGCCGTGCGGCGCGTAGAGAGGGGTGCGCTCCAGGTGCGTGCACCGTGTAGTGCACACATACCGAGCAGGGCCGGTCGTGCGGCGGAACCGGGCGGTCCGGATATCGGACCCGTCCTTTCAGAACCTGGCCGCCGCAACGGTAAACACCCCCGAACTACACGGAATGTCACTGTCCGTATTGGATCTAGTGCGTTGAGTGACGAGACTCATAGGGTCGAAAGCGACGCCAACACCGTATCCATGGAGGATTCGTGGCAAGCTTCCGCACTCGACTGGCCATGCTGGTCCCGGCCGCGGCCCTCGCCGCAGGCGCCCTCGCGCCCGTACAACCCGCCGGGGCGCAACCCGCCGCCGCGGCGTCCTACGAGTGGGTCGCCCTGGGCGACTCCTACACCGCCGGGGTCATCCACGCCGCGGGCGACACCTTCGAGGTCCCCCGCGACGGCTGCGAGCGCACCGACCGGTCCTACCCCCAGGTCATCGACCGTGACCTCGGCTCGCTCCTCGAACTGACCAACGTCAGCTGCGGCGCCGCCACGATCGAGGACGTCACCTTCAGGGCGCAGGAGCCGATCGGCCGTCACCTGCCGCCCTTCTCCGAGGACCCGGACTACCCGTTCCCGCCCGTGCCTCCGCAGTCCCAGGCGGTGGGCCCCGGCACCGATGTGATCACCGTCGGCGCGGGCGGCAACAGCCTCGGCTTCGCCGACATCCTCCTCCAGTGCCTGCAACTGGGCTCGGGCAGCGGTGGCGTCGGCACCCCGTGTCGGGACGACCTCGCCGACGACATTCCCGGCCGGCTGACCAAGGTGAGCCGCGACTACGACCAGATGCTCACCACGCTCCACGAACGGGCCCCGCACGCCAGGATCCTGGCCGTCGGCTACCCCACGGTCATCCCCGAGGACACCTCCAAGTGCCGGTACAACGACCTGGAGCAGTTCGCCTCGATCACCCAGGGCGACCTGGACTGGCTCCGCCGGGATGTCCTGGAACCCCTCAACAAGGCCATCGAGAAATCGTCCGGCACCCACGAGGCCGCCGGCTTCGTCAACCTCTACGACTCCTCCCGGGACCACAGCGTCTGCGACTCCGGCAAGTGGGTCGAGGGCCTCTTCACCCGCGTCCCTGATCAGGTGGCCTTCGTGCACCCCAATGCCAGGGGCCACCAGAACGCCGCCGACCACGTCGCGCCGGCGATCCTTCACAGCCTCGGCGTGGACTGAGCCGCGCGCGCTCCCGTGACGAGCTGCCTCCGGACCCCGGAGGCAGCTCCGGCCGTCGGTGCCGTTGCGCTGTTATGTCGGCTCGGGGGTGCTTTCGTCGACCCCCGGTGTGATCTCCCACGGTGGCGGGAACTTCGGGAGGGCGGCCGTCAGGGCCACCGCGAGCATCGTCAGCGTGGTGAGGGCCAGGATCGGCACCGTGTAGCTTCCGGTCGCCGTCTGCGCCGCGCTGACCAGGTACGGCGCCAGGCCGAGCGACAGGGTGGAGACCGCCAGCGTCAGTCCCTGCAGCTGCGCGAACGAGGCGAGGCCGAAGTACCGCGCGACGAGGAACGGCCCCAGTGCCGACTCCGCTCCGTAGGAGAAGCCGAGGAGGATCATCGCGACGAACAGCAGCGGCGTCGAGCCGTGGTTCACGAACGCGATCACGAGTCCCGCCGGCACCGCCGCGAGCATCGGGACCACCACCCCGGGCCGGTCGGTCCGGTCCAGGAACAGGCCTCCGACGAGAAGGCCGACGAACGACGCGGCGAACAGGGCGGACAGGGACGGCGAGACAGTCGCCCCGCTGAATCCGCGCGGTGTCGCGTGCGCCGAGCGCGAACCCGCCCAGCTCCACCGGGACGGTGATGCGGAAGACCCCGATCTCGTGCAGCACCGCGACCGTCTCGGGTGCGAGTGCGCCCCGCACCTCCCCCTCGCGGGCGCGTTCGGCGAGGCCGGGAGCCGCCGCGCGCACCGCGTCGCGCATGCGCCGTCCCTCCTCGCTGAGATGGGGCGACTCCTCGCGAAGGAGTTCGAGGACCGCGGCGTAGATCTCGCGCTTGCGCTGTGCGGACAGGCGTTGTGTCGATCCCGTGGCTGACGCCATCGTCCGACCACCCCTTCTCGTCCCGGCCCTGACGATACCTCTCGCTCGCACGGCTCCACGGGCGCTCGACCGGCAGCCCGGCGGACCCGGTGCAGGTCAGGAACCGGGAGCGGGAGGAGAGCCGGGATGGATCGGTGGAGCGGCCTTGCTGATGCCGCTCCAGTGCTCGGTGAGCAGCTTTCCGCGTACCCGGTAGGCGTCGTACGCGAAGTACGGGTACAGGGCGCCGCTGCCGTCGGGTTCGGGCTGGGGCAGCAGTCCGGCGAGCACCACGATGTCGCCCTCGGCCAGCAGCAGCACCGGAGGGTTGAGGGGCTCGGCGGGGGTCGGCACCGGGCCGTCGGGGAAGACGCCGCGGACGAACGCCTGGAGGCCGGACCGTCCGGCCGGATAGTGGGAGACGTGCTGGCGGTAGTCCTCGGCGACGAAGTCCGGGACGGCATCCGGGTTCCGCGCGTCGAACACGCAGCGATAGAAGTCGAGCACCAGGCGCTTGTTCGCCTCGGGGTCGCCGTCCGCGACGGCGACCGTGCGGGACGGTGTGCCGGGCTCGGGGAGCCGCGGCGGGGCGATCTTGTTCAGTGAGGGCCAGCGTTCCGCGATGCGGCCGTCCCGAACGCGGTACGTGGTGAACGCGTAGTGGTCGAACGAGGCTCCGGGGACATCCGGATCCGGCTGTGGCAGGTAGTGGCAGACGCAGACCAGGTCGTCCTCGGCGACGACGAACACGGGCTCGCGCGGCCCGGACCGACCGCCCGGCCCGGACCGACCGCCCGGCCCGGACCGACCGCCCGGCCCGGACCGACCGCCCGGCTCGGACCGGCCGCCCTGCTCGCGCGCGAACTCCTCGCGCAGGAACGCGGCGAACGCGTCCGCGCCGTCGGGGAGATCGGCGCCGTGCTGGACCAGGTCGGCGGTGACGTAGCCGGCGACCGCGCCGGCGTCGCGTGCCGCGAAGACGTCGGCGAGGAAGCGGGTGATCAGCAGCTTGCTGGAGTTGCTGCCGTGGTGGGGTGCGGCGGCCAAGGGGGCTGCCTCCTTCCGTGACCCGCCTGTGCGGAGCGGGGTGTCGGCCGAACTTTCCGGGCGTCGCGTCTGGCGCGCTCCACTTACTGAACTGTACGGTGCAGTACAAAGTCAGCCTCGGGCACGCCTCCGCATCGGCGGGCCGGCCCGGCCGCCCTTCCGAGATCCGGGCGGCCGGCGGTTGGCGTCCGACACCCCATCGACTGGAACGGGACATCATGACTTTTCTGGACGCAAGGGACTGGCAGGACCGGATCTTCTCCGGCGGCTGGATCAAGGGGACGGGTGAGTCGTACGACTCGAAGGAGCCGGCCACGGGCAAGACCCTGGGCCGGGTGGGCGCCGCCGCCCCCGCCGACCTCGGCCGGGCCGTGGCGCGGGCGGAACGCGCCCAGCGCGCGTGGGGGGCACTGCCGTACGTCGAGCGGGCCCGGGTGCTGCGGCGGGCGGCGCACCTCTTCGAGACGCATCACGACGAGACAGCGGAACTGATCGTGCGGGAGTCGGGTGCGCTTCGGCCGTTCGCCGACTTCCAGACCTCCAACGGGTCGGCCGAGGAGTGCTACGAGGCCGCGGCCCTCGCGGCGGCCCCGCACGGTGAGGTGCTCCGGTCGGTGGAGGAGCGGCTGTCGTTCTCGCGGCGGCGTCCGGTGGGCGTGGTCGGAGTGATCTCGCCGTTCAACGCGCCGATGGTGCTGGCGATGCGGGCGGTGGCCCCGGCGCTGGCGCTCGGCAACGCCGTCGTCCTCAAGCCGGATCCGCGCACCGCCATCTGTGGCGGCGTCACCATCGCGCGGGTCTTCGAGGAGGCCGGTCTGCCGGAGGGCGTGCTGCACGTGCTGCCCGGCGGCGCCGACGTCGGCGCGGCCCTGGTGGACGATCCCCGGGTGCCCGTCATCGCGTTCACCGGCTCCACCCGGGCCGGGAAGGCGATCGCGGCGGCGGCCGCGCGGCGGCTCAAGCGGGTGCACCTGGAGCTCGGCGGCAACTCGGCGCTGATCGTGCTGGACGACGCGGACCTGGAGAAGGCCGTCTCGGCCGGCGCCTTCGGCTCCTTCCATCACGCCGGCCAGGTCTGCATGGCCTCCAGCCGCCACCTGGTGCACGCCGACATCGCCGAGGACTACGTCGAGCTGCTGGCCGAGCGGGCGAACGCGGCGCCGGTGGGCGACCCGGCCTCCGGTCGGGTCGCGCTGGGCCCCATGATCGACGAGCGGCAGCTGCGGTCGGCCCACTCCATCGTCACCGACAGTGTGAAGGCAGGTGCCCGCCTGGTGGCCGGCGGAACGTACGAGGGCCTGTTCTACCGGCCGACGGTGCTGGCCGACGTGCCGCTGACCGCCCGCGCGTACACCGAGGAGATCTTCGGCCCGGTCGCCCCCGTGGTGCCCTTCCGGGACCTGGACGAGGCGGCTCGGCTGGCCGCGGACACCGAGTACGGCCTCTCGCTCGGCATCCTGACCCGGGACGTGGCCAAGGGTCTGGCGCTGGCCGACCGCATCCCCACCGGACTGGTCCACATCAACGACCAGACCGTCAACGACGAAGCCACCGTCCCCTTCGGCGGCGTCGGCGAGTCCGGCAACGGCTCCCGCCACGGGGGCGCCGCCGCCAACCTCGAGGCCTTCACCGAGCAGCAGTGGGTCACCGTCCGGGGCGAGATTCCCGGCTACCCCTTCTGAGGCCCGCACGCCGAGCGCCGGGCACGGCACACCGTCCGCCGCACACGAGCGCCGAGCGCCGTCCGCCGAGCACGGCACACCGTGTCCGCTGCACACCGCACCGTCCGCCGTCCGCCGTCCGCGTGCGGCCAGGCGGGCGGTTCGGCTGCGTTCGCCCCCACCTGTTCACCCGCATCCGCTCACTCACACCCGCTCACCCGTATGAGGAGACAGCCAGATGACCACCGCAGCCTCCCGGCCGGACCCGTCCCTGCCGGATCCGATGACCATCGCCCCGCGTGCCGCGGCCGGGCCCCGGCCGCCACGGCTGCCCCAGGACCCGGGCTGGGCGACCGGCAACCGTTTCCTGGAGGGCCCCTTCACCCCGTGGACCGAGGAGAACGAGGCATACGACCTTGAGGTGGAGGGGCAGATCCCCGCCGACCTGGCCGGGGCGCTCTTCCGCATCTCCTCCAACCCGCGCTTCGAGCCGCGCGACCCGGACCGTTACCACTGGTGGGAGGGCGACGGCATGGTCGCCGGCGTCTACCTGCGCGAGGGCAGTGCCGCCTTCCGGACCAGCTGGGCGATGACCGACTCGATGAAGTTCGAGGTCGAGCGGGGTGAGGCGGTCTACAGCGGCTTCGCCAACGGCGGCGCCGCCCCCGGCCCGCTCCCCGCGGGAGCGCCGCCGGCGAAGAACGTCGCCAACACCAACGTCGGCGTCTTCGACGACCACCTGCTGGTCTACTTCGAGGGCGGCCTGCCGTACTCGATGCACCCGGAGACTCTGGAGACGTTCGGCACGTATGACTTCCACGGTGATGTCGACGTCCTGTGCACCGCGCACTTCAAGACCGATCCGGGCACCGGTGACCTGCTGTTCTTCGCGGCGACCGGGCCGACCATCACCTGGTACCGGGCGGACGTGAAGACCGGGCAGGTCATCGACACCCACAGCTTCGACATCAAGGTGCCGGTGCTGATGCACGACTTCGCGGTCAGCGAGAACTACGCGATCTTCTTCGTGACCCCGGCCCAGTTCCGCCTCGACCACATCCTGCGGGGGGAACCGGGTGTGGTGTGGGACGAGGCGTCGCTGCCGCACGGCGTGCAGATCGTGCTCATGGACCGCCGCACGCATGCCGTCACCTGGCACGAGGTCGGCGGGCACTGGGCCAACACGCACTTCTACAACGCCTACGAGCAGGGCGGCCAGGTCGTCGTGGACGGGCACCGCATCACCCGCCTGGGCACCCCCGCCGACCGCCTCGACACCCCGGTCGGCTCGCACTCCTGGTTCCCGCCGTCGCTGCCGCACCGCTGGCGGATCGACCTCGCCACGGGCCGTGCCACGGAGGAGATGGTGGGCGGCGTCGCCGGTGAGTTCCCCCGGATCAACGACGCCTACACCGGTCTGGAGCACCGCTACGGCTATTTCGTCACCACCCGGGCCCTGGCCCCCGAGACCATGAGCGACGGCCTGGCCAAGCACGACTACCTGCGCGACTCGACCACCGTGGTGGAGGGTCCCGAGGGCCTCACCAGCCCGAGTGAGCCGGTGTTCGTGGCGAGGGGGAACGCGACCGCCGAGGACGACGGCTATCTGCTGACCCTGTGGTGGAACCGTCTCACCGGCCTGACCGAGCTGCTGGTCCACGACGCGGCCGACCTGCGCCGCACCCCGCTGGCCCGGGTCAGGCTGCCCAGCCGGGTGCCCTTCGGCTTCCACGGGAACTGGGCCGGTCAGGAGGTGCTCGACCGGGCGGTCGCCCGGCGCGCAGAAGGGAACTGACACATGACAAGGCGCCCGGCGGTTCTCGCCGGGCGCCTTCTCGTGTGCGGGGTCAGGCCGCGGGCTGTGCCGCCGGCCCGTGGTTCTCCAGCCGCCGGAAGCGGCTGCCGTGGAAGACCAGGGGCTCGGACGCCGGCCGGGTCCACAGGCGGTCGATCTCCAGCAGCGCGATGCTGTGGTCGCCCGCCGGGACCTCGGCGCGCAGGGTGCAGGAGTACCAGGTGACGGCGCCGTGCAGAAACACCGCCCCGTCCTCGGCGGCCTCCCAGCCCGCCTCGGCGAACCGGTCCTGCTCCGGGCCCGCCAGAGCCCGGCACAGGGTTCCCTGGTCCTCGCCCAGCACGCTCAGGCCCAGCCGCGGCAGGCCCCGCAGCCGGGGCCAGGTCCGGGAGGAGAGCTGCATGCACAGCGACACCAGGGGCGGCTCCAGCGACACGGACGTGAAGGAGCTGACCGCCATGCCGGCCGGCCGGCCGTCGGCCATGCCGCACACGGCGGTCACTCCGCTGGGGAAGTTGCCGAACGCCTCCCGCAGAGTGCGTGCGTCCAGCGCGGCCGCCGGATCGGGTCGCGGCCCACGGTCCACTGCCGCGTGGGAGGTGTGTTGTTGGCTGCGCAAGGTCATCAGTCCTTTCGGGGACGGCGCTCGGGGCGCGGTCGCGAGGGGGCTCAGCCCACCTGGGGGACGCCGCCGGCGAACATCGGGAACGGTCCGAGACCGAGGGCCTGGCGGCCGCTGATCTCTGCCAGGGGGTCGAAGCGGATCGCGCCGTGCGTGGCCAGTACGCGCACGTCACGGGCGAAGCGCTGGACGGGGTTCTTCAGGCCGACCGTGGAGGACCCCAGGGTGAGCTGGAGCCGGTCGATCGCCTCCGCGCACAGCTTCACCGCGTAGACGAGGTCCATGGTGATCTCGGTCTCCTCGTCGGCCGTGAAGTCCGTGCCGGCCAGGGCGCGGCGGTCCACCTCGTCGGCGTGGCGGAGGATCGTGTGCCCGGCGAGGTTGATCATCGCGCGGGCGGCGCCGGCCGCCACCTGGGTGGAGGGCATGTCGGCGACGCTGGGGTAGGGCAGGTTGAAGGGTTTGCGGGCCTTCGCCTGCTCGACGAAGCACTCCAGCGTGCCGCGGGCCATGCCGAGCGCGATGGCGACATGGCTGAGGCAGGTGACGAGCATCAGTGCGCGAGTGCCGTTGCGGAAACCGATGCCGGAGTAGCGCCGCTGCACGCTGTCCATCACGGCGGGGAAGTCGGCGATGTCGACGAAGCGGTGGTCGGGGACGAAGGTCTCCTCCTGGACGGAGACGCTGTTGCTGGACGTGCCCTGAAGGCCCATCACCTTCCAGTCGTCCAGGATCGTGAACTGTTCGCGCCGGAGCACGGCCATCCCACGGCGCGGTCCGCCCTCGGAGTCCTCGTAGCCCACGCCGACCGCCGCCCAGGCCGCGTGCTTGCAGCCGCTGCCGAAGGCCCACTTCCCGGAGACCAGCCAGCCGCCGTCGGTCCGGCGGGCGGACCCCACGCTGGTGGAGAAGACGGAGGCGCCCACGACGAGCGGACCGACCCAGGTGTCGATCTCCTTGAACACCTCCTGGACGGTCTGCTCGGGGAATCCGAGGAGGTTGCGGATGCCGCCGGCCACGAAGACCGTCCAGGCCGCCGAGCCGTCGCCCTCGCCGAGCGCCGCGACGATCTCCACGGTGTCGCGGGCGCCGAGGGCGTATCCGCCGAGCTCGACCGGCAGACAGATCTTGAAGACGCCCGCCTCGTGCATCGCCTCGAGCGTCTCGGGCGGCAGGGCGCCGAGGGCCTCTCCGTCCTGGGCGTTCTTCCGCAGCAACGGGACCAGGGCCAGCGACTCGTCGCGGATGCGTCGGCCGGTGTCGCTGAGGAACTCCGATGCGGCGCCGGCGGCGGGCGGGGGCTGTTTGCTCATGGATGGCTCCTTGGGGAGGGAGGGGCGAGGAAACGGGGCACCGCACCCGAGGCAATTCTGCACTGCACCGTCCAGCACAGTTGGACCGTACGGTAGAGTCCAGTCGGTGGTCAACAGGCAAGGGCAAGGCTGTGACGAGGAGCGAGATGGCTGAGCAGGCACACCCCCCGAAGAAGGCGCCCAGAAGCAAGCGGGAGGCCGCACTCGACGCGGCCGTCGAGCTGTTCCTGGCCGGCGGATTCGACCGGACCTCGATGGACGCCGTGGCGGCTCGCGCCGGCATCTCCAAGACGACCGTCTACGCCCACTTCGGCGACAAGTTCGAGCTCTTCCGCGCCGTGACCGAACGCGCCGGCACCTCTTTGGACCTGGATCTCGACCGGGCGGTGCTCGCCTCCGCCGACGACCCCGAGGACCGGCTCACGCACATCTTCTTCAAGGTCCTGGAGGCCACGAGCGCCCCGCAGTACCTGGCCTTCCTGCGCGTCATGACCGCCGAGTCGGCTCGGCATCCGGAGCTGATCGAGACCGTCCGCTCGCTGGGCGTGCCGCACGTCGTCGACCTGGTGGCCACCACCCTCCGCGAGGACGCGGTCCGGCACGGGTACACCGTGCCGGACCCGGAGGCGTACGCCGGGCTGCTGATCCGGATGGCGGCGGCCGGTGTCCAGATGGACGCGCTGCTCGCCGTGGACGGCGAACGCGACGCCGCGTTCCTGGAGGCGCTGGCCCGCTGGACGGCGGTCGTCTTCCTGCGGTCGCTGCGCAACCGGGACGCCGGTGAACTGCCGAAGGTTCCCGCCGGCGCCGGGAACGTCTTCTCGTGGGCGGCGCGCGAGAGGTCCTGACCGCCTTCACGCACGCCGCGGGCCCGTGCCCGCGCAAGGCGTCGGCGCGGGCGACGACGAAGGGGTGCGGCCAGGCGTCACTGGACCGGCTGGTAGGCCTCGGTGCCGTCGGCGAGGAGCCGTTCGGCCTCGGCCTCGATCTCGTCGAGCGGAAGGTCGAGGTTCAGGGTCTTGCGGAAGGGCTGGCGTACGTCCTTCTCCACCCGTACGTACACCTCGTTGCGGTTGCCCTCGGGGTCGAAGAAGTAGATGGCGTAGGCGTTGCCGTGAGTGACCTCCTGCTGGACGGGGACGTCCTCGGCCCGGAAACGCCGGTGGTACTCCACGAGGGTCTCCGGCGAGTCGATGCGCCAGGAGATCTGATGGGTGAGCCTGACCCCGTCGGGGGCGGTGCGGCCCGTCTGAAGCACGAACTCGTGGTCCTCCTCCTCCGGCTTGGAACTGAGGAAGACGATGCCGCGCTCGGGGTCCTCGTCGGTGACGGTCAGGCCGAGCAGGCGGGTGTAGAAGTCGCGCATGGTCTCCAGGTCGTCGACCCACAGTCCGGTGTGTCCGAGTCCGGTGATCGCCATGGGGGTGCCTCGCTTTCGTGTGCGGGTGTGCCGGGTCGGCGCCTCAGGAGGCGCCGGCCGGTTCGGACGCGACCGGGCTGGTGAGTTCTCCCAGACCGTCGATGCCGACGACGACTTCGTCGCCGGGGGTGAGGAAGACCTGCGGGTCGCGGCGGAAGCCCACGCCGCCCGGGGTGCCGGTGAGGACGACGTCGCCGGGCAGCAGGGTGGTGAACTCCGAGACGGTGCTGATCAGCGTGGGGATGTCGAAGATGAGCCGGGAGGTGTCGGAGGACTGCAGCACCTCGCCGTTCAGGCTGAGGGTGATGGACAGCTTGTCGACGCGGTCGCCGATCTCGTCCTCGGTGACCAGGTGGGGGCCGAGCGGAGTACAGGCGTCCCATGCCTTGCCCTGCAGCCATTGGTGGCTCTTGTACTGGTAGTCGCGCATCGTGACGTCGTTGGCGATCGTGTAGCCGGCGATCACCTCACGGACGTCCTCCTCGGCCACCCGGCGGGCGCGGCGGCCGATCACCACGGCCAGCTCCGCCTCGTAGTCGACCTGGGCGGACTCCCCGGGGACGAGGATGGGATCGCCGGCGCCGATCAGGCTGGGCGGGAACTTGGCGAACAGCACGGGATAGGCGGGAAGTTCCCGCTTGGTCTCGTTGACGTGCGAGCGGTAGTTGAGCCCGACACAGATGATCTTCTGCGGTTCGGGGACCACGGGGCGCAGCCGGACCTCGGCCAGCGGCACCCGGCCGGCCCGGTCCAGGGCGGGCGCGGCGAGAACCTCGACCGGGGTGTCGCGGCCCAGTTCGCGGACGCCCTTCAACGGGATGACGCATTCGTCGTCCAGGACTCCGGCGTGGGCTTCTCCGTCGTACGTGTAGGAGACGAAGCGCATGGGGGTGTCCTTCCTGGCGATCTTCGTGTGGCGTGGCGTGGCGGTGAAGGGGATGGGGGGCGGGGCGCCGGGTCTCGTCGCCGTCTCTTCGTGGGGGCGCGGCGGTGGCGGGCGTGGGCTCGGCGGGCCCTTCGCGCAATCCGCCGAGCCCCGCCGCACCGTCCTCGAGCCCCGCCGCACCGTCCCCGTGCACCGCGGGTCGGCCACGCGGCGTTCACTCGGTCAGGAGGTCCTGACCTGCGGCGCGTTCGGAGCCGGGAGGCCGGGAGCCGGAGCCTGGCCGGACCTCGGCGCCGGGGAGCCGGGCATCGGCGGCGGGGGAGGCGGCGGGGCCGTCCGCAGCGGGCGCAGGACGTTCGCCCAGCGGGCGAGTTCCGTGAGCATGGGCGCGACGGAGCCGGCGACCGGCGGAGGCGGGGTGAACACCCCGTCCCGGAGGTGCTGCATGACGAGGGGGACGGCGACCCCTTCGGGGACGGGCATCATGCGGACGCTCGTGACGACCTGCTTCATCACCTGGACGGAACGCAGGCCGCCCGCGATTCCGCCGTAGCTGACGAAGCCCACCGGCGCGTACATCCACTCGTTGTGGAGGTAGTCAACGGCGTTCAGCAGACTGGCCGAGGGGCCGTGGTTGTATTCCGGGGTCACGAAGACGAAGGCGTCCGCCTCCTTGATCTTCGCGCTCCAGCGCCGCGTGTGCTCGTGCTCGTAGCGGCCCGTCCGGGGATGGCCTGGCTCGTCGAGCAACGGGAGGGCGTAGTCGACGAGATCGACCAGTTCCACCTCGAAGCCGCCGTGCTTTCCGGCCGCCTCCACCGCCCACTCGGCGACCGGCCGCGCCAGCCGGCCCGGCCGGGTGCTGCCCGCGACGACCTGCAGTTTCATGATGTCTTCCGTGCCGCTCACATCGGCCCCTCTCCGGGCGCCCGCTTCGGGTACGCGCGCCAGTGCTCTGCCAGTCGGCCGTTCTTGACGCGGAACAGGGTGAGGATGTTCCAGTCGGCGGACCTGCTGGTCGACGGTGCGGTCGCGGACCAGTCGCGCCGGCTCGGCCTCGACCTCGATCACGAGGCGTTTGACGGCCTCCGTGTCCGGGTCGGGGGATGCCGCCACCGCGTCGATGTAGTCGGGCCGGTCCATCCAGGTGCGCTGGAGGTCGGGGGTGTGGATCGTGGCGATTGCGTCCACGATGGTGAAGTCGCTCATCGCGCGGGCTCCTTGTCGGGGGCGGTCGTGCCACGTTGCGGCACGGCGGCGCCGACCATGGGGAAGGGTTCGAGTCCCAGCAGGCGCCTGCCGTTCTGCTCGGCGAGGGGGTCGACGCGGATCGCGCCGTGCGAGGTGACCACCCGCGCGTCGCGGACGAAACGCTGGATCGGATTGGACAACGCGACCGTCGACGAACCCAGCGTCTTCTGCAGCAGGTTGATGGCGTCCTCACACAGGTTCGCCGCATACGCGAGCGCGAGACTGATCTGCGACTCCTCGTCGTCGCCGAACTCCAGCCCGGCCTCGGTACGCGCGTCCACCTGGTCCGCGAAGCGTTCGATGGTCGAGGCGGCCAGCACGATCATCGCCTGCGCCCGCCCGGCCGCCACCTGCGCCGACGCCATGGCGGCGACACTGGGATAGGGCAGGGTGAACGGCCTGCGCACGGCGGCCTGCTCGGCGAAACACGACAACGCCCCACGCGCCATGCCCAGCGTGATCGCGGTACTGCTGAGCGCCACCGTCATCAACAGCGCCCGCCCGCTCTGCTGGAACGCCACCCCGCTGTAGTGCTCGCGGATCCGGTCCAGCCGGGGCGGGAACTCGGCCAGATCGAGAAACCGGTAGTCGGGGACGAAGATCTCCTCCGTCACCCGCAGGCTGTTGCTGGACGTCGCGGACAGCCCCATCACGTGCCAGTCGTCGAGGATCTCGAACTGCTCACGCTCCAGCACCACCACCCCACGCCCCGAACCCCCGGCCCGCGCCGCATCGAAGGCGACCCCGACCAGCGCCCAGCGGGCATGCCGGCAACCGCTGCCGAACGCCCACCGCCCCTCGACCATCCAACCCCCCTCCACCTTGCGGGCATCGCCGACCGTCGTCGCGAACACCGACGCACCCACCAGCGCCGGACCCACCCAGCCCTCCACGTCCTTGCGGATCTCCTGAACCAGCCGCGGCTGCAGAGCCAGGAAATTGCGCAGCCCCACGCCGACGAAAGCACTCCACGCCGCCGAACCGTCCGCCTCGCCCAAAGCCGCCACGACCTCGACGAGATCCCGCGCGCCCAGCGCACTGCCACCCCACTCCACCGGCATCGTCATCCGGTACACACCGGCCGCGTCCAGCGCCGCCAGCACCTCGGGCGTCAGCGCGCCGATCCGCTCCGCCTCCGACGCCTGCGCCCGGATCAGCGGCACGAGCTCGCGGACACGCTCGCGCAGTTCGCGTCCGGCGTCGGTGAGCCAGGGCGACTCGACGGCCCCGACCTCCGTGATCGGCCCCGGGGCAGAGGGCGGCGGCTCCACGCGGGCAGTGGGCTGGGACATGGCTCTCCTCACCGAGCGGGACAGGGTCTGGACTGAACTGTACCGTTCAGTCCAGCACGCGTGTCAAGGCGGGGGGACCGCGCGCACCGCTGTGTGGACGAGCCAGCCGAGCGCCGCGCCGGCTGCGTACCAGAACAGGTCAGGGGGGTTGAAGGTGGAACCGAGGACGAGGCGGGCGATCGTGCTGCGCCGGGAGAGTTCCGCCGGCACCTGGCTGAGCTGCAGGAACTCGACGGTCCAACTGAGGGCCAGCGCGATTGCGGCGGCCCTCAGGGGCGTCACCCTCGGCACTACCAGAACGACGAGAGTGAGCAGCATGACGGTGTACAGCGCGTCCCCGCCGTACTTGGCCACGTCCCCTGCCGCCACCGCCCTGAGCCCCAGCCCCGTGCCGACGGTGACCGCCGCGGCCCCCGCCGCCGCCAGACGGATCCGTACCGGGTCGGCGGCGCCGCCGTGGGTTTCGCGTATCCGGGTCACAGGGTGATCCTGCCCCGGTCCAGGTCACCGTGGGGTCGTCGGCCAGTGCCGCAGTGCCGCGCGCAGGGGTTCGGGGTGCGGGGTGTCGGCGGCCCAGGCGATGTGGCCGTCCGGGCGGATCAGGAGGGTGGTGCGCAGGGGCCCGGCGGGGGCGGCGACCCGCAGCCCGTCCGTCTCCGGCACCGGGCGGCCTCGGGCGATCAGCACGAACCGGCCGTCGCGCAGCACCTCGTACAGCCGCCGCCCGCCCGCGAGCCGCAGGTCGGGCGCCCGGCGGCCGACGAGGCGGTGGCTGCCGGGCGGGGCCGGGTAGGCGATGCCGATGCCGGAGAGCAGGCGCTCTCCGACGGCGGTGAGCGAGTTCGCCCAGGAGACCAACGGCAGTACGGCTTCCCGGACTTGTCGCGCAAGGCCGCTGCGGGGGGCGTTCAGCACGCCCCGGGTGATCGCCCCCGAGACCCGCAGCGCCTGCTTCCCGACGGGGTGGCGCTCCCTCTCGTAGGAGTCGAGCAGCGGCTCACCGGCCCGGCCCCGCACGACCGCGGCCAGTTTCCAGCCCAGGTTGGCGGCGTCCTGCAGCCCCGTGTTCATCCCCATGCCGCCCGCGGGCGAGTGCACGTGCGCGGCGTCGCCCGCCAGCAGCACCCGGCCCGCGCGGTAGCGGACGGCCTGGCGCTCGTCGCTGTGGAAGCGCGAGATCCAGCGCGGGTCGTGCATGCCGTGGTCGGAGCCGAGGACGCGGCGCAGCAGGCCGGCCAGTTCCTCGGCCGACACCGGTGCGTCGTCGGGGCGGTCGTCGCCGGCGATCCGGCCGATCGCCCGGTACCAGCCGTCGCCGAAGGGGACCAGGGAGGCGAAGCCGTACGCGTTGGAGTTGGTGGTCACCGCGTCGGCGGGCACATCCGTGAGCCGGACGTCGGCCAGCATCACCGACCGCACCACCGAGCGGCCGGGGAAGCCGATCCCGGTCAGCCGGCGGACGGCGCTGCGCACACCGTCGCATCCGACGACGTACGAGGCCCGCCGTGTGGTCCCGTCCGCCGTCTCCACGTCGACGCCGTCGGCCCGCTGCCTCAGCGCCACGACCTCGGCGCCCCGCACGATCCGCGCCCCGGCGGCGAGCGCGCGCCGTTCCAGCAGCTCCTCGACGTGGTACTGCGGAGTGATCAGCACGAAGGGGAAGCGGGTGCGCAGCCGGTGCAGGTGCAGTTCGACCTTGCCGAACACGCCCACGACGGGCGCCGTCCGTCCACGGGCGACCAGTTCGTCGGCGAGGCCGCGCGCGTCCAGCGCCTCCAGGGTGCGGGCGTGCACCGCGAAGGCCCGGGTCATGCCGGGGTCGGCGGCGTGCTCCCGCCGCTCCAGCAGGGTGACCCGCACCCCGCCCGCGGCCAGGTCCCCGGCCAGCAGCAGGCCGGTGGGCCCGGCCCCCACGACCAGGACGTCGGCGTCGCCGGTCACGGCGTCGTCGCTTCGACCATGTGCTGGTAGGAGTTGACGGGCCGTACGTCGCGGACGACGAGGCCCGCCCGCTCCACCAGCGTGAGCAGGCTCTGCCGGGTGTGCTTGCGCCCACCGACGGTGAGCAGCATCCGCAGATCCATCGCGGTGCTGAACCTCTGCCCCGGCCCGTCGTCGACGAGGTTCTCCACGACGACCACCCTGGCTCCGGCGCGGGCCGTCCGCACGACGTTGCCGAGCACGACGGCGGCGTCCTCGTCGTTCATCCCCAGGATGTTCTTGAAGACGTACACGTCGACGTCGGCCGGGAGCTCCTCGCGGCAGTCGCCGGCCATCAGCCGTACCCGGCCCGCGAGTTCACCGCCCTCACGCAGTCGGGCGTCGGCCCCCGCGACCACGTCGGGCCGGTCGAACAGGATCCCCCGTACGCCGGGGTGCCGCTCCAGCAGCGAGGCCAGCAGGAAGCCCTGCCCGCCGCCGATGTCGGCGACGGTCCGGGCGCCGGACAGCGGCAGGGCGTGCGCGACGGCAGCGGCGGACTGCCTGCTGGCCTGGGTCATCGCGCGGTCGAACACCGCGGCGGACTCCGGCCAGACCGTGTGCACGTGCTCGAAGAACTCTCCGCCGTACGTGTCGGCGAACACGTCCTTCCCGGTGCGCACCGACTCGTCGAGGCGGCCCCACAGTTCCCAGGTCCACGGTTCGGTCATCCACAGCACCAGCTGGTCGAGCCGGTCCGGGGAGTCCTCGCGCAGCAGCCGGGAGATCCCGGTGTGGACGAACCGGCCCTCGGCGTCCTCGGCGAAGACCCCGTGGCCGGTGAGCGAGCGCAGCAGCCGCCGCAGCGCGTCGGGATCGGCGTCGACCGCCACGGCGAGGCTCTCCGCCCGCGCCGGGGTGTCGCCGAGGACGTCGGCCAGGCCGAGTTTCACGGCCGCGCGCAGCGAGGCCGCGCAGCCGGCGCTCAGCGAGCGTTCCAGCAGCTCCAGCACCTGCGGTTCGGTGGACGTCTCACTGGTCACGGCGGGACACCTCTCTGTCGGTGCGGCGTGCGGCGACGGCGCCGGGGAAGTGCGCGTCCAGGGCCTGTCGGACCCCGTCGCGCCAGGACGTCCCACAGGCGCCGGCGATGCGTGTGCGGCGGGCGCCGTCGAACGCGACGACGGCGCGGGTGACGTCGCTCGGCGCGAAGCCGACCGGCACCCCGGTGAGTTCCGAGACGTGTGCCATGAGGTCGCGCACGCCGACGATCTCGTCTCCTCCCCAGTTCACGACGGTCGCGGGGGTCCGGGCCGCGGCCCACAGGCGTGGCACGTGCCGCGCGATGTCGTCGGTGTGGATCGGGGAGCAGTAGTGCTGCCCCGTGCGGGGGACGGCGATCGGTTCGCCGGCGAGCATCTGCCGGTAGAGGATGACCGGGAGCCCGCCGTGCCCGTGCGGGCCGTAGGCGACGTTGAGCCGGGCGATGGTGGTGGGCAGGCCGAGCGTCACGGCGAGCGCGCGCACGGCGCCCTCGGTGGCCAGCTTGCCGACCGGGTAGGTCGGCAGCCATGCCGACGCGGCTGCCAGGGGGTCGTCCTCGGTGTGCGGGTGGTCCGGCGTCTGGGGCGCGTAGACGGCGCTGCTGGAGACGAACAGGAATGCCTCGGCGGTGCGGCAGTGCGTCATCAGTCTGCCGGTGGCCACGGAGTTCACCGCGACCACCTCCTCGTGGTCGCCGCCGCCGCGCTCGACCGCCGCGTGCAGCACATGGGTGAAGTCGTCCGGGACGCCGTCGAGCCGGTCCCCGGCCATGTCCCACCGCCAGGTCCGTATGCCCCGGTACTTCAGCCGCCGCTCCGCCCCCGGGTCCGAGAAACGGCCCAGGCACCACACCTCGTTGTGCTCGACGAGCGTCTCGGCCGCGGTGCGCGCCACCAGCCCGGTCGCCCCGGTGATCAGGATCTTCTTCCCGGCTAGCATGCGGACGGCCCGCCGTCCCCGAGCGCCCGGTCGAGCTCCGCGCGCAGGACCGACTGGAAGACGGCCACGTGGCGGGGTCCCATGAGGGTGTAGTGCTCGCCCGGCACCTCGAGGTACCGGGGCGTCTCACGGGTGAAGTCCTCCCAGCGCCTCAGCTCGTTGTCCAGCCAGTCCTGCTTGGTGCCGCGCAGCGGGACGGCGTGGAAGACGCTCATCCGCGCGACCGTGCCAGAGGGCCGGTAGGTCCGGCCGAGGCCGGTCAGACCGTCGGCGAGGTCCGCCCATGCGGCGAACCGGTCCGCATCGAGGTCGAGTCGGGTAAGACGATCCGGGTCGGCGGCGGCGAGCAGCCGGGCGAGCTGCTCCTGCCTGCCCAGCGGGCGCAGCTCGGCGGGCAGCGTCCTCGCCTGCTGCTGGGAGATCAGGTCGAGGAACATCGCCAGGTTGACCGCGGTCTCGGCGAAGTCGAGTTCGTCCATGCGGTACTTGATGTGCGGGGGCAGGTTGAAGCTGCCGAGGAAGTCCACCCGCTCGCCCTGCGCCTCCAGCACCTTGGCCACCTCGAAGGCCACCGCCGCGCCGAAGGAGTACCCCGCGATCGCGTAGGGGCCGTGCGGCTGCCTGGAGCGGATCGCGTCCGCGTAGACGCGCACCATCTCCGCGAAGCTCTCGAACGGCTTCTCCCCCGGGTCGAACCCGCGGGCCCGCAGGGCGTAGAAGGGCCGCTCGTGCACGAAGTACTTGGCCAGGTTCACGAAGACGAGCACCTCGCCGACCCCGGGGTGGACGCAGAAGAGCGGCGTCCCGTCCCCGCTGGTCTGCAGCGGGACGACCGGGTCGTAGGGACGGGGCGCGCCGCTCTCCTCCGCTTCGATGCGTGCGGCCAGTTCGCGGATGCTGGGCGCGGTGAGGATGGCGAGGACCGGCAGGTCGGTGCCGGGGAAGCGCTGGGACACGAGGCTCTTGAGGCGCAGGATGTCCAGCGACGTCCCGCCGAGGTCGAAGAAGCCGGACGTGGCACTGATCGTGGACGGTTCCGCCTCGAAGAGGTGGCCGTACAGCTCCGCGAGCGCCTCCTCGACCGCCCCGGACGGGGCGACGTGAGCGCCGAGCCGACGGGCCACCAGCTCCCGGACGGAGTCCAGGTGGACGGCGTACTCCCCCGACTCCAGCCGCCGCCGCATGAGCGCTCGCGCGATCTTGCCCAGACTCGTCTTCGGGAAGGCTTCCTTGGGGAGCGGCAGCAGCAGTGCCGGACGGAACCCCCAGTGCAGTACGACGCTGTTGCGGACGGCGACGGTCAGCCGGTGGAGCGCCGCCTCGTCGTCGGCCACGTCGGGGGTGACCGCGAACGCGACCGCGAGCTGCTCGGTGTCGCCGTCGCGCGGGCGCGTCGGGAACGCGGCGACGAAGGACTTCTCGATGCCGTCGAGGTCGGCGAGCACCGACTCGAGGTCGTGGCTGTGGTAGTTGACGCCGTTGACGATGATGCTGTCCTTGCTCCGCCCCACGAGGGTCAGGCGCTCCCCGTCGAGCCGGCCGAGGTCACCGGTGCGGAACCAGCCGTCCGCCGTGAACGCGGCGGCGGTCGCCTCCTCGTCGTTCCAGTACCCGCCCGTGATCATCGGTCCGGTGAGCTGCACCTCGCCGATCTCCCCGTCGGCGGTCGGGGCGGCGCCGTCCGGCACGGCGACCCTGACCCGCAGCCCGGGGACCGGCCGCCCGACCGACGCGAACTCGGCGCCGTGGTCGGCGTCGGGGAAGTCCCGGTTGTAGATGCTGCCGGCGCAGGTCTCGGTCATCCCGAACGCGGGCCACAGGGCGCCGCGGCGCAGTCCGTACGGGGCCAGCCGGTCGAGGAAGCCGACGCCCGTGGCGACCGGGTTCGCCTCTCCGCCGGACACGATGTGCCGCACGCACGACAGGTCCAGCGGCAGGGGGCGCGCCAGCTGGTCGAGGGCCTTGTTGATCAGCCCGAGCAGGAAGTTGGGGGTGAACGTCATCGTCACCCGGTGGGCGTCGATCAGCTCGAGGAAGTGCGTGGGGTCGGCCAGTACCGACTCCGGCGACGCGTGCAGCTGGACGGCTCCCACGGACAGCGGAAGCAGGTGTGCCTCCAGCAGTGCGGCGACGTGGTCGTAGGAGATCCAGTTGAGCGTCACGTCGTCGGGGGTGAGCGACTGCGTCTCGGCCTTCGCGGCCATGGAGGCCAGCAGGTTCCCGTGTGTGAGGCGGACCGCCTTGGAGGCGCCGGTGGAACCCGAGGTGAGCACCAGCAGGGCGGTGTCGTCCCCGGCGGGGGCGGCGGGCGTGAACGGGTCCGCGTCCGTGCCGGCCGCGGCGGGGGCCAGGTCCTCGATCGTGGTGACCGTCATCCCGGGGACGGCGGGGAGCTCCTGGCGTGTCCGGCGGTCGGTGACCACCAGCGGGCCGTCGAGGAGGGTGTCGACGTGGCTGAGCTGTGCGGTCCAGCGCTGCGGATCGTTGCGGACGGGGGCCAGCGGGCAGACGGGGATGCCGCCGAGCAGACAGGCCCAGAGGGCCGGAACGAAGTCCTCGGGCCGTTCCAGCAGCAGGGCCACGACCCGGTCCCGGCGAACTCCCCTGCTGCGCAGGGAGCCGAGCAGGCCGAGCGCCTCCCGCAAGAGCTGCGGATAGGTGTGGCCGAGGGGCCGCTCGCCGGAGAGGTAGCGCACCCCGTGCCGGGGGAACCGCGCCGCCGCCCGCACCAGCAGCCCGCCCAGACCGTCGACTTCCCCGGCCCCGGCCCGAGTCCCGGCCTCAGCCCCGGTCCCGGTCCCGGTCCCGGTCCCGGCACTGGCCTCGTCCGTTCGGTCGACGGGTGTCTCCTGGATCGTTGTCATCATCTCTTCCTCTGACGTCGACGACGGTTCAGGCCGTCTGCGGGACCTGCGCCGGGACCTTGAAGCGATGGGACGGGACGTCCGGCAGGGTGCGCCTGGCCAGGCCGGCGAGGGTGGCGCCGGGACCGATGTCCTGGAACGCGGTGGAGTCCAGCTCCTCGTGCAGGACGTGCAGGGTGTCCGCCCAGCGGACCGGGCTGACCAGCTGGCGGGCGCACAGCTCACGCCAGTGGTCGCCGCCGTCGTGGGCCCGGGCGTCGACGTTGGCCACCACGGGGACCGTCCCGGCCGCGAAGTGCGTCAGCTCCAGGGCCCGGCGCAGCGCCGCGCCGGCGGGCTCCATGTAGGGGCTGTGGCAGGCGGCGGTGACCGGCAGGACGCTGTAGCGCAGGCCGGCCCCGGCCGCACGGGCGGCGGTGGCCTCCACGGCCGGGCGGCTGCCCGCGATCACCGTCTGCTGCGGGCTGTTGTGGTTGGCCACCCACAGCTCGTCGCCGTCCCGGCGCGCCGCCTCCACCAGGGCCGTCACCTGCTCCGGGTCGCCGCCCATCACGGCGGCCATCGCTCCGGGCCGCTGCCGGGCCGCCTCGGCCATGGCCCGGCCCCGCTCGCCCACCAGCCAGGCACCGTCGGTCAGCGACAGCACCCCGGCGGCGACCAGCGCCGAGTACTCCCCGAGGCTGTGCCCGGCGACGGCCACCACCTGCGCGGAGGGATCCTGCCGGTGGAACTCCGACCAGGCCAGCAGGGACGCGGTGAACACCGAGATCTGGGCGTGGTCGGTGCGGGACAGGGTCTCCTGGTCCGCCGTCAGCAGCAGCTCGGAGACGTCGTAGCCGGAGGCCCGGGAGACGGAGTCGACCAGTTCCCAGGACGGCGTGGTCCGCCATGGCTCGCCCATGCCGGGACGCTGGACCCCCTGGCCGGGGAACAGGACGGCGTACCGCGGCTCGGCGGTGGATCCGTGAACGTGCGCGACCATGATCTGCCCTCTCGAGATTCCGACGACGGTCCACACCATCGTCCGAGGGCGCCGCTCAAGTCCCGGACCGCGTTTCCCTCACGCCCCGGTCCGTCATTCGCTCAAGGCACGGAAAAGAATGCGGCGGCTGTTTCACGGCTTGAGTCAGGCATTGTCCGTGACCCCGAACCCTTCTTGCGGGCGGCCTCGGTCCTGAGGGCGTCCGGATGGGAGGACAAGGCATGACCACCGTGGTCGAAAAACCCGTGGCGGAAAGCCCGGTGCCGCCTGCCGCGTCGGAACCGGAGCGTCCCGACAGCATGCACGTACGCGTGGAGGAGCTGCGGCGGCTGCGCGCGGAGGTGCACGCGGGTCCGGGACAGCGGGCGACCGAGGCGCAGCACGCCCGAGGCAAGCTCACCGCCCGCGAGCGCATCGAACTCCTGCTGGACGAGGGGTCGTTCACCGAACTGGAGCCGCTGTGCCGGCACCGCGCCACCGGCTTCGGCCTGGAGCGCCGCAAACCGCACACCGACGGCGTCGTCACCGGCTGGGGCACCGTCGACGGCCGCCAGGTCTTCGTCTACGCGCACGACTTCCGCATCTTCGGCGGCGCGCTCGGCGAGTCCCACGCGGCGAAGATCCACAAGCTGATGGACCTCGCGGAGGCGTCCGGCGCCCCGCTGGTCAGCCTCTGCGACGGCGCGGGCGCCCGCATCCAGGAAGGGGTGACCGCGCTCGCCGGGTACGGCGGCATCTTCAGCCGCAACGCGCTCGCCTCGGGCGTCATCCCGCAGATCAGCGTGATCCTCGGCCCGTGCGCGGGAGGCGCGGCCTACTCGCCGGCGCTGACCGACTTCACGTTCATGGTCCGGGGCGTGTCCCAGATGTTCATCACCGGCCCTGACGTCGTGCGGGCGGTGACCGGCGAACAGGTGAGCATGGACGAGCTGGGCGGCGCCGACGTCCACGCGTCGGTGTCCGGGGTGGCCGCGTTCGCGTACGACGACGAGGCGACCTGTCTGGAGGACGTGCGCTATCTGCTGTCGTACCTGCCCTCCAACAACCGGCAGGCGCCGCCCGTGCTGCCCTGCGACGATCCGGCGGACCGGCGCACCGACCGGCTCGCCGACCTCGTCCCGGCCGACCCCTCGCGCGGCTACGACGTGCGGGAGGTCATCGAGGAGATCGTCGACCACGGCGAGTACTTCGAGACGCACCCCACCTGGGCGGCCAACGTCGTGTGCGCGCTGGCCCGGATCGACGGGCACGTGGTGGGCATCGTCGCCAACCAGCCCATCGCCAGCGCCGGGGTGCTGGACATCAGGGCCAGCGAGAAGGCCGCGCGGTTCGTCTCCCTGTGCGACGCCTTCAACATACCGCTGGTCACCATGCTGGACGTGCCCGGCTTCCTGCCCGGCGTGGACCAGGAGCACAACGGGATCATCCGGCACGGCGCGAAGCTGCTGTACGCGTACTGCAACGCCACCGTCCCCCGCATCCAGTTGATCCTGCGCAAGGCGTACGGCGGCGCCTACATCGTCATGGACTCCCGCTCGGTCGGCGCGGACCTGTCCTTCGCCTGGCCCACCAACGAGGTGGCGGTGATGGGCGCCGAGGGCGCCGCCAACGTCATCTTCCGCCGGCAGATCGCCGACGCCGACGACCCCGCGGCGATGCGCGCACGGATGGTCGAGGAGTACCGGGCGGAGCTGATGCACCCGTACTACGCGGCCGAACGCGGCCTCGTCGACGACGTCGTCGAACCGGGCGAGACCCGGGCGCTGCTGGCCCGCTCGCTGGCCATGCTGCGGACCAAGCACCGGGCGCTGCCGCAGCGCAAGCACGGGATCACTCCGCTGTGAGCGCCGCGCCGACCCCGGCCGACGTCCTGCGCGAGGCCGCCTTCCGCGTGGTGCGCGGCAACCCCGACCCGGACGAACTGGCGGCGCTGGCCTGCGTGTTGACCGTGCTGCGGGCGCGCGCCGAGACCGCGGCCGCCGACGACGCCGCCGGGCCCTGCGCATCCCGCGCGAACTGGGACCGGGCCGGCAACGGCTACCGCGGCCCGCTCGCCTGGGTCGGCTAGACGGCTTCCCGGACCCGCCGTTTTGAGTTCGCTTTTAGTGAGCGCTTTGCCACCCCCCTCGACAATGAAATCACGCGAGAGGAAAGGGAATTGCCCCCGACTCGCGCCGCATCAGGAGGACGAAGAAAATGACCTCTCCCGAAAAGAAGACCTGCCTGCCGGGTGCCGCGAACCTCGAATTCATGCGCACCGTGGACCGTTCTCTGCTGCACCGCTGGGCGCTTTCCGAGGTGTTTCTCACCGACGCCCGCAAGACCGGCGAGGAGGAGTATCTCGCCGCCGCCCAACTGCCCCCGCTGCACGCCTACTACACCGAGCACACCTCACGGCTCGGCGCCCCGGACCCGATGCTGCTGCTGGAGTGCTGCCGGCAGGCCGAGACCTACGGCGGCCACGAGTACGCCGGGGTCTCGCGCAGCAGCAAGTTCCTGCTGCGGTCCTGGTCGATGGAGCTGCCGGGGCTGCTCACCCTCCCCCAGCAGGAGCGGCCCGGCGAGCTGCGCATCTCGGTGCGCACGACCAACCGCCGCGGTACGCCCGGCGACGTGCGCCGGCTGTCCTTCGGCATCGACATGAAGCTCGCCCAGCGCTGCCTCGGCTTCGTCCGCATGGACGTCGGCTACATCCCCTCCGAGGTCTACGACACGGTCCGCCTGCAGGGCCGGGGCCGCCCGCTGGTGCCGTTCCGGGACCTGCCCCGCCAGAGCGCGTACGTCGCCCCGCACCTGGTCGGCCGCAGCGACCCGGCGAACGTGGTCCTCAGCTCCGCCACCGTGGGCAGCGACAACGCCTCCGCGAGCGTCCGCGTCCCGCTGGACAACCGCAGCATGTTCGACCACGGCCAGGACCACGTGCCCGGCATGGTGCTCATGGAGGCCGCCCGCCAGCTGTGCCTGCTCGGCGTGTCCGACCTGTGGGGCGCCTCGGTCAGCCGCAGCACGGTCGCCGGCTTCGACTTCTCCTTCACCCGGTACGCCGAGCTGGACGCCCCCACGACGGTGCACATCCGCAAGACCGAGCCGTACGCGCACGAGGACAACCTCAGCCTGATGCTGCCGGACCTCAGGACCTTCCACATCGACTTCGAGCAGGACGGCGACGTCATCGCCTCCGGCCAGATGCACACCACCACCGCCTCCACGGGCGTCCCGCTGCTGGACGGCGAGGAGTGCGCATGACCCCCGACGGCATCTGGGTCGCGCCCGCCGAGTGGCTGCCGGCCACCGCCGAGAAGACGGCGGACGCGCTGGCCGCCGGCCGGGTGACCGGCGAGGAGGCGGACGCCATGGGCTACGGGCAGCTGCCCGTCTCCCACGACCTGGCCGCCCCCCAGATGGCGGTGCGCGCCGCCCGGCGCGCCCTGTCCCGGGCCGGTGTCCCCGCCGGGGACCTCACCGCCGTCCTGCACGCCTGGACGTACTACCAGGGCCACGACTTCTGGTCGCCCGCCCACTACGTGGCCGCCGGGACCGGCGCCCTGGAGGCGGTCCCGACCGGCGTCCAGCAGATGTGCAACGGCGCGGCGGCGGCCCTGCGCACCGCCGCGCACCAGCTCGCCGCGCGGCCCGGCGACGGCCCGGTCCTGGTGACCACCGCCGACCGTTTCGCACCGCCGGGCTTCGACCGGTGGGGCGGTGACTACGGCGTCTGGTACGGCGACGGCGCCACCGCGGCCGTCGTCGGCGCCGGACCCGCGGGCGCCCCGCAGGGCGCGCTCGCCCTGCGCGCCCTGAGCACCCGGGCGGCGCCGGAACTGGAGAGCGCCCACCGCGACACCGGCGACTTCCACCCGGCGCCGCACTCCCGCGGCGCGGCCGTGGACGTCCGCCGGACCAAGAAGGCCTTCCTCGCCGAGCACGGCAGGCCGCGCTTCCTCGACCGGCTGCGCCGGGAGACCACGGCCGTCCTGGCCGCCGCGCTGACCGAGGCGGGCATCGGGGCCGGCGGGCGGCGGCTGAGCGCCGTGCTGCTGCCGCGGCTCGGCCGGGCCACGGCACGCGACGTGTACGGCCCCGCCGTCGCCGAGGTCACGGACGCGCCCCTGGCCGACCTGGGCGAGTACACCGGCCACCTCGGCGCGGGCGACCTGCTGTCCAACCTGACCGCCCTGGCCGCCGACAGCGGCCCGCACCGACTCGAACGCGGCGGGTACGCCGCGGTGCTGAGCGCGGGCGCCGGGTTCACCTGGAGCGCCGTCGTGGTGCAGCGGACCTGAGCTCCACGCTCTCGCCCGACCCCCCTTCGTTTCCTTCGCTTACCCGACTTTCGATGAAAGGACTGTCATGGCGTTCCCTCAGCGCGAGGACCCCGGTGAGCGGCGTCCCGTCCTCGTCGTGGGCGCCGGCCCCGTGGGACTGGTACTCGCCACCGAACTGCTCGCGCAGGGCGTTGCGGTCCGGCTGATCGACCACTCGGCCGCCGGCCCCGTCCAGCACTCCCGGGCCAGCGTCGTCTGGCCGCGCAGCCTGGAACTCCTCGGCCGCATCGGCGCCTCCGAGCCTCTGGTCGAGCTGGGCAACCGGCTGGACTCGGTGCAGTACTACTCCGACAAGCGGCACCTCGGCGCCATCGAGATGAGCCGGCTCACCGACACCCCGTACCCCTTCGGCGTGGTCGTCCCGCAGGACACCACCGAGGAGGTGATCCGCACCCGGCTGGCCGCCTACGGCGGCGAGATCGAGTTCGGCTCCCTCACCGGGCTCGACACCTCGGGGCCCCGGCCGGTCGCGGAAGTACGGCGGCTCGACGGGAGCGCCGAACTGGTCGAGGCGGAGTACGTGATCGGCGCGGACGGCGCGCACAGCGCGGTACGCCGCTTCGCCGGCATCGAGCTGCTGGGCGCCGGCAACGACGTGCTGTTCGCGATCGGCGACGGCCCCGTGGCCGGTGACCTGGACCAGCACGCCCTCGTGTACTGCTACTCCCGCTCCGGCGCCCTGGGCATCGCGCCCTTCGGCGGCGGCCGCTACCGGCTCGCCATCAGCGTGCCGGACTGGCGCGAGGAGCAGGGGCCGCCGCCGGAGCTGTTCCAGCGGTTCGTCGACGAGCGTTCCCCGCGGCCCGGCGTCGTCGGCGAGCTCGACTGGTCGACGATCTTCCGCGCCCGGCGCCGGGTGGCCGAGACCATGCGCGCGGGCCGGGTCTTCCTCGCGGGCGACGCCGCCCACGTGTTCAGCGCGGCCGGCGCGCAGGGCATGAACACCGGCATCCAGGACGCCGTCAACCTCGCCTGGAAGCTGGCCGGCGTGGTCAGGGGCGCCTTCGAACCGGGCATCCTCGACACCTACGACAGCGACCGGCGTCTGGCCGCGGAGCGCATCGTGCTGACCACCGCCAAGCAGACCAGCTGGGGGCTGTTCAAGCGGCGCCACGAGCTCGCCCTGCGCGACGCCACCGTACGGCTGGCCCACCGGACCGGGGTGCTGCAGCGGTTCGGCGGCCCGCTGATGGCGCAGCACGACGTCAGCTACCGGCCGGCCGAGTCCCTGCGCGACACGCTGCCGGGGCTGACCCGCAGGATCCGCGTCGGCGACCGGCTGCCGGTGTTCGCCGCACACGACGACCCTCAGCCGGGCGCCGAACGCTGGCCCTCGATCGACCCGGCGCGGCTGACGGTGCTGCTGTGGGCCGGCGAACGTCAGGACGCCGCATGGCTGGCCGCCCGCGAGTCCGTGTCGACGGCCGCCCCCGACGGCGTGCCGGTGCGTGACATCTCGGCCTGGCCGGGCTTCACCGCCCTGCTCGGCACCGCCCCGAGGGCTCTCGTGCTCCGCCCCGACGGCCATGTCGCGGCGATCGTCGCCCCCGAGCCGGCGGCCGTCCGGACCGCGCTGCGCAGGGCGCGCAGCAGCTTCCGGGCGGGCGGCGCCTTCGCGCCGAGGACCCCGGCGGTCGTGGACGCCCCGGCGGCCCCACTGACGGCGCTGGCGGTGCCCGCCGCCCGTACGGCAGGTCAGGAGACCGGGGAGCTGGCGTCATGAGCCGCGTCGCGGTCCTGTGCGGCCTGGGCGGTGCGCTGCCCGAGAGGGCCGTCTCCAACGAGGAGCTGGCGGAGCAGCTCGACACCTCCGACCGGTGGATCCGCACCCGTACCGGGATCGGCCGGCGTCATGTCGTCGCCCCGGGCGAGGCCACCTCCGACCTCGCGGTGGCGGCCGGGCTGGACGCCCTCGGCTCGGCCCGCCGGACCGGCGGGGACGCCGCGGCCGGGGTGGACCTGGTGGTGCTGGCCACCAGCACGCCGGACCGGCCGTGCCCGGCCACCGCGCCGGACGTCGCCCACCGGCTCGGGCTGGGCACGGTGCCCGCCTTCGACGTGGCCGCCGTGTGCACCGGGTTCGTGTACGCGCTGGCCGCCGCGTCCTCCATGATCACCGCGGGGGTCGCGGAACGGGCCCTGGTGATCGGCGCGGACGTCTTCTCCACCATCCTCGATCCGGCCGACCGCACCACCCGGGCCATCTTCGGCGACGGAGCCGGCGCGGTGGTCCTGCGGGCGGGCGAGGCGGACGAGCCGGGCGCGCTGCTCGGCTTCGACCTGGGCAGCGACGGCTCGGGCGCCGACCTGATCACCGTGCGCGCCGGAGGCTCGCGCCAGCGCTCCACGCCCGAACCCCCGGGCGCCGGGGACCACTTCTTCACCATGGACGGCCGCCCCGTGTTCACCCGGGCCGTGCTGGACATGAGCCGTTCCTCGCAGACGCTCCTCGACCGGATCGGCTGGACCCCCACCGAAGTCGACAAGGTCGTGGCGCACCAGGCCAACATCCGCATTCTCAACGCCGTGGGCGAGCAACTCGGCCTGGAGGAGAAGCAGATCGTGGCCAACCTGGACCGGGTCGGCAACACCGTGGCCGCCTCGATCCCGCTCGCCCTGCGCGACGCCGCCGCCGACGGCAGTCTGCAGCCCGGCCACCGCGTGCTCCTCACCGGCTTCGGCGGCGGCCTCACCTGGGGCTCGGCCGCACTGGTCTGGCCGGCCCTGGAAACCGACTGACCTCACCGAGAACGACGCGACCACCGCGACACCGCGGCACCGCGGCACGAACAACGCGATCAACGCGATCAACGCGAACCGAACAACGAGAGGAAAACACCATGAGCACTCCCGTCATCCAGGCCCAGAAGTCCCTCAAGCACCGCGTCTCCGCCCTGATCAGCGAGAAGTTCGGCCTCGACGAGGCCGAGCTGCTGTCCGGCGCCACCTTCGACGAGCTGGAGATCGACTCCCTGATCCTCGTGGAGCTGAGCCTGATCCTGCGCAAGGAGATGGGCATCGTCCTGCAGGAGGGCGAGCTGAAGTCCGCCTTCACCCTGGACGAGGCCGTCACCGTGATCCGTGCGAAGGCGGATCAGGCATGAGCGGCGTGGCCCGGGGCCGCGGAGTCGCGGTCACCGGCATGGGCCTGGTCACGCCGGCCGGGATCGGCGTGGAGGAGAACTGGCGGCGCGTGCTGTCCGGTGTCTCCGCCGCGGCCACCGACCCCGAGCTGAAGGGCGAGAAGGTCGACATCTCCTGCCGGGTCCCCGGCTTCGACCCCACGGCCGAGCTGGGCCGGCGCACCGCATGGAAGCTGGACCGCTTCACCCAGCTCGCCGTGGTCGGCGCCCGGCAGGCGGTCGCCGACTCCGGCCTGGACACCGGGTCCTGGGACTGCACCCGGGTCGGCGTGGTGATCGGCAACTCGCTGGGCGGCGCGGCCACCCTGGAGAAGCAGCTGCGCACCTACTCCGAGGGCACCCCGGAGGACGTGTCGGCGCTGATGATCCCCATGAGCATGGTCAACATGGTCGCCGGATACGTCGCCATGGATTTGCGCATCCACGGTCCGAGTCTGGTCACCGCGACCGCGTGCGCGTCGGGGGCGTCCGCGATCGGCACGGCCCGCGAATGGCTGTTGTCCGGCCTGTGCGACGTGGTCCTGGCCGGCGGCACCGAGTCGGCGATCAGCCCCGGCACGCTCAACGGGCTGTCCCGGATGGGCGCGTTGTCCGGCCGTACCGACGAACCGACCGCGGCGTCCCGCCCGTTCGCGGCGGACCGCGACGGCTTCGTCGCCGGCGAGGGCGCGGCGATCCTCGTGCTGGAACGGTGCGAGGACGCCACCGCCCGCAAGGCCCGGCGCTATGCGGACATCGCCGGCTTCAGCGCCACCTCCGACGCGCACCACGCCACCGCCCCGCATCCGCGCGGCGAGGGCCTTGCACGGGCGCTGCGGGCCGCGCTGGACGACGCCGGAGTGCTCCCCGACGAAGTGGAGCACGTCAACGCGCACGGCACCTCCACCCCGATGAACGACCTCACGGAGGCCCGTGCCCTGCACTCGGTGCTCGGCGACCGTGCGGCGGTCACCTCCACCAAGGGCGTCACCGGCCACACCCTCGCCGCGGCGGGCGCCGTCGAGGCGGCGTACACCGCGCTGGCGCTGTACCACGGCGCCGTACCGCCCACCGCCAACGTGGAGTCGCTGGACCCGGCGATCGACGTCGACATCGACGTCGTCACCGGCTCGGCGCGACACCGGCGGATGAACGTCGCCGCGAGCACCTCCCTCGGGTTCGGGGGGCACAACGCCGCCCTGGTCCTCACCGCCGCCGCGTGACGGGGGCCGGGGTGCGAGCACCCCGGCCCCCGGTCCCCCTCGACAGAAAGGAAGTGCACGTGACCACGCGCAGCCTCGGCCCGACCGGACTCGACGTCCACCCCGTCGGCCTCGGATGCATGGGAATGAGCTGGGGCTATGCCGAGTCCCAGCGCGAGGACGCCGTCTCGGTCGCGGTGATCCGGCAGGCCATGGACGCCGGGCCGGTCCTGCTGGACACGGCCGACGCGTACGGCGAGGGCCACAACGAGACCCTCGTCGGCCGCGCCCTCGCCGGACGCCGTGGCGACGCCGTGGTCGCGACCAAGACCGGCATCGTCGTGGACGACCTCGCCACCCGCGCCCTGAGCCGCGACGGTTCCCCCGAGCACATCCGTCGCTCGGCCGACGCCTCCCTGAAGCGGCTCGGCCTCGACGTCATCGACCTGTACTACCTGCACCGCGTCGACCCCGCCGTACCGCTGGAGGAGTCCTGGGGCGCGCTGTCCGAGCTGGTCCGCGCGGGCAAGGTGCGCCACCTCGGGCTGTCGGAGGTGACCCGGGAGCAGGCCGACACGGCTCACCGCGTCCATCCGGTGGCGGCGGTGCAGTCCGAACTGTCCCTGTGGACGAGGGAACCGCTCGACCCCGGGACCGGGATCTCCGGCTGGTGCGCCGCGCACGGCGCCGCCTTCGTGCCGTTCGCGCCGCTGGGCCGGGGTTTCCTCACCGGCCGCTACTCCCGGCCCGACGATTTCGAGGCCGGCGACTTCCGGGCCACCAACCCCCGTTTCACGGGCGCGGCGTTCACCGCCAACCTGCGCATCACGCGCGCGGTGGAGCAGGTCGCCGCCCGGCACGGCGCCACCGCCGCCCAGGTCGCCCTGGCCTGGACCCTCGCCCAGGGCGACCACGTCATCCCCATCCCCGGCACCAAGCAGCCCCGCTACCTGACGGACAACCTGACCGCGGCAGCCCTGCGGCTGACCGCACAGGACCTGCGGGACCTGGACACCGCCCCCGCCCCCACCGGCAGCCGCTACTGACCGCACGCCTGCCCCTCGTCAACGCCCCGACAGCTTTCACCAGCCCTCGACAGCCCTCGCCGGCCCTCGACAATCAGGAGCACACCATGCCCGATCAGCCGGACGGCGCCTCCGTGCCGTCCTCCTACACCGTGGCCGTCGTCGGTCTGGGCGGCACCGGACTGGCCCTGGCGCGCCGACTGGCCGGCGCGGGGCTCACCGTCGTCGGCGTCGACGACGACCCGGCGGCCCTGGTCCGCGTGCAGGACCTGAGCCCGTCCGAGCGCCCCCGCACGGTGACCCGCTTCCCGGCCGGGGTCGCCGCGGCCGACCTGGTCGTCGAGGCCGTACCGGAGCCGGCGGCGCTGAAGCGGCTGGTGCTCGCCAAGGTGCGCCGGCACCTCCGGCCCGGCACCCCGGTGCTCACCACGGCGTTGACCACGACCCTCGCCGAACTCGGCGAGGCCGCGGGACCGGACCTGTTCGCCCTGCGCTTCCTGCGCGCGGACGGCCTGGACGCCGTGGAGGTGGCCCGCGCTCCCGGCGCCGGGGACGACGCGGCGGAGCGTGTGGACCGGATCCTGACGGCGGCCGGGATCACCGCCCACCAGGTCGTCGACCGGCCCGGCTCGCTCGCCCCCGGTCTGCTGCTCGGCCTGCTGAACCGGGCCGCGTGGATGGTCCACGACGGGTACGCGACCGCCGAGGACGTCGACACGGCGATGCGGCTCGGCTGCGGCTGGCGGGAGGGTCCGCTTGCCGTGCTGGACGCGATCGGCCTGGACACGGCACGCGACCTGCTCTCCCGCCTCGCCGAGACGGCCGACGGGCACGCGGCGCCGGCGCCCGTCCTCGACGAACTGATCGCCCGGGGCGCGCTCGGCCGCAAGACGGGCCGCGGCTTCCACCGCCACGACCGGGACGAGGGACCACGCCGCCCGGCGGAGCCGACCGCCCCGCCCGGACGCCGGGTGGTGGTCGTGGGCTCGGGGACCATGGCCACCGGCATCGCGGAGTCGTTCGTGCGCGGCGGCTTCGACACCACCCTGCTCGCCCGGACCGAGGAGAAGGCCCAAGCGGCCGCGGAGCGCGTGGAGTTCGCGCTGCGCCGCACGGGCGCGGACGACGAGGGACGGGAGAGCGGCTTCACGGCGACCGCCGACCGATCGGTGCTGGGCGCGGTGGACCTCGTCGTCGAGGCCGTGGTGGAGGACCTGGAGGTCAAGCGGCGGCTGTTCGCCGAGCTGGGCGCGGTCTGCGCGCCGCGCACCCTGCTGGCCACGTCCACCTCCAGCCTGCCGGTCGCCGCCTGCACGGAGCCCGCGGGACGGCCCGCGGACGTGCTGGGCCTGCACTTCTTCAACCCGGCCGCGGTGATGCGCCTGGTGGAGCTGGTCCCGACGGAGGGCACCAGCAGGCACAACCTGGCCCGGGCCCGCGCGGTGGCCGAACAGCTCGGCAAGCAGACCGTGCAGTGCGGCGACCGGGCCGGTTTCATCGTCAACGCGCTGCTCTTCCCGTACCTGAACCAGGCCCTCGCGCTGCTGGACGCGGGCGAGACGACGACCGCCGCGCTGGACGCGACCGCGCGCGGCGTGGGCGGCCAGCCGCTCGGTCCGGTCCGGCTGCTCGACACGGTCGGCGCCGATGTGGCCCTGGAGGTGCAGCGCCGTCTGCATGCCGACCCGCGCTGCCGCGCGCCGGAATCGGCCCCGCTGCTCAAGCAGTTGGTGGCCGCGGGGCACCTGGGCCGCAAGACGCCCGGCAAGGGCGCCCGTACCTATCTGGCCTCCCGCGCCACCGCACCGGTCCCCGCGTCCGTCTGATCCCGCCGGGCGGCGGCCCCCGGCGCGGGGCGGCCGCCCGGCCCCGACCGCACCCTCCCCCGCCACCCGCACGGAAGGCCGTACCCCATGTCCGAAGTCCCCGGCGCACCGAACGCCCCCGTCGACATCGCCTTCTTCGACGTCGACGAAACGCTGATCACCGTCAAGAGCATGTTCCGCTTCCTGGAGTTCCACTACCGCGAGCGCGGTCTGCCGCCGTCCGCCTACGAGGAAGCGGCGGGCGCCCTGCGGCGCAGGTCGGCGGCGGGCGTCTCACGGCTGGTCACCAACCGCGAGTACTACCGGCTGTACGCGGACCGCCCGCGCGACGAGTTGTTCGCGCACGGCCGCGCCTGGTTCGACGCGGAAATCGCCGGCGGCACGCTGCTGCATCCGCCAGTGGTGTCCGCCCTGCGCCGGCACCGGGAGCAGGGGGCGCTGATCGTGCTGGTGTCGGGCTCGTTCCGGCCGTGTCTGGAGCCGGTCGCGGAGCTGCTGGGCGCCGACGAGATCCTCTGCAGCGAGCCGGAGTACGTGGGCGGGTACTGCACGGGTCTGGTGGAACGCCCGGTGATCGGCGTCGAGAAGGGCCGGCTGGCGCGCGCGCTGATGCGGCGGCGCGCGGTTTCCCCTTCGCACGCCGCCGCCTACGCCGATCACGCCTCCGACCTCGACCTCCTTCGCTCCGCGGGCCATCCCGTCGCCGTCGGCGACGACATGGTGCTCGGCGCCCATGTCGCCGAGGTGGGCGGAGGCACGCTGCCGGGGGTCGGCCGCGCCGCGAACGTCAGCCGGTCGGCTCCTTGGCGACCGACACCAGCGCGGTGAAGCACAGGCTGCCCTCCTGCTGCATCGTCACCAGGAAGCGCGCCCGGCCGAGTTGGTCGTCGGGCAGATGCCGCGCCTCCACCCAGCAGGGGGAGTCGAGCTCGACGTAGCGGTGGAAGACGGTCTCCATCGCCTCCGCGACGCCGACCCGGGGGTGCCGTACGGTGCGCACGGCCTGCTTGGCCGCCTCCAGCAGGAGGATGCCCGGGGCGTGGTCGCTGGGGTGGTCGAAGTACATCGGGTGGTGGGTGTCGACCCGCAGCTGCCAGCGGTCCGTGGCGTCGGTGGGTGAGAGCACCACGTCCCGGAACTCCTGGCCGGCGCCGGAGACCGGCGGCGGCAGCGGGCGGCTGCGGGCCAGCTCCAGCATGCGGTGGGCGTCGCCGTGCGCGCCGCGCAGCCGTTCGTAGATGGCGGGCGGCTGGATGGTGAACCGGGTGTGGGCGGTGGCCAGTTGCTCGCCGTCGCGCAGCACGGTGATGTCCAGGGACAGGGCCGAGACCCGGCCGCGGCGGCGGACCACGTCGTAGCAGCGGATGTGCAGATCGGGCCGGCCGCCGATGCCTTCCTCGCGCAGCGTCCTGAGGTCGAGGGCGTAGCGGTACTCGCTCCAGAGCAGACGGTGGCCGAACGGAACGTCGTAGGCGGCGTGCGACAGCAGCGGAAAAGTCTGCCGAATCGTTTCCGTGAGCAGGACGGCGCTCTCCTCCCCGCGGTCCCCGGCCGCCACGAGAGCCCCGGCGTCCGTCCAGTCCGCCGCGACCAGGAACTCGTCCTCGGCCAGGCGCTTCAGGTCGCAGAGCAGTACCTGGCCGACGTCGTGCTTGTGGACGAGGGCCTTCGCGACCCGGGCCGGTCTCGAAACAGCAGCCGTCACCATCTCGTTCATGTGGAACCCCCCTGTTTCCGGCGTCGACATGCGCTGCCCCCGCACACTGGCGGAGGCGCGCCACGAGCCAGTAACATAGAGGACGTTCTTTTTCTTGTCGAGACCGGGATGCAGCCATGGCACGAGCGAACACGAATCGCGCGCCCAAGCAGGAGCGCGCGATTCACACCCGAGAACAGCTCTTGAAGGCGGCCGCGGAGGTCTTCGACGAGTACGGCTACGCCGGCGCCGGGATCAACAAGATCCTGCAGCGTGCGGGCGTGACCGCGGGGGCGCTGTACTTCCACTTCAAGGACAAGCAGAACCTCGCGATCGAGGTGATGAACGCCCAGCGCAGCACCATCGAGCCGCATGTGCCCACGACCGGCCTGCAGCGCCTGGTGGACATCACCCTCATCTGGTCGCACTCGCTCCAGGCCGACCCGCTGCTGCGCGCCGGCGTCCGGCTGACCGGCGAGCAGGCCGCCTTCGGCCTGCAGGACGCCACGCCGTACACGGTCTGGGCCCGCAGCTTCGAGGAGTGCCTCGAAGTGGCGCGCTCCCAGGGCGAGTTGCGCGATCACGTACGCATCGACGAGCTGGCCGAGTTCGTCGTAGGCGCGTGCACCGGCATGCAGGAGTACGCGCAGGTCGTCTCCCGGCGGGCGGACCTGCCCCGCCGCACGGCGAACATGTGGCGCCTGCTGCTGCCCGGCATCGCCACCGACTCGGCTCTCGACGGGATCGAGAACAGCGAGGAGCGCGCTCTGTCCCTGTGGACGACCGTGAGCGCGTCCGACCAAGGGGAGGGAACCGACTCATGACCGACCGACCGCACCGACTGCGCCGTCTGCGACTCGCCGCCGTCAACATCGACGGCGTCCTGCTCAACGACACCTTCAGCCCGCTCATCCACCGGTTCGTCACCCGCCGCGGCGGCGTCTGGTCGGCCGACGTCGAGCGCAGCGTGTTCTCGCAGCGGCAGGCCGACGCGGGCCGCGCCATGGCGGCGGCGGTGCCGCAGGCGCTGACCGGCGAGGAGGCCCTGGCCGCCTACTTCGAGGAGCGCGCCGCCTACCTCGTCGATCACCCCGTGGAGGTCACCGAGGGAGCCGAGGCGCTCCTGCGACGGCTGCGCGCCGCCGGGCTCGACGTGGTCTGCTACGGCGGCCTGGCCAAGTCCCACTTCGACGAGCATCTCGGTTCCCACGCCGGGCTGTTCACCCCTCCCCACTACCTCTGCACCAACGACGTGCGGCCCGGACTGCGGGAGATCACCGCGCACTTCGGGCTGGAGCACGGCCAGGTGCTCTTCATCGACGACGTCGCCCGGGTCGCCGAGGCGGCGAAAGCCCTCGGGGCGCCGTTCATCGGCCGGCCCACCCGGTTCGAACACAGCCACCAGGCCGAACTGATGCGGCAGGCCGGCGCACGCCACATCGTCGACGGACTCGACGAGATCGACGACGCGCTGCTCCGCACGGTGGACGAGGAGGCCTACGCGGCGTCCGCCACACCGTGGCCTACGGGGACCGACACCCTGCGGACGGCGGGAGCCGGCACGCCGTGGCCGACGTCGGCCGACTCCCCGCGCCCGACGGGCACCGGCACGCCGTGGACGGCGGGGACCGGCGAGCTGGTGCCGACGGCCCGGTAGCGCCTCTTCACCGCCGGGCCGTCCGGGCGCCCCACGCAGAAGCGGGGCCCGGACGGCCCGTCGGCCCGCCCTGTCGTGTCGTGTCGTGTGGTGGTGGCTTGTCGTGGCGTGGCTCAGACGGCCAGGGTGCCGCCGTCGACCGGGACGGTCGCGCCGGTCACGAAGGACGACGCGTCGCTGCACAGCCACAGCGCGGCATGCGCCACCTCGACCGGGGCGGCGAATCGTTTCTGGACGGCCCGTGCGAAGAACGTCTGCTCCACGCCGGGCATCTGCGCGATGGCCGACTCCATCATCTCGGTGAGCGTGCTGCCCACGGCCAGCGCGTTGACCCGGATGCCCCGGTCCCCGTACGAGGCCGCCGCGGCCTTGGTCAGACCGATCACCGCATGCTTGGCCGCCACATAGGGCGCGCCCACTCCGGTGGCGATGAGACCGGCCACGCTCGCGGTGTTGACGATCGCGCCGCCGCCGGTGCCGAGCATGGCGCGGATCTGGTGGCGCATGCAGTTCCACACGCCCCGCACGTTGACGTCCATGACGGCGTCGTAGTCGTCGTCCGACATCTCGTGCAGATCGGTGCCGAGCGTGGCGTGGCCGGCGTTGTTGAAGGCGGCGTCCAGCCGCCCGAAGCGCTGAATCGCGGTGTCCACCACCCGTTCGACGTCCTCGCCCCGGCGGATGTCGCCGGGGACGTACACCGCCCGGCCGCCCTTGGCCTCGATCTCCTCGGTCACCGAGGCGAGTTGCTCCTCGCGACGGGCCGTGAGCACGACGGCCGCGCCGTGCTCGGCGAAGAGCCGTGCCGCCGCCGCGCCGATGCCCGACGAAGCTCCGGTGATCATGACTACCCGGTCACTCATGACGCACGTCCGTTCGATCATACGGTCAGTCAAACAGGCGCCCGGCAGGCCGTCAGCCGGATGGGGCGGCCCTTACCGGCCAACCTGCCAAGAACGTTCCGAGCTGCTCGTTTTCCAGATCTCTTGGGAATCTCTTGACCTATGGTGGTGTCGTCGCGGGCCGTTCGCGACACACGGGGCGGGAGGAGGGGCGAGCACACGTGGCGAGGCAGGAGAGGGCCGAACAGACCCGGCAGCGGATCGTCAGGGCCGCGGCCGCCGAATTCGCCGAGCACGGCTACGACGGCACCTCCCTGCACCGGATCGTCAGATCGGCCGGCGTCACCATGGGCGCGCTGACCTTCCACTTCCCCAGCAAGTCGGCACTGGCGGACGCCGTCCAGGAGGCCGGCACGACCGCCACCCGCGAGGTGATCCTGAGCGCCGCCCCCGCGCCGGGACTGCAGGGCGTGCTCGACGAGGTGCTGACCCTGGCCGACGCCCTGCGCAGCACCCAGAGCATCCGCGCGGCCGCCCGGCTCACCCGAGAGGGACACGCCGCCGACCACGGCTGGTACGACTCCTGGGTCCCCGACCTGCGCGAGGCGCTGGAGCGGGCCTGGTTCGAGGAGAGCCTCGAGGGCGGACTGACCCCGCGGGCGGCCGCCTCCCTGCTGTCCCACGTCCTGCTCGGCGTCGAAGCCGCCGCCACCGCCCCCGACGCGCTGCGCACGATCACCGGCGACGGCCCCGAGGAGAGCCTGGCCCAGGCCCTGAAGGCGCTGGGCGCCCTCCTCGCCCCGCCGGCCGCCGCCGGTCCGGTCACGGACTGACGCTTCACCGGGCCGCCCGACGGAAGGCCCGGTTCCGCTCGGGCCGTGTTCACTGAACGCGCCGTTCCGCGCACACGCTGTATCACGTCGATCGGTGCTCTCCAAGCCCCGCACGGAATTTTTCCGCGCCAGGTCCGCCGCCCGGCGCAGCGCCCCTGTCGCAGCTCAGAGCCCTGAGCGGGGCGTCGCACGCCCCTCCCTCGGCACAGCCTTCCCCGTGGTCGACCTAGAAACATAGAGAATGTTCTGTATATTTGCGGCTGCCGGGAGAGAGGAGTCCGTCCATGCATCCGGCCACAGAGCACGTCCCGCCGGCCCAGCGGCTCTTCGCCCATCTGCCGCGGGCGGACCAACGGCGTTGGGCAGGCGTCTACTTGAAGGGGCTGCTGACGACGCAGGGCAAGAAGTCGCTGCGGCGCATAGCGGCCTCGGTGACGCCGTCCCCGACCGCGCCCCAGTCGCTGCAGCAGTTCGTCAACGACAGCGCCTGGCCATGGCGTCCGGTCCGCGCCGAACTCGCCCGCTGGGTCGCCGAGCACACCGCCCCGCACGCCTGGACCCTCTCCCCCGTGGTCATCCCCAAGCGCGGCGCGCTGTCCGCCGGCGTCCACCGGCGCTTCGTGCCTGCCTTCGGACGCACCGTCAACTGCCAGCTGGCCGTGGGCGCGTTCCTCTCCGGCGACCTCGGCGACCTCTCCGTGGACTGGCGGCTGTACCTGCCGCGCCGCTGGACCGAGGACGCCGCGCTGCGGCACCAGGCCCGCATCCCCGAGGTCACCGGCCACGCCACGGCGACCGAGCTGTGCCTCGCCCTCGCCGACCAACTGGCCCGGGCCACACCCGAGATGCCGCCGGTGGTCGTCCACACCGACGGTCACATCGACGCCGTCGCCGTGATGGAGGGCCTCGGGGCCCGCGGCCTGGACTGGATCGTGGCCGTGCCCGACACCCTGCCCCTGTCCCTCGCCCCGGCCGCCGATGCCCACCCGGCCGACGCGACGGCACTGCACGCGGCCCCGGAACCGGCGGGCGACCTGCTGCGGCGGCACGCCCGGCCGCCGGCCGGCTCCCCCATCGCCCCCGGGCGACCCCGGTTCGCCACCCTGCGGGTGCTGCTGCCCGCGGACACCCGGCCGGCCCTGCTGGTCGGCGTCTGGACCGGCCCCCGCCCACGGCCCGACCGGATCTGGCTCACCAACCTGCCCCCGGCATGGCGCGCCCGGGCCCTCGCGGTCATCGGCTCCGCCACGGCCGCACGGGTCGGGGTCGCGGAGGCCGAACTGGGCCTGCACGACTTCGCGGGCCGGTCCTACCCCGGCTGGCACCGCCACGCCACGCTGGTCTCCGTCGCCTCGGCACACCGCCGGCTCGGGCACGAGGTGTGCCTCGCCCCGGGCCGCTGCTGACCGCCGTCCGCCCGGCGGCGACCGCCGATCGACGGCCCTTCCCCCCACACAGCACCACGGGAACCCCGTAGCGACGCAGGGCTCCCGCCGACCCGTTCGCCCGTACGCCGCTCGGCGCGCCGGGCGGTGACACCCAACCTTGAGGAGGGGCTGTGGAGTTCCGTGTCCTCGGACCGATCGACATCCGCGAGCAGGGGCGTGACGTCACCCCCAGCGCGCCCAAGCAGCGGCAGGTGCTCGCCCTGCTCATGGCCAAGGCCAACCACCGTGTGTCCGTGCCGGCGCTGCTGAGCGAGGTGTGGGACGGCGAGCCGCCCCGCACCGCCACCACCGCCCTGCAGACCTACATCGGGGCGATACGCAAGGCGCTGGCCGCCGGCGCCGGCACCAGCGCCCGTGAGATCGCCGACCACCGGCTGGTCACCGACGGCAACGGCTATGTGCTGCGCCTGCGGCCCGACGAATGGGACCGGCCCCGCTTCGAGCGGCTGGTCCTGGAGGCCCGGGGCCTGCTGGACAAGCGCGAGGCGCACGCCGCCGCCGAGGTGCTCGGCGAGGCGCTGGCCGTGTGGCGCGGGGCGCCCTTCGGGAACGTCCGGCTCGGCAGTCGGCTCACCGTCCAGGCCAGAGTGCTGAACGAGGCGCACCTCGCGGCCTGCGAGGCGCGGATCGACGCGCTGCTGCTGTGCCGGCGCTTCCAGGAGGCGGTCGGGGAGGCCGTCGCCCTCGTCGACGAGCACCCGTACCACGAGAACCTGCACACCCAGCTGATGCGGGCGCTCTACGCCTCGGGCCGCCGTGCAAGCGCGCTGGAGGTCTACCAGTCCCTGCACCGCCGTATGACGGACGACCTCGGCATCCCCCCGTCGCCCTCCACCACGACCCTCCACCACGTGATGCTCCAGGACAGCCCCGACCAGCGCTACCTCACCGCCGCAGGCGCGGGCGTCCTGCAGTGACCCACCCGCACCCCTGTCCCCGGTGATCCGGGGGATGGTGTGAGGAGGCTCGTGGGACCGGGCCCGCGGGACTGCGTCCGAGGGCATCGAGGCCCGCACGTCCTGGCCGATCCTCCCGCTGACCGCTGACCGCTGACCGCTGTCCGCGCCCGCCGTCGCTGCCCGTCGGCCGCCACCCGGACCGCCGTGGGCAGGACCGCCGTGACCGCCGTGCGGGACCGTCGCGCGCAGGACCGCCGTGCGGGACCGTCGCGCGCAGGACCGCCGTGCGGGACCGTCGCGCGCAGGACCGCCGTGCGGGACCGTCGCGCGCAGGGTGCTGGACGGTGCGGCTCCGCCGCCGTCCCCGGGGCGTCCTCGGCTCGGATCAGCCGTGTGGCGATCAAGCTCCGGCGACGGCCTCAGACGGCCGTCGTCCCGTTCGGCCACAAGCTCTCCACGGCCCGCGAGGGGCCGCCCACCGCGCGTACCCGCTCCATGGCCACCTGGACGAAGGCCCGCAGCCGGGCCGTCTCGTGGCCGGTGGGCCAGACGAAGGCGTAGTCGATGCCCGGGGCGTCCGTGAACGGCTTGAAGACCAGGCCCGGACGGCTGTAGTAGTGCGCGCCGGCGGCCGCCACCGGGGTCACGCCCTTGCCCGCGAGAACGAGGGAGAGCGCGTCCTCCCAGTGCGTCATGGCCTGCCCGTGCGGGATCGGCCGCCCCGACGGCGTCTGCCGCGGGAAGTGGTGGTCCAGCCAGTGCGCCGGCACGTTCCCGGCGACCGTCAGCAGCGTCGCCTCCGCCAGGTCCTCCACGCTCAGCGACTCCCGCCGGGCGAACGGGTGCCCGGACGACATCAGCAGCACCCTCCGCTGCGACACCAGCACCGGACCCAGCGTCAGATCCGGCTCGGCCAGCGGAGGTTCGGTGACCTGGAGCTCGACGTCCCCCGAACGCAGCGGACCGTAGGGGTCCGAGATCTGCACCTGCCGTATCTGCACGTCCACATCCGGGTACCGGCCCCCGAACACCTCGGCGATGCTGTGCAGCAGATGGCCCGTGAACGCGCCGGAGAAACCGATCCGCAGCGAGCCGCTGATCCCCCGCCCCGCCGCCATGGCCCTGGCGACGGCCTCCTCGACCCCCCGCCACGCGGGCGCGAGATCGTCCCTGAGCTGCTCCCCGATGGGCGTGAGCACGACCTGACGGCTGGTGCGGTCGAACAGTTTGGCGCCGATACGGCGCTCCAGCCGGGCGATGGTCTGACTGACCCGGCTCTGCGAGACGCCCACGCTCTCGGCGGTCCGCCCGAAGTGCAGTTCCTCGGCGAGGGTCAGGAAAATCTCGATCTCCTGGCGTTCCATGACCGGTTCTCCCGCACCCCCTCAGTTCCGTGACCTCGAACGATGAGCCCAGCGAATCGATCGTTGCACAGATCGTCCTTGTTGCGCAGGTCCCGCGATTCGAAGCTGGACCGACCAGCGAGATCATCAGGAAGGACCGCTCTCATGGCCGTCACCGAGTCCTCACCCCCCTCCCACCCCACACGCGAGGCCGCCGCACCACCCGAGCCCGTCGCCGACGGCGCGGCCTTCGGGGCGCACGAGTGGCTGGTGCTGATCACCCTGTGCTGCGCCACCTTCATGTGCGGCCTGGACTTCTCCATCGTCACCGTCGCCCTGCCCGACATCGGCACCGCCCTCGGCTTCTCCTCGGCCGGCACCCTGCAGTGGGTGGCCACCGCCAGCCTGCTGCCGTCGGCGAGCCTGCTGCCCCTGTTCGCCCGGGTCGCCGACCTGATCGGCCGCAAGCGCCTGTTCACCCTCGGCGTCGCCGTCTTCACCCTGTTCTCCCTCGGCGCCGCCCTCGCCAACAGCCCCGGCGTGCTGATCGCCACCCGCATCGGCCAGGGCACCGCCGCCGCGATGATCGCCCCGTCCGCCATCGCCCTGATGACCGGCTACTTCCAGGAGGGCCCCAAGCGTGCCCGCGCCCTGGGCCTCAACGGCGCCGTCATGTCGCTGGGCTTCGTGTTCGGCGCGCTCGGCGGCGGTGTCATCACCAACGGCTTCAGCTGGCGCTGGACCATGGTCGCGCTGTGCGTGATGGGCGCGCTGGCGCTGGCCGGCGCGCTGGCCCTGCCGGCGATCCACGAGTCCGGCGCCGCCCGCCGGATGGACATCCCGGGCGCGATCCTGGCCACGTTCGGCCTGTTCGGCCTGGTCTACGGCATCTCCACCGGCGGTGACGAGGGCTGGACCCGCCCCGCGGCACTCGGCCCGATCGTCGGCGGCCTGGTGCTGCTGGCCGCGTTCCTGCTGGTCGAGCGACGCCACCCGGAGCCGCTGGTGCCGCTGTCCGTGCTGAACCGGCCGTCCGTGAAGTGGTCGGGGCTGTTCGGTGTCATCACCTTCGGCATGTGCGCCGGTACGACCGTGCTGCTGAGCCTGTACATGCAGGACGTGCTGGGCTTCACCGCCCTGGAGGCCGGCCTGAGCTACCTCGGCGAGGGCGCCGCCGCCACGCTCGGCGGCATGTACGTGGCCCGGCTGCTCGGCCGGTTCGGCGGGGTGAAGGTACTGGCCGCGGGCCTGCTCATCCAGGGCGTCGGCACGGTCGCGATGTTCGCCCTGCCCGAGGACGTGAACCTGGCCGCCCTGCTCGTCACCTCCTCCGTCATGGGTCTCGGCCACGTCTTCAGCGTCGTCTCCTTCATCACCGTCATGACCACGGGCGTCACCGAGGAGGACCAGGGCGTCGTCGGCGGCCTGTCGCAGCTGCCGCAGTACGTGGCCGCGATCGGCGTCTCGGGGCTGAGCGCGATCGCCGCCGCCCGCACCAACGCCCTCTCCTCGGGCGCCGTCCCGTCCCGCGCCGACATCCTGGGCGGGCTGCACGCGGGCATGGTCACGGCCGGTGTCGTCACCCTCGTCGGCGCCCTGCTCGTCGGCGCCGTACTGCGCAAGCGGACCACGGTCTAGGCCGTCCCGTGTCCGGCACACGGCACCGCCCGCCGGAACCGTCCCCGCACCCGCCGGAACCGTCCGCGCACCCGGCGCGGCCGTCCGCCGCCTCTCGGCGGACGGCCGCGCCGCCCCCGTGTCCGAGCCGCGCCGGGCGCCTTCGCCGCCTGCGAGGAGACCATCCGTGAACGACAGCCGACTGCGCAGGCCCTCCGCCGTGCGTACCCTGCGCGTGGGTGAGCTGAAGGTCAGCTACGTGCCCGACGGGGCGATGCTGCTGAAGCCGGCCGGCGCCCTGCCCGCGGCCGTCGACCGCCGCTTGGGCAGGTACGGCGCCTACCTCAACGACACGCGCCGTCTCGTCGCCAACACCGGCGGGCTGCTCGTCGAGCACGGTGCCCGGGCCCTGCTGATCGACGCCGGGTTCGGCCCGCGCGCGGTGCCCGAGCACCCCGACCACCCCGACCGAGGCGCGGTGCACGGCGGCTCGCTGCCCGGCAACCTCGCCCTGCTCGGCCGGTCGCCCGAGGACATCGAGACGGTGGCCTTCACCCACCTCCACCCCGACCACATCGGCTGGGCCTGCGTCGACCCGCCCCTGTTCACCCGGGCCACCTTCGTGGTCCCCAAGGCCGAATGGGACCACCGCGACCCCGCGGTGGCGGCCCTCGAACCCCGGACGAGGCTGGTGCTCGCCGGCGAGGAGATCTTCCCCGGCGTCCACGCCGTCGCCCTGCCCGGCCACACCGCCGGCCACACGGGATTCGTCATCGCCTCCCAAGGCACCCGACTGCTCGCCTTCGGCGACGCCCTGCTCTCCTCCCTCCAGATACGGCACCCCGAGTGGTCCGCGGTCTCCGACGCCGACCCCGCCCGCTCCGAGCGCCGACGCCGCCGTCTGATCGCCGAGCTCCTGCGCCCGGACACCCTCGGATTCGGCATCCACTTCGCCGATGTCGTCTTCGGCAGGGTGCGACCGCACGGGGAGAACGCGGTCTGGCATCCGCTGTGACGCACGGGGACCCGCCTGACGTGCGACCGACGCGCGCCCGACTTCCGCCTGACGTGCCTGGGGCCGAGCGCGGGAAAGACCCCGGAGATCAGTTCTCCGCCACGCGGAACCACTCCGTGCCGCCGAGCAGATGCTCGTAGACGGGACGGCCCGGGCTGCCGCTGGTACGGAACGGCTTTCCGTGGTCGTCGATCCGCACGGTCCCCTGCCGTCCGCCGCTGGACCACAGCAGCTCCACGTACCACCGCACGTCGTGGGCGCCGACCCGGGCGGTGATGTACAGCACCTCGGGATCGGACCGGCTGACCTTGTACGGGACGCCGCGCTGACCCGCCTTCGGCACGATCGTGGGGTGAGCGGCGTCGAGGTCGGTGCCGAACGACCTCGTCTCCACGCCCCCGCCGCAGCCCGACGACCCCAGGTAGGCGTTCCAGGCCGGGGGCGCGACCGAGTCGACGACACGGACGTGCAGGGACTCGATGACGACGGTCTCGTCCCCGACGCCCTGGACGGTCAGCGCCACCCGCTGACCGTCGGCGGCGACGGCGCCGTGCGCGTTCACCCAGCCCGGCACGTCCTGCCCCATCACCGGCGGCGAGACCTCGGCGGGCGGCCGGTCGATCAGGTACTTCCCCTCGCACTGCGGGTCGTCCCAGGCGTAGGTGCGGGTGGTCACCGTCAGCGGGGCCGCCGCACCGGCGCCCTGGGCGCCAGTGCCGTGCCCCGTCTCGGCGCCGGGCGTCGTGGCGGCCGGGGCCGGGTCCGGGGAGCGGCTCGGCCGCACGGAAGGGGACACGGCCGGAGGGTGCGTCGTGGGGGAGGTGGAGTGCGGTTGCCCTGCGGAGGTCACGGTGCCGGCCGGACGACCGTCCTGCGCCAGGCCCGTTCCCCGTCCCTGCAGGCCGACCGTGAGCGCGGTGGACACGGCGACGGCAACGGCGGTGCCCGCCATGACGAGGGGCCACCGCCTGCGGGCGATCCGGCCCAGTGCCGACGTGCGGGACGGACCGTCCGACACGGCCCCCGGCCGGGCTTCGTTCGTGCCTGTCTGCGCGGACCGCGCCTCCGGGGCCGACCCGGCCGCGGACGCTCCCGACGGCGACGCTGCCGACGGGGACGCCCCCGGCGGGGACGCTTCCGCCAAAGGCCCTCCAGGCGGGGGCGTTTCCGTCAAGGCGGCTCCCGGCGGGGACGCTTCCGGCGTGGACCCTGCGGCCGGGGCCGTGGAGTCCGGTTCCGCGTCCGCCGCGGCCCGCCGCGCACGGTCGCGTGCCGCGTCCGCCAGGACCCAGAGCCGGTGCAACTCGATCAGTTCGGCCGGAGTCGCCCTGCACACCCGGGCGAAGCGGGCGACCGCCGCGTTGTCGGCCGGCACTCCTTCCCCCTTGCAGTACCGGTGCAGCGTCGAGGTGCTCATGTGCGCCCGCTTCGCCAGAGCCTCGTAACTCAGCCCGGACCGCTGCTTCAACTCCCGCAGCAGCGCCGCGAAATCAGCGATCTCCTCAGCCGCCCCCACCGGTCCTCCATTCCGTTCGGCATCCCAGGAAGGTCGCGTTTCCCCAGGTCAGAGCCGATTCGCGCATCCCGGCGTCCCGAAATTCCCAATGGAATGGCGGACGGGACGCCGCGCGGCACAGGCTTGAGCCATCCAAGCACGGCGCCTCACCGGACATGGTGAGCGGCCTTGCTCAACTCAGCCTTCAGGGCCCGCACTTCCGGCGCGCCCACATCTTCAGGCCCACATGTTCAGAAAGAGCAGTCCACTCATGCGCATCGCCTCTCGTCCCGTCTCCCGCACGGCCGCCTCCTCCATGGTCGTCGCCGCGGCCCTCGCGCTCGTCGGCCTCCAGGCCGCGGGGCAGGCCGCCTCCGCCGCCACCGGGAAGGCGTCCTCGGTCGTCACCTGCACCACGGCGAACACCGGACTGACCGTCACCGAGGTGTCCCGCCCGATCAACCACCTGCTGCTCAAGGCGACCAACACCGGCACGAAGCCCTGCTACGCCTACAGCGCCCCCTTCCTGAGGGCCGGCGCCGACGCCCAGGCCCCGCTGCCGTGGGCCGAGGAGACCACGCCGCAGGCCGTGCTGACGCTCAAGCCCGGCGAGTCCGCGTACGCGGGCATCACCACGTTCTCCCCCGACGGCGAAGGGGGCGGCACCACGAAGACCCTGGGCGTGTTCTTCGCCGACGGCAAGGGCGCCGCGACCGGCACGGAGAAGACCCTGAAGCTGCCCAACGGCGGTGTCCTCTTCAACAGCGCGGCCACCGTCACCTACTGGCAGGACAACCCGGCGGACGCCCTGTCCTGGTAACCGTCCCGCCCACGTCGCCACGGCGTCCGAGGAGCGGCGTGCCGCCGGCCCGAGCCCCTGCCCGGGTCAGCGGCGCGTCACCGACGTGGCGGCCAGCAGCAGCACGGCGAGCACCTGAACGGCGACGACGACCGTGATCAGCAAGGGGATCGAGTAGCCGTACAGGCCGCCGGTCAGCGCGCCACCGGCCAGGCTCGCCGCGCCGACGACACCGGCGAACAGACCGTAGGCCGTCGCCCGCCGCCGGCTGGGCACCAAGTCCGCGACCGTGGCGCGCAGGGTGGACTCCTGGATGCCCATGACCGCTCCCCAGACCAACGCCCCGGTCACCGCGATCGCGACCGTGTCGGTGAACGCCAGCACCGCGACGGCGGCGGTCAACGGGGGCAACGCCACCAGCACGCGCGCGCCGTGGCGGTCGTACAGCCAACCGGTCAGCAGCGCGGCGACGGCGTCGACGGCCATGGCCGCGGCGTAGAGCACCGGCACCCAGGCCGCTGCCACGAGGTGCCGCTCGACCAGGTGGTACGAGAGCACGCCGAAGGTGGCGAACCCTGCCGTGGTGGCGGCGGTGAAGGCCGCATACGTCCAGAACGCGGCCGGAAACGGGCCGTCCGGCTGCTCCGCCGCGCCGGCATGCGGCGTCGCCGCCCGCTCGTAGGCCTCCGGGTCGGGCACCCTCGCCCGCAGCCACACCAGCAGTCCCAGCACCGCGGCGCCCGGAAGGGCGAGCACTCCGAGCGACGGCCCGTAGTCGCCGCCGGTGAGCGCGAGCATGCCGGCCACCACGAGCGGTCCGACCAGCGCGCCGACCTGGTCCATCGCCTCGTGCACGGCGAAGCCGCGCCCGCGTCCGGTCGCGGCGGTGGCGTGCGAGAGCAACGTGTCCTTCGCGGGCGAGCGCACCGCCTTGCCCACCCGCTCGGCGATCACCAGCGCGCACGCCGCCCACAGCGCTCCGACGACGCCCAGGAAGGGTACGCAGACCACGGTCAGGGCGTATCCGGCGATCGCCAGCCCCCAGAAGCGGCGGGTGCGGTCCGCCAGCGGGCCGGAGACCAGCCGCAGCCCCAGCGCCGCCGCCTCACCCGCGCCCGTCACCACACCCACCACCAGCGCCGACGCACCGAGCGAGGCCAGCAACGGGCCGGTGATCGAGCGCGCGCCCTCATAGACGAAGTCCGCGAGCAGACTGACCGTGCCGAACCACACCACAAACCGCCACGGCCGCATCCCCACCGCCCTGTCTCCCCTCCCGTCCCGCCCACGACACCCCCTCGACGGCCCCCTTCTGCACCAAACGGTGACGATCGGTCAGGAGCAGTCGTAGGTGAGGCGGCCGGTGGTGGTGCGGTCGAGGGGGGAAAGGATGTGGAGTTCGGCCCGGGCCGCGTAGTGGCCCTTGCCCTGGAAGGTCCACAGCAGGTGCAGCCGTGCCTGCCGCTGGCCCCGGACCACCACTTCCCGCAGGACGCCCGAGGTGGTGCCGTCGCTTCGGGTCCAGCGGTAGGAGAGCGTGCCCGGACGGCCGTTCGTGGTGACGACGCCGACGATGTCCGCGGTGCCGTCGCACCCCAGAACCGTCGGGCCGGCCGTGACCTCCACCGTGCGCACCGCGACGGACGGCCCGAGACGCTGCCAGGCGAGGAACGCGATGACCGAGATCAGCACCAGGGCCGGCAGGGCGTGTCTGCGCAGACGCCGGCGCGAGGGCGGCGCGGCAGGCGTCGGCACGGCGGGCAGCGTCCTGTGGGTGCGTTGCGCGACGGCGGCGGTCACGCCCGGGCCGAAACGCAGCACGGTGCCTTCGACACGATCGGGCGTCGGCGTCGGCGTCGGCGTCGGCAGGATCTCCGTGGCGGGCGGTCCGACGAGGGTGGTTTCCGGCTCGGGCCTCTGGATCCAGTGACTGGCCAGCACGGTGGCGCTGTACTCGGCGTCGGCGGAGCCGTGTACGTCGACCGGGGCGGGCTCATCGGCCGGAGCCAGGCTCACCGTGACAGCGGGCTCGTCGGCCGGAGCCAGGCTCACCGTGACGGCGGGCTCATCGGCCGGAGCCAGGCTCACCGTGACGGCGGGCTCATCGGCCGGGGTGAGCACACGGGTGGGCTCGCTGTTCTCGGCGGACGCGGGGGCGCGGTCGTTCGGAGCGGTCATCGGATATCACACTGCCTGGTCAGAAGCTGCTGCGAGGCGCCGCCGTCGGCGGAGGCCGGAGTGGTCGTGACCCGCACCGCCCAGTAGCAGCCCTGGTTCTGGAAGGTGTGGTCGACGGTGAGGGTGTACTGGGTGGCGCCGCTGCGCTCGAAGGTCTGGGACGCGCCGTCCGCGGTGCCCAGTCCTCTCGCGGTGTCGCTCGTGAACCACGAGACGGTGACGGAGAACGGGCCGGTGCCGTCCGTGGTGATGCCGATGGTCGCCGTGGCGGTCGTCGAACCCGTCTGCCGGAAGCCCGTCACCGCGACGTCCTTGACGGCGGGAGCGGACGGCGCGGACACGGTGGGGGACGCCGTGGTCGGCGTCGCCTCGATGGTCGGCTCGCCGGGCGTCGTCGTTTCCCCCGACGGAGCCGTGCTCGCGGACGCCGAGGGCTCGCCGGTACCGGCGGTCGCCGTGGCCGAGGCCGACAAGGTGGGGGAAGGCGTGGACGTCGGGGACGGGGAGGCGGTGGCCGAGGCCGACGCGGCCGGCGCGGTGGGCTCCCCGGAGTCCGCGGCGGGTTGGGCACTGGTGGTGGCCAGGGCCTTCGCCGCCTGCTGCGGAGCCGCTCCCGGGGTGTGCTGGAGGCCGTAGGACAGGAGGACGCCCAGGACCACGGCCGCACCGGAGACGAGCATCCCCGCCCGGCCGGGCAACCACGACTGCGACCGGCCGGGGCCCGGTTGCCGGCTCAGGACCGTGCGGGCGGTGTCCGTGGTGGTCTGCGGGGCGCTGCGGGCCGAGGGCAGCAGCAGCGGCAGCAGTGCCACCACCGCGGCGAGCCGGCCGCGACCGCGCTCTTCCCAGTCGGGCCCGTAGGCGGCGCCGGCGGCCGCCTCCAGCTCCGCGACGAACTCCTCGGCGTGGTCGGGACGTTCCACCGGGTCCTTGGCGAGGCCACGCCGCACCAGTTCCCGCACCGCCTCGGGGACCTCGTCGACGGGGATCGGAGCGTCGACGTGCTGCAGGGCGAGTTCGGCGAGGTTGTCACCCGAGTAGGGCCGGTGGCTCGTCAGGCACTCGAAGAACGTGGCCGTGGCCGCGTACACGTCGGCGGCGGGAGAGGCGGGTGCGCCGGTCCACTGCTCCGGGGCCATGTACGAGGGGGTCCCCGCCGCGCCGGCGCTGGCGCCGACGTCCACCGCGATCCCGAAGTCGACGAGCCTGGACGAACCGTCCGGCTTGACCAGGACGTTCTCCGGCTTGTAGTCGCGGTGGACGACGCCGACCCGGTGCGCGTCGGCCAGACCGAGCAGCGATCCCTTGAGGACCACGAGCGCGGCCTCGGGGTCGAGCGGGGCCGCCCGGGTCAGCATGGTCCGCAGCGAGACACCGTCCACCAGCTCCATCACGATGGCGGCGCCGTCCGGGCTCTCCACGTACTCGTACAACCCGGCGACGTACGGGCTCTCCAGTCCGCCGAGGAGCCGTGCCTCCGCCCTGAACTCGTGCACGAAGCCCGGCCTCGTGCGCAGCGACTCGCTGAGGTACTTGACCGCGACCGGTACGCCGGTCTCCTCGTGCACGGCCAGCACGACGCGCCCGCTGGCGCCCGCCCCGAGCTCCAGCGACTCGGTGTATCCGGGCACTGCCCATGTGTCCATACCAACCCCCCAAGGCGGCCGCGTGGCCGGTCTCCCGCCCCTCCGGGACATGAGGCCACGCGTTGGGAGACACATTTTCGGCCACTGCGGTTGCGGTACGACCCCCTGTTACCGGTTCTTCCCGGATGCCGGAGGGGGATCCTGAGGGGTCCTGCGGGACGCGGGCTCGGGGGCGGGCACGGAGGCCTTCCGCCCTGCCGGAAGCATGACGCGACGCTTCGCCCCCCGGGCGCCGCCGGGCCCGCCCTGCGCGGGTACGGCCCCGGGTCCTGCCTCTCGTCCGCCTGCCGCCCGGCCACCGTCCGTCCGCCGCACCGCGCGGCGCCAGAGGCGGGGCAGGAACGTGTGGAAGCGGTCGGGAAGGAACACGGCGTCCGCGACGATCATGGCGCCCGAGAACAGCGGCAGCCCCATCAGCACGGCGATGCCGAGGTGCATGCCCAGCAGCAGGGCCAGTACGGGGTACTTGAGCCTGCCGAAGAGCACGAACGGGAAGGCCACCTGCAGGAGCACGGTCATGTAGCCGGCGACGGCGACCACGAGCGTGTGCTCGTCCACGAAGTGGGAGAGGGCGGGCCAGGGCCTGAACAGTTCGAGGTTGAGGACGTAGTGCAGCGCGGTGCCGCCGCCCCAGGAGGCTCCCTGGACCTTGTACAGGCCGGCCGAACCGTAGAGGAAACAGACCTGGGCCGCGATCACGAACATGCCGCAGTTGTGCACCACAGTGATGAGAACAGTGCGGGCGTCGTGGAGTTGCCCCGCGAGCAGGCTCCTCGGCCGAGCCGGCGCGTCGCCCGCACGAGCCGTTTTCAGCCGGTCCCTGCGCGCGTCCAGGGACCAGCGGCGGCCGCACGCGGTGAGGACGAGGTACAGGGACATCAGCAGGACCAGGTTGTCGCCCCCGTCCGTCATGAAGATCGCCCGGCTGTGGAACGACGTCACCACGACGGCGAAGAGGACCGACAGGACGCGGGTCCGCCAGCCCAGCATGAACAGTGCGGCCGTGACCAGCGCCAGCGCGTAGCAGAGCTCGAAGTGGACGCGGCTGTCGGACAGGGTCAGGACGCTGAACCAGCCGGTCTGCTCGAAGAGCTGGTGTGCCAGGGCGGGCGTCCACGCGGCGCCCGGTCCCCAGATCTCGTCGCGGTGCGGGAACTCGCGCAGCAGAAAGACCAGGTACAGCAGTCCGTAGCCGATGCGCAGCACCGCCGCCGCGTACAGGGACACCGGACGGCCGGTCAGGAGGTTCCACACGGCGGTGGTCCGGTCGGCGAGCCACCGGGCGACGCCGGCGGACGCGGTCGCCCGCATCTCACTCTCCATGGCGGGTCACCTTCCACCAGGGCAGGAGCCGGTTCTCGAGCGGCGTCGACGGGCGATCGCCGGCGGCGGTTCCCGGCACGGGAATGGGCAGGGTGACGACGCGGAGCTGAATGAAGTCGAAGGCGCCGCCGTGGCGGGCCGCGAGGCGGTCCGCGGCGATGTTGCTCAGGTACTTCTGCATCATCAGGCCGCGTTCCGAACGCGCCTTGTCGTCTCCTCCGTGCGAGTCGACGTATCCGGCCCAGGCACGGCGCACCATGTTCTGCGCCGTGTGGCTCGGAAACGGTTGGTGCTCGACTGCCGACCGGTCCACGGCGGTCAGGTCGAACCAGGAACTCACCTGAACCGATCCGTCGGAGCCGGTGTGTGCGGTCCTGGCCAGAATCCGGCGATTGACGGATTCGGGGTCCGGAGCGAAGAGCCGCCAGTTCTGCTCGAAGAAGGGGTACACCCAGGCGTTGATCAGGGGGCTGTACCGCTTGGAGACGGTATTGGCCGGCGCCACGTGGAGAAACACCAGAACCACGTGGACGACACTCGCCGCCAGGCACAGGGCCACGGCGGTGCACAGCCCCGCCTTCAGTGCACGGGCGCCTCCCGGCGGCCCCGGGGACGCGGCCGTCCGGTCAGGGAGTTCCCGCGTGGCTGGACCGGAGCCGGACGACCGGATCTCCTCCACGTCCGTTGAGTCGATTCCGCTCGACACCGCCTACCTGTCTTTCTGTCAGCTGCTCGCGCCCGGCTTTTGTCGCTCCCGCCCCGGCTTTTGTCGCTCCCGCCCCCGACGGCGCGCGGCGGATCCGACGAGGATTCCGCCGCACGCCGTCATCCGGTGAGCGGACCGACCGCGGTGCGGTGCCTAGCCTTCGTGGCCGTTGGAGTGGTCGTCGCCCCCGTAGCCCTTGGGCGCCTCGCCGTAGCCGTAGTTCTCGTCGGACTGCTTGCCGTGGTCGTCCTGACCGTGGCCGTACTTGCCGTGGTCGTCCTGACCGTGCTCGTACTTGCCGTGGTCGGGCCGCCCGTGGTCGTGCTTGCCGTGGTCGGGCCGGCCGTGGTCGTACTTGTCGGGACGCATGTAGTCCCCGAGGTCGAGCTTGCCGCCGTGGTGCGGCTTGCCGGGCCTGCCCGCGTGGTCGTGGCCGCCCGCGTGGCCGGGTCCGCCCGGCGCGTGGTCGTGGCCGCCGGCGCCGTTCCCGGCGGTGTTGCCCGCGGTGTTCCCGGTGTTGCCCGCGGTGTTGCCCGCCGTGTTCCCGGACGTGTTGCCGGCGACGTTGCCGGAGGTTCCGCCGGTGCCGACGATGGGTCCGCCCAGCAGGCCGCCGCTGACGAGACCGCCGCCGAGGAGCCCCCCGCTGGTGGGCGTGCCGGCGGTGGTGCCGGTGGTCGTGCCCGTGGTCGTGCCCGTGGTGGTGCCGGTGGTGGTGCCGGTGGTCGTGCCCGTGGTCGTTCCACCCGTGGTGGACGTGGCGCACCCGCCGAGGAAGATCCGGTTGTTGTCGAGCGTCACCGAGCCGTTACGAGCCAGCGCCCGCCCCTCGATGTTCGTCCCCGTCGTCACGCTGATCGAGGTCAGAGCCATGATGGTGCCCACGAACGTGGAGGTGGTGCCGAGCGTGGCCGAACTCCCGACCTGCCAGAACACGTTGCACGCCGACGCCCCGTTCGTGAGGAGCACCTGGCTGGACGTTGCCGTGATCAGAGTCGAAGGAATCTGGAACACCCAGACGGCATTGGGGTCACCGTGAGCGTCCAGGGTCAGGGTGCCGTTGAGTTGGACACCGCCGGATTCGCGAGTGTAGACGCCCGGATCCAGCGTCTCGCCCGCGCCGATCACCGAATTGAGCGCGAAGTCCTGGGCCTGGCCGGCCGCGTTGTTGTACGCCTGGATCAGGTCGGCCTTGGCCTGGAGGGCCTGGGCGTCGGCGCGGTGCACCGCGCCGCGCACCTCGCCGGGCGGAAATCCGGTGACGGCCGGATTCGGGGACGTCCCGAGGTCGTTGTAGAGCACAGTCGGGCCGGTGTTGGTGACTCCCTGACCTGCCAGAACGGAGTAACTAGCCGCTGTGCCCAGTCCTGGGGCCGTCGCGATGGCCAGCGCCGGCGTCGGCGTCACGGCGACCATCACGGCGGCAACCGTCACGGCAAGCGCCGAGCCCAGCACGCCGGACAAAGTACGGCGGTGGGCTGATTGCGGGATTTTCAGCTTCATCAATAGGCCATTTCCTGTGGGGGCCGTGGCATACCGGGCCCTACCGATCACCCGGCAAGCCTTGTCGCTGCTGCCGCATATTACGCAGAAATATCTGCACTCCGGCATAAGCGAAACGAGCGGATATATCCCTCATTCAAACAGCGCACAGCGTTGCGTAAATCATTTGATTCGTCATTCTGACTGCACGGCGCACCCGGTGCGCTTCCGTCACTGCGCTCCGTCCGTGGGGGCGGAAATCCGACCCGGTCCCACGTCGGCGGCAGGGAACGAGTGGACGAGGAACCCGGAACCGGTGATCTCGATGACGCGCGCCATGGTCGGCGGCGGGTGGTGCAGCCGCAGGGTCCTGCCGGTGCTCGTGGCGATCCGGGACGCCAGGAGGAAGGCGTTGAGTCCGCTGGCGTCGCAGAAGGTGACCGCCGTGAGGTCCACATCGATACCGCGCAGGCCGTCGTGCAGGCAGTCGGCCAGCGCTTCGCGCACCAGCGGTGCCGTGGCCAGGTCGATCTCTCCCGCGAGGGTGATCCAAGCGCGGGCGCCGCGGTCCTGCCGATGAACGCTCAACTGCGGAAGGGCCATTGAGTCCTCGGTTCCTGAACGCCCTTCCTGAGCGGCGCTCTTGACCGCCATACCTGGCGGCGGTGGCGGTGGGAATCTGTCCGGCACCGGCTGGGCGGTCGTCCCGGACGGCCGTGGCCCTCGCGGAACGAGGGCGGACCGTGGTCCTCGCGGAACGAGGGCGCTATGGAGCCGTCCGCGGTGGGATCACGAGGACTTGCCCCGCTCCCTTCCGGGTGCGGCGATTCGGTCGCCGCGGTGCCGGTTGGCCAGGTGGATGAGGAGCACGCCCAGAGCGATCATCGCCATCAACGCGAGCACGGTGACGAGGGTTTCCACGGTCCTCACATCCCCATCGGTCGGTTCGAGGTCGCGGCCGGTGCGGCGGTCAGGTCTGCGCCCTCGGCCACGGCTGCCGGGGTCCGTGGCGGCGCGGCGGAATCGCGGGCCCCGTGACCTCCCTCGGAGTCCCAGACCGCCTCCACGGCCCGGTCGGTGTCGGTCACCGTCCGCCTACGCGCGGCCTGCTCCATCAAGCGGCTCGCGGTCGACGTGCCGAGGGGGTCGCCGGCGGCGGCCATCAGCCAGGCGGCCGAGGCGGGATCCGTCCCCGGCGGGATCACCAGCAGGTTCCAGCGGCCAACACCGTAGGAGAGCAGCAGCAGTTCGTGCGGGTCCTGCTCGGGCAGGAACCAGCCCACCTTCACCACGTGGCCGGCGACGGGCACCTTGCGCGGCACGACCGGCCAGTGGGTGGGGTTCACCGTGACTCGGGTGATCCGCCCCCACAACGGGTCCAACACGGCTGCCAGGAGGGGGAGTTCCGCTGCGAGATCGCGAGAGCGGGGCCACCAGGCGCCGTCCAGGAAAGCCGGCGCGGGGCCGGCGGGAGCCAGCGCCAGACGGAGAGCGGAAGAAGCGGGGGAGGACGACGACAACCGGGTGTCCTGGAGTGTCGGCGAGAGGGAAATGGTCGCAGTCATGACGCGAACCCTGCCCCGGGCCGACAACGGTCGGCCCGGCCTATTGGATCGCCGAAAACGACACGGGCGTGGAAGCCGGTGCGCGAAATATCCTCGGTGATTCCAGCGTACTCCTCGGCCGTCCCGAACGGACCGTTCCGTCGGCGGACGAAACGACCGCCGACCCGGAGTAGGGTCGAAACACCGGGAGCACTCCGCGCACCAGATCGGACGCTGGCGCCGTTCCCGGCGAGCAACTGCACCGGAACGTCGCAGACGAGCCCGGGGACAGGTTCGTGCCATGACCGCAGCCGGAAACACCGCCGAACCGCCATCTGGCGCCGCCGCGCGTCCCGAGCTGGAACCGCCCGCGGCCGGGTACGTCGACGTGCGTCTCGTCGCCTCGTCGCCCGAGGCCGCCCGCCAGGTCGCGGAGGTTCTCCGTCGCTGCTTCGCCTCGTCCGAGCAGCGCAGTTACCCCCTCGGCGAGGTGGTCGGCGGCACCCGCCTCCACCTCACGGTGGACACCGCACGCCCGGCGGAGCCTGCGCGCTCCTGGCTGGTCACCAGCCGGTCCTCCGGGAACGGCCGTACGCAGACCGACGAGATCCGGGACGCGTGAGCCGCCGGGCAGCGGATGCCCGGCGGGTGCGCCGGGCATAGCATGAAAGCAGGTCGGCACACTCTCACGTGCGACCGGCCTGGAAGGGCGACCCCGGTGTGTAGACGCCGGGGTCGTTGCAGCGCGGCGGACGCGGCCGGCGGCGGCGAGACGTTCCTGAGCCCCGCAACGGTGGAATCCGCAACGGTGGAGTTCGCGGCGGTGAGGTCCGCGACGCCGGAGTCCGCGCCGCCGGAGTCCGCGACGCCGGAGTCCGCGCCGCCGGAGTCCGCGACGCCGGAGTCCGCGCCGCCGGAGTCCGCGACGCCGGAGTGCGCCGCCGGATCCGGGGCCGTTCAGCGGGCCGGGTGCCGGGGGGAGCGCCGGATGGAGCGGGCCGTCAGGTAGAGCAGGTCGGCGACGAGGACCAGCACGCCGATCGACGTCAGGTACAGCATGCCGTGGACGGCCGCGCCGATGGCGATGAGAGCGATTCCGGCGACCAGCAGGGTCAGGAAGACGACCATGACGGGATGCCTCCTGGGATGGAACCGTGCGGGATCTTCGTGACCTCTCGGCCACGGGCGGGGCTTCGGGCCACGGCGGGGCTCCGGGCCAGGGGATTCTCAGGCGGTGCGCCGGGCGCGGTGGCGGACCTCTCGGAGTCGGACCTTCGCCGGCAGGTGTTCCAGACCGGCCGATTCCCGTGCGTGTGCGAGTACTTCCCCGCTCAGCCGCCCCAGGGTCCGCGCCGGGTCCGCGTGCGGCTCCAGCATCAGTCGCACGCGTGCCTGCGGAGCGGTACGCCGGCCCGTCAGCCGGACGTGAGCCCGCGAGACCCCGTCGAGGGCCTGTGCCTCTTCCTCGACGACGTCCTCCAGCGTGCGGCCGTCGAGCCGGTTCGCCGCGCCGTCCTCGCTGCCGACGAGGACCTGGTCCAGGCGGCGTCGGCGTTGCGCGAAGAGCCACCACAGCAGCAGGACCAGCAGTACGGCGAGGGCCGCGATGACGGTCGGCCACCACCAGTCCTCTTCCCGCCACCGGGTGCGTCCCTCGGCGCCCAGCACCACATCGTCCGGCCCGCGGAAGGGCCACCAGCCCGGCATGCCGAAATCCCAGTGGCGCTGCAGGTCCAGCGCGCCCAGCAGCACGCCGCCGCCCAGGGCGAAAAGGCCCAGGCCGAGGAGGCCCAGCAGCACCCGGTTCACCGTCTTGAGCATCGGGATCACCTCGGCCCTGTCAGCCCTACTTCTTCGGGCGGTGGACGTGCACGGTCGGCGTGGGCTGCCGGGCGAGACGCAGGGACGTCACGGCCTCCCCCAGCGTGTCGTCCAGGTCCGCGCGGACCTCGTCGAGATCGCGGAAGTGCGCCCACACCCGCGCCTTGATCCTCCGGCGGCCGACGGTCACCCGTGCCGACTGGACGCCGGGCACCCGCATGGCCCGGTCGCGCAGCACCAGGGCTGCCGCGCGGCGGTCGAGCCCGGCGCGGACCTCCCTGCCGTCGGCATCGGTGGGCCGGCGCATGGGCAGCAGTCGGCGCAGTCCCGGAGTCACCGCCAGCAGGAAGAGCCACAGGCCGAGGGCCGCCGCCACCGCCGCGCCGACGATCATCCAGGTGTCGTCCAGGGGCCGGGTGGCCAGTTCCTCGGCGAGCCGCCGCCGCCAGTGCATCGCGGACCGGCCGGCCCGCACCGCGACCACGTCGTACAGGAGCAGTCCGACGGCCGCGGCGGCCAGCAGGGCCGCCAGGGCCGCGGGGATCCGCCGCGCCGACCAGAAACGGTGCACCGACCCGCCCGGTCGCTCGCTCGCCGTCTTGGCGCCCGCGTCCGCCCCGGGGGTGCCCTCGGCGGTCGGGGCCGCCTGGTCCGGACCGGCGGAGAGGTCGCTGTCCCCGGTCGGCTGCCGCCGGGTGTTCGCGCTCATCTCACCCTCTCCCCGTCCGTGCGCCGCGCGTGCGCCGAGTGCAGTCTCTCGACCGACACCGCGAGGTGGGACACCTCCATGCCGGCCCAGGTCCTGATCCGTTCGGTCACCTCCCGGCGCACAGCCGCGCACTGCGCCCCGATGTCGGACGGATAACCGAGATCGACGCCGATGCGCAGCCGTGCCTCGCCGAGTGCCGCCTGCCGTCCGGCGTCGGACTCGGCGTCCCGTCCTGCGGTGGTCGGCTCCGGCGCCCTCCGTACGGACGAGCTCACGCGGGGCGTCCGGCGGCCGGTTGGCACACGGCCTGCCGACTCGCCGAACCGGCCCAGCGCCTCGCGCGCCACCTGCGCCGCGATCTTCGAGACGACCCGGTCGGCGACGACGATTCCCCCGCGCTCCCCGCGCGGGACGCCCGGGCGCCCCTCGGCTGCTCCGGTCACCGCCGCCAGTCTCCCTGATGAGCCCGTCGCCGGTCATCGCGGATGCGGTCCTGCCGATCCCGTCGCCGGACGAAGTCGCCCGGTTCGAGATCGCCTTCCATGATCCGCCCGACCACGAGTCCGACGACGCCCAGTACCAGCACCAGCAGGAAGGCCCAGAAGTCACCGAAATACGCGGCGAATCCCAGTGCCATTCCGGCCGCCAAGCCCACCACGGCCCTGCTCATCACGCGCTCCTCCACTCAACCGTCCCGTTCCGCTCCGGCTACTGGATCCGCTGCCGCTCTTCCTCTTCGTCCTCGCCGTCGTCCGGCAGTTTGACGTCGCTGACCGTGATGTTGACTTCCACGACCTCCCGGCCGGCCATCCGCTCCACCGCGGAGATCACGTTCTCCCGTACGGCGCCGGCCACGTCCGTGATCGAGACGCCGTAATCGACGACGATCTCCAGATCGATGGCCGCCTGCAGCTCCCCGACCTCGACGCTGACCCCGCGGGTGACGGATTTGCCGCTGCCGGCGCCGGGCATCCGTTCGCGCACGGATCCCATCGACCGCGCGAATCCGCTGCCCAGGGCGTGCACGCCGAGCACGTCCCGCGCCGCGATTCCGGCAATCTTCTCCACCACGACATCGGCAATGGTCGTCCGGCCGCGAGTGCCGGGCGCACCGCCGAGCTTCACAGCGGTGTTCTCAGTCATCGGGATATTCCTCCCTCACGAGGGACACATACACCCATTACTCATATTACAGTCTTGTTAGTACCTTTTGTCAGTTTTACAGACCGCGAGACGGTGCGGTCCGACGAATGAATGGCCCGAGGTCCGGAGGTGAGGACCGGTGACCGAGGCGTTGGCGCAGGAAGTGAGAGGCCGGCTCGGGCTGGGCCGGCTGCTCCCGCTCGGCGGGCCCCAGGACGGGACATGGATCACCGAACAGGCGGCCGTCCAGGTCCTCGGGCGCACGGCCGCCGGGATTCCCGGCGTTCGGCTGGAGTCCCTGCGCATCGGGGCGGCGCCGCTCCAACCCGTGTCCGAGCCGGCCGTCCGTCCGCCCGTCAGCGCGCTGCCGCCGGGTCCGCTCAGGATCGAGGCCGCCTTCACCGCCTCCGTCGCGCGTCCATTGCCGGAGACCGCCGGCGAACTGAGGAGTGCCCTGCTGACCACGGCCTCCGAGGGGCTCGGCCTGGCGGCCGAGACGGCCGACCTGTACGTCACGGATCTCCGTGAGATTCCGGAGGCAGACGCGACGTCACGGACCGCCTGGACCACTGCGACGGCCACGCGGCCCGCCCCCGAAGCCACAGCCAAAGCCCCAGCCACGACCCCGGTCCCGGCCACAGCCGCTGCCTCGGCCTCAGCCGCGCGGGGCGCGCCCCCGGTGACCGGCACGGGATCCGTGCAGGGGCCCTTCGGGCAGCTGGCGGACGTCGCGACGGGTGTTCCGGGTGTCGCCCGCCTCACCACCGTGCTGGGCAGCCGCCCGGTCACGGTGGCGGACCGCGACGATCCACCCGGCCGGCACATCGAGGTCCACCTCGCGGTCGCCCCCGGACGTCACCCCCTGGACGTCGCACGCGCCGTCCGGGCCGCCGTGGCCGAGGCAGCCGCCGCCGACGCCCCGGGCCCGGTCACCGCAGCCGTCCTCGTCACGGAAACCGCGACCTGGCCGGAGACCGTGCCGGTCACGTGACGCGCGCCCCTCGGTGATCCGCCGGGCCCCCTTCGTCGGCCGCCCCCGCTGCCGGCGCGAAGCCGTGCGCACTCCGCGGACGGGCCCCGTGCCGCCGCGGTGTGAGACCTGCCCGGCAGGGAACTCGCATGCAGACAGAGGGCCCGCGCTGCCGCCGGCAGACGAAGCAGACGTCCACCTTCCTCCGCGGCCGCGCGATTGCGCGTCCCGCAGTGGCGAAAGCGCGCCCTTATCGCGGCCCGGTCTCAGCAACCCCCGAAGCGGCGCCGAGCCATCTGCCCCTTCGAGAGGGTTTCACCATCATGACCACACACACCACGGTCCGGCCCCCGCCCTCGGACAGGCCCGGCAGTGACTTCGCCCGGCTGTCGAGAAGGATCACCGACGCCGGCCTCCTGGGGCGCCGCCCCGGCTACTACGCCCTGCGGATCACGGTGGTGGCCGGGCTCTACGCCGGCGCGTGGGCCGCCGTCGCGCTCGTCGGCGACAGTTGGTGGACGCTGGCGGTCGCCGCCCTCCTGGCCGTCGTCTTCGGCCAGGTCGCCCTGCTCGCCCATGACGCGGCCCACCGCCAGGTGTTCCGCCGACGCCGGGCCAGTGAGACGGCCGGACGGATCGCGGGCGCCGGTGTCGGAATGGGCTACGGGTGGTGGCAGGACAAGCACACCCGCCACCACGCCAACCCCAACCACGAGGAACTCGACCCCGACCTCGACCCCAACCTGCTGGTCTGGTCCCCGGATCAGGCCCGGGCCGCCACGGGCCTGCCCCGCCTCATCGGCCGCCGGCAGGCGTTCCTGTTCTTCCCGCTCCTCACCCTGGAGGGCTTCAACCTGCACGTGTCGAGCGTGAGGGCGCTGGCCAATCGCTCGCTCAAACACCGGACCCTGGACGGCACCCTGCTGTTCGCGCACTTCGCGGTGTACCTGACGGTCCTGCTCTGGCTGCTGCCGCCCGGCATGGCGATCGCCTTCCTCGCCGTCCACCAGTGCCTGTTCGGTGTCTACCTCGGCTCCCTCTTCGCGCCCAACCACAAGGGCATGCCGATCCTGAAGGGCGACGACCGGCCGGACTTCCTCCGCCGCCAGGTGCTCACCTCACGCAACGTGCGCGGCGGACGGTTCACCGACATCGCGCTGGGCGGGCTGAACCACCAGATCGAGCACCACCTGTTCCCCAGCATGCCCAGCCCCAACCTGCGCAAGGCCCGGACCATCGTCCGCCGCTACTGCGAGGAACTGGGTCTGGACTACGCGGAGAGCGGGCTGATCGCCTCCTACCGGCAGGTCCTCACCAGTCTCCACCGGGCCGGAGAACCGCTCAGGCACGCCGGCGTCCCCGCCCGGGGACGCACGGCGGCCGTCGGCGGCACCGACGTGTGAGGGACGGCGCTCAGGACCGGAGCGCGGCGTCGACGTACGTCTTGGCGGTGTCGGTGATGAAGTCGCGGCTGCTGTCCGGGGTCAGCGCCTGAGCCTGGAGATGGTCGTACATCATGCCGTAGTGCTGCACGTCGGACGGCTTCTCCAGGTAGAGATCGCTGGTGAACCGTTCCAGGTACACCACGCCCGCCTCGGGACTGTCGGCGAACTGGAGGATGGAGAACTGTCCCGACAGACCGGGATGGGCGCCGGCCGTGTAGGGCAGGACCTGCACGGTGATGTGCGGCTCGGCGCCGAGTGCGTTGAGGTGCTCCAGTTGTTCGCGCATCACGTCGGCGCTGCCGACGACCCGGCGCAGCGCCGATTCGTCGAGGACGACCCACAGCCGCAGCGGGCAGACCGGGTCGAAGATCCGGAACTGGCGGCGCAGCCGCACCTTGAGGTGCGTGGCGGCCTGTCCGGCGGTGAGCCGGGGGATCGACTTCCCGATGACGGCCTGGGCGTAGGCGGGGGTCTGCAGCAGTTCGGGCACCACCATGGGCGCGTGCGTGTGCAGGGAGGCGGCGTCCGTCTCCAGGCCGATGTAGACGCTGTCGGAGAGGTCGCCGTAGGGGTGCCACCAGCCCCGCTGACCGGATTCCCGGGCCATCTCCATCAGGGAGTCGACGACGCCCTGGTCCGTCACCCGGTAGATCGCGCACAGGTCGCGCACATCGCGGGGGCTGATGGCACGGTTGCCGTTCTCCATATGGCTGATCTTGGGCTGGGAGACCATGAGCCGCGCGGCCGCCTCCGTGCTCTTCAGCCCACTGGCCACGCGGAGCCGGCGAAGCTCGGCACCGAGACGTCGTCTCCTGACGGTGGGATTGGTCTTCGCGGCCACGCGGGCTGTACCTCCGGGTCCAAATGACTGTGTAGGCAGGCAGGTTGCCATGGCACAGGGGTTGTCGATCACACGCAATGCCGCGGTGGCGGCCGCCAGCCGAAGCGGAGTCTTACGTTGGCAATTGCCGGTTCAACCGCCGCAACACCGAAGCGGAATGCCCAGTTCATCCGTCTGTGCGATTATGCGCCGGTGAAAGCCCCCTCCCACCCTTCTCCGGACGCGTCTCCCGCTGAGCGTGTCGCCAAATACCCAGGTTTCGCAGCCGAGTTCAAGGACGCCGTCACGCGCCGGGCCTTCGGGCTCGTCCTCGGCGGCCTGTTCGTCCAGCTCGCCTTCATCGTGTCCTACGTCGGTGCCTTCCACTCGCCCACGCCGCATCGGATACCCGTCGCGGTCGTCGCTCCGCAGCAGGTGTCCGCGAAGATCGTCGCCCAGCTCAACGCCCTAGACGGGGACCCGGTCGAGGCGCTGGCGGCGCCGAGCGCCGCGGCTGCCCGGCAGTGGGTCCTCACCAGGAAGACGGACGCCGCCTTCCTCTTCGACTCGTCCGGGACCGACGACACCCTCCTCGTCGCCTCGGCGGGCGGGCCGTCGGTGTCGCAGACCGCGACACAGATCGCCCAGAAGATAGAGACGGACCGCAAGCGGCAGATCACCGTCACGGACATCCGGCCCCCGAACGCCGGGGACGGGCGCGGAATGACATCCTTCTACCTCGTGCTGGGCTGGGTGGTCGGCGGTTACCTGACCGCGACGATCATGGGCATGGCGGCGGGTTCGCGGCCCGCCAACCGCCACCGCACCCTGATCCGCCTCGCCGTCCTCGTGCTGTACGCGGTCGTGTCGGGGATCACCGGAGCGGCCGTCGTCGGAACGGTGTTCGACGCACTCGGCGGTCACTTCTGGGCCCTGAGCGGCATCGGCGCCCTGGTCGTCCTCGCGTCGGCGGCGACCGCGCTCGCCCTGCAGACCCTGCTGGGCCTCCTGGGCACCGGCGTGGTCGTCCTGCTCTTCGTGGTGCTGGGCAATCCGAGCTCCGGCGGCGTCTACCCGGCGCCGTTGCTCCCGGCGTTCTGGAGCGCGATCGGACAGGCGCTGCCGCCGGGCGCCGGCACCACCCTGGTCCGCAACACGGTGTACTTCTCGGGCCACGCCACCACGTCCGCGCTCTGGGTGCTCGGCGCCTACGCGGTGGGCGGCGCGGTGCTCGCCTGGGCGGCCTCCTGGCGGCACGAACGCCGGCTCGCCGCCGCGGCCGCCGGGGTGTCCGGGCCGGCGCCGGAACCCTCCCCCGCGGCCTGACGAGCGGGCCGTCCCCGCCGGAACAGTGACCGCGCGCCTCGGCCGGGCAGGGGGAGGCCGGTGACGGGCAGAGGGCCGGACCACCGTGATGGTCCGGCTCTCGGTGCGACGGGACGGCGGCGGTGGGCGGCCCGGGCTCAGTGGCCGGCGGCGCCGGCGTCGCGGCGACGGCGGCGGAAGGCCGCGGCGTAGGTCGTCAGCCCGCCCAGGACCAGCGCCAGACTCGCGGCGATGATCAGATGGGCGGTGGAGGAGGTGCCGGTGGCCGCGAGGGAGGCTCCTCCGGCGACGAGGCCGGTTCCGGTACCGCTGAGGTAGTTCACGATCTTTTTCCTCTCGGCGACCCGTCGGTCGCGTCGGATCAGGTGGGGCGGATGGGTCGGACGGGGCGGGCGGATCAGGTGGGGCGGGCAGGTCACGGTGGTCGTGCGGGCCGGGGGCGGCGGGGGGTCAAGGTGCGCAGGACGTGCGTAGGACGTGCGCGCGGGCCGGTCACTTCCAGGCGGAGACGCGGGTGGCGTACGACTTCACGACCGACGAGACGAACCAGTAGGCGCGCACGGTGGAGAAGACCAGCCCGGGCAGCATCAGCACGTCGACCATGACGCCCTTCCAGCCGAGATGGCGGGTGCGGAAGGCGGCGTACACGATCCAGAAGGCGACCAGGCACAGCCAGACCGGGTCCAGGTCGAAGCCTCTGTGCGCCATCACGCCGGTCCAGGCGGCCAGCCACCCCAGCGTGTAGAGGAAGCCGACGAAGCCGAGGACCATGCTGGTGATGGAGAACCACGTGTACCTGGTCCAGCCGCGCCGCCGCAGGGTGTCGACCGTGCCGCGTCCCCAGCGCTCCCGCTGTCCGATCAGCTCGCCCAGGGTGGGCATGAGATCCGTGTAGGCGATGCAGTGCTGGTTGGCCGTGACCTTCCAGCCCACCTCCTTCAGCGCGAGCGTCGTCTCGTAGTCCTCCACGAGGTTGGCGTGGTCCTCCCAGAACACCTCGCCGCGCCAGCGCAGAATGCTCAGCAGCGCCTCGGTGCGGTAGAAGGAGCCGGCGCCCGACATGCTGTGGATGCCGAGGCGGTAGCGGCCGCGGGCGTACCGCCCGTACTCCATGATCTGCATTCCCAGCAGGTAGCGCTGCCAGAGGTTCTTCCACAGTCCGGTGCGTCCGAGGCAGGTGGCGCTGAGTCCGCCCAGCCGCCGGTCGGAGGCCATGACGTTGCGCGCTCGTTCCAGGAACTTCGGGTGCAGGCTGGTGTCCGCGTCCATGACCAGCAGGTATTTCGCGGTGGCCGCGAGTCCGCCGGACGCGCTGTGCAGCCATTGGATGCCGTGGTTGAGGGCGCCGGCCTTCTTGTGCGGGTTGTCCGGCAGGTCGAAGACGACCGTGCGCGGCACCCCGGGGCGGTCGGCGAAACCGCGGGCGATCTCCTCCGTGCGGTCGGAGGAGTTGTTGACCACGACGACGATCAGGTCGGGCGGTGCGCTCTGCGCGGCGAGCGATTCCAGCGCCAGGAGAACGCCGTCCTCCTCGTCACGGGCGGGAAGGATCACGGCGGTCTCCATCAGGGGAGCCGCTCCCTGGGTGACCAGGCGTCGGCGGTGGGCGCCGTGCGAACGCCGGCCCCTGCCCTGAACAGGGCTGCCCGCGCGGCGGCTTCGCTCGTCGTGCGCGGGGCCCGGCGGGCCGCTTCCCGCCGCGACCGGGCGCCCGCCAGCCGTGGTTGTGTGATCGGACATGATCGAGTCGCCCCCCGGCGGCGGGACTGCCGTCCCTTTCCTCGACGGCCGTCGAGGCCGCCCTGTTGCCTGGTTCTGCCCGGCGCCGCTTCCCCCGGCGCGGGGCAGTCGTAGCCACCCCGGACGGGTGGCGGTACGAGGGGCCATTGTTGTGGCGCCGGTTACGGCCCCGGAAGAGTGACGGAGGGGCGTGAAGGAGCGCGGGAGGGGGTGAGGGCGGGAAACGTGACCGGGTCAGACCGGTTCGGGCTGGGGTTCCGGCTGGCGCGGCAGTGCGGCGGCCGGTTCCCACGCCGTGGTGGTGCGTACGTAGCCGTAGACGACCGAGGCCATCGCCAGGATGAGGAGCGGTCCGCAGACCCACCGGTGTTCGGCCAGCTGCAGCGGCAGGAACCGATAGGACGTCAGGAGCGCGGCGAAGACCGTCGTGCCGTAGGCGACGAGCTGGATCCCGGACCGGTCCCAGCCGCGGGCCTGGGCGCGCAGAGCCGCCTCGATCGTGAGCGCGAACACCACGCCGGCGACGAGGTCCGCGCCGTAGTGGTAGCCGAAGCCCAGCGTCGCGGCGAGTGTGGCGACGAGCCAGACGCTGCCCGCGCAGCGCAGCGCCCTCGGGCCCCTCCGGGAGTGCACGAAGATCGTGACGGCCCACGCCGTGTGCAGGCTGGGCATGCAGTTGCGCGGGGTGATGTCGTCGAACGGCATGGGGTGCGGGGCGCCGATCGGCGGTGGGGTCTGCGGCCACAGGTCGGCCACGGCCCACTGCACGCTGGGGTGCGAGTCCGTCCACAGGCTGACCGCCGTCCAGTGCTCGGTGCCGTCGCCGTAGGCGAAGATCGGTCCGACCACCGGGAAGATCATGTAGAAGGCGGGTCCGAGGACGCCGATCGCCAGGAAGGTGCGCACCAGGTGGTGGGCCGGGAAGCGGCGCTCGAGCGCCACGTTGCGCAGCTGGTACAGCGCGACGACGACCGCGGCCACCGGGAGCTGGCCGTAGACGAAGTCGAGGGCGTTGAAACCGATCGGACCGGTGGCCGTGACGAGCCGGCCCACCAGCCACGACGGGTTGCCCAGGGCGTGATCGGCGGTCGCCACGTACTGGTCGAGCACCGACGGGCGGGTGTGCGAGGTGATGAGCAGCCAGGTGTCGCCGGTCTTGCGGCCGGCCATCAGCAGCAGGGCCAGCCCGACGCCCTTCAGCAACAGGACCCGCTCACGGCCGGTGCGGCGCGTGACCGCGATGACCGCGCAGCCGAGCGTCACCCACAGCGCCCCGTTGCCGAAGGGGTGGCCTTCGGTCACCTTGATGCCGGCCGCCCACCGGACCGCCAGGAAGGCGAGGTCGACGCCGATCGCGGCGCCGATCGCGATGAACCGCTGCCGCCAGCCCATCACCACCAGCATCAACGCCATGCTGGCGTAGAGCAGACCGCCCGACTTCGGTGGGAATATCACCTCGCGTACCTGGGAGGTCAGCGGCCCCGGCAGGCCCAGGTGGCGTGCGAAGAACTCCAGCGCGACGACGAATCCGAGGGTCAGCACGCCCGCCGCGACCGCCAGCATCACCCGGGGCCGACGCCACTCGAACAAGGCGATTCTGCTCTTTATTCGCGAAAACACCCGCGTTGATATGGATATCAATTCTCTGACCAGTTTGTGAGGTTTTGGTTGAAATAAGTCGTCTATCTCGCTGGGTGGCACGGCTTTCCCGTGAAGGACGGGCAATGGGGGCGTTCGTCGCGAGGTCGAACATGCTATCGGAGCGATTCACAGGTTTTGTCGGTAACGCGGGGCATCACACAAACCCCCAGGTCATGGACCTGGGGGCGGGAGGTGTGCAGACGGTCAGACGGAGGGGTTGACGACCACCACGGCCGAGTTGTTCTTGGTCCTCGGGTCGAAGGTGCCGGGCCTGTCGGAGTGGGCGTGGACGACGACCCGACCTGTCGCGTCGGGCACAACCCGGTCGATGCGCAGCCGGAACGGGAAGGCGGCCTTCAGGTCCGGCTTGGCCCACATCGGCAGGGTGCAGGCGTAGTGGCCGAGGCTCGGGTCGTCGCCGGCCGTCCAGGCGCTGTGGCAGGTGGCGGGCACGGACGTGGCGGTGGTGCCCGGCGGGAGGTAGTAGTCGATCACGGCGACGGGGTCGCCGGAGCCGACGTTGCCGACCCAGGCCGGACCCCGGTTGACGAAGCGGAACCCGGCGGTGACGGTGTCGCCGGCCGCGCCGCTCGCCTCGCTGCCGTGCACGGCGAAGTCGGCGGTGTTGTCGGCGTCGATCCGCCAGGCGCGCCCGTTGTTCGAGCTGTCGAGGTCGGTGACGTCGCCGCCGGGCTGGACCTCGTAGTCGAACCGCTCGTACAGCGCGTGGCCGGTGACGGTGAGCCGCAGCGGCTCCGGCAGCTCCACGGTGGCGCCGGGCGCGACGTCGGTGTCGAAGGAGCAGGTCACGTACGTCATCGGCGTGTACTCGCCGCCGCCGTCCGGCCCGGTGTAGGTGCACTGCGGGTAGCGGGTGGCGACATCGAGGCCGTAGGTGGCCCACAGCTTCACACTGAGGCCGTGGGCGGTCTCGTTGCCGGTGTTGGTGACGGAGAACGGCACGGTGAGACTCGTGCCGGGCGCGACGCCGGTGACGTCCTGCTGGGCGCCGATGCCGAGGTCGGGGCCGGAGCCGACGGTGACGAAGGTCTCCGCGGAGAACTCCGGGGCGACGAGCTTGCCGTCGGGGCCCCCGGTGGCCTCGGCGGAGTACTCGATCGCACCCTGTGCGCCCACGGCGGCGCCGGCGGCGGCCCGCACCTTCAGCTGCACCTGCGCGCTGTAGCGGGTCGGAACGTCCCCGGTGTCGCACACGGCGACGGTGCCGGCGTCGTTCGGCGCACAGTTGGCGGGCCAGACCACCTCGGCGACCCCGGCGAGCCCGGAGACGTCGACGGTCAGCCGGCCGTCCGTCACGGTGAAGTTGTCGTTGTCGTGGTACAGGCCGAGCGCCAGCGACCGGTACTCCGCCGCACCGCCGTCCGCGGCCACGACGACCGCCTGCTCGTACGGCGCCTGGATCCACAGCTGATCGCTCTGCGCCTCGTCGTCGGCGAAAGCGACCCCACCGCCGAGAGCGGCGACGACCGACGCGCCCACCGCTGCGGCACATGCCCCGCGGCGCAGCACACGCCGGACGGAGACAGAACTCATGACATCCCCCATATGGGACAGAAGAGACCCCGGTGCAATGACCAGCACCGGACGCGCGTTGGACAACCCTGCGAAACGAAAGGTTGTAGCCGCGGCACGCCCGGCGCCTGATTCTTACCGTCCTCCGGTCACAGAGACTTTCTTCTCGGGCTGTTCTCGAACTCGCGCTCGACCCCCCGGACGTTGTCGAGGACGTCCTTGCCCTGCTGGTCCACCAGCCGTGTGACGCTCTCCTGCAATATGCCGAACAGGATCGCCCAGGCGAGGATCTGCGGACCGTTGTCCAGATTCGACAGACCCGGCACGAATCCCCCATGGATCAGGACGAGACCCAGCAAAGCGGCCAGGGCCCCCACCGGGATCCGGAGCAGCACCAGCATCAAGGGGACCGAATACGGAGTGGACGTCCCCTGAATTCCCTTCAGGGAGACCGCCGCCGCGAAAGCCGCCGCCGCCGAACCGAAGGCCATCACCAGGAGCAGGTCCTCGCCCCTTTCCGGGCCACTGATGGGACAGACCTTCTTCTTCGGCGGCGGAGTGAAGCAGACGTTCGACACGATCGAATCGGGAGAAAGGAAACCCCACAGGATGAACATTCCGGCGATCACTGTCGTCGCGATCACCGACACCAGCAGAATGTTCCGGAAACTCCGAGCCTTCGCCCGTTCCTTCTCCGACGCCCTTTGAGAAGCCAGCAGCGTGGTGACGGCGAGCTCACGCATTTCCTCGGTGAGCTTGTGGCCGTTGGCCCGCAGCTCCTTCTCCAGTTTCGCCCGGCGGGGGTCCGAGTCACCCAGATGCTGCCGTGCGCTCGCCAGCACCAGCGGCCCTAACTCGTCCAGCTCTTCCTTGGGCGTGAGGCGAAGAATGTTCGCTTCCGCGCGGTGTATGTTGGCGAGCGCCCGGTCGATGTCCGATCCGGAGATGACGGACCACGGGTTCTTTTTCCGATTGGCGGCCTGGCGCGCGACTTTGAGATGCGTTTCGACCTTTGCCGCGATCTCCTCTTCATGCGCCGCGAGTCCCTGGGGATTGAGCATCCTGATCCGGTTGATCTGGCACTGCAGTTCCGCTATGTGTGCGACGGTGCGCTGCCACCAGGAGGATCTGGCATAGCCGGCAACATCGCTGTCCGAGTCCAGAATCGCGTTCTTGCCGGATGTCATGACTGACGCCTCCCGTTAATTCCGGAGGTCGATCCGCTCCAATCCCCTATTGTCATGCTAAGCACGGCACGGCACGGCTGCATCTCGCCGGGTTCCGATCACTGTTCACCGACGGGAAGCCGGACGGTGAAAGTGGTGGATCCGGGGCTGCTGTCGAGCGCGACGCTCCCGCCGTGGGCCTCCGCCACCGCCGCGACGATCGACAGGCCCAGGCCGGTGCCGGCGCCTCCGCCCGCGCCCTCGGCCCGGCGGCGGTCCGCGTGGGTGAAGCGTTCGAAGACCTTGGGCCGGATGTCGGCGGCCACGCCCGGCCCGTCGTCGCGGACCTCGAGCACCACTTCCCCTCCCCCGACCTGAACCGGAACGGCCCCGAACCGGGGGGGTCTCGGGCCGGGGGGTCTCCGGTGGGGCGGTGGTCAGGGAGATGGTCACCGTGGTGCCGGTGGGGGTGTGGAGGCGGGCGTTGGCCAACAGGTTGGCAAGGACCTGATGGAGCCGGTGGGCGTCGCCCGTCACCGTGACCGGGTGGATCGGGCGGATCCGCGGCCACGCAGACCCTCACCGGGGATTCGGTCCGGACCCGCTGCGGGCCCGTCCAGGTCCGCGTCACCCTGACGAACGGGAAGATCACCGACGTCACCGCGGTCGGCTACCCGCAGGAGAATCCGAGGGACCAGCAGATCAACGCCTACGCCGTTCCGCAGCTGACCAGAGAGGCGCTCACCGCCCAGAGCGCCGACATCGGCACCGTCTCCGGCGCCACGTACAACAGCGACGGCTACCGCCAGTCACTCCAGTCGGCGCTGGACGCGGCCGGCCGCTGACGCCTCCGCCCGGGGCAGCGCTGCCCCGGGCGGAGGTGCGCTCAGCGCTGGGTGTAGATGAAGCCGATCTTGTCGACCTCCTCGGCGGCGCGGCCGTGGAATCCGGCGATCTGCCGGCCGGAGGGGGCGGTGCGGGTCACGCAGTCGGAGGTCGTGGTGCCGCCGGCCAGGGTGCGCCCCAGGTTGGTGGTGAACTTGGCGTAGAAGACCCGGGTGCGGCCGTCCTTCTGGCCCTGGCAGAGCTGGGCCGTCGTCACGTACTCGCCGTCGCCGAGGGTGAGGGAGGACGCGGTGCCGCCCGTGCCGCCGTGGGCGAGCGTGACGCCGTTGCTCAGGGTGAGGCTCATCCGGTCGACGCGGGAGCCGGCGCGCAGGGCGAGGGTGGTCGCGCGGGCGGCGGCCGGGACGCTGTCGATGTCGTTGAAGTAGTCGCCGTGCGGCCCGCCGAACTGGTCGCTGAGCTGGAAGGCGGCATTGCGCGACCAGGTGAAGCCGACCGTGATCGGGTCGTGGTCGGAGAGCATCAGCCCGCCGTCGGTGAGGAACTTGGCGTGCTCGTTGTCGTAGGCGGTGGCGGAGAGCGAGACGAGCTTGCTGCCCCGGTAGAGGACCTTGTCGACGACCTCGCACGTGTTGGGCACGGTGGGCTTGGTCTGGTCGCAGACCAGGGCGTCGCTGCCCTTGGCGGGCGGGGTGCCGCCGCGGATGAGCTGGACCCAGGCGTCGGTGAGTCCGTTGGCCGCGCCGAACTCGGCGATCGTGTCGCCGGAGCGGGTGTAGCGGGTGTTGGTGTCGCCCATGACCACGACGGCGTTGCCGGCGGAGTGGCTCTTGATGAAGGCCGTGAGCTGGGCGAGGTTGTCGGCGCGCGAGGCCAGGTCGCCGGCGTTGGTGCCGGCGTTGGTGTGGATGTTGTAGAAGTCGACGTAGACGCCCTCGGCGAGGCGCTCGCGCATGAACGTGAAGCCCTTGGGGGTCAGACAGTCGCCCGAGTCGTACTGGCAGGAGTTCCAGCGCACCCGCTCGAAGTCGTCCACGTCGTAGGGGATCTTCGACAGGGTGTTGAGCCCGCTGCCGATGCCCGCCCCGCCGCTGGTGGGGGTGCGGTAGGCGTGAGCGGTGTCGCCCGCGTACAGGTAGGCGTGGTAGTTGAAGTCCTCCTGCGCGTGGACGATGTCGTACGGCGCGATCCGCTGACCGATGGTGGTGGTGCTGGACTCGCGGGGCGTCGTCGCGCTGGAGATGGCCTCGGGCAGGCCCGCCACGTTGTAGCTGAGCACGCTGAACGTGCCCGAGTCTGCGGCCGCGGCGGCCGCTGCGGGCGGCGCGGCCGCGGCGAGGCCGCCGAGGGTGGCGGCCGCGGCCGCCAGGCAGGCGAGGAGTCTGCGCATGCGGGAGTGCTCCTGAGGAGTGAAAGCGGTTGTGAGGGAACCGGAATCGAAGTTACCGGCGGTCACTCCACTTGTCGTGCCCCTGGCAGAACTTTGTGCCCGCTGTTGCCCGGCCCGTGGGGACGGCGCCGGCAACCGTTTTCGCGCCGTTTCCCCGGGCGCTCGCGAGGCCAGGACGAGAGGCGGCTCGCGGGGAGCGGGCGTGCCTCACGCGACGGCGGGCCGGACGCGTGCCTCACGCGACGGCGGGCCGGACGCGTGCCTCACGCGACGGCAGGGCGGACGCGTGCCTCACGCGACGGCAGGGCGGACGCGTGCCTCACGCGACGGCAGGGCGGACGCGTGCCTCACGCGACGGCGGGGCGGAGATTCGCCCTACCGAGCGGCGCCCGATCCGCCTCCGGCCCGGGCGTCGCCTCCTCGCGGGCGCCCTCCCCGCGCGCCCCCTTCTCCTGGGGCCTCTGCCCGTGCGTCCCCGTCCCGGTCCGACGTCGGCCAGACGTACGGCAGGTCGTCCGGCACGTCGGGGAAGAGCGGTGCGTAGACGGCCGGGTCCTTGCGCACCAGCGCCGACCGGTGGCTGCGGTGGAAGTCGGCCTCGCCGAGCCACGGAGGCAGTTCCCCGGCCGCCTCCAGCCGCGCCTGGGCACGCGGAAGCGCAGTCGCCTCAGCTGTCGCAGCCGTCGCAGCCGTCGCAATCGCGGCAGTCGGCGCGTCGGGGAGGTGACGGAAGGCCGCGAAGTCGGCGACCAGCGTGGCGGCGCAGGTGTCCTGGTGCCCCTGGTCGCACCACACCTCGCAGATCTCCAGCCCGTACCGGACCAGCGCCTCCTCGTAACCCGCCCACATACGCACGGCCGGATGGCGACGCCATCCGTAGCCCGGCCGGACGAGGCCCCGAAGGACCTGCAGCGCCTCGACGCGCTGCTTGCCGAGGCGGCGAGGGTCCAGGACCAGCGCCGTGGCTCTGAAGTCGGGGCAGGGCAAGAAGGTCTGCATGCCGCCACCCCTTCCAGAGCACGCCGCGTTGTCTGCAGGTCAGAGGGTCGAGCCGGGGTTCTCGGGCCGGATGCGTCCGCGCCAGGCGCCCGTCTCGCCGCCGCGCCCCTCGACGTACTCCTTGAAGCGGTGCAGGTCTCCCTTCACCCGGCGGTCGATCATGCCGAGCATGTCCGCGCCCTTCTCCGCCATGCCCGAGGGCTCGACGTCCATCACGAGCTCCACCCGGGTGTGGGTGGCGTCCAGCCGCTCGAACCTGACCGAGCCTCGCTGCTGGGTCTCGCCGCCCACGGAACGCCAGGTGATCCGGTCGTCCTGCAGCTGGTCGACGATCTCGGTGTCGAACTCGCGCCGCACTCCGCCGATCTTGGTGGTCCAGTGGTTGTGCCGGTCGTCGAGCTGCCGCACCTCCTCGACGCCCTCCATGAAGTTGGGGAACTCCTCGAACTGCGTCCACTGGTTGTAGGCCGTGTGGACGGGGACCTCGACGTCCACTGCTTCCTTCACCGTGCTCACGGGTTCCTCCTCGTCGACGATCGGTACCGCCGGCCTTCGCCGACGGTCGTTGGGCACGACGCCGGGTACCCACCCACGGAGACGTGAAGACCCGCATTCCTGCATCAATGACTCGAAGCCCCACGAAGAAAAGTCCGTTATGTCTTGAATATGCGTATGGGCTGCGTCGAGCCGGATACCCGTGCGGCATGACACGGACACTGAGACCGCGAGGGTGGCACGCACGGCACGACGACCGCGTCGCCGCCGAGCACGAGGACGACAGGCGCGTGGACGACGGACGCGCGGGCGACGAGCGTCCGGACGATCAGCGCGCGAGCTACGAGCGCCTGGACGACCGGCGGGCGGAGGACCGGCGGGCGGAGGACCAGCGCGCAGGCGACGAGCGCCTGGACGACCGGCGCATGGAGGACCAGCGCGCGGACGACGTGCGCCTGGACGACCGGCGCGCAGACGACGAGCGCGTGGACGACCGCCGCGTGGACGACCGGCGCACGGACGACGAGCGCCTCGACGACCGGGGTGAGGGTGGGCGGGCTGCGGCCGCCGCCGGGCCGGACGAGCAGGTGGAGCAGCGGGCGCCGGACAGTCCGACGGACCTGCCCAAACGCTCCTGGGCGGCGGTGCTGAAAGGCACCGTGAAGGAGTTCAAGAGGGACGAGCTGGCCGACCGGGCCGCGGCCCTGACCTACTACTCGATCCTGGCGCTCTTCCCCGCCCTGCTGGCGCTGGTGTCGCTGCTGGGCATCGTCGGTAAGTCGGCCACGCAGACGGTCCTGGACAACATCCAGAAGCTCGCCCCGGGTCCGGCTCAGGACGTGCTGCGCAGCGCCGTGCAGCAGATGCAGGGCAAGGGCGGGATCGGCTCGCTCATGGCGATCGTGGGCCTGGTGCTGGCGGTGTGGTCGGCGTCCGGTTATGTCGCCGCGTTCATCCGCAGCGCCAACGCGGTCTACGACGTCCCCGAAGGCCGTCCGGTCTGGAAGGTGCTGCCGGTGCGGGTCGGCGTGACCGTGGTGCTGATGGTGATGGCCGTGATCAGCGCGCTGATCGTCGTATTCACCGGCGGTCTCGCACGGCAGGCGGGCACGGCGCTCGGGGTCGGTGACGCGGGTCTGACCGTGTGGTCGATCGCGAAGTGGCCGGTACTGGTGCTCCTGGTCACCGTCATGATCGCGCTGCTGTACTGGGCGACGCCGAACGCCAGGGTCCGCGGCTTCCGCTGGATCACCCCGGGCAGCTTCCTCGCCCTGGTGATCTGGATGATCGCCTCGGCCGGGTTCGCGCTGTACGTGGCGAACTTCGGCTCCTACAACAAGACGTACGGAACCCTCGCCGGTGTGATCGTCTTCCTGGTGTGGCTGTGGATCACGAACTTGGCGATCCTCCTCGGCCTGGAGTTCGACGCGGAGCTGGTGCGCCAGCGTGCCGTCGCCGGCGGCCACCCGGCCGACGACGAGCCGTACGTCCAGCCCCGCGACACCCGGGCGTGGGACGAGGAGGACCGACGCCGTCTGGGTTCCTGACGAGCGCCCGGGGAGCCGACGAGGGAAGCTCCCGTCGTCCGGTGACGTGTTCTGCACCGACGAGCGGTATCTCCGGTGCGTCGGCGGGTACTGGGGTGACCGACCGGCATGCACGCCGAACGGGCGGCCCGCTCGTCCGGAGGAAGGGACCCAGTGAGCGTTCAACCCCCTCTCGCCCTCGCGGCGGCCACCGTCATCGCCCTCGTCCTGCTGGCCCGCTGGGGAGCCACCCCCCGCCCCCAGCACGACCGCCGCCCCGGCCGGGTCCTCCCGCATCCCCCGCTTCCGCGCCGCCTTCCCGGCCCCAAGCCGGGCCCGGTCGGACACGAGACCGCCCGGGCCGTTCCCGCACCGGCTCCGGCCGGCCCCGCGCCGGGCGGAACGGGAGAACGGCGGCGGTCCGCCGCCCCGGACCCCGGCGCCCGCAGCGCGTTGCGCGACGTCGAGCAGCACCTGAGCCGCCACTGGGAGCGGCTCCGGCCCCTCTACCCGCACGTCTCCGACGCCCCGCAGCGCCCGGGCCGGTGACCGGCGGAGCCGTCAGCCCGACTGCGACGCCGTCCCGGACGGCGTCTGCCTGACGCCGTCGACGACGGCACGGTTCATGACGGCGCTGGTGTAGACGACCGTGCCGGGCTTGATCAGGCCGTCGTCTCCGTCGGCGCGGTTCACCTGGACCGTGCGCTCGCCCAGGAAGACATGGGTCTTCCTGTCGAAGATCCACTCTTCGCGCTGTCCGCTGGTCTCGTCGAGGCGGGCCACCGCCACGCCGTGCCGGCCCGCCGCGTCCACCGCGTCGTCCACCACCACGACGCCGGGGATCTTCGCGGCCGCCTTGAACAGGGCCGAGTACAGCGCCGCCGGCGGGTAGCTCTCGCCGAGCAGGTCGCCGATGGTGGTGAACGCCTCCTGGTCGGGACCGTTGCCGTGGCCCGCGGTCTCCTTGTAGATCTTGGCCAGCAGGGCGTCGGGGTCGGTGGTCAGCTTGGCCAGGTAGTCGTACGACGGAGCGTTCAGGTACGCCTCGGGCGTGTTGCCCTTCTCGTCGGGGAGGCTCAGGGTCTCGCCCTCGGGGCCGTCGTTGACGGCCGGGTCGATCAGCCAGCCCTTGGTGCCGTCCGGGGACATCCACACCTGACGGGTGTGCAGTTCGTGCGCGGCCAGGGTGCTCTTGTCGCCGTCGGTCCGCACGAAGCTGTCGGCCTGCTTGGACTCGACGTAGATGTACTGGCCGGGTTTGACGGTGGGGTGTCCCGCCTCGGCCGCCGCCAGCGAGATCCGGTCCAGCAGCTGCGGCACGCCCTTCGTGGACGCGACGCCGACGGTCGTGGTCAGGGCCGGTCCGGTGGCGACGCCGCCGTCCTCGACCCCGCCGCCGGACTTCATCACACCGAGGACGACCGCCGCGGCCACGGCGACGGTGAGCGCGGGCAGCGCGATCGCCGGGCGCGGCAGCCGCAGCCACCCGGCCCTCGACGCGCCCGGCGCCTTCGCCGCCGCGCCGGTGCGCTCCGCCTGCTGTGTCTCGTGAATCCGGGTCTCGTGAATCCGGGCCATCATGCGCTCCTTGTGGAACTGGTGACGGCCCGGCGGCAGGTCGCGCGTCGTCCGGTCGAAGAGCTGGGCGCCCTCGTGCCGCTCGGCGGCGTCGTGCCGGGACGGGTTCGCGTTCATCGGTTTCCTTCCTGTGCGGGCCGGATCGCGTGTGCGTGATCGCCTCTTGTCTGTCTGCCGGGGCGGCCGCCTTCCCGTTTCACCGGACTTTCCGCGGGGTTTTCTCCGCCATGGCCGTCGACGCGGGCACGAGCCCGGGCGCCCGTACGGGCGGGGGCCCGGCGGTCGGCAAGGGCCGCGGGACGGGCAGGGGCATGGTCATCGGCCTCGGCGAGCTTGCGGAGCTTTCTGCGGGCGCGGGAGAGCCGGGAGGCGACCGTGCCGACCGGAATGCCCAGTGCCTCCGCCGCGGCCTCGTAGTCCAGCCCTTCCCCCAGGCAGAGGGCGATGACCTCGCGCTCCGGGCGGCGCAGCGAGGCGAGAGCGGTCAGCGCCGTCGCGAGGCGCTGCCGGTCGTCGAGCCGGTCCGCCACCTCCTCGGCGTGGTCGGGCACCGAGAGCTCGGCCGCCGCGGCGGCCTGCGCCGCCGCCCGGTAGCGCCGGTTGCTCCGGTACTGGTTGCGCGCGGTGTTGGTGGCGATGCCCAGCAGCCACGGCCGCAGGGAACCGCCCTCGGGGTCGACCCTGTCGCGCAGCCGCCACGCTTCCATGAACGTCGCGGCCATCACGTCCTCGGCCGTCGACCAGTCGGCGGTCAGCCGGAAGGCGTGGTTGTAGACGGCGCGGGCGTAGGCGTCGAAAAGCTCCGCGAACGCGCTCGAATCCCCGGCCCGTATCCGGGTTCGCATAGGAGTGCTCACCTCAATGAGCTGTCCGGCACCCCGCACCGACTTCCCGTGACCTGCGCCACACGTGACCCGCGGCGGGGGCCGGCACTACAGGTAGTCCTCCAGGCGGGCGACCGTGTAGCCCTGTTCCTGGACGTGGCGCAGCAGGTTCGCCGTCATCTCCGTCATCGTCGTGCCCTTGAGCTCGGACGGGCCTCGGAAGTGGGCCAGGACGATGTCGCCCGGGTGGAGTTTCCTGTCGCCGCGCTGGTACTGCATGTTCTTGATCTGCATGGACTCGCGCCACAGGACGATGGCCTCCACGCCGCAGGAGGCCGCGGCGGCCCTGGTGTCCTCGTTCCAGTTGCCGTAGGGCGGGCGGAACAGCCGCGGCGCGGAGCCGTAGTGCTCCTTCAGCCGCTGCTGCTGACCGCAGATCTCCTGTTTCTGGGCGTCCGCGCCCAGGGTGCGGAGGTTCGGATGGGTCAGCGTGTGGTTCTGCACGCCGCCGCCGAGTGCCTGGAGCGGCTTGAAGTACCCGTAGTCGGCGCTGATGGCGGAGTCGGTCAGGAACATCGTGAAGGGGATCTTCAGCTCGCGCATCATCGTCACGAACCGCGGGTCCTTCTCGGCCCCGTCGTCGAACGTGAGGAAGACGATCTTCTTGTCGGTGGGTATCTCGCTGATCACCGGCACGCCGCCGCCGGCGCCCGTCCGCACCGCCGGTTTGGTCGCGGGCGGGGCGGGCGGCGCGGCGAGCGGCTTGAGACCCCACTTGCGGTAGGCCGCCTCCGTGGCCGCACGCGCCCCCGCGCCCGCCTCGCCGCGCGGGGCCCGGGCGGCCGGCGCCGAGCGGTGCGGGCCGGCGGAGGAGGAAGCGGAGGGGGAGTCCGAGCCGGAGCCCGCCGTGCAGCCCGTGGTCAGGGCTGTCGTGAGAAGAAGGCAGGCCAGTGCCGCCGTGCTGATCCGCCTGTCCACCGCGCGCCCCACCCCGTGTTCGTCCTTCACAACGGCCTGTCCGCCTTGCTTGATGGCGAACAGGTGTCCGAGGTTCCACAGTCTGGCCTGCGGATCTGCCCTCATGGGGGTCCTCGCCCGGTGATGTGTCCTTCGTCTCTGCGGGACACGCCGGCCCGATCGCCGACGCCTCCGCACGGCGGGCGCGGCCCTCCGGAGATCGGCATCAGAGCAGGTCACAGCCGCAACGGGACATACCGACCGATGACACCGGGGTCCACGGCGAAGGAATATCTGCGGCCGCGACATGAGAAATGGTTATGGCGCGCGACGGCTATTCCCCGACACGGAAGGCAGCCGGAATTATTTTTCGCGCGGGCTCGATCTAGGCGTGCTAGTGTCGATCTCAGTTGCAGTTGTGGTTGCCTTGAGGTTTTCCGACGGGTTGATCATCACGGCGACCGGAGTCCGCACAGGGCGAACTCCGAGCACCGTCCCGAAGGAGATTCAAATGGCTACCGGTACCGTGAAGTGGTTCAACGCGGAAAAGGGCTTCGGCTTCATCGAGCAGGACGGCGGCGGCGCCGACGTCTTCGCCCACTACTCGAACATCGCCGCCCAGGGCTTCCGTGAGCTCCAGGAAGGCCAGAAGGTGTCGTTCGACATCGCGCAGGGCCAGAAGGGCCCGACGGCCGAGAACATCGTCCCCGCCTGACACAGGCGCTGACGCATACTTCTTGCAGCTGGGGCCCGCACCTTGGGGTGCGGGCCCCAGCTCGCTGCATTTCCGGGTGTTTTCCTCCCCGCCGGCCGACGCTTCGGCCCCCTCGTTTTTCGGCTCGTTCTCGCGATTTTCTGCGCTGTTCATCTCGCTGCGGAATTCCTTGGCACGCGCCCGTATCAAGGAAGGTTTCTTCATGAATCGTTCGCAGAAAACTCGCACATACGACCGTTTCGCCGGCTCCTCCGCCGGGCGTTTCGGCGGTTCGCGCCGCTCCCCCGGCCGCGGACACCGACAGGCCGCGCCGCAGGGCGAATTCGCCCTGCCGAAGACGGTCACCCCGTCGCTGCCCGCCGTCGAGTCGTTCGCCGACCTCGCCCTGCCGGCCCCGCTGCTGGCCGCGCTCGGTCAGGAGGGCGTGACCGTGCCGTTCCCCATCCAGGGGGCGACCCTGCCGAACTCGCTGGCCGGCCGTGACGTGCTCGGCCGCGGCCGCACCGGTTCGGGCAAGACCCTCGCCTTCGGCCTCGCCGTGCTGGCCCGGACGGAAGGCCGGCGTGCCGAGCCCCGACGGCCGCTCGCCCTGGTCCTCGTCCCCACCCGCGAGCTCGCCCAGCAGGTCACCGACGCGCTGACCCCGTACGCCCGCTCCGTGCGGCTGCGGCTGGCGACCGTGGTCGGCGGAATGTCGATCGGCCGGCAGGTCGCCGCGCTGCGCGGCGGCGCCGAACTCGTCGTCGCGACGCCGGGACGGCTCAAGGACCTCATCGACCGCGGCGACTGCCTGCTCGACGACGTCGCCGTCACCGTCCTGGACGAGGCCGACCAGATGGCCGACATGGGCTTCATGCCCCAGGTCACCGCGCTGCTCGACCAGGTGCGCCCCGACGGGCAGCGGATGCTGTTCTCCGCCACTCTGGACCGCAACGTCGACCTGCTCGTCCGCCGCTATCTCAGCGACCCGGTGGTCCACTCCGTCGACCCGTCGGCGGGCGCCGTCACCACGATGGAGCACCACGTGCTCCACGTGCACGACGCGGACAAGCACCGCACCACCACCGAGATCGCGGCACGCGACGGCCGGGTGATCATGTTCCTGGACACCAAGCACGCGGTGGACCGGCTGACCACGCACCTGCTGAACAACGGCGTGCGCGCCGCGGCCCTGCACGGCGGCAAGTCCCAGCCGCAGCGCACCCGCACCCTCGACCAGTTCAAGAGCGGGCACGTGACCGTGCTGGTGGCGACCAACGTCGCCGCGCGAGGCATCCACGTCGACAACCTCGACCTGGTGGTCAACGTGGATCCGCCCAGCGACCACAAGGACTACCTGCACCGCGGCGGACGCACCGCCCGGGCCGGCGAGTCCGGCAGCGTCGTCACCCTGGTCACCCCCGCCCAGCGGCGCGGCATGACCCGGCTGATGGCCACGGCCGGCATCTCCCCGCAGGTCACCCCGGTGCGTTCGGGCGAGGCCGAGCTGAGCCGCATCACCGGCGCGCAGACGCCGTCCGGCATCCCGGTCGTCATCACCGCCCCGGCCGTGAAGCGTCCCCGCCGTGCCACGTCGTCCTCCTCTTCCTCGGCTTCGGGTTCGCCCTCCGGCTACCGGGGCCGTCGCGGCCGCGGCGGCGCGGGCCGGCCCGACCGGGACCCGGCGCAGCGCAGGACGCAGCGGCGACCCGCCGTCGATCCGGCTGCCTGAGGCCTCGTCACCGTCCCGCCCGCCGCGACCGCCCCGCCGCGCCACGGCGCTCGGGGCGCTCGCGGCAGGCAAGCTCATCCATCTCGGCAGGAGGCTTTCTTTGACACCGGTTCGGACGCGACAGCACCGGGCGGACTCCGCCCTCACGACCAGGGTCCACGACGTCGAGGTGGCCGGTCCCCGGGTCCTCGACGACATGACCGTCGAGGTGGCCCTCTCCCTGATGGCCGGCGCCGGAGTCGAGTACCTCCTCCTGTGCGACAGGGACGACCAGCTCACGGGCGCGGTCAGCCGCGCCCGGCTCGCCGTCTTCCGGGACGGTCCCGCGTACACGGACCGGGTCCGTCTGCGGGACGTCCCCGGCACGGACGACGTCCTCTCCCGCCTCGCCTGACCTGTCCGCGTCCCGGCCGGTCCGTTCCCTTCTTCCTCCTGGGAGGCATCACATGCGCTGTGTCATCGCCCGCTATCCGTTCGACCTGACCAAGCACGGAGTGCTGGACTCGATGAAGGGGATCCCGCCCGAGATCGTCACGGGCGAGTCCGTGACGATCGGCCGCCGCCGCTACCCCGTGAAGCAGGTCGGCGAGGTCATCACCCGGCAGGACCGGCGCGACTTCACCGGCGGCGAGGTCGTCCGGGCCATGGTCCGCCTCGGCTTCACCTGTCACGCCCGGCCCGACGCCGTCCCGCCCCGGTTCGCCCTCACCCCGCTGCAGACCGCGTCGGAGCTGCTCGGCAGCCCCGGGCCGCAGCCCGTCTGAGGCGGAACCGGCTCGCCTTCCACGCCGACGTCGAGGCACTGTCGAGCCGCGTTCGCGCAGCCGCGCCGCGCCGCCCGCGAAGCAGGCCGGAAACCCCGGGAACCCCGGGCGGGTGTCGCGCGCCCGACGGACGGGGCGCATCAGGAACATCGCCCGGAAATCGTCACGCCCGCCGCGCGCCGGAGATCACGGCCTTCGAACCGCGTCCGTTCCCCGCGTTCGGGCTGCCGATGACGCTCCGAGCCGCCGGCGGCCGATGAGTTTTCCCGGCGCGCGCGTCCTATGAGTGACGGGCGCACAGGGGCGCCCCTGTGCGAGGAGCGGACGAGTCATGGCGAAGAGCCTGGAGAACAAGGTCGCGGTCGTCTACGGCGGAGCGGGTGCGCTCGGCGCGGGAGTCGCCAGGGCGTACGCGGAGGCGGGGGCGCGGGTGGTCCTCGTCGGCCGTACGGAGGAGACGCTGCGCCAGGTGGCCGCCGAGACCGACGCCGAGTACGACGTGCTCGACGCGCGCGACGAACAGGCCGTCGAGGCCCATGCGACGGCCGTCGTCGAGCGGTGCGGCCGGATCGACGTCTCCTTCAACCTCGTGCCGCGCGGCGACCTCCAGGGCGTGCCGCTGACCGAGATGTCGGTCGACGACTACACCCGGCCCGTCGTGCAGGGCATCGCCTGCCAGTTCGTCACCGCCCGGGCGGCTGCCCGCCGGATGACCGCGCAGGGGTCGGGCGTGATCCTCTCCCTGAACAGCGGGTCGGCCAACGGCACCCCGATGCTGGGCGGGACGGGCGCGGCCGACGGCGCGCTGGACGCGCTGATCCGCCAGTTCGCGCAGGAGGTCGGGCCGGCCGGCGTGCGCGTCTGCGGGATCTGGACCGCCGGCGTCGTCGACACCCTCACCCCGGAGAAGCTGACGGCCGCGGGCGCCCCGGCCGCGGACGAGGCCGCGGTGGACGGCATCCGCTCCCACCTGGACGGTCTGCGGATGACGAGGCGCTCGCCGCGGATCGCGGACATCGCCGCGCTGGCGACGTTCCTCGCCTCCGACGCCGGCGTCGCCGTCACGGGCACCTGGGTCAACGCCACCGCCGGGATGTTCCCCAGCTGATCCCCGGCTGACGCGGGCGTTACGCCCGGACGTACGAGAGGGGGACGCTTCCGCGACAGGGCAGCGCGTTCCCCGAACTCGGCGGCCGCTTCGCCGACATGGGCTTCGACCCGGCGCGCTCCGCACCCCGGAAACCGGCCGTCGTGACCGGGCCGGGCCGGGTGAGCGGCCGCGGACGCCGACGGGCGGCGCACGCCGGCCCGGTGCCGGGGTGCGCCGCCCTCGGGCGGAACGGTGTGCGGGGGCGGCCCGCGCTGTCACCGCGCCTACTTCGGGTCGCGGTTGAACTTCGAGGCCGACCAGAAGTAGCCGAGCACGGCGAGCCCCAGGCACCAGGCGACGGCGAGCCACCCGTTGTGGCCGATCTCGCTGCCGAGCAGCAGACCGCGCAGGGTCTCGATGGCGGGCGTGAACGGCTGGTACTCGGCGATCGGCCGGAACCAGCCCGGCATCGCGTCGACCGGGACGAACGCGCTGGACAGAAGCGGCAGCAGGATCATCGGCAGCGCGTTGTTGCTGGCCGCCTCGGCGTTGGGGCTGATCAGACCCATGCCGACCGCGACCCAGGTCAGCGCCGTGGCGAAGAGCACGAGCAGTCCGAACGCCGCCAGCCACTCCAGGGCCGTGGCGTCCGTGGAGCGGAAGCCGATGGCCACGGCGACGGCGCCCACGAGGACCACGCTCATGACCGACTGCAGCACACTGCCGACGACGTGACCGATGAGCACGGCGCCGCGGTGGATCGCCATGGTGCGGAAGCGGGCGATGATCCCCTCGGTCATGTCGTTGGAGACGGACACCGCGGTGCCGATCACGGTGCTGCCGACGGTCATCAGCAGCAGGCCCGGAACGATGTAGGCGATGTAGGCGGAGCGGCCGGCGCCGCCGATGCCCGCGCTCATCACGTCGCCGAAGATGTAGACGAAGAGCAGCAGCAGCATGACCGGGGTGAGCAGCAGGTTGAGGGTGAGGGACGGGTAGCGCCGGGCGTGCAGGAGGTTGCGGCGCAGCATCGTGGCCGAGTCGCGCACGGCGAGGGAGAGCCGGGCGGGGCGGGCGGGTGCGAGGGGCGAGCTCATCGGACAGCCTCCTTGGACTGGTTCGGCTGGGCGGGCAGGTCGGGGCCGGTCAGGGCGAAGAAGACGTCGTCGAGGTCGGGGGTGTGCACGGTCAGCTCGTCGGCCTCGACGCCGGCGCGGTGCAGCCGGTCGAGGATGGCGCGCAGGTCGCGCTGGGTGCCGTCGCTGGGGATCTGCAGCGCCAGCGCCGCGTCGTCCCGGACGGCGTCGCTCACGGCCGAGGCGGCGCTCCGGTACGCGGACGGGTCGGAGAAGCGGAGCCGGACATGGCCGCCGGGGATCATCCGCTTGAGCTGCTCGGCGGTGCCCTCGGCCGCGATCCTGCCGTCGTGGAGCACGGCGATGCGGTCGGCGAGCTGGTCGGCCTCCTCCAGGTACTGCGTGGTGAGGAAGACCGTGACCCCGCCGGTGACGAGTTCGCGGATGATCTGCCACATGGTGTGCCGGGAGCGCGGGTCGAGACCGGTGGTCGGCTCGTCGAGGAAGATGATCCTCGGGTCGCCGACCAGGGTCATGGCGATGTCCAGGCGGCGTTTCATGCCGCCGGAGTAGGCGGCGGCGGGCTTCTTCGCGGCCTCGACCAGGTCGAAGCGCTCCAGCAGCTCTGCCGCGACCCGCCGGCCCTCGCTCTTCGACAGGTGGTGCAGGTCCGCCATGAGGAGCATGTTCTCCTCGCCGGTGATCAGGCCGTCGACGGCGGAGAACTGCCCGGTGACGCCGATCGCGGCGCGGACCGCCTGGGGGTCGGCGGCGAGGTCGTGGCCGCCGACCCGGATCTCGCCGGAGGCGGGGTCGGGCGAGACGAGGGTGGAGAGGATCTTGACCGCGGTGGTCTTGCCGGCCCCGTTCGGGCCGAGCAGGGCGAAGATCGTCCCCTCGGGGACGGTCAGGTCGACGCCGTCGAGCACGAGCTTGTCGCCGTAGGACTTGCGCAGTCCGTTCGCCGCGATGGCCGGGCTGGTCATGAGGGGTGCTCCTTCGGAGGCTGTGGGGCCGGAGGCCGCCGGGTCAGAGGCTGCGGGCGGTGATGTCGCCGTGCGAGGTGGTCGCGTGGATGGTCAGACCGGCGGCCGCGCCGTCGGCGTTGTGCAGCGCGTTGTCGATCCGGCCGTAGGAGGTGCCGGCGTTCAGGGACGCGGAGACTCCGCGGGCGGCGCCGATCGTGATGTCGCCCTTCTGGGTGCTCAGGGTGACCGTGCCGCTCCCGGCCTCGTCGACGCGGATGTCGCCCCGCTGGGTGCTGATCTCCGCGGGACCGCCCAGCCGGCCGACCGCGATGTCGCCGTCGAGGACGGTGAGGCGGACGCCGGCGGCCTCGTCGAGCTTGATCGGGCCCTGCGCGCCGTCGACGGCGACGTCTCCGAGCCGCCCGACGCCCCGGAACTCGGCGGCGGCCGCCTTCGCCTCGACGTGGGATCCGGCGGGCAGCTGGACGGTCACCTCGACGGCGCCGGAGGGGCCGAAGAGCTGGTTCTTCGCCTCGGGGGCGGTGATCCGCAGGACCCCGTCGGCGTACGCGACCTCGATCTGCTCCGCCGCCTTCACGTCACGGCTCCTGGCGGCGTCCGCGGGCCGGACCTCGACCGCGGTGTCGGTCCGGTCGGCGCCGATGAACCGGATGCGTCCCGCGGGGATGTCGACAACGGCGGAGACCGGGGCGGGGGTGTCGAACTTCTGCATCGTGCGCTCCTTCGAGGCGTTGTTTCTGACGATGGAAAAGCTACGTTGCGTTCATGGATTGCTCAACACCTTCGTTGCGCGCGCTGCTAATCATTGCAGCTCAGAGCGCATATTTTGTTGCAATGGATCTGAATGTAATGCAACAAAGAAAGGGGTCTCGTTGCAATGAAATGCCGGTGAACGCTATACTCGGGGGCACCACGGAGCACGAAGGAGACCGCGATGCCGGGAGGCAGGCTCACCCAGCAGGAACGCCAGCGGATCGCGCTGGGACTGGCCGACGGCCTCGCCTACGCCGAGATCGCCAGAGGGCTCGACCGTCCGACCTCGACGATCACGCGCGAGGTGATGCGCAACGGCGGCCCCACCGCCTACCGCGCCGACCTGGCCCAGCGCGCCACCGAACGCCGCACCCACCGGCGCAGGCAGGCCGCGCCCCGGGGCGCCGAGGCGCCCCCGCAGGCCCACGGGCGCGACCCCGAGGCCATGCGCGAGTACGAGGAGGTGTTCACCACGGTCCTCATGGGCTCGGGCATGCCCACGATGACGGCCCGCGTGCTGGCCTGCCTCACCCTCACCGACGACGGCAGCCTCACCGCGTCCCAACTCGTGCAGCGCCTCCAGGTGAGCCCCGCGTCCATCTCCAAGGCGATCGCCTTCCTGGAGAGCCAGGGACTCGTGCGCCGGGAACGCGACGACCGCCGCCGCGAGCGCTACGTCGTCGACGACGACGTCTGGTACCAGTCGATGATGGCCAGCGCCCGGTCCCTCCTCCAGGTCGTGGAGATCGCACGGCAGGGCGTCGGCGTCCTCGGCCCCGGCACCCCGGCCGCCGCCCGCCTCGAGAACATCGCCCGCTTCCTCGACTTCGTCAGCGAGAGCACCACCCGCGCCGCGGAACAGGCCCGCGCGATCCTCAACACGGGACCCGGGACGCCCTCCGCATGACGAAGGCCCGGGTCACGGGACCCGGGCCTTCGTCGGTCGTCAAGCCGTCGTGCTCACATCGGTCACAGCGTCACCTGCCTGCCGCCCAGCGTCACGACGAGACGGCCGTCCGAGGCGAACGACCAGCCCAGGGCGCCCTGGTACGAGGCGCACCGGGAGCCGTTCGCGCCGGTCCAGAACTGGTTGGTGCCGTCGACGTCGCCGATGGTCCTGTCGTGCGACCCGCTCACCGAGAACCTGCACGAGGTGTTCCCGCGGAAGACCGAGGTCCCGGCGTCCCACGAGTAGTTGCGCTGCGCGTTGTCGACGCTGAGGTTGTTCGACACGGCCATGGAGCCCGGGTTGCTGTTGTAGGTGAACCCGTGCTTGCCGTTGTGGAAGGCGATGCTGCGCCGGACGACGTGGTTCACCGCGATGTCGTCGCCGCCGAGCTTGTAGCCGTTGCGGTCGCCGTTGGAGTTCACGGTCCCGTCCGAGAGGGTGCCGTTGTCGTACGACAGCGAGTCCTCGACGGTGACCGGACCGATCGCGCCGGTGTCCGTCTTGGTGTACAGGTCCCAGCCGTCGTCGATGTTGTGGTGGGAGACGGCGTAGCGGAAGACGTTGCCGGCGCCGGTGGTGAGCTTGGCGGCGAAACCGTCGGCGTCCTCGCCGTCGGAGTCGGCGTTGTCGTGCGACTCGGCGCTCAGGATCAGGTTGCCGGACGGCCACTGGCTGCTCGGGGTGGTGGAGGCGATCCGGCCGAGCTGCAGCCCGGTGTCGCGGTTGTACGCCGTCACCGTGCGCTCGATGACGTTGTTGCTGCCGCCGACGTAGATCCCGTTGTCACCGGCGTGCTGGACGCTGATGCCGTACACCCGCCAGTACGACCCGAAGAGCTGCAGTCCCCGGTTCGACGCGCTCTCGCTCTGCGCCGAGAAGTCGAGGACCGGCCGCTCGCCCGGGTAGGCGGACAGGGTGGTGCGGGCGGCGGAGGTGCCGCTGTTGGTCTGCGGGACGGTGACCGTCGAGGAGTAGGCGTACGTCCCGCCGCGCAGGTAGATCGTCCCGCCCGCGGAGACGCGGCCGATCGCCGAGGTGAGGGTGGTCGGCGCGGACTGGGTGCCGGCCGCCCCGTCGACGCCCGTGGGCGAGACGTAGATCGCTCCGTCGGCGGGCGGGGTGGTGCCGCCGTCCGGGGTCACCGCGTCGAGACGGTCGACGTTGGGCAGACCGGCCGAGGTGGTCGGGGCGAGCCGGATCGTGTTGCTGCCGGCGTTCAGGGCGACCGTGAGGGACTTGGCAGCCCAGGTCGACCAGGCGCCGGTGGCCTCGAAGGACGGGGTCTGCACGGCGGCGCCGTTGACGACGAGCGAGGCGGGCCGCGCGTCGGCGGTCCCGTTGGCGAAGCGGACGCTCAGGGTCGCCGTGCCGGCCGTGGCCGCGGTCACGGTGAACTGGGCGTATCCGCCGGTCGAGTTGGCGCCGTTGCAGAATCCGCTGCCGGAGTAGCCGGCCCAGTCGGAGTCGATGGTGCCGGTGCAGACCGCCGGGGAGGTCTCCGCCTCGTAGCGGGCGGTGGCGGCCTGCGCCGTGGTGCCGGACAGCGCGACGAGCGCGCCTGTCACCAGGCTGACGCACGCCATGACGGATCTCAGCTGCATGATCATCTCCAGGAACGGGGCGAGTGCGGGTCGGCCGAACTGGAAAGCGCTTTCTCCCGGAAGCTAGAGCCCTGCCCTGAGCGCGTCAATAGTCGCGTACATGATTCCTGTTCACATGGATGGACGGCATCTTGAGCCCTCAAGGGATTTGTGCAGGAGCCTCACACAGGCTGCACACAGTCTCGCGAATGACTCGTTAGCGTGACGGCCGTTCGATCCCACGTGCGAACGTGACCAGGTCGCGGCCCCCGACGGGGTGACGGCACGTCAACTCAGGAAGACCGCAGATGGACTACTGCTCCTCGTGTCGTCGGCATCTCAACGGCGCCCTGGTGTGTCCCGGGTGCGGGGCCTACGCCCCGGACATCGCTCCGGTCACCGCCCTCGACCGCACCGTTTCGGCCCGGGTCGCACAGCCGATGACGTACACGACGGCGTACGCGGACCCGTCGCCGTGGACCGAGCCGTCCCGTGGTCCGGCGCCCGACCCGGCACTCGACCCGGCGCCCGCAGCGTCCGCCGGCGCGGAGGACGAGCCGTCCGTGGAGCCCGCGCCGTCCGCGCCGCAGGGGCGGGCCGCACGGCGGAGGCAGCTGGCCCGCTGGAAGAAGAACCAGCGCCGGGCCGTGGTCGCGACGGCCGTCGCCCTCGTCGGGGGTGGGCTGACCGTCGCCGCGCTGGGCCACCAGGGCGGCGACCGCACCCAGGCGGCCGCCGCACCGGAGCTCCCCGACACGTCGGCCGGGAAGGAACCCACCTCGGACCACACCCGGCCGACGGTGAGCCGGTCCGACGCGCACCGGCCCACGCCCGGCGCCCGGTCGCAGTCGCCGTCGCCGTCGACCGAGCTCGGGGGCCGGCGGTCCACACCGTCGGGCGCGGACGCCCCCGCCGCCGCGCCCCGGACCCACTCGACGACTCCGTCCGCCCCCCAGCGGGCGACGGGGTCCTCCTCCTACGACGCCCCGGTCACCGCCCCCGGCGACTCGGCCGGGCAGCAGTCGTCCACCTCGGGCACGACCGGCGACACGGGCTCGTCGAGCTCGAACTCGACCTCGTCGGACTCGAACTCGACCTCGGCTTCCGGGTCCGGGTCGGGTTCTGGTTCCGGAGCGGGTTCGTCGTCCTCCCAGACCGACCCCGCACCCGCGGCGACCTCCCCGTCCGAGGTCTGCCTGCTGGGGCTGGTCTGCCTCAGCTGAACCGAACGGCCTGCCTCAGCCGAACCGGACGCCCTCGAGCCCGCCCGCCCTGTCCGGCGGGCGGGCTCGGCCACGTCCGTGAACCCGCCGGAACTTATCCGGTCGGCCGGAAGTTTCTACGTTGCTGTAGATGTCGCCGCACCCGTGGTGCCGGCGCCGAACCGATCATCTGGAGTTCTGATGGCCCTGTGGGACCGCCTCAAAGAGTCCGCGTCGACGATGCAGACCCAGCTCGTGGCACGGAAGAACGACCTCAAGAGCGGCGCCTTCCGTGACGCGAGCATGGCGATGTGCGCCCTGGTCGCGGCGGCGGACGGCACCGTCGACCCCACCGAGCGGCGTCGGGTGGCACAGCTGATCGCCACCAACGAGGTGCTGCAGAACTTCGACGCCACCGACCTTCAGCGGCGCTTCGACGACAACCTGAACAAGCTGACCGCCGATTTCGACTTCGGCAAGGTGAGCGTCCTGCAGGAGATCGCCAAGGCGAAGAAGAAGCCGGCCGAGGCGCGGGCCGTCGTCCAGATCGGCATCGTGATCGGCGGGGCCGACGGCGACTTCGACAAGACCGAGCAGGCCGTCGTGCGGGAGGCGTGCTTCACCCTCGACCTGGCGCCGCACGAGTTCGACCTCTGACGGTCCGCACCGCACACGTCCGACGGTTCGCGTCCGCCACCGCCCCGAGGCCCCCGTCGGGCGGGCTCCGGCCCGCCCCGGCGGTCAGCCGGCGTCCGTCAGGGCGGTCGCCCGGCCGTGGTCGTCCCAGCGGACCTCCAGGACGCGGACGACGGCGTCCCGGTCGAGCGGGCCGAACACGTGCGGGAACAGGGTCCCGGGCCCGACGCCGGGCGGCGGCGCCGGGGCGGCCGCCTCCCACGCGCACCGCGAGGTGAGCCGCTCCTCGTCGAGGACCAGCGCCAGCAGCGGCCGGGGGGCCGTGCGGTAGAAGGCGTTGACGATCGCGAGCGTGGTCTCCTCGTCGGGCGAGCAGTGCACGAACCCCTCCTGCGCGAGGGAGGCCGGCGCGTAGGGCCGGCCGGCGTCGGCGTTCCACTCGTCGAGCGGTACGACGTGATAAATCATGATCCGTTTATACAACGGCACACCGCGGACACGCGGCCCGGAACAGCCGTCCTTCCGCGCCCTATTCGCCCTCGGGGAGTTCGATGATCCGGCCGTTCTCGTCGAGGGTGCGGGTGCTCCAGTAGACGTCCCACTCGTCGCCGACCTTCTCGGGCTCCTTGCCTTTCGGACAGCGGGCCCAGCCCGCCGCCGGTTCCTCGTCGTCGGGCACGCAGTCGCCGCCGCCGCTGTTCACCGCGAGCACCGGGTAGGAGCCGCTGCCGCAGACGGCCTCCTCGATCTGCAGGGAGCAGCCGCTCAGGGCCACCACGGCCGCGAGCATGGCCGGGGCCGCGGCCGCACGGGTGCGGCCCGCACCCGTGCTGCTCCTGGTCACACGCATGACGGCTCCTCTGCTCGCCCGGACGGCTGGACTGCTCGTGTCCTCAGCCTGCCGAGCCGCGGGCCGTTCCTCCTGAGTACGCGTACTCAACCTCGACCCGCGAAGAGACATGCACCACGTTGCACGGGCTCTTCCCGCCGACGTGTGCTACCGTGATAAAAGTGGCAGTTTCGGTTACCAGAGGCTTTTGAGTGCTCTTCGACCATACGTCGACGGGCACTCTTTTTGTTTTTGGGGCTTTCCTGATCCTGCGACGCCGGGTCCGCAAGGTGCGGACACCGGGCATTGCCCCAAAGGAGATACAGCATGGCATCTGGCACCGTGAAGTGGTTCAACTCGGAAAAGGGCTTCGGCTTCATCGAGCAGGAGGGTGGCGGCCCGGACGTCTTCGCCCACTACTCGAACATCGCCACGTCCGGCTTCCGTGAGCTTCAGGAAGGCCAGAAGGTCACCTTCGACGTGACGCAGGGCCAGAAGGGCCCGCAGGCGGAGAACATCCTCCCCGCCTGAACCGTCTGACGTCTGTTTCAAGCGGACGACACGGCCGGGGCCCGCACTCATGAGTGCGGGCCCCGGCTCATGGTGTGTCGCCCTTTCGAGGAAGGTCACGGATGAACCGCAACAGCTCCGTCCGCTCCCGTACGGACCGGCGCCAGGGCGCCCCGTCCCGTTCGGCCAAGGCCGGGCGGAACGGACGCGGGAGCCGTCCCGCCGCGTCCGGCGGTGAGTTCGCCGTGCCCGTCACCCTCACTCCCGCGCTGCCGCCGGTCGAGGCGTTCACCGAGCTCGACATGCCCGAGCAGTTGCTGACCGCCCTCGGAGCCGAGGGCGTGACCACACCCTTCCCGATCCAGGCCGCGACGCTGCCGAACTCGCTGGCCGGCCGGGACGTCCTGGGCCGCGGCCGGACGGGCTCCGGCAAGACCCTCGCCTTCGGCCTGGCCCTGCTGGCCCGTACGGCCGGACAGCGGGCCGAGCCCCGCCAGCCGCTGGCCCTGGTCCTGGTCCCCACCCGGGAACTGGCCCAGCAGGTCACCGATGCCCTCACCCCCTACGCCCGCGCGCTGCGGCTGCGGATCGCCACGGTGGTCGGCGGTATGTCGATCGGCCGGCAGGCGAGCGCCCTGCGAGGCGGAGCCGAGGTCGTCGTGGCCACGCCCGGCCGGCTCAAGGACCTCATCGACCGGGACGACTGCCGGCTGGACCGGGTCGCCGTCACCGTCCTCGACGAGGCCGACCAGATGGCCGACATGGGCTTCATGCCGCAGGTGACGCAGCTGCTCGACCAGGTGCGTCCCGACGGCCAGCGGCTGCTGTTCTCGGCGACCCTGGACCGCAACGTCGACCGGCTGGTGCGCAACTACCTGAACGATCCCGTCGTCCACTCGGTCGACCCGTCCGCGGGCGCCGTCACCACGATGGAGCACCACCTCCTGCACGTGGAGGACGAGGACAAGCACGCCACGACCACGGAGATCGCCGCCCGTGACGGGCGCGTGATCATGTTCCTGGACACCAAGCACGCGGCGGACCGGCTGGCCAAGAAGCTGCTGGCGGTCGGGGTGCGCGCGGCCTCCCTGCACGGCGGCAAGTCCCAGTCGCAGCGCAACCGGACGCTGGCCCAGTTCAAGGACGGCCACGTCACCGTGCTGGTGGCGACCAACGTCGCGGCGCGTGGCATCCACGTCGACAACCTCGACCTCGTCGTCAACGTCGACCCGCCCGGCGACCACAAGGACTACCTGCACCGCGGCGGCCGTACGGCACGCGCGGGCGAGTCCGGCACCGTCGTCACGCTGGTCCTGCCGCATCAGCGCCGCGAGATGACGCGTCTGATGGCCGACGCGGGCATCACCCCGCAGACCACCAGGGTCCGCTCGGGAGGCGCCGAGCTGAGCCGCATCACCGGAGCGCAGACGCCCTCCGGCGTCCCCGTCGTCCTCACCCCGCCGCCCGCCGCCGAGAGCCGGCCCGCGCGCGGCGGCTCGGCGCGCAAGGGCGCGGGCCGCGACGGCTCCCCGCGCGGCGGCGCCGAGCACAACGGCTCCACTCCCCGCCCCCGTCGCGGCCGGCCCGCCCAGGGCCGCCGGCGTCCGGCCGCGGGCGGCGGCGGCGCGGCCGGGCGCTGACGCCGGGCCGCGGCTCAGCAGCCGGCGGCCTCCGCCAGCGTGTGCGCGACCAGCGCGTTGGCATGGCCGTGGCCCAGACCGTGCTCGGTCTTCAGCCAGGCGACGAGCTCCATGTGACGGGTCAGCGGCGAGTCGCGGATCAGGCCCTTCCACTCGTCGATCGGACGGCCGTACTTCTTCTCGATCGACGGGAAGTAGCTCGCGGGGCCCTTCACGGGTGAGGTCATGGTGATCGCGTCCCTTCGTCTGCGTCCGTTGCTGTCCCTCTGTCGACCGACGGCGGGGGCGGAAATGATCGGGCCGTGAACGTGACCCGCGTCACACTTTGGTGCGCGCGGTGCGGACGTCGAGTCTCCCCCGGCCCCGGGAACCGGCCCCGGCCGGGCTCCGCTCACTCCTCCAGCGCCTCCCGCAGCTCCCCCCTGCGCCGGATCCCCAGCTTCTTGTACGTGCTCGTCAGGTGCGTCTCGACCGTACGGCGGGCCAGGTGCAGCAGCCCCGCTATCTCCACGTTCGTACGGCCCTCCGCCGCGAGTTCCGCGATGCGGCGCTCGCTGCCGGTGAGGGCCGCGGAGCCGGTGCGGGCCGGCGCGGTACGGCGGGCGCCGGCGGTGCGCAGCGCGTGCTCGGCGCGGGCCAGGAGACGCGCGCTGCCCAGCCGTTCGGCGCGCTCGGCGCCCTCGCGCAGGTGCTCGCGCCCCCGGGCACGGTCGCCGGCGTCGGTCAGCTGCCGGCCGTGGTCGAGGAGCGAGGCCACGAGTTCCGCCTCGGCCGGGGAGCCACGCAGGACGGCCACCGCCTGCGCGCCCAGCTCCAGACCCCGCCGGCCGCGGGTCGCCAGCCCGAGGACGCGCAGCGCCCGTCCCGTCGTGCGCGGGGTGCCCCACGCGCGGGCCAGCCGTAGTTCCTCCGCCGCCAGGGTCAGCGCCTCCTGGGCGTTGCCCAGCGCCAGCCGGCACTCCGCGGCCGCCGTCCGCCACGGCGTGACGACGGGACTGCGGACGGCCCGCGCGGACTGTCTGCGGCCGCACTCCAGGAAGTCGTGGAGGGCTCCGGCGACGTCCCCTTCGGTGAACCGCTGCACGCCGCGCGCGTAGAGGAAGCGGTTCAGCTCCCAGGAGTCGGGGGCGTCGCGGAGGTCGAAGGCGTCCGCCAGAGCGCGGGCCTCCCGCGCGCGGCCCGTCTCCACCATGGCCATCAGCGCGTGCGCGTCGACGTTGGCGGGCCCGGCGCCCGCGCACCGCGCGCGGGTCTCGCGGTGGGCGGCGAGCAGCACGTCGTACGCGCCGCGCGCCGCGGCCGTGTCCCACCGGGTGTCCAGCAGGGACTGTGCCGTCGGGTGCAGGAGGGCGGGATGCTGGCCGGCCAGGCCGCGATCCACCAGGCGTTCCGCCTCGTCGAGTTCGTCCGCCCACTGGGCCACCGCCGCGGCCGTGCCCAGCAGGAACGGCTCGGCCAGGGGGTCGGCGGGTTCCGTCAGCAACGAGCGCAGGCGGCGCATCGCCTCGCGCGCCGTGACGTCCCCCGCCGTCGCCGCGTAGCGCACGAGCAGGGCCAGGCCGGAGGCGCCGACGAGCTCCGGGGAGCGTCGCGCCGCGTCGGTGAGCCGGCTGTAGGCGTCTTCGCGGACCGTCTGGTCCCGGTCGGACAGGAGCGCGGACGCCGTCCGCAGGGTGCGGGCCAGGTCGGCGTGGTCGGTCGGCAGCCGGGACTCCAGGCGGCGCAGCTCCGCCACCGCCCCACGGACCTCGCCGCGGCCCGCGAGGGCGGTGCCCAGGGCTATCGCCGTGCGGACCTGGTCGCGGGGGTCGGCGGGCAGGTCCAGCGCCTCGGTCAGCCGCGGGATGCCGGCCCGGCCGTCGGCGCAGGCGTACTCCAGCGAGCCGAGCTCGGTGAGCAGGCGCTGGCGCAGGTCGTCGGTCAGCGGCTCCTGCAGGGCGCGGCGCAGATAGCGCACGGCGTCCTCGAGGCGGGCCTCGCGGGCGGCGACGGCGCCGGCCTCGCGCAGCGCGCGTATCGCCCAGGGCAGGCCGGCGGGCGCACTGCGCAGCAGCTGCCGTGCCACCGCGTCGACGTGGTCGCCCCGGCGCAGCATCGCCCGGGCGACCGCCCGGTGCGTCTCCTGACGGCGGACGGTCGGCCAGCCGCCGAGCACCGCGTCCCGCAGGAGGGGGTGCGCGTACCGGGGCCGGCCGGCCGGGTCCGGGCGCAGCACCCCGAGGCGTGTCATCGCGGTGAACCAGCCGGTGACGCGGGCGGGGTCGGCGCCGGAGGCGTCGGCGACGAGGGCGGCGAGGCCGGTCTCGGGCGCCGCCGCAGCGGAGCACCCGCCGACGCCGGCGCGCTCGGCGCCGGCCCGGTCGGCCCGGTCCGCGCCCTCCTTCCGCTCCGCCTCGTCCTCCCGCTCCGCCTGGTGGGCCTGGTGGGCCTGTTCGAGCGCCGCGAGCGTCCGCGCCACCTCCGCCGTCGCCGGGCCCGCGTTGTCCAGCCACCAGGAGACGGCCGCCGGATAGGAACCCGGGTACAGCGCGGCGCACGTCGACGGGACGGCCGTCGGCGGCGGGGCGCCGTCGAGGTCGTCGAGGAGGGCGTGCAGGAACAGCGGGCTGCCCGCACCGGCCCGCACGCAGTCCGCCGTCCACCGGTCGGAGGCGGTCGGGAAGGCGGCCCGGACCAGGCCGGCCGAGGCCTCGTCGGTCAGCGGGGCCAGCGTGTGGGTGCGGACCAGGGACGGGGACAGAGCGTGGGTGAGACCGGCGGGGGCCGGGTCGATGTCGTACTGACTGCGCTCGGTGGCCACCAGCAGGACCGGTAATCGGTCGATGCGGCGGGCCGCCTCCACGAACCAGCGGCGCGAGGACTCGTCGGCGAGGTGGACGTCGTCCACGGCGACCATGAGCGGCCCCCGGTCCGCGTACGAGCGCAGCAGCCGCCACAGCCGCGCGGCGCTCCCGCGGTCCTCGCCGCCCGGCGCGAAGTCCGCGAACTCCGGTACGGGTCCCAGGAGATGCAGCACCGAGGAGAAAGGCAGCGCGGTGTCCTCGGGGGAACAGCGGGACCGCAGGACGCGCAGGCCGAGCCGGTTCGCGTGGGCGGCGGCGGCCTCCAGCGCGGCGGAGCGGCCGGTGCCCGTGGCCCCGCGCAGCAGGACGAGACGTCCTGCGCCGGTGCGGGCGCGCTCTGCCTCCGCGGCGAGCAGCGCGTTCACGTCGTCGCGTTCCCGCAACGGTCCGGTCATGCCTGCCTCCTGCGGTCGAATGCGTCGGGTGTGTAGAGGGAGAGGTCGTGTGGTTCGGCCCGGGTCCCCGAGGCCGTTGTGGCGAGGCTCACGACGGACCGCAGCGCACTCACGGTTACGCGTCTGACCTGCAGCGACGCAGGGAAACCGTGGTGCTCTCGGGCTTCCTCTCGTGGTCGGCCTCGTGGTGCTCCACGATTGCGCGCGCCCCGGAGGGCACAGAAGTCTGGACCAGACCCACCCGCCACCGGTCCCCTCCGGACCGCGGGCTCGTGAACTTGGGGGAAACGGTTGCTCAGCTCACCCCGGACACCAGAGACCGGCGCCCGGCGGCGGATTCCCGTGGCCGTCCAGGCGCCGGACCCGATCTCCCGCGAGGGCGCCGTCAGCCAGTTGCGCGGGCGACCGGAGGTCGAGGTCCGCGAGGAACTCTCGACCGCCGCAGGCACGGTCGCCCTGCTGATCGAGGACACCCTGGACGAACCGGCGCTGGCCCGGCTGCGGCGGATCGTGCGCAGCGAGGGGGCGCGCGCGGTGCTCGTCGTGGGCACGATCCGCGAGACGGAGCTGCTGGACGTCATCGAGTGCGGGGTCGGGGCCATCGTCTGGCGCCGCGAGGCCACCGCGCACCGGCTGGTGCAGGCGGTGCTGGCCGCCCAGCGCGGCGACGGCGACCTGCCCGCCGATCTGCTCGGCAGGCTCATCAGCCAGGTGGGCACGCTGCACCGCGGTGCGGCGGGCCGGCCCGGCGCCCCCTCCCTGGGGCTCGCGCCACGGGAGGTGGACGTCCTGCGGCTGGTCGCCGAGGGCCTGGACACCGGAGAGATCGCCAGCAAGCTGTCCTACTCCGAACGAACCGTCAAGAACGTCATGCACGGACTCACGACGCGGCTGCATCTGCGCAACCGGGCGCACGCAGTGGCATATGCCCTCCGGGAAGGCTACATCTGACCTAACGGGCAATCGAAGGCGGACCCGCGGGCAGCACGTCCTGCCCGTCCGCCGACCCCGGCGCGCCTGCGGCTCGGGGGCCGGCCGGGGCACGATCGGTGAGCGGCGGGCACAGCGGGGCACACGAGCAAGGCAGTTGAGGAGCGCGACGGTGATCCACGAGGTGGACGAGGTCCTCAAGGGCCTGCTCGAAAGCGGTGCGCTCGCCGGCTCCGGCATCGACGTGTCCTTCGAGGCCCCCACCCGCGACTGGGCCGCCCGGCGCAACGCACCTGTGATCAACACCTACTTGTACGACATTCGCGAGGACGTCTCCCGGCGGCAGCGCGGACAGATGGCGGTGCGCGACGAGCGGGACGTCGTCGTCAAGCGCCGTCAACCACCGCGGTGGTTCCGCCTGTCGTACCTGGTGACCGCGTGGACGCGGACCCCGCAGGACGAACACCGGCTGCTGTCGGCGGCGTTGGCCACGCTGTTGCCCCGCGAGCTGCTCAGCGCCGACGAACTTCCGGGGTCGCTGAGGGCGTTGGGGCTGGCCGTGCCGGTGACGGTGGCCGGCATCCAGACCGAGTCCCGTTCCCTCGCCGAGATCTGGTCCGCACTGGGCGGCGAGCTCAAACCGTCCCTGGACCTGGTGGTGACCGCGCCCTTCCCGGCCTACCCCGAGTACGACGCCGGGCCGCCGGTCACGGAGGGCGCGGCGGTCCGCCTGCGCGGCATGGACGGCGACCCCCCGGAGTCCGGCGAACGCGCCCACCGCCCCCACCAGGTGGCCGCGGCCCGCGCCGCCCGGGAAGCCGCGGCCCACCGCCCGGACCAGCCGTGAACGGGGCGTACGCAGGTCAGGACGACGCAGTCGACGTCCGCCCTCCGACGAACCCCGAGAACACCCCCGCCGGGGACACCGCGATCCCTGCCGGGGGCACTACCGATCACGCCGGGGACACCGCGATCCCTGCCGACACCGCCGGGGGCACTGCCATCCCTGCCGGGGGCGCTGCCGGTCACGCCGGGGACACCGCCGACCACGCCCGGGGCACTGCCGGTCACGCCGCGGACGGCTTCGACGCCCGGCCGCCCGCGAACCCGTCCGGCACCCGGGGCCCCTCCGATACCGGCGACACCTTCGACGCCCGGCCGCCCGGGAACCCGTCCGACACCGGGAGCCCGTTCGACGCCCAGCCGCCCGCGAACCCCTTCGACACGCAGCCGCCCGTGAACTCGGGCGACGGCGACGGCCGGTTCGGGGTTCCGGTGTCCGCGGGGCCGTTCGGGGCCGGGGGCCCGCACGCGATCGCCGGGGTGTGGGACGGGGCTGCCGCGCTGCTCGGGCGGCTCGCCGCCCTGCGGGACGGGGTCGCCGCCCTGGTCGACCGCCGGGCCGCCGACGACCCCACCGCGGCCGACCCGCTCCGCGGCCTGTACCTCTCCGAGGAGGCGGTGCGCCGCCTCCTCGACGGCGGGCCGGCCGACCCCGGTCCCGCCCTCGTCCCGGGCGGCCCCGACTCCCTCGGCGGCCTCGCCGCCCGGCTCGGTCTCACCGCTCTGGACGCCGCGCTGCTGCTCGTCGCCCTCGCGCCCGATCTCGACCGTTCCTTCGAGCCGCTGTACGGCTACCTCAACGACGACGTCAGCAGGCGGCGGGCCACCGTGGGGCTCGCCCTCGACCTGTGCGGGGCGCCCGCGCACCTGGCCTCGGCCCGGGCCAGGTTCCACGCCTCCGCGCCGCTGCGGGCCTACGGCCTGCTGCACGTCGAGGAGCCCGAACGGCCCTTCCTGTCACGCTCGTTGCGCGTACCGGACCGGCTGCTCGCCCACCTGCTGGGCGACGACACCCCGGACGCCGCCCTGCACGGCTGTCTGCACCCGCTTCCCCCGCCGCTGCCCGACGACGACGAAGGCTTCGTCCACCGGCTGGCCGACCGGCTGCGGGAGGGCCGACCGCTCACCGCCTACCTGCGCGAACACCGTGAGGGCGACGGCCTCGCCGCGATCGCCTCGGCCCTGCGCGCGGCGGGCGTCGGCGCCCTGCGCTTCACCGGGCCCGACGACCTCGTCCCCGACCTCCTGCGCGAGGCGCGCCTCGGCGGCCGGGCGGTCGTCCTGTCCGGCCTGCCGGACCTACCGGGCCCGCTGGTCGGCGCGTTGACCGACGCGCCGGACGTCACCGTCCTGCTCACCGACCCGCGCCCCTACGACCCGCACTGGGCCGCCCGCGATCCGCTCGTGCTGGACGCGCCGCGCCGCCGGGCGGGCGGGACGCCGGCCTGGGCCGCCGCTCTCGACGCGGCGGCTCCGGACGCGGCCAACGCCCCCGGCACCGTCCCCGGTTTCGACCTCGCCGCCACCGTCGCCCCCTACCGGCTCGGCGGCGAACGCGTCGCCCGGGCCGCACAGGCCGCCGCCGCTCTGGCCGCCTTCGAGGGCGGCCCGCTCACCGCCGACCATGTGCGGCTCGCCGCCCGGCAGCAGTCGGCGTCCGGGCTGGAACGGCACGCGCGGCGGATCCGGCCCGACGTCGGCTGGGACGATCTCGTGCTGCCCGAGCGGCCGTTGACCCAACTGCACGAACTCGCGCTGCGCGCCCGGCACCGCGACCGCGTCCTCGGCGACTGGCGGCTCAGCGCCGGCGGCGGACGCGGCCGAGGCGTGCTCGGCCTGTTCGCGGGCGAGTCCGGCACCGGCAAGACGCTGTCCGCGGAGGTGGTCGCCGCAGAGCTCGGGCTCGACCTGTACGTCGTCCAGCTCTCCTCGGTCGTCGACAAGTACGTCGGCGAGACCGAGAAGAACCTGGAGCGCATCTTCACCGAGGCCGACCGCACCGACGCCGTGCTGCTCTTCGACGAGGCCGACGCCGTCTTCGGCAAGCGGTCGGAGGTCAAGGACGCGCACGACAAGTACGCCAACATGGAGAGCGCCTACCTGCTGCAGCGGCTGGAGTCCTTCGACGGCATCGCGCTGCTCACCACCAACCTGCGCGCCAACATCGACGAGGCGTTCACCCGGCGTCTCGACCTCGTGGTCGACTTCCCCTTCCCCGACGCCGGACAACGGCTCGCGCTGTGGCGGCACGGACTGTCCCACGTGCCGTGCGCCGCCGACGTCGATCCGGAGGCGCTGGCCAGGGACTTCGAACTCGCCGGCGGCTCGATCCGCAGCGCGGTCGTCACCGCCGCCTATCTCGCCGCCGGGCGCGACGAGCCGGTCGGCGACGGGGACCTGCTGGAGGGGGCCCGCCGCGAGTACCGCAAGGCGGGCCGCCTGGTGCCGGGCGAAGCCACCTGGTGAGCCCTGCCGGCGGCCGCCGCGTCACTGGGCGCGCCATTTCTGGTTGGGGGTCCCCGAGCACGACCACAGCTGGAGCTTCGTGCCGTTGCCGGTGCCGTTGTCCTTGGCGTCCACGCACTTGTTCGCCTGCGGGTTGACCAGGTCGCCCTCCTGGCTCAGCACGAACTGCTGGGCGGGGTTGCCGGAGCAGTTGGCGAGCTGGATGACCGCACCGTCGTCACGGGAGCCCCAGGCGACGTCCATGCACAGGCCGAGCGCGCGGACCGTGCCGTCGCTCCTGAACACCCACTTCTGGTTCGCCGACCCGGCACAGTCCCACAGCTGCAGCGGTGTGCCGTCCTTGCCCTTGCCGTTCTGGGCGTCGGTGACGTCGACGCACCGGTCGGAGGCCTTGCCGATGATGACGGCGCCGGGCACCGGGGCGGTCGTCTTGGTGCCGCCCGAACCGCCGGAGGCGCTGCCGCCCCCGCTCCCGTCCCCGCCGCCCGACGTCGAGGAGCCGCCGGAACCGGAACCGCCCTCGTCGGCCTGGGGCGCCGGAGCGGACGGCGTCTGCTGCTCGGGCAGCGGATCGGCGGAGGCGTCCGCCTTCGGCGCGGACGGCGCGGACACCGCCGGGCTGGGCAGCGCGGTGCTGCCGGCCTCCACCAGCTTCTCCTTGGCGCCGCTGTTCACCTGCGGCTTGTACGTCAGCCAGATCATCACGAACGCGATGGCGAGGGCCAGGCCGAGGCTGAGGGCGGTCGCCAGCCAGCGGGGCAGGAACCCGCGCTGCACGAACGTGCCGTCCACCGACAGGGGCACCTCACCCGAGCGCTGCACGCTCAGCGCGTACGGCCGCTGTTCCTTCGAGCCGAACCAGATGATCTGACGCGGACGCAGCGTCGTGTCGACGAAGGCCGCCCGCCCCGGCTCGATCTGCACACTGCCCGGCCGGAACTCGTACCCCAGGTGGTCGCCCATGTCGGAGCCCGCCACGGACGCCGTCACGCGCGTGTTGCCGAGGTTGTCGAGGGCGAGCCTCGGCCGGCCCCGGAACCGCCCCTTCACGGTCGGCGGCACCAGTTCGGCCCGCACCTCCGTGAACGGCGTGATCGTCAGGTTCCCCTCCGGCACCGTGACCGCGTCCGGATGCTCGGTGGGCGTGATGCGCACCGCGTACGGGTTCGGACCGGCCGTCGCGTCCGGCGTGCGCGGCGGAGCGAACGTCAGCTCCACCGTCCCCGTCGTCCCCGGGTAGAGCCGCAGCGTCTGCGGCTCCACCGTCGTCCACGGCGCCACCGGGCCCACGGGCTCGAAGCGGTACTCGTCGACCACGTCACCGGTGTTGCGCACACGCAGCCGCACCGTCGTGGCGCCGCCGGGATCCACGGTCGCCGCGGCCGGTTCCAGAGAAGTCCACAGAGTCACCCGCCGACGCTACGACGCGGGGCGGGGGACGGTCAGGAGGCCATCGGGCACGAACGCTGCCCCAAAGGGACGTGCGGCCGTGCCCGTTCACACCGTTGCGCGGCGGCCTCGTCAGACGGTGAAGCGGACCGCCTCCAGCTGGAGCTTCTGCTCCATGGGGCTGCCGCCGTAGATCCACTTACCGGCCTCGGTGCAGCCCAGGCCCAGCCAGCCCTTGTTCCTGATGTGCGCGTTCTGGCACACGGAGCCCTTCTTGACGCCGATGGTGAACCCCTGGAGCGGCGAGAGCGCCTCCTTGGTGCTGCCGATGTACATGTCGACGCCGTCGGCCGCGGCCGACCACTTGTCGCCGGTGTACCAGCCCTCGTTCACATGGGCGCCGTTGCCGTTGACACCGCCGGTCCCCGCCGTGGCGATGTTGAGGGCCTTGACGGGCAGGTTCTTGCCGGTGGTGCCGGCGATCGCGCCGTCGCAGACCGGGTCCTGCCAGCCGTTGTCCGCCACGTAGGCGCGGTAGCAGATGTGCCGGCCGTCGCTGCGCGCCGCCAGTTTCTGCACGGCGACGGCCGCGGTCTCCTTCTTGGGCGCCGCGGGCTTCTTCGACTCGCTCCCGCCGCCTCCGCCCCCTCCGCCGCCACCGCCGTCGGCCGCCTTGCTGCTCACCGGGGCCTCGGGCACCACGGGAGCCGTCGGGGTGGGCACCAGGGCGGGGGCGCTGGGCGTGGCCGAGGGGCTGGGCGCCAGGGTGTTGACGTCCGCCTGCGCGACCTTCTCCGACGCCAGGCTGCGCACCTGCGGCTTGTAGGCCAGCCAGATCATCACGAACGCGATGGCGAGGGCCAGGCCGAGGCTGAGGGCGGTCGCCAGCCAGCGGGGCAGGAACCCGCGCTGCACGAACGTGCCGTCCACCGACAGGGGCACCGCACCCGACCGCTGCACGTTCAGCGTGTACGGCTGCTCCTCCTTCGAGCCGAACCAGATGATGCGGCGGGGGCGCAGCGTCGTGTCGACGAACACAGCCCGCCCCGGCTCGATCTGCACACTGCCCGGCTGGAGGTCGTACGACAGGCGGTCCCCGGTGTCGCTGCCGCTCAGCGAGGCGGTGACCCGGGTGTTGCCGACGTTGTCGACGGCGAGCCTCGGCCGGCCCCGGAACCGCCCCTTCACGGTCGGCGGCACCAGTTCGGCCCGCACCTCCGTGAACGGCGTGATCGTCAGGTTCCCCTCCGGCACCGTGACCGCGTCCGGATGCTCTGTGGGCGTGATGCGCACCGCGTACGGGTTCGGACCGGCCGTCGCGTCCGGCGTGCGCGGCGGAGCGAACGTCAGCTCCACCGTCCCCGTCGTCCCCGGGTAGAGCCGCAGCGTCTGCGGCTCCACCGTCGTCCAGGGGGCCGCGTTCCCCACCGGTTCGAAGCGGTACTCGTCGACCACGTCACCGGTGTTGCGCACACGCAGCCGCACGGTCGCCCTGCTGCCGGGGTCGACGGTGACGGAGGAGGGTTCGAGAGAAGTCCACAGGCTCACGCGCCGACGCTACGGGGAGGGCGGCGGGCGGGGTCAGAGGCGAGGGGGCAGGCTGCCGTGCCCGGCGGGACGCTTTGGCCTGCCCGAGCGGGCCGCCGGCCGCCGGTTCGTCCCCGGGATCGCCCCGCGGCCCCGTCGAGGACGCCCGCCGGACCGCACGGGCGGCAGCGGGCGGGAGCGGCACGGCGGCACGCGGCTGCCCGCGAGGGCAACAGCGGTGCCCCGGGCTGTGCACCGAGGGCCGTTTCGGGATACGCGCTTCGCGCGTGACGGTGAAAGACGTCCTGACGCGTACCCCGAGGAGAGCACAGCATGCCGTCCTACCTGTCGCCCGGCGTATACGTCGAGGAGGTGGCCAGCGGCTCCCGCCCGATCGAGGGAGTGGGCACCTCGGTGGCGGCCTTCGTCGGGCTCGCCCCGACCGGCCCGCTCAACGAGCCGACCCTGGTGACCAACTGGACCCAGTACGTGGCGGCGTTCGGTGACTTCACCGACGGCTACTACCTCGCGCACTCCGTCTACGGGTTCTTCAACAACGGCGGCTCGGCGGCGTACGTCGTCCGTGTCGGCGGCTCCCCCGCCGGGGTCTCCGGAGAGGCCAAGTCCCCCGCCGCGGTGACCGGTTCGGGCACCGCGCCCGCCGCCCTGCCGGCCGGCGAGCCCAGGCAGCTCGGCACGTTCACGGTGACGGCCGTCGCGCCGGGCGAGAACGGCGGCCCGCTGAGCGTCGAGGTCGCGGACGCCGAGGGCGAGGGCCCCGCCGAGCGGTTCAAGCTGATCGTGAAGGACGGCGACAAGCCCGTCGAGACCTTCGACGTGAGCGCCAAGAAGGGCAACCGCTCCTACGTCGTCACGCAGGTCAAGGAGCGCTCCAAGCTCATCACCGTGGCCGAGGCCGCGCCCGCCGCGCAGCTGGCCCGGCCGGAGAACCAGACGGTCGCCCTGCCCGCCGCGCCGTCCGCCGCCCCCGCCGTCCCGTCCGAGGAGACGGCCTCGGCCGGCCCCGCGCAGTACCTGGGCGACAGCGCCGACCGCACCGGCTTCGGCGGCCTGGAGGCCGTCGACGAGGTGTCCATGGTCGCGGTGCCCGACCTGATGGCCGCCTACCAGCGCGGCGCGATCGACCTGGAGGCCGTCAAGGCCGTCCAGCTGGGCCTGATCGCGCACTGCGAGCTGATGGGAGACCGCGTCGCCATCATCGACCCGCCGCCCGGGCTGAACGCGCGTCAGATCCGCGTCTGGCGCCAGGAGACGGCCGGCTACGACTCCAAGTACGCGGCCCTGTACTACCCGTGGATCAAGGCCTTCGACCCGGCCGCCGGCCAGGCCCGGCTGATCCCGCCGAGCGGTCACGTGGCCGGCGTGTGGGCCCGCAACGACTCCGAACGCGGCGTCCACAAGGCCCCCGCGAACGAGGTCGTGCGCGGTGCGGTGGACCTGGAGATCCAGATCACGCGCGGTGAGCAGGACCTGCTGAACCCGATCGGCGTGAACTGCATCCGCGCGTTCCCGGGCCGGGGCATCCGCATCTGGGGCGCCCGCACCCTGTCCTCCGACCCGGCCTGGCGCTACCTGAACGTCCGGCGGTACTTCAACTACCTGGAGGAGTCGATCCTGATCGGCACCCAGTGGGTGGTCTTCGAGCCGAACGACCACGCCCTGTGGGCCCGGATCCGGCGCAACGTCTCGGCCTTCCTCGTGAACGAGTGGCGCGGAGGCGCGCTGTTCGGCTCCCGCCCCGAAGAGGCCTTCTACGTCAAGTGCGACGAGGAGTCCAACCCCCCGGAGTCGGTCGACCTCGGCCGGGTGGTCTGCGAGATCGGCATCGCACCGGTCAAGCCCGCCGAGTTCGTGATCTTCCGGCTGGCCCAGTTCCAGAGCGGAAGCGGGGAGCTGGAGGAGTAGGCCCGCGGCCCGCCCCTGACCCGTACCGCTCCGCAGTCAACTCCCCCAGAAGGAAAGCCAGATGAGTCTCCAGCCGGGTGACGCCCTCACTTCGCACAATTTCGGCCTGCAGATCGACGGCGTGATGGTCGAGTACCTCGCCGAGGTCAGCGGCCTCAGCCTCGAGCAGGACGTCATCGAGTACCAGCAGGTCTCCGCGCAGGGCAAGCCGGTCACCAAGAAGCTGCCCGGCGTGAAGAAGGCCGGCACCTGCACGGTCGTGCGCGGCATGACCCAGTCCGCGGCGTTCAACCAGTGGATCACCGAGTCGATCAACGGCGTGATGGGCACCGCCCGCAAGAACGCCACGATCATGGTGATGGACTACATGAACAACCCGGTCAAGCGGTACAACATGCGCAACGCCTGGTGCAGCAAGATCGACACCAGCACGGTCAAGGCGGGCGAGGCCTCCGCGCTGACCGAGACCGTGACGATCACGTTCGAAGAACTGGTCATCGAGTAATGCGGCGTACGGCTGTCCGGGCGGCGGCGGCGAGCGGGGAGCCGCAGGAGGAGCTCCCGGCCACCGCCGTGCCCGATCCCGCAGCGGCCGCGGCCCCCGCCCCGGCGCCCGCGGCGTACCGGCTGCAGACGGAGTTCCCCTTCGAACTGCCGCGCGGCTACGTCGACGAGGCGGGCACGGTCCACCGCGACGGCGTGATGCGGCTGGCGACGGCACGGGACGAACTGGTCCCGCTCCGCGACATCCGCGTCCAGGAGAACCCGGCGTACCTGTCGGTGGTCCTGCTCGGCCGGGTCATCACCCGCCTCGGCACGCTGCCGCTCGTCCACGACGGGATCGTGGAGAACATGTTCGCCTCCGATCTGGCGTTCCTCCAGGACTTCTACCGCCAGGTCAACGCCGAGGGGCACACCCGCGCCTCGGTGCGCTGCCCCCACTGCTCGGAGCCCTTCGAGGTGGAACTCGGCGGGAGCCGCCTGGGGGAATCGTGACGTACGCGACCGACCGGCTGCACGAGGAGATCGCGTACGTCGCCTACCACTTCCACTGGGGACAGGACGAGATCCTGGACCTGGAACACCACGACCGGCGCCGTTACGCCGACCAGATCGCGTCCCTGGTGACCAGGGGCGGGGCGGAGGGCTGAGGCATGGGGTTCCTGGAGCGACTGCGGGGCGGACGCGGGGGGCGCGCGGGCGACGCGCGCGGCGCGGGAAGCGCGGCGCGCGTCGGTGACGCAGGTGCGCCGACGACGACGAGCGGCGCGCACTCCGGCACGGGCATCGGGTCCGGGTCCGGGGCGGCGGAGGACGGCGGTGCGGGGGCGCGGGTCGTGCGGGCCGCCTGGCCCTCGCTGCCGCCCATCCAGCGGGCGGCGGCCGCGAACACGTCGGGCGTCGCCGACGCCGGCTTCGGCGGACGGCTGGCCACCTGGCAGAACCCCTCCTTCACCAGCACCCGCTCCCACGCGGTGCTGGACGCGGCGCCCGGCGGCCTGATGAGCAGCCTGCGGGCCGCCCCGCCGGCCGCTGAAGCGGAGCCCGAACGCGTGGCCGTGCCGCCCCGGGCGACCCCCCTGCAGCGCGCGGTCCCGTCGACGCAGACACGGGGGACGACACCGGCACCTGGACCGGCGCAGGCACACGCGCCGACGCGGACACCAGCGCCGACGCCGACGCGGACTTCCATTCCCACTGCCACTCCGCATCCGGCGGCGACGACGACCGCGCCCACGGCTGCCGCTGGACCTGCGACTGCGGCTTCGGCTGCCGCTGGGCCTGCGACTGCGGCTTCGGCTGCCGCTGGGCCTGCGACTGCGGCTGCGACTCGGGACCGGTTCGGCGTGACCACGGCGCCGAGCCCGTCCTCGCCGTCAGCGTCCTCGCCGTCCTCGCTGTCTTCGCCGTCCTCGTCCTCCTCGCCGGTTCCGGCCTCTTCGGCGACTTCGGCCGCCCAGGCGCTGCCCGTGGTTGCGGCTCGTCCGACGGAGTCACGCACTCCCGCTCCCGCCTTGCCGGCGCGGGGCATCCGGGTGTCCCCGGCAGCCCCGCGTCCGTCGGCAGGGCCGACCCCGTTGACGAGGTCGACGTCGGCGCCGGTCCAACGGCGGACGCTGCCCGCCCGGCCGGCGTCCGCGTCGTCGTCCGCCGGCGCGGACTCGGCGCGTGCCTCGGGCGGGGGCACGGACACCGGCGGCGGAGGCTCGACGACCGTCGGGGAACCGGCTCCGGGACCGCGACCAGGCAGCGCCGCGGGCTCGGCCGGAGCTGTGACGACCGGCAACTCCGCTGCCGAGGCGGGCGGTTCGCATGTCGTGACCCCGGCGGCCGGGGGCCGGGCTGCGGAGGTTCAGCGTGCGGTGACCGCTCCACCCCCCGGGGACACCAAGCCTGCCGTCCCCCTGACGCGGGGCAACCCCACGCCCGTTCAGCGGGCGATGCCCACACCCCCGTCGATCGCACCGGGCAACACCCGCACGGGAGTCGGCGGACCCACGCCCGGCGACGCCCCGGCGTCGGTCGGCCCCGCGCCCACCCACCAACCGGCCGACCTCCAGCGGGCCCTGCCCCGGCACGAGGAGACCAGGCCCGGCATCGCCCCGGCAGGAGAGCCCCCCACGTCCGCCCGTCCGGCGGTCGCACCCCGGCGAGCGCTGCCCCGGCGCGAGGCAGCAGCACCCGGCAACGCACCGACGCCAGGCAACCCGGCGCCAGGCAACCCGACGCCAGGCAGCCAGCCGAGGCCGGGCGGCGCCCCGACGGCGATCGGCCCCACGCCCACCCGCCAACCGACCGACGTCCAGCGGGCGTTGCCCCCGCACCAAGCGGTCGCGTCCGATGCGCGAGGCGGCTCCGCGCCCACCCGGCAGTCGGTCCCGCTGCAGCGGGCGGTACCGAGCGCGGACGCCCCCGGTGGGGCCCCCGGTGCGTCGGCGGCGAACGGTGCCGTTCCCGCCGTCCCGAACAGCTCCGCCCGTCCGACCCCCGCGGCCCCCGAAGCCCCGACCACCCCGCATGCCTCGCCCGCCCCGCGCGAAGCGGTCAAGCCGCCGACGTCTGCGCGCAGTTCGGCGGATGCTCCGGTTCCGTCCGTCGGCTCTCACCACGTACAGCGTGCGGTCGCGGGCCGGCATACGCCGTCGTCCGCCTCGGGCAGCGGTCCCGCCGCTCCTCCACCGGGCGACGGGCAGGGGCGGACGGTCGCTCCACGCTCCGACGCGGCCGCGCCCGTCCCCGTGAGCAGACGAGCCGCACCCGCCACCCCCGCCGACGTCCCCACCGGGCCGTCGGCCACCCGCGGTTCCGGACCCGGCGCAGGTCCCGGCCCTGTTCACGGTCGGACCCTCGACTCCACTGCCGACAAGGGTGGTTCCTCCGCTCCACTCGACGTGCAACGTGCGTCGACGGCACCCAGGTCACCCTCGGCCTCCGCCGCCCCCGCCCCCGCCCCCGCCTCGGGCGGTCCCGGTCGGCCCGTGGCGCAGAGCAACCCGGTGACGGCGGCCACCCGACCGGCTCCCCCGACGCCGCCCGCGCGTCCCGACGCCGACTCCTCGGCAGCCGGCACCGCTTCCGCCTCGACAGCCGCACCCGCACCCGCACCGACACCCGTGACGAGCGTGCAGCGGGCCTCGGCCGACGCCAGTGCGCCCCGTCGTCGCGCGGGCCTCGGCGCGCCCACGAACGCCCCGACACCCCTCACCCGGAACGCGCCCCCCGCCACGGCCCCCGCGCCGCCGACGCCCGTCGTTCCCTCCTCCAACGCCCCGGTTTCACGGCCGGAGTCGATCCAGCGCTCCGCCACACCTCTCGGCGCCCCCGTGCAGCGCACCGCCCCGACGACGCCCCCCGCGCGTCCCTCCGCTCCCGTGCCCGCACGCCCCCTGCTGGGCGCCCCGCTCTCCGCCCGCCCCGCCGACGCCCGGCCGCTCGAAGCACCGAGCGGCATCCCCGTCACACCGCGGGGCGCCCCCCGCAGGACGGCCGGCCCCGCGGTCCCGCCCCCCGTCGTGCAACGCGCCACCGCGACACCGGGCATCCCCGCACTCCCGCGCCGTGCCGCCAGCACGCCCAGCACGCCCAGCACGCCCGAGACACCCACGAGCCGCATGGCTCCCACCGGCGCCCCGGCCCTCCCACCGCCGCTCGCCCCGGGGGCGGCCCCCGTCTCCACGGCCCTCTCCATCCCCTCCGCCTCAGCGCCCCGCGGCTCCTCCCTCCCCCATGCGGTCGGCGCCACGCCGTCGGCCGTCCGCCCGTCGGCGCCCGTGTCCTCCGTGCAGCGCCGTGCGGTCCAGGCCCCGCCGCCGGGCCCGGTACCCCTGCGCCGCACCGCACCCGGCGCGGTCTCAGGCCACCCCGTGGCCCGCCCGTTCTCCACCGCGACCGCCGACTCCGCCCCCGCCGCCGTCTCCGCGCCGACGCCCCCGGCCCCCTTCCTTCCCCCGGTCGCCCCCGCGCCCCTCGCCGTACAGCGCCGGGAGCTGCACGCGCCGAACACACCGACGGCACCGACGGCGCCTGCGTCGACCACACCGATGCCCACACCGCTGCCCATGGCGAAGCCCGCCCCGGTACCGGCCCCGGTGATCCAACGCGCCGCCGCACCGCCCAGGACCCCGCCCCCGCCCCCACCGCCCTCGGACCGGGGGTCGTCCGGCGCGGCGCATACGGAGGCGCCGCCGGGGTTCGATCCCCGGGCCCTCACCGACTTCCAGCTCGACGAGCTGACGCACCGCCTCACCGGCCGCATCACCCGTCTGCTGCGCACCGAACTCCGGCTCGACCGCGAACGGATCGGCAGACTCCGCGACCCCCGCCACTGACCCGCCTCCCCTGACCCGCGAACGCCCGCGGACCGTCCCCGGACGCCCCGCCCTCCGCCCCGCCCCCCGAACCGAACCGACCCGACCGACCCGAAGCCACCCCGCCCCCTCTCCCGGAAAGGCCAGGACCCGATGCCCTCCGATCTCGACCCGGGCTCCACCGTCTTCTTCACCCTGACCATCGACGGCGAGAGCCTCGGCTTCTTCAACGGGTGCGAGGGGCTGTCGTCCCAGGTGGAGATCGAGCACCGGCAGGAGGGCGGCAACAACGGGTTCGTCTGGCAGCTGCCCTCCCGGGTCACGTTCTCCACGATCCGGCTGACCCGTCCCCTCACCCCGGACACCACCAAGGTCGCCAAGTGGATCTCCTCGGTCACCACCGGGGTGACCCGTCCGACGGCCCAGATCGCGGCGCTGCGCGCGGACGGTTCGGAGGTCGCCCGGTGGGGCCTCATAGACGTGCTGCCGGTCAGCTGGCAGGGGCCGTCGCTGAATCCGGAGAGCCCCGGCGTGGCCACGGAGGTCCTGGAGATCACCCACCACGGCTTCACCGACTAGCAGAACACCAAGAGGACGAGGACGTCATGGCCAAGGGAAGCAAAGGCGGCGCCGGCAAGAGCCTGGTCCGTGCCACCCTCGCGATCCACGAACCGCCGGTCGGCACCAGCACCACCCCCGGCGGACTGATCAAGTCCTTCGGGTTCGACTTCAACCCGGCGCAACTGCAGCTCGGCCGCCGGGCCCAGTGGAAGGTGACCCCGACCGCGGCGGTCCGCGACGGCTCCGTGCCGGAGTTCATGGGCCCCGAGCCGCGCGAGATGACCGTCGAGATCTTCCTCGACTCCTCCGACCAGCCGGGCAGCAACACCGTCCTGAAGAAGGTCGAGTCACTGCTGGAGTGCTGCGAGGTCACCACCAAGAGCATCGCCGCCAAGCAGCCCTCCCCGCCGTGGGTGGTGTTCCAGTGGGGCTCGTTCTCCACGGCCCGCTTCACCGCCTACGTCAGCAGCATCGACGTCACGTACTCGCTGTTCGGCACGACCGGCGTCCCGATCCGCGCCACCTGCCAGGTGCGCCTGCACGAGATCCCCAGCAAGACGAAGGGCCAGAACCCCACCTCCGGAGCGCTCACCGCGCAGCGCGTGCACCGGGTCGTCGCCGGTGACTCCCTCCAGTCCCTGGCCTGGCGCGAGTACGGCGACGCCTCCGCCTGGCGGTCCATCGCGGAGGCCAACGGCATCGACGACCCCTCCCGGCTGCCGACCGGCGTCGAGCTGGTGCTGCCCGCCGCCGAGGAGGTGCGCTTCTAGTGGTCCAGTCCGCGTTCTCCAGCGTCATCCAGGTCACCCTCGGCGGCAGCCCCCTCCCCGTGGACATCGCGCCGCTGCTCGTCGAGGGCTGGGTCGACCAGGGGCTCGGAGTGCCGGCCGCGTTCCGGCTCACCTTCCGCGACCCCGGACGTCAGGTCCTGGGCAAGCTGCAGGTCAAGTTCGGCACCCCCGTCGTCCTCGCGCCGATCGCCGACGGCAAGGGCGCCTCCGACCCGCTGTTCACCGGCGAGGTGTGCGGTCTGGAGGCCGACTACGACGGCACCGGCAGCTTCACCGTCATCCGCGGCTACGACGCCGGCCACCGTCTGATGCGCCAGCGCCGGGTCGCCGCGTACCGCAACCAGAGCGCCTCCGACATCGCCCGCAAGCTGGCCGCGCAGGACGGCGTCCCGATCGGCAGGATCCAGGCCACCAAGACCGTCTACGAGTTCATCAGCCAGGCCAACGTCACGGACTGGGACTTCCTGGCCCGTCTCGCCGACGAGAACGAGATGGTCATGTCCGTGGACGCCAAGGGCAAGTTCCAGTTCCTCAAGCCCGACCCCGCCTCCGGCGCGCCGCCCGTGTCCACGCCCGGCGACAAGAGCCCGTTCGTCCTCGAGGGCGGCACCGACATCCTGCGTCTGCGGGCCGCCGTCACCGCCGCCGAGCAGGTCGGGACGGTCGAGGCGCGCGGCTGGGACGTGACGACCAAGAAGAAGCTCACCGCGACCGCGCCCGCCAGGACCAACCCGGGCATCAGCATCGGCACGACCCCCGGAGAGGCCGCCGCCAAGTTCAAGCCGGCCAAACTGGTCGACGCGCAGACCCCCTACGACCGGCAGTCGGAGGTGAAGTTCGCCGCCGAGGCCCTCGCCGACGACGTCACCGGCTCCTTCGCCGAGCTGGAGGTCGTCGCGCGCGGCACCCCGAAGCTTCGGCCCGGCCTGCCCGTCACCCTCGCCGACGTCGGTGCCCCCTTCGAGGGCAAGTACACGGCCACCTCCGTCCGGCACGTCTTCGGCGACGGCAAGCACTACGAGGCCTGGGTGACGGTCAGCGGACGGCAGTGGCGGTCCCTGTACGGGCTCTCCTCCGGCGGCGGCAACGCCTCCAACGGCCTGAACCTCCCCGGCACCGCCAACGCCCTGGTCACCGACGTCAGCGACCCGCTCAAGCAGGGCCGCGTCAAGCTCCAGTTCCCCTGGCTCGACGACGCCTACGTCAGCGACTGGACGCGCGTGGTGCAGTGGGGCGGCAAGCGCGGCGGCTCGATCTTCCCCCTCGACGTCGGCGACGAGGTGCTGGTCGGCTTCGACCGGGGCGCCCTGGACCACCCCTACGTCATCGGCGGCCTGTACAACGGCAAGGACAAGCCGACCCCCGTCAAGGACGTGCCCCTGCACGACGGCGCCCGGCAGCGGGCCTCCCGCCACACCCTGTCCGACCGCGAGGGCAACCGGCTGGACCTGCTCAGCCAGCGGACCGGCGGCAAACAGGGCGTACGGCTGACCAGTGGCGACGACAAGCTCGTCATCAACCTGGACCGGGCGCAGACCGAGATCACCGTGGACAGCAAGGGCACCGTCAGCATCAAGGGCAGCCGCTCGGTCTCCGTCAAGGCGGGCACCGACCTCACCCTCACCGCGGGCCGCAACATCGCCATCAGGAGCGGCGGATCCATCACCCTCCGGGGCAACCTGATCAACATCAGGTCGATGACGGGCATGGTGTCGGTCGACGCGGCGGGCCTGCTCAACCTCAAGTCGGGCGGCGCCGCCACGTTCAGCGCGGGCGCCACCGTCCAGATCAACTCCACCGCCAACGTGGGCATCCGGGCCGCCACCCTCATGCTCCAGGGCATGGTCATGGTCAACGCCAAGCCGTACCCGCTGCCGTGACGCGCGGACGGCACGCAGTGCGAATCAGGAAAAGGCAGGTGGCCCTCTGATGGCCGAACAGTTCGTCGGGTCCGGCTGGGCGTTCCCCCTGCGCATCGGACCCACCGGGGGCATCGCCCTGGTCAGCGGGGAGCGCGAGATCGAGGAGGCGATCCGACTGATCCTCGCCACCGCGCCGGGCGAGCGCCCCATGCGCCCGGAGTACGGCTGCGCCATCCACGACCTGGTCTTCGCCCCGGTCAACGAGGCGACGGCCGGGCGCATCCAGCACGAGGTGTACACCAGCCTGGACCGCTGGGAGCCGCGCATCGAGGTCAACGACGTCGAGGTCACCGCCGGCGCCGAGCAGGGCGTCCTCTTCATCGACGTCCGCTACTCCATCCGCGGCACCAACAACCCGCGCAGTCTCGTCTTCCCCTTCTACGTCATTCCGTCCCACGACGAGCCGGGCGACCCCGGCTTCTCCGGTACGGCTTCCGAAAGCGACCGCTGATGGCCCTGCCCTCCCCCAACCTGGACGACCGCCGCTTCCAGCAGTTCGTCGACGACGCCAAGCGCTACATCCAGCAGCGCGCGCCGGAGTGGACCGACCACAACGTCTCCGACCCGGGCGTGACCCTCGTCGAGACGGTCGCCCACATGGCCGACCAGATCGTCTACCGCCTCAACCGCGTCCCGGAGAAGAACCATCTCGCCTTCCTCGACCTGGTCGGCATCCGGCTCTTCCCGCCGTCCGCCGCCCGCACGGAGGTGACGTTCTGGCTGTCGGCGCCCCAGGAGGAGCCGGTGCTCCTCCCGGTGGGCACGGAGGTGGCGACGGTCCGCACGGAGAGCGAGGAGGCGGTCGTCTTCGCCACGGAACGCGAACTCATCGTCGTGCCCTGCTGGTTGAGCCGACTCGTCGTGCAGCACCAGGGCGAGCCCGTCACCGACCGGACGGCCGACCTCGCCGAGGGCAAGGACCTGCTCTGCTTCGCCGAGGCGCCGCGCCCCGGCGACTGCATGCTGTTCGGCCTGAGCGCGGCCGTCCCGCACTGCGCGGTGGTCCTGGAACTGGACAGCCGGGTCGACGGCGTCGGCGTCGACCCCCGCCAGCCCCCGCTGGTCTGGGAGGCCTGGACGGAGGACGGCTGGCAGGAGTGCGAGGTCGACCGGGACGGCACCGGCGGCCTCAACCGCCCGGGCGAGATCGTCCTGCACATCCCCGGCGGCCATGTCCTGTCCCGCTCCGGCGGCCAGGAGGCCGGCTGGCTGCGCTGCCGCGTCACCGATCCCCTCCCCGGCCAGCCCTTCTACACCACCTCGCCGACGGTGCGGTCCGCCGAGGTGTTCACGGTCGGCGGCACCGCCCCCGCCGTGCACGCCGAGACCGTCCGCGACGAGGCCCTCGGCGAGTCGACGGGCCTGCCGGGCCAGCGCCTCGCCCTCGTCCACGCGCCGGTGGTCGGCGACGACCCGCCGCTGCTCCTGCAGACCGCCGAGCACGACGGCTGGGTGGACTGGCAGGTCGTCCCGCACTTCGCCGCCTCCGGCCCCGCCGACCGCCACATCACCCTCGACGCGGCCACCGGCGAGATCGCCTTCGGGCCGTCCGTCCGCGAACCCGACGGCCGCCTGCGCCAGTACGGCGCGGTCGCCCCCAAGGGCTCGGTGATCCGCGCCCTCCGCTACCGCACCGGCGGCGGCCGGGCCGGCAACGTGGCCCGGGGCGCGGTCCAGGTGCTGCGCACCTCCGTCCCGTACGTCTCGGAGGTCGTCAACCGCGAGGCGGCGCGCGGCGGGGTCGACGGCGAGACCGTGGAGGAGGCGAAGCTGCGCGCGCCGATCACGCTGCGCGCCCAGGAGCGGGCGGTGACCCTGCGCGACTACGAGGAGCTGGCCCGCCGTGCCGCCCCCGAGACCGCCCGCATCACCTGCCTGGAGGGCGAGCCCGACGAGCACGGCTCCTATGCGGTGCGGGTGTTGGTCGTCCCGCAGGCGGTCCCGGATCCCGGCGGCCGGCTGCGCTTCGAGCAACTGGTTCCCGGCGACTCGCTGTTGGAGCGCATCACCCGCCACCTCGACGAACGCCGTCTGATCGGGACCCGGTTGGCGGTCGGCCCGCCGTTCTACCAGGGCGTGACGGTCGTGGCGACGGTGCACGCCTTCCGGGGCGTGGACACCGACCGCGTCCGCCGCCGGGCCCACGACGCCCTCTACCGTCATCTCGACCCGCTGACCGGCGGCGCGGACGGCCGGGGCTGGCCGTTCGGCCGCCCGGTGCAGTCGGGCGAGGTCTTCGCGGTGCTGCAACGCGTCCCCGGGGTGGAACTGGTCGACCAGGTCATGCTGCACCCGGCCGACCCGCTGACGGGCAAGCGCGGCGAGGCGACCGACCGCATCGACCTGGCCGCCCCGGCGCTCGTCTTCTCCTACGACCACCGCGTCCGCGTGATCGGGGACGGCTCGTGAGGGGCTCGGTCGACGGGCTGGGCTCCTCCACCCCGATCGGCGCGATGCTGCCGGCCGTCTTCGCGGACGACGACCTCGCGCAACGGTTCGTCGCGGGCCTGGACGAGGTCATGGCCCCCATCCTCAACTCCCTGGACTGCCTGCCCGCCTACTTCGACCCGGCCCTCGCCCCGATCGACTTCACCCGTTGGCTGACGGGCTGGGTCGGCGCGGAGACCGACGGCACGGAACCGGAGGCGAGACTGCGTGCCGCGGTCGCGGCGGCCGCCTACCTGCACCGGGTGCGCGGCACGCGCCGGGGCCTGTCGGAGGCCGTCCGCCTGGCGTTCGGCGTGGAACCGGAGATCTCCGAGAGCGGCGGCTCCGACTGGAGCCCCCGGCCGCTCGGCCCGTTCCCCGGCGAACGGCGCCCCCACCTGCACGTCGCGCTCCGCCTGCCCGACCCGGGCCCGGCGGACGAGCACCGCCTGGACACCCTCGTGGCCGCCGCCCGCCCCGCCCACATGCCGTACTCGGTCAAGGTGACCGCCGCCGAAAGGACCCCGGAGAGATGACCACCCAGAACTGCGCCGAGTGCGGCACGAGGGCCGAGCCCGGCCAGTCGTTCTGCGACGCCTGCGGGGCCGTGCTCAGCTGGACCGACCGGACTCCGGCCCGCGCCGCGACCGGTTCCGGCTCCGGCTCCGCGAGCAGCGCGGAGGCCGGCTCGGGCACGGGTACGGCGGCCGGGTCCGCAGGCGGGGGCGGAGCCGCGCGCCGCTCGGAGGAGGCCGCGCACGAGCCGTCGGCCGCCGAGCCCGCCGGCCCGGGATCTGCCGGGCCGGCCCGCGTCGACGCCGTCCCGGCACCGGACGACCACCAGGACCCGGACGACGAGGACACCACGGAGACCCCTCTCCCGGCCATCCCGCCGGAGGTCGGCACGGCGACCGCGGCGAACGACGCACCGCCGCCCGGCCCCGCCCCCGCCGCCGCTCCGGCCCCTCCCCCCGCCTCCACTTCCGCCGCCGCGCCCGCCGGCGCTCCCGTTCCCGCGCCCGACGCGACCGCGCCCACCGTGCCCGTCCCGGCGGCGCCGACCGCCGCCCCCGCGCGCCCCGAACCCGCGTCCGCCCCCGCGCAGCCCCCCGCGGCCCCCGCGCCCGCCGCACTCGGCGACACGATGGCCGACCGGGCCCGCTCCCTGCTCGTCCCCGTGGCCGACGCGGAGCCGCGCCCCGCCGCGCCCCCGTCCGTCGCCCCGGTGCTGCCGGGCAGGCCCGTCGCGGACCGGCCGCAGGTCCGGGCCCCCGGTCCGGTCCAGGGCGAACTGCACGGCGTCGCGTGCCCCTGGTGCGCCACCCCCAACAACCCCGACCGTCACTTCTGCGTCCGCTGCGCGATGCCCATGACCCTGGAGGACCGCTCCTCGGCCCGCCTCCCGTGGTGGCGCCGCCTGTTCAACCGCAACGGCGAGACCCCCTGGGCCGGCGACCGCCCGCGCCTGCGCCGGACGTTCGACCGCATCGTCACCTGGGTGGTGGCGGCCGTCGTCCTCACCCTCCTGATCATCGCCGGGGTGAACACGCCCGCCGCGGTCCAGGCCACCCGCGACCACTTCTCCAAGCGCGCCCCGGTCCCGCCGGACTCGGTCGCGGCGTCGCGCTCCTACCCGGGGCACAAGCCGGAGCTGGCCTTCGACAAGATCAACAACAGCTGGTGGGGCCCCGGCGTCTCGCAGTCGGGCGAGGGGGAGTGGATCGAGGCCCGCTTCGACGAGCCCACGCGCCTGCTGGACGTGATCATCACCTCGGGCACCTCCACCCGCGCCGACCAGCTCAGCGAGTCGGCCCTGCCGCACCGCATCAAGGCGACGATCACCCTGAAGGACGGCACCACGACGACCCGGCAACTCGTCCTGGACCAGAGCGCGGGCGGCCAGCGGCGCGCGTTCCGGGTCGGCGAGGTCACCAAGGTCCGCTTCACGATCGAGTCGTCGTACGCGGTCTCCGCGAGCAAGCAGGTGGCGCTGGCCGAGATCGAGTTCTTCGGACGCTCCAGCGCGAGCGTGTCCTGACGCCGTACGGCGGCCGGGCCTCGGGTGCCTGACGCCGGGCCGCGCGCCGGCGGGCGGCAGGAGGGACTCCTCTCCAGCCGCCCGCGGCGCTTCGCGGCCGTACGGGAGCAGGGCGGCGGCAGACGGCGGCAGGCGATGGCCCGGTAAACGAAACGAGTCCCACCCCGTCTGACACGGGATGGGACTCGTTCTCGATGGAGCGCCGGGCAGGCCTTGCACCTGCATTTCCCCGCAGGAAGCGGGGCGTCTTTCCTTGGACCACCAACGCAGAGGTCGTTCACCGTTGTGCTTTCCGGTGACCGGCTCAAGATCAAGCTTACCCCATCCCGGGGGCGATGACGACCACAAAGACAGCCGGAGACGATCAGAGACAGACAGCAGTCGGCGCCGGCAGGAACAGAAGCGGGCGCGGACGATCAGGCGACGTCTTCGACCTTCAACTCGGGCCCGACCACGAGGGTGACGACGCCCGCGGCGGCCGAACCGTCCGCCGTGGCCCGCAGTCCGGGCAGCCGGGAGGCGAGGACGGCGGCCTGGCTGTCCAGCCCCGTGGGGTAGGTGACGGTCGTCTTCGCCACCGTCCGGGGCGCGTTGCCCGTCCCGGCGACGGTGAAGCCGGCCTCGCGCAGCTTCTCGGCGACGGCCGCGGCCCGTCCGCCGACGCCGGTGCCGTTGAGGACCTGGACGCGCACCCGGGAGGCGTACACCAGGTTCTTCTTCGACGCCTCCAACTGCGCCTTGGTCACCTCCTTGTCCTTGGCCAGCGAGGTGAACAGGTCCGCGGCCTGCGGGTACTGCCACACGACGTTGGCCCGGTCGGAGGGCTTGTCGGCCTCACGCGGGTAGTTGGGCACCGTGAGGAACCCCAGTCGGTCGCTGGGGATCCCCTTCAGCTCGTCGGCGAGGCCGTAGAGCGGCTGGATGCCGGCCAGATCGGGGTCCGTGGTGAGGGACTTGGTGCCGGACTGCAAAAAGCCGTACAGCGACTTGGGGCTGGTGAGCTTGTCCTTGGCCTTTTTGACCAGCGCGTTCATGAACTCCTGCTGCCGGCCGATGCGTCCGATGTCGGAGTTGTCGCCGACGCCGTAGCGCACCCGGACATAGCCGAGGGCCTGCTCGCCCTTGACGGTCTGGCAGCCGGGCTCCATGTCCAGGCGGGCCTTGTCCGAGTGGATGGCCTGCTTCGGACAGACCTCGATGCCCTCCAGGGCGTCGACCATGCCCTTGAAGCCGGAGAAGTCGACCGACATGAAGTGGTCGATGCGCAGCCCCGTGTTGGCCTCGACGGTCTTGATGCTGCAGGCGGCGGCCTCGGCGACCTTGCCCTTGCTGCCGCCGATCGCGAAGGCCTCGTTGATCTTGTAGTGGTGCGGGGCGGAGGTACTGCCGTCCCCCTTCTCGCACGCGGCTATCTCCACCCAGGAGTCACGTGGGAAGGAGACCACCGAGGCCCACTCCCGGTTCGCGGGGACGTGCAGCACCATCAGCGTGTCCGACTGCATGGTGGTCAGGTCCTTGCCGTACTTGGCGTTGGCGCCGTCGCGGCTGTCCGAACCGACGATCATGATGTTCTTGGAGCCGGGACTGAGGTTCACCGGCCGGTCCGTGCCCAGCTTGTCGTCCACGTCGGCGGAGTTGATGTTGTCGTTGAGGTCGTTGTAGATCCACGCGCCGACCCCGCCCATGCCCAGGACGACCACGGAGGTCACGCCCGCTCCCCAGGCGAGGATCCGCCCGCGCCGGGTCAGCCGCGTCCTGCCGGACCCGCTCGGCCGCCGGCCGCCGTTCCCCCTGCCGGCCGCCTCCACCGGAGAACGTCCACGCCTTCTCGATCCGCTCACCGGCGCTCGCCCCTCTGCCTCGGCCGTTTCACCCCGTACACCGTGCTCGGGTCGTCGGCGCTGGTCACCGCCGAACGTCGGAACCCTACCTGCGTGCAGTAATACGTCCGAAGAGCACAGATGTCTCAGGAGACTCGCCAGGACGCCGGAGGGTTGTGCCCGCGGGCCGGCCCGGACGGGGCCGGCCCGGGCCGACGCCCCCGCGGGTCGTCGTCTCCACGGGGGCGTCAGGGGCGGACGGTTACGGCGCGTTGATCAGGTCCACCGGCGGGACCGACACCGTGCGGGCGCCCGGGGCGCCGCCCAGGACGACCTTGCGCAGCGAGACGTTGTTCTTGGTGCTGGTCTCCTGCAGGCGGTTCGCCGGGTTGGCGACGACCTGGATGTAGTAGGTGCCGTTCGGCAGGTCCGTGATGTCGAAGGACTGACCGGGACGATACTGGGTGTACGTGTCACCGGAGCCGACGTCGAGGACCTCGCGCACGGAGATGGAGTTCTGCTGACCGCAGGCCGTCGACAGGTCGGTGTTGTGCGGGTGCCAGTTGGCGTTCTTCACCGTGTAGTCGACGGCGTCGGTGTTGGCCAGGCAGAACGCCTCCTTGCCGCTCTTGACGACGTCCTTCTGGTCCGCGGACAGCAGGTGGTAGCTGGCGAAGTCCGTGAAGTGCCAGTGCTCGTGGCCGATGCGCGGGTCCCACTCCATGGTGCCGGCGGGCGTGTAGCCGATCTGCTTGCCGGCCGCGTCGTAGAAGTACTGGTACGAGTCCATGAGGTCCGCGCCGGGCTTGCGGAAGCCGTCCACGACGAGCGGGGCGGGGCCGGCGTTCCAGACGTTGGCGCTGAAGGCGAGGTAGTCCTTGCCGGGCGCGTCGCCGTCCTCGCCGTCGGTGACGGCGATGTCCCAGGCGGGCAGCGAACGCAGGTCCGGCTTGGGCACGTTGGCGGGGACCCCGGCCCGCCCGGAGGGCCGCTGGGCGGCCGGCTTCAGCGCGGGCGCGATGCGGGAGCCGTCGGTGTGCCCGGCGCCGTCGCCCAGGTGGTGGGCGAGACCGCGGGCCTCCAGGGCGTGGGAGAGCGCCGAGGGCGTGGGGGCGTCGGCGCCGCGGGGCCCGTAGTGATGGTCGGCGTGATCCCCCGCTGCTCCGGCGGCGGAGTGGCCGGAGTGCGCCGAGTGGCCGGAGTGGGACGAGGACGCCGACGGCCGCAGCCCGGCTCCGCCCTCTCCTCCCGCACTCTGTTGACGGACCGTCACCTTGATGGTCGCCCGGTCGTTCGGCATCCCGAAGAGGTCGCGGTACTTCTTCGCGACCGACACCGTGGCCGTGTACTCGCCCGCGGGCAGGTCGACCTGCCGGTCGTAGTCGACCGCGGTGGTGTTGGCCGCCCAGCCCTTCTCGACGCCCCACACCGAGCCGAGGGTGAAGGGGTTGGTGGGGCAGCTCTCCGGATAGTGGGAGGTGGCCGGGGCGTCCGGACGCAGCCGCCCGGACGCGTTGTTCGGGCAGAACGCGCCCGTCGTGCGCTGGATCTCGGCCCCCGAGGCGTCCTTGACGGACACCTCCAGGAACCCGGGCAGCCCGGTGAAGTCCTTGACGGTGCCGGCGGGCAGCGTCCTCGACGTCACCCTCGACCCGTCGCGCAGGATCTGCTGGGCGACGATCCGGTCCTTGTACGACGTGCGCGTCACCTTGAACTCGAGGGGCGCCTTGTCGACGGCGACGTACGTGCCGAGGTCGAAGTCGAGGCTGAACCCGCCCTCCCACTCGTAGCGGTCGAGGACCACGGACTTCGACGCCGCGATCAGTTTGAGCTGCGGCTTGCCGGCCGTGGCCGCCGGGGCCGCACCGGCGCCGGGAGCGGCCCCGGCGACGGCGACGACGGTGAGCGCGGCCCCCGCGGCGAACGCCGCACGTCTGAGGCCCTTGCGGTGGTGCTGTCTGGTCATCGGGTTCCTCGTCTGCGAGTGCCATGGTCAGTGGCATCGGACTGGACAGCCCACACCCCGACCGTCTTGCCGACGCACCCCACGCGCCCGAGCCGGAACTGTGAGCAACCTGTGAGAGACCCAAAGGACCTTCTCGGGTTGCCTGTTGAAGAGGAAAACAGGTTTTCGGGTGAGGTGAGGTGAGGTCAGGGGGTGCGCAGATCGCGGATGAGCCGGTCGGCCGCCTCCAGCCGTCGCGCGCTGTCGGCCAGGGCGCCGTTGAGCCGGTCGATCTCCTGCGACAGTTCCGTGCGCACGGAGGCCAGTTGCGCCTCCACGCGCTCCCGCTCCCGCTGCTCGAAGCGGCCCCATTCGTAGTTGGAGTGGTACTGCCAGGTGAAGAGCTGCTTCTCCTCGTTGACCAGGTCCAGTTTCTCCGCCGTCATGTCGTTGAGCTGCCGGCGGAGTGCGGCCGCCTGGCCGCTCAGCATGTCGTGCCGCTCCATCAGTTCCGCAAGCAGCCGTTTCTGTCTCGCGTTGTCCTCGCGTTCGTCGCTGAGTGATTTCCTGAGATCGCGAATACGCGCTTTCAGTTCGGCACGCTCGTCCAGGAGCTCGCGGAATTGCTGCTGCGTTTTCTCCTGGTGCGCTTCCAGGCCCGCGATGATGTCCTTCAGGCCCTCCTTCGCGGCCTCCAGCTCATGCCGGGGGGCGTCCTTGGGCGGGAGCTGGAAGTCGACGCGCGGATGCGCGGGCGCCGGGCGCGGCCTCGGCGGGTGCGCGGGCTGCGGGCTGCGTCGGCTGCGTTCCTGCAGCCGCGCCAGGCGGGTCCACTCCTCGGCCCACGTGTTCAGCCGCGGGTCGTCCCGGCCGACCTGCCGAACCTCGCGGCCGTCGCCGACGGCGATCAGGACGCGGACCAGGGCGATCAGAGGTTCCCGCTTGGGCAGACGCTTTCCGTTCAGCGCATCGCTGACACCGCTTTTCGTCAGTTCGTCGGGCTCCGCGCGTTTGACGATCTCCCCGAGACCGGGACGACCGCACGCGATGTGAAGATCGCTGAGTTCCTGGGCGAAAGCCGCGAGCTCTTCGTCGAACGAACCGGTCACATCCCCCCCTGCCGACGCGTGGCCCCATGCTAGGACCGCGCCGTGCCGGCCGACGTGTACACAGGCGAATGCGTCATACCGACCGACTGCGGTCGGCGCGGGCGCGAATGCGGAGCCCGTGAAGCACTCCAGGCCGACGCGCCGGCCCCGGTCGCCGTCGGCGCCGCCCTGCAAGCCCTCGGTGCCGGGGCAGCCCGTGCCCGTCCCGCCGGCTCGGCGAAAAGCTGGACCCCGTTCCGGATGGTTCGGCGGCGATTCCCGTGTGCGGACGGGCACGGACCGTCATCATGTGCCGATGCTTCTGCCACTGTTTCGTCCTCTTCGTGCTCTGTTGAGGCCAGGGGTGCGGTGCCGTTTCCGGCCGCCTCGTTCCGCTCTGGCGCCTCTTCTCGCCGCGCTCGTCCTCCTCGCCGGGCCGGCCTGTGTGCCCGCCGGGGAGCGGGCGCGGACCGGCGACTCCGGCGTCTCCGACGTCTCCGAAGGAAAGCCCCCCAGTCCGGCGCCGCTCGGGCCCTTCGGGGCCTACGTCGGGTACGGCCCCGAAGGGATCCGGCGGATCGCGGAGATCGACAAGTGGCTGGGACCGGCCACCCCGCGGGTCGGGCACGCCTATCTGAAGGGAGCCCAGTGGGGATACATCGAGGGCGCGGCCGGCGACCTCGAGCACTGGGCCAGGTGGCGGAAGGCCCGGCCCGACCGGCTGTTCGTGCTCAACGTGCCGATGCTGGACCGTGCGGAGGCACATCTGCCCGACTCCGTCGTACGGGACGAACTGCGCAAGGGCGCGCACGGCGCGTACGACGGCCATTTCCGGAGACTGGCCCGGCGGCTGGTCAGGCTCGGGGTGCCGGACACCGTGCTCGTGGTCGGGTGGGAGATGAACGGGATCACCTACACCCATCGGTGCGGGCCCGACCCGGCGGCCTGGAAGGCGTACTGGGTACGGATCGTGCAGGCCATGCGGGACGTGGACGGGCAGCGGTTCCGGTTCGAGTTCGCACCGAACCGGGGGCGGGACGCCGTCCCCTGGACCAGCTGCTATCCCGGCGACCGGTACGTCGACATCGTCGGCATGGACGCCTACGACCAGCCCCAGGGCATGCCCTTCGACCAGCAGGTCGCCGAGCCGTACGGTCTCGCCGCGCACGTGCGGTTCGCGCGGGCGCACGGCAAGCCGGTCTCGTATCCCGAGTGGGGGCTGTTCCGCAACGGCGACAACCCGCGCTACGTACGAGGCATGCTCACCTGGTTCGCGAAGCACCGGCCGCTGTACCAGACCATCAGCGACTACTGTCCGCACGGCGTGTGGCGCTGCTCCGCCAATCCGCGGTCCTCCGCCCTCTACCGCGCCCTGGTCACTGAGCCGTTCGACTGAACCGGCCGTGGTGTCCGGCCGGGCTTCGCGCCCCGGCGGGCGACCGGTCCGATGATCCCAAGATGGGACGAGAACACCACGCGCGCCTCCCGCGAACACGGACGCGCCCCCGCGCCGCGACCGGGACGGCCCTCCTCGCCCTCCTCCTGCTCGCCCTCGCCGCCGTGCCCGCCGGCGCCGGGAGCGACGGGATCCGCAAGGAGGCCGCCCGGGCCGTCCGCGCGCACGAGAAGGCGCGCGAGCGGGTCGACCGGCTCCGGGAGGTCGACGCCCGCCCCAACGCGATCGAAGAGGCGGAACGCCACCGCAAGGCAGTCCGCTCCGGGTTGTGGGACCGGCTGCGGGCCGGGGCGAGGGACACCGGCGACCCGGTCGCCGTCGATCCGGCCGGCCGGGAGGGCCACTGCCGGTTCGGGGACCGCAGCCGCCGGCCCGTGCACCGCGCCCGCCGGCCCGTGCACCGCGCCCGCCACTGGACGGCCCCGACCCGCCACTACTGGCTCTCCGCCGGCTACGCCGCCAAGGGCTCCCGATGGGCCCACCGGCACACGGGCCAGGACTTCGCGGTGGGCTCCGGCACCCCCGTGTACGCCGTCGGCTCCGGCGTCGTCCGCATCACGACCTGCGGCGACGGCTTCGGGAACCAGGTTCTGGTCCGCCACCGTGACGGCTACTTCACCCAGTACGCCCACCTGTCCCGCATCGACGTGCGCAGGGGCCAGCGGGTGGCGGCCGGCCAGCGCATCGGGCTCTCCGGCGCGTCCGGCAACGTCACCGGGCCCCACCTGCACTTCGAGGTGCGGATCACCCCCTACGCCGGGTCCTCGGTGCCGCCCCTGCCGTGGCTGCGCCGGAAGGCGGTGCAGGTGGCGGGAGAGCCCGCGAGGTCCTGACCGCGGGCCGGTTCGCAGGCGTCGTGACGCCGGTGCAGGCGGCGCAGGTCCTGGACCAGGGCCACCGGGAAGGCGTGCGCCGCCCACCGCTCGCGGTAGCCGTCCTCGCCGTGCTCCGCGAGAACGGCCGACGCCGCGGTCAGCACGGCGAGGGCGAACACCGAACGGGGCTGCTCGGACCGCCAGATCACCGTGCCCTCGCCGTCGGGCAGATCGGGGCTCACCCCGACGTCCGGGAAGCGGTACACGGTGACCTCGGCTCCGTGGCCGGTGGAGGGGCGCAACACCCAGCGCAGTTCGGCCGGTTCGGCGTCGAAGAAGAACCGGGTCTCGCGGAACGGGCCGTAGAGGGCGGCGGCGCCCGCCACCAGGTCGGCCAGCGCGTCGGTGAGGTGGCCGAAGGACAGCTCCCGCCGCCGGCCCCCGGCCGACAGACGGCACTCCGCCGAGCCGTGGCCGGTCAGTTCCCACTCGATGAGCACCGCTTCAGGTTACGGACTCACCGGCCGTGCCGGACCGGGCCGCCGCCGGTCCGGGGGACCGGACGGGCGGTTACGCCTTCTTCTGCTGGGGCGACGCGGCGGGCTCGTAGACCGCCAGCGCCCAGATCACGAAGACGTCGATGGCGATCTGGATGACCGCCCAGAACGGCGCGTAGGGCAGGAACAGGAACTGCAGGACCAGGCTCAGGGAGGCCAGCGCGATACCGCTGACCCGGGCCCACACGGCGCCCGTGAGCAACCCCCAGCCGGTCGCCGCGGCGACCACGCCCACGACCAGCAGGACCCAGCCCCAGCCGGTGAGGTTCATCTCGTAGACGTAGCTGCCGATCCGGGCGTACACGTCGTCCTCTGCGATCGCCGCGATGCCCTGGAAGGCGGCGAGGACACCGCTCACGAACATGAGCACGCCCGCGAAGACGACTCCGCCGGCGGCCAGCCCGCCGCCTCCCGACGAGGTCGAGGGCCGCCCGGGTGTGCCGGTGCCCTGGTGGGACGGGTCCCAGACCGGGGACCCCTGCGACGGCTGTGCGTGCGACTGGTCGCTCATGGCGTACCCCGTCTCTTCGGACTCTTCTCGGCGGCTGCCGTACGGACCTGCTGTCCAGCAGGTCCGCTCGGCTGTTCTGTCCAGCTGTTTCTGTCCAGCTGTCCTGTGTCGACCATCCGTCCGGCCGGGTGCCGCCACCACGGGGGTGTGCCGTTCGGGTGACCCGGCATGCGGGCCGGGCCGTCCCGCCCTTCACTGGAGATCCGGTCCCCGTTCGGGCCCGGTAGGCGACCTGGAGGCGAGATGGCAGCTCACCGCACACGCCGGCGAAGGGGCGTGCCGCTGACGGCGGCCTGCGCGACGGCGCTCGTCGGGCTCGCCGCTCTCACCGGCTGCTCCGACGACGACAGCCCTTCCTCGGTGGCCAGCAAGGCCGCCTCCGCGGCGAAGTCGGTCGGCGCGGAGGCCACCGCGGCGGCGTCCTCGCTCGCTTCGGAGGCGTCGGAGGCGTACGAGTCGGCGACGGCGGAGGTGGACCGCCGGTTCGACGAGATCAAGGGCGGCGTGGACGCCCGGGACGACGTGGAGCTCGGCGCGCCCGGCACGGCCGGTGACCGCAGCACGGTCGTGGTCACGGTGACCAACAGCGCGGACTCGACGAAGTCGTTCGCCGTCCAGGTCGACTTCGAGGACCCGGACGGCAACCGGCTCGACACGGTCCTCGTCACCGTCTCCGACGTCCCGGCCGGCAAGACCGGCACGGCCACCGCCCGCAGCAACCGCGAGCTGTCCGGCGAGGTGAAGGCGCAGACGGCCCGGGCGGTGCGGTACTGAGCCGGACCGCGCCGAGCGGCCGGGTCAGGCCATCCAGAAGAAGACGGCCGTCATCCGCTTCTCCTCCAGCGTCGCGCCGCAGTAATCGGTCGCGCTGTGCACGAGGTTGGCGTTGTAGAGGAGCAGGCGGTTGTGCCTGTGGGGCACGCGTACGTCCTCCACGAAGGCGTCCGGTGCGACGAACCGGGTGCCGAGGGCCTCGACGAGGTTGTCGTGCGGGGCCTGGACGACGTTGCCGCCGAGCCGGCCGCCGGGCAGGGACTGCCGGTAGAAGCTGGTCCCGCAGTCCTTGGGGACGTCGGGGTTGAGGTAGAGCACGGCCGCGTACCGGCACAGTGCACGCGAGTCGGAGTGCGGGCGGGGCGAGCTCTCGCCCTCCCCCACCACCTGGACACAGTTGTGGTTGAGGGTGCCGCCGCCGGGCGCCTGCTGCACCCACAGCTTCCGCGCGCCCGTCGTCTTCCGCACCAGCCCTTCCACACGCGCGAGTTCACCCGGCTCCAGCCCCGGCATGGTGCGCAGTCCGGGCCAGCTCTCCGAGGTGTACGGGTGGCCCCTGACCCAGTCGTCGCGGGCGAGACAGCGCTCGCGTATCGCCGCGGCGTCGGCCTCGGGGAAGACGTCGTCGATCACCCAGTAGTCGCGGCCCTTGGTGGGCTTGCGGTAGGGCAGGACGGGGAGCGTGGCGGCAGCCCTCGCGGGCTGGTGGGGCCGCAGCGGCATGGACATGCAGAGAATCTAGGCGGGGGTTCCTCATGGCTCGCCCTGCCGTTCGTCCGCACTCCGCCGTGAACTGGTCAACCTTTCACCGGGGTTGGTCAACGGTTCGCCAACCGAGGAGCTCCCATGTCACCCGCCCCCTCTGCCGCCCTCGGCGTCGGCGCTCACTTGCTTCACTCCATGCGCACGGAAACTCCCGGAATTGTGGCCTCCATCACAGCATGTACACGCCGCTCCTGCTGAAGTGACCGGATGATCGGTCTCGTCATCCGCGTCCTCCCGTTCTGGGTGCGCGAGCCCCTGCTCGCCGTCGTCGGCGTCCCCTTCAGCGCCCTCCTCTTCTATGCGGCCGTCCGGGACCAGGAGTGGATCGGGGCCGCCCTCGGCACCGCCGTCGCCGTGTTCACCGCGGTGCGCGTGCACACCATCCGCCGCGCCCTCCAGGCCCGCCGCCAGGTGAAGGCGGTCGAGGCCATGGCGCGCGCGGAGGGCGTGAAGCGGATCGAGGGCATATAGCGGGCACATGGCGACCCCCGGCCGGCTCGCTCACGGCCCCGCGGCCGTCGCGGAGATCACCGCCACCTCGTCCCCGACCGACACCCTCCCCGGCCGCCGCACCTCGAAGTACGCGCCGAAGGCGACACCGCCGCCGTCCGCCCGGCGGTACTCCGCGAGGGTGCGCAGGGGCTCCGGACCCGAGCGGCGGCCGGTGTGCTGGTCGACCATCGTGATGGCGCAGCGGATCGTCTCCTCGCTGAAGGCCAGTTCCGTGCCGGCGACGGCGAGACGGGCGGCGCCGTCCTCGGTGTGCGGGGCGTCCCAGCCGTCCACCACCAGGTTGGGGCGGAAGCGGTTCATCGGCAGCGGGGCGGATCCCCGGGCGGCGAGCCGGTGGTTCAGGGCGTCCAGACTGGCCCGGGAGACGACGTGCAGACGACCGTGGTTGCCCGCCGGGACGCGCACCAGGGTGCTCGGGGCGCCCAGGACGTCCGTCAGCCAGGCGTGCACGTCCGCGCCGTCCGCCCGCACCGGGTCCCGGCCCGGCGCCCGCAGGGTCAGTTCGCCCCCGGTCAGCTCGGGGGTGATCAGGGCCAGGCCGGGGTCGCCCCACTGCCAGCGCAGGTCGCCCTTGTCGTCGGCGATCGCGTATGTGCGGTCGTCCGGCAGACCGGCACCGGTCAGCGTCGCCTCCTTCAGCGCCGTCCCCGCGCATCCCTTCACCGGGTAGTAGGTGATCCCGCTCAGTCTCGCGACCGTCATCCCGAGGCCTCCTCGTCAGTCCGTCACCAACGCCGGCACGAAGCCGTCGTACCCCTTCTCGCCGACGTCTGCACCGCAGTGGCCGTCAACCCGGGCTGTTCCGCGACGAGTTCGGTGAAGCGGCGGACGCCCTGGACGCGCGGGTCGGTGCTGCCGGCGTCCGTCACCGCGCCCTCGCGCACCACGTGGTCGCCGACGTCGCCACCGCCACCTGCACGTGCCGCTCGTCCGCCTCCAGGGTCACCAGGCGGCCGCCCTCGCGCAGGGCGCGGGCGAGCCACGGGGTGCTGCAGCCGCCGAGGGCGCCGATCTCCAGGATCCTGCGGGCGCCCCGCATACGAGCGATCAGGTGCAGCAACTTGCCCTGACTGGGCGCTACTTGGTGAGGTGGCAGGGCGGCGGCCTCGCTGCCGCGGCCGGCCGCCCGGAGGGCTTCGCCCTCCTCCACCAGCAAACCGTTGAAGTAGTCGTCGACGGCGGTCCAGGTCTGCTGCACCACGGTTCCCTTCGCTGCCCGGCACGGCGTTCAGTGAGTTCCTTGTGGGAACTCACCTGGGCTCCGGATTGCCGTCCATCAACTTTTCCCGGCTACCGGTGAGTCGGATCGGCCTCGTGCCCGTATCCCTGGGTGTCCGCCCCCACGGGCACGGCACATCGACACATCGGCGGAATCCCCGACCGGGCAGGAGGCACGGTGCCAGTTTCGCGAAACATGATGGGAACCCTGTTCGTCGGCGGTGCGCTGACTCTGACACTCAGCGCCCTCGCCTACCCATCGATGCTCGGACTTGACACCGTGTCGACCTCGGGCGACCGGATCATCGCCAACACCCAGTGGGGCCCCCTGACCGAGAGCGACCGCGCCTTCGTGGTGGCGGTGCGGGCGGCCGGTCTGTGGGAGTACCCGGTCGGGCAGATCGGGCTGCAGAAGGGGCAGAGCAAGGGCGTTCTCACCGCCAGCCAGCACCTGATCGACGGGCACGCGGCGCTGGACGAGACCTGCCGCAAGATCGCGCCGATGCTGAACATCACGATCCCCAACGTGGCCAGTCCGCAGCAGGAGGGCTTCGTCAACACCCTCAAGGCGGACCAGGGCAAGCAGTTCGACGTCGACTTCGCCAACATCCTGCGCATGACGCACGGCTCGATCTTCAACACCGTGGCGAAGGTCCGCTCGACGACGAAGAACACGCTGGTGCGCGCCCTGGCCGACCAGGCCAACAACACCGTCCTGGACCACATCACGGTGATGGAGAAGACCGGCCTGGTCGACTTCGACACCACGCTGTTCACCCAGACCACCCCGCCGAAGCTACCCAAGTCGGACATGACCCCGCCGGTCCCGCCCGCCGGTCAGCCGCTGATCGTCCTGACCCCGCCCCCGAACGCCACCTCCACCCCGGTGGACATCGGCGGCGTCGTGGCGGGCAACGGCCAGTAGTCGGCCCGACGGCCGGTACGCGCCGCCGCGGCGTCCCGGCCGCGCCCCCCGTGGCGTCCCGGCCGCGCCCGGGTGGGCCCGGCCGAGGCGTCTAGGCCAGCCAGACCGTCGTGTCCGGGCCCAGTCGGCCGTCGCCGGGCAGGGGCGTGCTGCTCAGCAGCACCTCGCCCGGCGGCAACGGCACGGGCTCGTCCGACAGGTTGGTCACGCACCGCCAGCCGTCGCAGCGGGCGAAGGACAGCACGCCCGGCGGGCTCTCCTGCGCCCAGGTGAGCTCCTCGCCCTCCAGCAGCTTGCGGCGCAGGCGCAGGGCCGTGCGGTAGAGCTCCAGGGTGGAGCCGGCCACGCCGTCCTGCGCCTCCACGGCGTACCGCGCGAAGTACGGCGGCTGCGGCAGCCACGCGCCGACCGCGCCGAAGCCGTACGACGGGCCCGTCGTCGCCCACGGCAACGGCACCCGGCAGCCGTCGCGGCCCTTGCGGACACGGCCGGTCTGCTCCCACAGCGGGTCCTGGAGGACCTCCACGGGCAGGTCGGCCACCTCGGGCAGGCCCAGCTCCTCGCCCTGGTAGAGGTACGACGATCCGGGCAGCGCCAGCATCAGCAGCGTCGCCGCGCGGGCCCGGCGCAGGCCGGCCCGCTCGTCGACGCGCGGGGCGTGGCCGCCGGACAGAAGCCAGGCGTTGTCGTCCGTGCCCGGCGGGAGCATGAGACGGCAGGTGTGGCGCACGACGTCGTGGTTGGACAGGACCCAGGTGGCCGAGGCCCCGACGGCCCGGGCGGCGGCCAGCGAGCCGGAGATGACCGAACGGATCTCCTCCGCATCCCAACTCGCCTGAAGGTACTCGAAGTTGAAGGCCTGGTGGAGTTCGTCCGGGCGGGCGTACAGTGCGCGGCGCGCGCCCGGCACCCAGGCCTCGGCGACGGCCGTGCGGGGCGGGGTGTAGGAGTCCAGGACGCGGCGCCAGTCCCGGTAGATCTCGTGGACCTCGTCGCGGTCGTAGAAGGGGTGGCTGCCCGGCGGCAGGTGGGCGAGGGCCGCCTCGCCGGCGACTTCCGGTGTGCCCAGGTCCCGAAGGGGCTCCGCGAGGTCCTTGGCGAGGGCGTGGGCCACGTCGACGCGGAAGCCGTCGACGCCCCGGTCGGACCAGAAGCGGAGGGTGGCGCGGAAGTCCTCCCGGACCTCCTCGTGGTCCCAGTTGAGGTCCGGCTGCTCGCGGGCGAAGAGGTGGAGGTACCACTGGCCGTCCGGGACGCGCTCCCAGGCGCTGCCGCCGAACACCGACTGCCAGTCGGTGGGCGCGAGCGCGCCGCCCGGACCGCGCCCGTCCCGGAAGACGTAGCGCTCGCGGGCGGCGGAGCCGGGGCCGGCGGCCAGCGCCTCCTGGAACCATTCGTGCTGGTGGGAGGTGTGGTTCGGAACCAGGTCGACGATCACCTTCAGACCGAGGCGGTGCGCCTCCGCGACCAGCCCGTCGAAGTCGGCCAGGTCACCGAGCCGCGGGTCCACGTCCCGGTGGTCGGCGACGTCGTAGCCGCCGTCGGCCAGCTCCGAGGGGTAGAAGGGGGAGAGCCAGAGGGCGTCCACGCCGAGGGCGGCCAGATGGGGCAGCCGCTCGACGACGCCCCGCAGGTCTCCGAGTCCGTCACCGTCGGCGTCGGCGAAACTGCGCGGATAGACCTGGTAGACGACGGCCTGGCGCCACCAGTCGGGGCGGTGGGAGGAGAAGTCGGTCACGCATGCAATTCTGTCCAGGTTGCCGGGAAAGTGAACATCCGTCCGTACGAAACAAAACATTCCCCACACTCCGCACCGAAGCCGACAGCACAACCCCACGGCCCACGCGACAACGCCCCCGACGACACGCACCAGACGCCGCGGGCGCAGCGGAGGGAGGCATGCGGGCGGCAGCAGGCGGCGGGAGGCGGAGGCCGGGCGGCCTGCTGCGGGGCGGCCGACAGCAGGCGGTCGGCGGCGGGCGGGCCGCTGACAGCGGGCGGCGGAAGCCGGGCGGCCTGCTGCGGGCGGCAGGCGGCGGGCGGCGGAGGCCGGGCGGCCTGCTGCGGGCAGCAGGCGGCGGGAGGCGGAGGCCAGCCGACGACGAGCGGCCGCTGACAGCAGGCGGCGGGTGGCGGGCGGCGAGCAGCCGACGGTGGGCGTCGGAGGCCAGGCGGCCTGCTGCGGGGCGGCCGACAGCAGGCGGTCGGCGGCGGGCGGGCCGCTGAGAGCGGGCGGCGGAAGCCGGGCGGCCTGCTGCGGGCGGCGGGAGGCGGAGGCCGGGCGGCCTGCTGCGGGCGGCGGGCGGCGGAAGCCGGGCGGCCTGCTGCGGGCGGCGGGCGGCGGAAGCCGGGCGGCCTGCTGCGGGCGGCAGGCGGCGGGAGGCGGAGGCCAGCCGACGACGAGCGGCCGCTGACAGCAGGCGGCGGGCGGGCCGCTGACAGCAGGCAGCGGGCGGCGGGCGGCGGAGGCCAGCCGAGAGTGGGCGGCGGAAGCCGGGCAGCCTGCGGCGGGGCGGCCGGACGACAGCGGGCGGCAGAGGATGGGCAGCCGGGGCCGGTGGGGAGCGTCGTTCGGTGAGGGGTCGTACGGTGGGCTCATGGCCGACAGTCCGGAAGACGTCGTCGAAGCCGCGTTCCGGCACTATCGGGCGCAGGACCGCGCGGCGGCCCTGCCCCTCTACGCCGACGACTTCACCTTCACCAGCCCCCAGGACGACCACATCGACAAGGCCGCCTTCTTCGAGCGCTGCTTCCCGACGGCGGACCGGATGACCGAGCAGCGGCTGCTGCACGTCACCGCCGCGGACGCGGAACTCGTCCTCGTGTACTACGAGTACGAGCTCACGACGGGCGCCAGACACCGCAACGTCGAGGCGATCACCGTCCGGGACGGTCTCATCCGCGAGGTGCAGGTCTTCTTCGGCGGCAGGGTCGGCCGAGACGTCGACGTCGGGGTCGGCGGCGAGGGGTGAGACCCGCAGGCGCGCGGGCCCGCGCTCACCCCCGGGCGCTGCCTCAGACGCCCTCCACCGTCGTCAGCCACAGCTTCACGTAGCGCTCCACGTCCACGTCCAACGCCACGTCCACCAGGCTCTGTTCGCGCGCGCCCTCGTGGATCTCGGACTCGCCGGGACGGGGGCGGCGGTCGACGATCGTCTGGCCGCGGCTCGGACCCGGCGCGAGCGAGACCTCGACCGGGAGGGGCTCGGTGATCAGGCCCCCCGGATCGACCACCGCGCAGACCGCGCCCGCGTCGCCCAGACCGCCGGTGGGGGTGGGATCCCCGGAGGTGGCCGGGTCCCGGTGGGCGAGCAGTTCGCCGGCCAGCCGCAGGCGGGGCTCCGGGCTCGCCCGCAGACGCGCCACGTCCGCCGCCGGGACCAGGACCCGCTTGAACACGTCCAGGCCGTACATCGTGATCGGCACGCCCGCGGTCAGCAGGACCGCCGCCGCCTCCGGGTCGTGCCACACGTTGAACTCGGCGACCGGCGTGGCGTTCCCGGTCGTCACCGCGCCGCCCATGAACACGATCCGCTCGATGTTGCGGGTCACCTCGGGGTGGGTGCGCAGGAGGAGGGCGATGTTGGTCAGCGGGGCGGTCGGGATCAGGGTGACCGGCCGCGGGCAGGCGAGGATCTCGCGGCGCAGCAGGGTCACCGCGTCCACGTCGACCGGGGTGCGGGTGGGGGCGGGCAGACCGAGGTCGCCCATGCCGTCCTCGCCGTGCACGTGCCGTGCCACGCGGACCGGCTCGATCAGCGGACGTTCGGCGCCGCGCGCGACCGGAACGTCCCCGGCACCCGCCTGTTCCAGCACGGTCAGCGTATTGCGGACCACCCCGTCCACGTCCGTGTTGCCCGCCACGCAGGTCACCGCCCGCACGTCCAGGCCCGGGTGGCGCACGGCGAACAGCAGGGCGAGGGCGTCGTCGACGCCCGTGTCGCAGTCGATGATCACGGGAATGGGCTGCTCGGTCACCTGAGGACTCCTTCCGCACCACGGTCGCCCCCGACCCTATGCGGGCTCGGCCCGTCCCACAGCAGGGTGCCGCGCGCGGCCGCCCGCTCCCCGATCCGGCGGACCAGTTCACCGACGGGCACCGCCCCCGGGCGACGGCCGTCGCGCAGCCGCACGGCCGCCGCGCCGTCCGCCGCCTCGCGCTCCCCGATCACCGCCAGGTACGGCGCGAGCCGCGCCGCTCGGACCCGCGCCCCGAGACTGCCCTGTTCCGCTCCCGCGAGCTCTGCCCGCAGCCCCGCCGCCACCGCCCGCCGCACCAGCTCCGCCGCCGGCGGCTCCTGCGCCCGCGACACCGGCAGCACCACCAGCTGGACGGGCGCCAGCCAGACGGGGAACGCGCCCCCGTGCTCCTCGACGAGGTGCGCCACGGCCCGCTCCACGCTGCCGATGACGCTGCGGTGCACCATCACGGGCCGGTGTCGCGCCCCGTCGGCGCCGACGTAGTGCAGGTCGAAGCGTTCGGGCTGGTGGAAGTCGATCTGCACGGTGGACAGGGTCGACTCGCGGCCGGCGCGGTCGGTGATCTGCACGTCGATCTTCGGACCGTAGAAGGCGGCCTCGCCCTCCGCCTCCTCGTACGCGATGCCCGAGCCGTCCAGGGCCTGTTTGAGCAGCGCGGTCGCCCGCCGCCACAGCCCCGGGTCGGCCACGTACCCGCCGCCCGCGCCGGGGAGGGAGAGCCGGTGCCGGGACGCGCGGACTCCCAGGTCCGCGTAGGCGCGGCCGATCAGGGCGAGGGCGGCGCGGGCCTCGTCCACGGCCTGCTCGGGGGTGCAGAAGATGTGGGCGTCGTTGAGCTGGATGGCCCGTACCCGGGTCAGGCCGCCGACGACCCCGGACGGTTCCGAGCGATACATGCCGCCCAACTCCGCCATACGCAGCGGAAGTTCGCGATAGCTGTGGGAGCGGGAGCGGTAGATCAGGGCGTGGTGGGGGCACAGGCTGGGCCGCAGCACGACCTGCTCGGCCCCCAGCTCCATGGGCGGGAACATGTCCTCGCTGTAGTGGTCCCAGTGGCCCGAGATCTCGTACAGCTCGCGTTTTCCCAGGACCGGCGAGTACACGTGCCGGTAGCCCGCGGCGCGCTCGACCTGCCGTACGTACTCCTCCAGGGTGTGGCGTACGACCGCGCCGTCGGGCAGCCAGTACGGCAGACCGGCGCCCATCAGCGGGTCGGTGTCGAAGAGGCCGAGTTCGCGGCCGAGGCGGCGGTGATCGTGGTCGTTCACGGGAGCTCCTCGCTCGGGGGGGCGAGGCACCGGGGAACGGCGAGGGAACGGCGAAGCCCCGGGGCGCTCGCCCCGGGGCTTCGGTCATCCAGTCGTGGATCAGCGCGCCGGGACGGTGTCCGGCGTCGTCGTGAGGGACGGCTGGGCGCGCTGCATGGCCCGACCGTAACAACGGCCCTCCGGCCGGGCCACCCGTTTTCGCCGGGCGCGGTGCTCCTCCGCCGGTTCGTCGGCCACCCGCCCGCACCAACGCCGGTAACCCGTACGGCCCGCTGCGCTGGTCGCCGTGTGGCGGCGGTGTTGCCGTGGGTGGAGGCACCCGCGCGCACTCTGGAGGCATCCCCGATGACCCGTCGCATCCTGCTGGCCTCCACGCTCGTCCTCGCCACCGTCAGCGGCTGCGCCGCCCTCGGGCTGGAGCATCCCCCCACCGCCGCTCCGGCCACGCCGACGGTCGAGCGGTCCTCGGCCCGGCCCACCGCTCCGACCGCCTCCCCCGTCCTCACCGAGGCGCAGGCGCACGCGGCCCTCATCACCGAGACCGACCTCGGCGCGCCCTGGACCCCCAGCCGCGGCGCGGCCACCTGGCGGGACGGGATGCTCAAGGCGGCCACCGCGAGCGCCGAGTGCCAAAAGCTCCTCGACGACCTCTACTCCGACGAGCTGCTCGGGGGACCTGCCCGCGCCGTCGTCGCCCTGGACGACCCCGACTCCGGCGCGCAGCTCCGCTATCAGCTCACCGGCCACCGCCCGGCGGAGGTCGACCGCAGGCTGACCTGGCTCAGGACGATGCCGCAGAAGTGCGCCCGGTTCACGGCCAAGGCGACCGGCGACACCGTGCTGGACGTGCAGGTCTCCGAACTGCCGCTGCCGGAGGTGGGTGACGTCCGCCAGGGTCTGCGCGTGACGGCGACGATCTGGGCGACGGCCGAGGACGACGCCGGCGGCGACCCGACCGTCCTCACCCTGGACGTCGCCGCGGTCCGCGCCGGCCAGGACGCCTTCGCCCTCGTCAACGGCGGTCTCAACGACGCCCCGAACGCGGCGACCCAGGCGGCGGTGCAACTCGGCGTGCGACGCCTGGAAGAGGTCAGAAAGCAGGGCAAGGCCCAAATCTGACCTCCCAGGTCCCACGCCCCGGCTCCGGGACGACCTGGCCGGCGGGCCGAGCAGGGGCTGACCGGACGCCGAGTCGCGGCGGCCGAGCCGGGGGTCCCGGCCGCCCGTCCGGGCGCGGTCCCGGGGTCGGGCGGCTCAGGCCGTCGGGTCGTCGTCGAAGCGGGTTCGTAGCGCGACCACCTCGTGGGACAGCTCGAGCACCGAGCAGTCCTTCGCGAAGGCCTGGCCGCGCAGCAGCGAGAGCGCCTCGTCCGCGCCGACGCCGAGCTGCGCCATGACCATGCCGACGGCCCGGTACACCTCGCCGTGGTCGATGGCCAGCGGGCTGAGCCACAGGCCCACGCCGTCCGGACCGTCCTGCTCGCCCTTGGGCAGCGCCACCAGCGCCGCCGTCACGATGTCGGCCACCTCCCGCGCCGTGCGCATCTCGTCGGCGGCCAGCTCGCCGGGCACGTCCCGGTAGAGGTCGAGCGTGCCCACGCACACCACACGGTCGCCGAGCGGCAGCGCGTACACCGACCGCACCCCGGCGGCCGCCGCCTGCTGGGCGAACACCGGCCAGCGACAGGCGTCGCGGCTGGAGGCCAGATCCTGGGCGAAGACCAGCGAGCCGGTCGCGGCGGCCTCCAGACCGGGCCCGTCCCCGAGGGTGACCTCCATCTCCAGCACGTCCGCGGCCCGCTGCCCGCTCGCGCCCAGCGGCACGGGCATCCCCTCGCCGCGCAACGCCACGCTCGCGCCGTGCACCGGCAGCAGCTTCACGGCCGCGTCGCACAGCCGCTGCGGCACGTCCTGAGGACCGGCGCCGCGCATCTCCCTCGCGATGACCTCGGCGACCCGGCTCCGCTCCTGGTCACCCACGGCCATCACCTCCGTGACGGGAGCCACGCGCCGTCGCCCTCGCCGCTTGGCCGGGTACCCCCCGCCCCGCACGGAAACCGGCTTCGGCCACGCCGTCTCCCAGGAATCCGCAGCCCGGCCCGGCCCGACCCACGCCGACCAGGTACGGACGGGTGCGGGACCGACCGCCATGGCCGTGGGCAGCACCGGCACGGGCACGGGGCCCGCCACCGGCACACCGACTACAGCGGCGGCTGGGCCGGCGCCGGCCCCAGCGTCGTCGATCCGGGCGCCGTCCGATGGCCGAGCCCGGTGCGGTACGCGTCCAGCGCCGCCTCGACGCGCCCCGTGCGCCGCAGCAGGTCGCCCAGCATCCGGCAGAGGTCGGCCAGGTCACCCGCCGCGCCCGCCCGCTCCAGCAGGCTGAGCGCACGCACATAGTGCTCCTCGGCCGCCTCCGTGTCCCGGGCGTCCTCGGCGATGATGCCGAGCAGTCGGTGCGCGCCCGCGGAGTGCACGGCCCCCCGCTCCGAGGACAGGTCTCCGAGGACCTCGTGCAGCAGCGCGGCGGCCTCCTGCGACTTGCCCCTCCGGTGCAGCACGTCGGCCAGCTCGACGGTGACCTGGCTGCTGTAGAGGGCGGCGCGCTGTGCGGAGAGCATGGCCTGGGCCTGCCTCAACTCGTCCTCGGCATGCTGTAGTTCGCCGTTCTGGGCGTAGACGTAGCCGCGCATCCAGTGGCAGTTGGCGAGTTCGGTGCGCAGCTGGAGCTGACGGTAGAGCTCGGCGGCCTTGGCCAGCGAGGCGTCGGCCTCCGCGAGGCGGCCCTCGGCGAGGAGGGTCCGGGCGACGGACCGGTGCATGCGCGCGACGAGTGCGGGGTCGCCGACCCGGGGGGCGAGGGCCAGGGCGAACTCGGCGGCCTGCGCGGCCCGGGCCGCCGCGCCCATGTCCATGTACGGGCCGATGACGGAGGCGTAGAGGAGAAGGAGCGCGTCGGGATCGTGCAGTCCGCCCCGGTTGAGCTCGTCGAGGGTGGATTCCAGCAGGTAGACGGCGTAACGGAGTTCGCCGGCGAGGTAGTGGGCGACGGCGCGGCCGCGCAGGGCGGGGACGCGGGCGGGCAGCGGAGCGTCGGCGAGCCGGCGCTCGGCCCGCTCGAAGCAGCGGCGTGCCGTGTCCAGGTCGCCGGTGTCGATGCCGCACTCGCCGAGGCCGAGCAGCGCGGTGGCCTCCTCCTCGGCCAGCCCGTGCTGTTCCGCCTCCGCGAGCAGCGCGGTGTACGTCCGGGTCGCCTCCTCGGCCTCTCCGGTGGCCAGCGCCCGTTGGGCCTCGGTGAGGCGGAGCCGTAGATCGGTGACGAGGCGGGCGGGCCGGCCGGTCGCCAGCTCCTCGAAGTCGACGCCGAGCCGCTCGGCGATGTGCCTGAGCGCGGCGTCGGAGGGCCGCACCCGGCCGGCCTCCAGCGTGGACACATAGGCAGGGGTGTAGGTCGGCTCGGCCAACTGCTTTTGCGTAAGGCCTCGTTCGATGCGCAGTCGCTGCACCCGGCGTCCGACGACCTCCGGTTCGTCCCGCTCCGCCACTCGTCCCCCAACTCCCCCTGGACCTCTTGCCGTTGGGCTGCCCCAGCCCCTAGGTTAAACAGCGAGTTAAGCATGCTTAACAGCTGGCTGACGTGAGTATCGCAGTCGCCGACGTTGCGAGGTAGCCGTGTCCGGACGCATATCCGCACGCCCTTCCGCGCCCTGCGTCAGGGCGGTCGCCGCGGCCCTCCTGGCCGTGACGGCGCTGATCACCGCGGGCAACGCGGGCCCGGCCGGAGCCGTGGACGGGGACCGGCAGCCGGTGACGTCCTCCAGGCAGACGCCCGCACCGTGACCCGGCGGCGGCGGCCACCGCCCGGGACGGGCCGGCGGGTCCGCCCCTGCGCGGGCGCCCGGCGCCGCGGTGATCAGTTCGGTGAAAGGCCGTCTCAAGTTTGATAGAAAGCCCTTTCCGCCGTGCTCTCGGCTTGCCAGTCTTCGTCCCGGCCCGGATGGCATGTCCGGGTCGACCGGACCGTCGACTGGAGCCCCCCGTGCCCCGAGCAGTGAGCAGGAGCAGGACCCGCCACCTCACCCGATCCGCCGCCGTGGCGGGCAGCGCCGCCGCCCTCGCCGTCGGCCTGTCCGGCAGCGCCTCGGCCGGCGTGCTGCAGAACCTGCCCGAGAACGCGACCGCGTTCCAGAGGAACTTCGAGCCGGTCTACGACTACGACTCGGACAGCTGCTACCCGGCCGCCGCGATCGACCCGAACGGGAACCTCAACGGCGGCCTCAAGCCGACCGGTTCGGTCACCGGCGAATGCCGCGGCGGCCACCTCGGCCACGCCAACACCTACTCGCGGGCCAAGTGCGACAACGGCTGGTGCGGGATCGTCTACGCCAGCTACTTCGAGAAGGACGAGGCCTCCCCGGGCATCGGCCACCGCCACGACTGGGAGTGCATGGTCGTCTGGGTCAGGCAGGGCGCGGACACCCCCTCCTACCTGTCCGCCTCCGCCCACGGCGGCTTCAGCACCCACCCGGTCGCCGAGGTCCCGATGAGCGGGCAGCGCGTCGAGGCCGTGTACCACAAGGACGGCGCGAGCACCCACGCCTTCCGCTTCGCCAAGTGGGGCGAGACGCCGGAGAACGACACCGGCGCCTGGCACCAGGAGAACCTGGTCACCTGGGACAACATGGCGTCCGGCCTGCGCGACCGGCTGAACGCCTCCGACTGGGGCGACGCGAACTTCCCGCTCCAGGACTCCAAGTTCGCCGACCACCTCGCCAAGGCCGAGCCGAGCGGCATCACGTTCAACCCGTACGCCTGACGCCCGCCGACGGCTCCGGAGAGCCGATCGCCCTGAGGGAAGGGGCGATCGGCGCCGGCCCGCGGACGCGGCCGCCGACGCGCACTCCCCCACCGGCGTCGGCGGCCGCTCGCGTCCACGGCCGGCCACCGGACGGCTGTGTGCCCGACCGCGGTGACATGGGCGTCGCCGCCGGTCACCCTTGGGTCTGCAACTGCCGCAACTGCTGGTGGACATGGTCCAGCGCGCCCTCGCGCCGGCCCGGGACCCGGCCGCGCAACTGCGCGAGCGCGGGCCCGAGCGCACGGGCGCCGGCCGCGCTGCCGATGCGCCCCCACTGGTGGTGTGCCCGGTCCACGGCCGCCTCGACGGCCGGCGCGTCCACCGGCTGACCGGCGTCCAGCCGCGCGACGGCCACCGCCATCCAGGTACGGCAGCTGCGCTCGGCGTCCCCCGCGAACATCGCCAGGTCCGCCCGCACCTCGGTCCAGTGCAACGCCTCCTCTGACCCGCCCCCGTGGGCGGCGGCGGCCGCCTGCTCCCACCGCGCGGCGAGCGCGTCGGCGTCCGCGTGCCGGCCGGAGCGGACGGCGGCGGAGATGTCGGCATGCGGATCGCCGTCCACCACCGCGTCCGGCACCCCGAGCCCGTCGGACATACCGAGCCCGTCCGGCACGCCGAGTGCGTCCGGCACCCCGAGCCCGTCCGGAGGTCCCCACCGCGGGGGCGCCTGGGCAGCGGCGGAGGTGTCGGCGTGCGGATCGCCGTCCACCACCCCGTCCGGCAGGCCGGGGCCGTCCGACAGGGCTGGCACATCCGGCAGGCGGTGCCCGGCCGGCATACCCAGCCCGTCCCGGGGTCCCCACCCTGGGGGAGCCTGGGCGGCGGGGGTGCAGAGGACGAGGTCCCCCGTCTCCCCGTCGCCGGCGATCCGGGCCGACGCCATCTGGTGCAGCCGCTCCGGGTCCGGCCGGCCGCCGCTGCGCAATATCGTCGCTATCGCCTTCATGTACGAGGGCGGGGCGATCCCCCGCCGCCCGCGTCCCGGCGGCGGCGCGACCCTGCCGTACACGGTTGCCGCGGGCCCGCAGTCCAGGACGTTGCCCCGCAGCCACTCCCAGGTCTCCGCGTCCGCGTGCAGGTCGAGCAGCACCGTCGTGGACCCGGCCGGCCGCAGCCGCAGCTCCTCCCGGAACCAGTGCCACGGCAACGCCGTGTACCGCACCGTCGAGGGCGTCGTGCGCGCCAGCGCGAGATGCGGCAGCCGCTGGCGGCGGTCGAGCTGCAGCTGGCCGGTGACGTACACGGTCAGCGGGCCGGGCGCGCCCGCGGCGGCCCGCAGCCGGGTCAGAACGGCCTGCGGCTCCAGCGGATCGGCGAGCTCGACGACGTTCGCGGTGTCGGCGCCGGCCAGCACGGGAGGCGGCACGGCGGCCAGCACGGGGAGCACGGAGGCCGCGTCCACCAGACACCCCTTGCCCATGGGCGAGGCCGCGAGCAGCAGCACGGTTCCCTGCATGGTCCCCTCCCGCATGGTCCCTCCCCCGTCGATCACGTACGTCAGCACCGTAACCGCTGCTGCTGCAAAGGGGGGCCTCAGGACTGCAAACGTCCCCCTACGGGGCCTTCGTGGCCGCCGTCGGCCCGGCGAACGGCGAAGACCGTCGTGTCGTCGGCGAGCCGGCCCCCGCAGTGCCGCAGGGTGCCGTCCCGCACGAAGGCCACCAGAGGGCCTGGGTCGGCCGTGCGCGGATCGCGGGCGACCGCGGCCGTGACCTCCGCGGCCAGCGGATAGAAGTCGCCGGCGCCGTCCCGGGCCTCGGTCACCCCGTCGGTCACCAGCAGCAGCGTCTCGCCGGCGGCCACCGCCACCCGCTGCACCGGAGGCGGCCCGTCCTGCCCCGCCAGCTCGCCGAGCCCCAGGGGCAGCCCCCCGCCCTGGGGCAGGGACCGTACGCCCCGCTCACCGCCGACTGCGAGCGGGGGCTCGTGCCCGAACCCGACGAGCTCGACGACCCCGCTCCCGCCGCCCCCGGCCGGCCCCGCCCCCTCCTGCCCCGCGGGGAAGCCGATCAGCACAGCCGTGGCGAACCGGTCGCCGTCCGCCCGCCCGAGGGCCACGGTGTGCAGGCGGTGCCGCCGCATCCGGGTCTCCAGCCGGGCGGCCACGGTCGCCAGGTCCGCCTCGTGGTAGGCGGCCTCGCGGAAGGTGCCCAGCAGCGCGGCCGCCGCCTCCACCGCGCCCAGTCCCTTGCCCTGCACGTCGCCGAGGAGGACGCGCGTGCCGTGCGGGCCGGGCTGGATGTCGTAGAAGTCGCCGCCCATGCGCGCGTCGGCGTCGGCGGCGAGATAGACGGCCGCGTGGTCGAGGCCGCCCCAGCCCGCCGGCAGCGGGCGCAGCACGGTGCGGCGGGTCGTCTCGGCGATGTGCATCATGTGCAGCATCCGCCGCTCGCCACGCACCCGGACCGACGCGGCGAGCACGGACAGCACACCGCCGACCAGGACGAGCACGAAGTCGGCCGGGCCCTCCCGGTACTCGGAGGGCCAGGCGGCGTCGCTGGTGGCGTAGGTGAGCAGGGCGAGCGCCGCGAACAGCACGGTCGTCCACACCCCGCACAGCGCGGCGGCGATCGCGGAGACGAACACGCACCAGGAGACGATGCGGAAATCGCCGGTGGTGTTGAAGTCGGCGTAGGTGATGGCGACGAGCACGCCCAGCGGCACCAGCCAGGTGACGCTGCGGCCCCGGATCTGGAGCAGTTGGTGGCGCTGCAGGACGTCCCGGCGTCTGACCCGCGGACGGCGGTCGAGCAGGCCGTGACCGCCGGACTCCATGAACTCAGCGAAACACGGCCCGCCGGCGGCCGCATCCGGGAAGTCGCGGCATCCGACTTGCCACCGCGGCGGCCCAGGTGTGCCCTGGAAGGCGGGGGCGAGGAGGAAGGAGTGCTCTCATGGCTCATGCGGCACCCACGTCGGGACTGCGGACCGCGTCCGCGCGCCCCCGCACGCCCGACGTCTTCAGCGAACGGACCCACCGGATCGCGCGCTGGGCGACGCCCGCGGTCCTGGGGCTCGTCTACGGCTACTGGGTGGCGGCCAACGACCGCTCCGGCGGCCCCATCACCGGCTGGAACGTCCTGCTCGGCTTCGTGAGCGCGATCGTGTTCGCGGCGCTGTGGGCGGCCGTCCAGGCGCTCGCCCCGCACATGCGGCGCGAGGTGCACGCCCTGCTGTGGGCGGCGTTCGCCGGCTGCGCCTTCGGCTTCCTGTACAACCAGAGCGCCGAGAGCGTGCTGCGCTCCACGGGCATGGCGCTGACGGTCGCCGCCGCCACCTTCGTCACGCTGTTCTTCCGCTACTACACGCACGAGGACGCGGAGGGACACCGCATCCGCTGACTCGCGCACCGTCAGATGTGCACGTGGGCCCCGGCGGGGTTGCGCCGGGGCCCACGTACTTCCCTCATCCCTCCACTCACCGGCCGGCCGGGATCCACTCCCAGCCACCCGAGGAGGTCTGTGACGTCACGGTCACGCTGAAGCTCCAGGAGCCCGAGACGGTGACCGTGGCGGCGGTGAACGGGGCGTCCCAGTTGGTCCAGTGCCCGTTCTTCCACTTCGGGCACGGGTCGGCGCAGTCGGGCACCCGTGCGCCCCCGACGTCCACGAAGGCGGCGCTCGCCCAGCCCTGGGCGCCGTAGAGCCAGTACCAGACCGGATTGCCGTTGACGCTCTGCCCCTTGACCCTGCACTGCACCAGGTCCTTGCTGCCGGGTGCGAGCGTCTCGACGACGGGCGAGTGCGTGGTGGGTTCCTGTCGCACGTTCAGGTCGGTGCGGGAGACGACCGTGCCCCGGATCGGGTGGTCGTCGCCGCGGGCCGGCGGGGCCGCCGCCGCGGTGGTGGTCGTCACGGCGGCGAGCGTGCCACCGGTGAGCAGGGCCGCGGCAAGAGTCCGCAGGGCCGGAGTGGTGCGCATCATCGGCCTCCTTCTCCCCAGAACCAGGAAACACCCGTTCGGGTGAACCCTCCACCGGAGGAGGTGAGGAGGGGGCCGGACACGGGCGGGGGAGAGCACGGGGCGGGCACGCCGACCGCACCGGCGAAACGCCGCCCGGGCGGCGCCACCCGTACGGCCGCGACGGCTCGCGCCCCCCGCCCCGGGCCCGTTGGCTGGAGGGGTGTCCTCCAGCCTGCGGACCGCTCTCTCGGCCGTCCTCGTCGCCCTGTCCTGCCTGCTCGTGCCGTTCGGCGCGCTCGCGGCCTGGGCGGCGTACGGCCTCACCGACACCCGCGGCTACGTCACCGCCATGGCGCCGCTCGCCTCCGATCCCGCCGTGCGCAACGCGGTCGCCGACACGGTGGGTGACGGTGTGGCACGCGAGGCCGGGGTGAGCCCGCTCCTCCTGCGGGACGCGGTGCGCTCGTTCACCGCGACCCGCGCCTACCGCACCGCGTGGGACGCCGCCAACGAGGCCGCGCACACGGCGGTGATGCGGGCGCTGCGGGAGGACCGCGCCGGTCGCGACGACGACCCGGTCACCGTGGACCTGGCGACCGTGACCGCACCCCTCAAACGGCAGATGACGGTGGATCACGTGCCGTTCGCCGAGCGGATCCCGGTCGAGCACACCCAGGTGGCGCTGCTCCCGTCCGCCGACCTGGCCGCACTACGGAAGGGCTACCGCGTGCTCGACTTCGCGGGATTCTGGCTGCCTCTGGCGGCCGTCGTGTTCGCGGTCGCCGGCATCGCCGTCGCGGCCTGCCGTCGTCGGGCGATCACCGCGACGGCCCTCGGCACCGCCCTGGGCGGGGCGTTCCTGGGCCTGGCCGTCGTCGTGGGCCGCCGTCTGACCCTCGCCGACCTGCCCGACGAGACCCGCCGCCCGGCTGCGGCCGCGGTCTACGACGCGCTCACCGCCCCCCTCCGGACGGCATCCTGGCTGCTCCTCGCACTGGGGCTGACGGTGGCGGCGGCGACCTGGCTCACCCGTCCCCGCTCCCCGGCGGTCCGGCACCGGCGACGGCGGCGAGGGTCCGCAGCGCCCGCGCCAACTCCCCCACCGGCGCCGACGCGAGTCCGAGCCTGACCGCGTCCGGGGTGCGGTGCGGGTCGACGGCGAACGCGGTGCCCGGGGTGACGGCGATGCCGTGCGCGGCGGCAGCGGCGGTGAAGGTGTCCGCCCGCCACGGTGGGGGCAGCTCCCACCAGGCGAAGTAGGCGCGCGGATCGGTCCGTACCGTGAACCCCGCGAGATGCTCGGCGAGGATCGCCTGCCGCCGCGCGGCGTCCGCCCGCTTCTCCTCGACGAGCCGCCGCACCGCCCCGTCCCCGGTCCACCGCACCGCCGCCTCCAGCGCGAAGCGCCCCGCGCTCCACCCGCCGGACCGCACCGCGGCCGCCACCGCCTCCCGCCGCCGCTCCGGCACGACGAGGAAGCCGACGGTCAGCCCGGGCGCGACCCGTTTGGACAGCCCGTCGACGACATGGGTGAGCTCCGGGGCGTGCGCGGCGAGCGGAACGGCGTCCGGGCACAGGAACGACCAGATGCGGTCCTCGACGACCGGCAGCCCCAACTCCTCCACCAGCCTGCCCAGTTCGGCGCGACGCGGCTCGCTCGTGGTCGCGGACGTCGGGTTGTGCAGCGTCGGCTGCAGGTAGAGGGCAGACAGGGGAGCGGCCCGGTGCGCGGCGGCGAGGGCGTCCGGCCGCACGCCTTCCGCGTCGCCGGCGAGTGGCACGAGCACCACGCCCAACCGCCCGGCGATCTCCTTGACCAGCGGATACGTCAGCTCCTCCACCCCGACCCGGCCGCCCGGGCGGACCAGGGAGGCGAGGGCGGCGGCGACGGCCTGGCGGGCGTTGCCCGCGAAGAGGAGCCGCGCGGGGTCGGGCCGCCAGCCGGGGAGGGCGAGCAGACGGGCGGCGGCCTCACGGGCGGACGCGGTCCCGTCGGCGGGGCCCGGCCGCATGGCCCGCTCCAGCACGTCGGGCCGCAGCAGCGGGGCGAGGGCGGCGGAGAGCAGCTCGGACTGCCCGGGCACGGAGGGGTAGTTGAGCTCCAGGTTGACGGGCGCCGCGGTGGCCCTCTCGACGAGGGCGCGGCCCTGTTCGACGGCCGGCGCGGCCCGCACGAAGGTGCCTCGCCCCACCTCCCCCACCACCAGCCCGCGCCGCACGAGTTCGCCGTACACCCGCCCCGCGGTCGAGGGCGCGATGCGGTGCCGTCGTGCGAACCACCTTTGCGGGGGCAGCCGTTGGCCGGGACGCAGCCGACCCTCCGCGATGTCGTCGGCGATGCGGTCGGCGATGTGGCGGAAGTCGGCCATGGGGGCTCACGGACCTTCCTGGGGGATTGCACCGAGGGCAAAGATCTTATTGCACCGAGGAGTCGGGCCGCCCTACTGTCGGCCTCATGGCACCCTTCCTCGCATACGAGGACAAAGGAACCGAAACGCCCCGGGCGCTTCCCCTCGTCCTCGTCCACGGCCACCCCTTCGACCGCACCATGTGGACCCCGCAGATCGAGGCGTTCTCCGCCGAACGCCGGGTGATCGTCCCCGACCTGCGCGGCTACGGCGCCTCCCCGGTCGTCCCCGGCGTCACGCTGCTCTCCGACTTCGCCGACGACATCGCGGCGCTCCTCGACGAACTGAAGGTGGAGACCTTCGTGCTGGCGGGGCTGTCGATGGGCGGCCAGATCGCGATGGACTTCTGCGGGAGGCACCCCGACCGCGTCCGCGGTCTGGTCCTCGCCGACACCTTCGCCGCACCGGAGACCCCCGGCGGCAGGCTGGCCCGCAACGAGATGGCCGACCGCCTGCTCACGGAGGGCATGCGCGGCTACGCGGACGAGGTCCTGGAGAAGATGGTCGCCCCGTACGCGGCCCCCGACGTCAAGGCCCACGTGCACCGCATGATGACGTCGACGTCCCCCGAAGGCGCCGCCGCCGCCCTGCGCGGCCGGGCCGAACGCCCCGACTACCGGCCCGTGCTGACCCGCGTCGCCGTCCCCGCCCTGGTCGTGGTCGGCGAGGACGACGAGTACACCCCGGTGTCGGACGCGCGGGCCCTGCACGCGGCGCTCCCGCACGGCGAACTGCACGTCGTCGAGGGCGCGGCCCACCTGCCGAACCTGGAGCGCGCACAGGAGTTCAACCGGGTGCTGGGAGCGTTTCTGGCGAAGATCGAGGCGTGGCCTGGGCCGCGATGAGGTCGACGCGAGGACGGCTCCTCGGCGCCTGGTGTGCGGGGCTGACGCTGGCCGCGGTGAGCGCGGTCGTCGGGTTCCGGATCGCCGACGCCGACGGCGTCACGCCCGTGCCGCAACTGCTGGCCTTCCTGCCGTGGCTGATCGTGCCCGTCGGGACCGCGGTCCTGCTGACACTGCTCGCCCGGTGGTGGCCCGGTCTGCTGTGGGGCGTCGTCGTGCTCGGGCTGCTGGTCTGGTTCGTCCGCCCGTACGGCGGGAGCGGCGAGCCGGGCGGGCCGGCGCTCGCGCGGCTGCGGGTGCTGACCGCGAACGTCGAGTTCGGCTGGGCGACCGACGCCCTGATCCCGCTGGTCCGGCGGGAGAAGCCGGACATCGTGTTCGTCGAGGAGTGCGAGTACGTCTGCCAGGCGGCGGTGCGGCGCGAGCTGGGCCGGAGCCATCCCCACCGGCAGGCCGTGCCGGGGGACTCCTCCGTGGGGTCGGTGATCCTCAGCCGATACCCGCTCGCACCCGCCGCGGACGTTCCCGGGAGCATGGGGATGCCGGGGGCCGTCGCCGACGTGCGCGGACACGCCGTACGGCTGCAGCTCGCGCACCCCAAACCCCCGCTGCCCCGCCAGGTCGCCCTGTGGAAGCGGGAGCTGGGAAGGCTGCGCGACTTCGCCGTCCGGTACGCGGACCGCCCGCTCGTCCTCGCCGGCGACTTCAACGCCTCCCAGGACCACGCGGCCTTCCGCCGCGTCCTCGGCGCCGGTCTGCGCGACGCGGCCCGCCTGGCCGGCGCGGGACGCGAGCCCAGCTGGCCCAGCCGCACCGCGCCCGCCTTCGGCGCGCAGATCGACCACGTGCTCGTGTCGAAGGAGTTCTCCGCGAGCCGTGCCCGCTTCCTCCGCCTCGACGGCACCGACCACCGTGCGCTGCTCGTGGACCTCGCACTCCACCGGGCCGGACGACCGGCCCGGGCGCTGCCCGCGCGGAGCCCGCGTGACGCGGTCGCCCTCCGGCCGCTCCCCGCGGACCGGCCGGTGCGGCCCCCCGGGCCCCGGCGGGCCCCCGTCGACCGGTCCGCGGGGCTGCCGCCGCCCGCCTTCCCGACTCGCCGCGGCTAGACGCCCACGTCCCCGCCGTCCTTGCGCCACACGGCCACCACGGCCGGGCGGACGATCTTCCCCGGGCCGTCCGGCCAGGTGCTCGCCGGCTTGTCCACCGTCGCGCCGTCGATCTCGCCCGGGTGCTGCACCGCGACCAGCACCCGCCGGTCCTGGACGATCGGGCCGCAGGTCTCCGCGCCCGTCGGCACCGTCAGGAACTGCTTGAGCTCACCGCGCCGCGGACCGCGCGTCGCGACGCCGAAGAGTCCGTCGTGCGAGCCGAGCTGGTTGCCGTCGGTGGAGATCCACAGGTTGCCGTGCGGGTCGAAGGCCACGTTGTCCGGGCACGAGATCGGGCTGACGTCGTCCTTGGGGAAACCCGCGAAGTAGGTCGCCGGGTCCTCGGGGTCGCCGGCCACGAGGAACAGCGACCAGGCGAAGGACGTGCTCTCCGGACGGTTGCGGCGCTCGGTCAGCTCCAGGACGTGCCCGTGCTTGTTGGCGTTGCGCGGGTTGGCCTCGTCGGCCTTGGCGTTGGCGCCGACACCGCGGTTGGAGTTGTTGGTGAGGGCGACGTACACCTTGCCGGTCACGGGGGACGGCTGGATGTCCTCGGGCCGGTCCATCTTCGTCGCGCCGACCTTGTCACCGGCGAGGCGGGTGAAGACGAAGACCTCTTCCGCGCTCATCCCCTCGACGTGCGACACGGCGCCCTCGGCGGTGGCGGTGGCGATCGGGATCCACACCCCGCTCCCGTCGAACTCGCCGTCCGCGGGCAGCCTGCCGGCGCCGTCGATCTCGACGGCGGGGGAGTCCCCGGTGAGGCGGGCGACGTACAGCGTCCCCTCGTCGAGCAGCGAGAGGTTGTGCTCGCGCACGGCCCTGCTCGACCCCTTCTTCATGCGCTTGGAGCCGACGAACTTGTAGAAGTAGTCGAAGCGCTCGTCGTCCCCGGAGTAGACGACCGGCCGGCCGTCCTCGGTCAGCCGCACGGTCGCGGCCTCGTGCTTGAACCGCCCCAGGGCGGTGTGCTTGCGGGGCGTGGACGTCGGGTCGTACGGGTCGAACTCGACGACGTACCCGAACCGGTGCACCTCGTTCGGCTCCTGGGCGACGTCGAACCGCTTGTCGAACCGCTCCCACTTGCGCTCGGTGGCCCCGGTCCCGATCCCGTACCGCTTGTCGGTGGCCCGGCTGCTGTTGGCGAAGTACTGGTTGAAGTTCTCCTCGCCGTGCAGCGTGGTGCCCCACGGCGTGGTCCCGCCGGAGCAGTTGTTGAGCGTGCCGAGGACCTTGCGGCCGGTGGGGTCGGCGGACGTCTTCAGCAGGTCGGACCCGGCGGCGGGCCCGGTCAGCCGGAACTCGGTGGTCGCGGTGACCCGCCGGTTGAGGTGGTGCCGGGGCACGGCGGTCAGCCTGCCGGTCCTGCGGTCCTCCTCCACGACGACGGCCGCCAGTCCGTGCGCCGCCCAGGCCACCTCCACCTGCTGCCGGGTGGGGTTGGCCGGGTCGTAGCCGCGGAACATGAGCACTTCGTCGGTGTACTCGTGGTTGGCGACGAGCAGCTGCCGACGGCACTCGCCCGGCAGGGGCAGCAGCGCCAGGAAGTCGTTGTTGTAGCCGAACTGGCCGGCCTGGGCGGCGGCCGTCTGGTTCTCCGGATCGAAGGCGGGCGCGCCGCGCAGAATGGGCTCGCCCCAGCGGATGACGACGTTCTGCCCGTACCCGTCCGGGACGGTGACGGCGTCGGCCGTGTTCGGGGCGACGGGGCTGTAGCGCAGCCCGCGCGCGCCCTTTCCGGCCGGTTTGCCCGACGGCGTCCCCGCCGGTTGCCCGGCCGCTCCGGCGGGCGCGGCGGCGGCGGGCCGCGCACCGGCGACACCGGCGGTCCCGGCGGCCGCCACGACGGTGACGACGGCGGCGGCCCGCATCATCGCGCGGCGGCCGATCGCCCCCGCGATGACGTCGCCGACGTACTCGTTGTCACTGGTGTTGGGCACCTCGTGGAAGCAGGCGTCGCCGCAGCGGAAGCGGCAGGTCATGGCGGAGCGTCCGCCGGGATGGGACTGTGACGGCGTTCCTATCAGCGGCAGAAGCTTGCGCACCTTTAATCTCCCCTTGCATGCCCTTGGTGTGAGCGTGACGGTAGGGGCGCGTATGTGCCGATGCGCTGCTACAGCATGAACGGAGAGTGAATCCCCAGCAGCCACGAGGGTGTTGGGGCGGCGGGGAGCGGGTGTCAGGGCGGTATTGACACACCCGGATTCCGCACACTCACCCCTGCCCAAGATCGCCACACGGGGCCGCTAACCTTACGTGTCCGTCCTGGCCAGGGATTGACGGGCACCAACTCATGCGAAGGGTTGCGCAAATGGGCATTCTCACTCTCCTGCGGAATGCGTTCGGCAGGTCCCGCAAGGGGCGTACCGCCGAGGCAGAGGGTGCGGAACAGGTTCCTTCGCAGGAACGAACCGCCGCCGAGGGGCGGGAGCAGGAGCCGTTTTCGGCCGACTCCACGCCGACGACCACGTCGAAGCCGGAGCCGGAGCCCGAGCCGACGGTCCCGTCGCCCTCCCCCTCCCCCGAACCCACCACCACCGGCAGGGTCCCGGAACCCCGCCCGGCGAGCCAGGACGAGCACGACCTCGTCGCGGCGGCCTTCGACAACGTGACGGTCCCCAAGCCGACGAAGTCGTCCGAGTCCGTGACGGAAGAACCCGCACCGGACGCGGCGGAGCCGCAGGCCGACCCGGCCACCGCAACGGACGCGGCGGAGCCGCAGCCCGAGCCCGAGGCGGAGCAGTCCGCCCCGGAGACGGCCGCCGAAGCCACCTCCGACCGCAAGCCCGAGTCGACGGCAGCCACGGCGGAGGCCGAGGTCCAGGCCGAGGTCCAGTCTGAAGCCGAGGTCCAGGCCGAGGTCGCGCCCGGAGCCGGCACCGAGGTCGAGGCTGAGGCCGAGGTCGAGGCTGCGCCGGAAGCCGAGGCCGAGCCGGAAGCCGAGCCCAAGACCGAGGCCCTGTCCGAGGCCGACGCCGAGGTCACCCCGAACGCCACGGGCGAGACCGCGCCCGACACCGAGGCTGAGGCCGAGATCGACACCGAGGCTGAGGCCGAGATCGACACCGAGGCTGAGGCCGAGATCGACACCGAGGCTGAGGCCGAGATCGAGGCAGCCCCGAAGGCCGACGCCGAGGCCGAGACGGAGCCCGCGCCCGAGGCTGAGGCAAAGCCGGAGGTCGAAGCCGGGACCGAGCCCGAGGCCGCAGCAGACGCCACGGACGCCACGGACGCCACGGACGAGGCCGCGCCCGACACCGAGCCCGACGTCGAGCCCGAGGCCGCCCCCGCCGCCGAGGCCCAGGCCGACACCGAGCCCGAGGCCGCCCCCGCCGCCGCCGAGCCGGAAGCCGCACCCGACGCCGAGGTCACGGCCGAGCCCAAGGCTGAAGCCGAGGCCAAGGACGCTCCTGCCGCCGAGGCCGACGCCGCCTCCGACGTCGCGGACGAAACCGTGACCGCCGCCGAGCCTCAGGCCCCGGCCGAGGCCGACGCCAAGGACGAGGTCGCTCCCACCGCCGAGCCCACGGCCGAGGCCGCTCCCACCGCCGAAGCCGGGACCGAGACCGAGCCCGCGGCCGAAGCCGAAGCCGAAGCCGAGCCCGAGGCCGAGACTGCGGCCGACGCCGAGCCCGAGGCTGAGCCCAAGGCCGCAGCCGAGGTCGAGGACCAGGGCGCCCCCGCCGCCGAGCCCCGGGGCGAGGCCTCCGCCGAAGCCGCCTCTGACGCCGCCTCCGACGCCGCGGACGAGGCCGTGACCGCCGCCGAGCCCCAGGCCCCCGCCGAAGGCGAAGCCGAGGCGCAGGCGCCGTCACAGCCGCCGGCCCAGGCACCCGCACCCGCCCTGCCCGCCGGCCTCGCCACCGCCTACCAGGCAGCCGCCACCGCCCTGGAGAACACCGGCCTCACCGGCACCCGGGCGAAGCTCTACCTCGTGCTGGACCGCTCCGCGAGCATGCGCCCGTACTACAAGGACGGCTCCGCCCAGGCCCTCGCCGAGCAGGCGCTCGCCCTGGCCGCCCACCTCGACCCCGAGGCCACGGTCCACGTCGTCTTCTTCTCCACGGAACTCGACGGCACCGGCGAGCTGACCCTCACCGACCACGAGAACAAGATCGACGAGCTGCACGCCGGCCTCGGCCGCATGGGCCGCACCAGCTACCACGCGGCGGTCGAGGCCGTCGTCGCACACCACGAGAAGGAGGCCGCCCCGGGCACGCCCGCCCTGGTGGTCTTCCAGACGGACGGCGCTCCGGACGCGAAGACCCCGGCCACCCAGTCCCTCACCGACGCGGCGAAGAACCACCCCGCCGTCTTCTTCTCGTTCGTGGCCTTCGGAGAGCACGACAACAAGGCCTTCGACTACCTCCGCAAGCTCAAGACCCCCAACACGTCCTTCTTCCACGCGGGCCCGGCCCCGCGCGAGCTCACGGACGCCGAGCTGTACGAGGGCGTACTGGCCGACTGGCGGCCGTAACCGCCTCCGGCGCCGCGCGACACCCCGGGCCGCCCGCCTCCCACCCGGTAAAACGGGAGGCGGGCGGCCCACCCATGTCGGCTACGATTTCAATTTCAAGGCTCATAAAACGACCGCCGCACGACCGACCTGGGAGCAGCCTCCGATGGCTCGACACCTCATCACCAGCGCCCTTCCGTACATCAACGGAATCAAGCACCTGGGCAACATGGTGGGGTCCATGCTCCCGGCGGACGTGTACTCCCGCTACCTCCGCCAGCGCGGCCACGACGTGCTCTACATCTGCGCGACGGACGAGCACGGCACCCCCGCCGAGCTGGCCGCGAAGGAGCAGGGCCTCCCGGTCGCCGAGTTCTGCGCGCAGGCGCACGACGCGCAGAAGGCCGTCTACGACGGCTTCGCACTGGCCTTCGACTACTTCGGCCGGAGCTCCTCCCCGCAGAACGTCGAGATCACCCAGCACTTCGCCCGCCGCCTCAACGAGAACGGCTTCATCGAGGAGCGGGCGATCCGTCAGGTGTACAGCCCGGCCGACGGCCGCTTCCTCCCGGACCGCTACGTCGAGGGCACCTGCCCGCACTGCGGCTACGACAAGGCCCGCGGCGACCAGTGCGAGAACTGCACCCGCGTCCTGGACCCGACGGACCTGATCGCCCCCCGGTCCGCGATCTCGGGCTCCACCGACCTGGAGGTCCGCGAGACCAAGCACCTCTTCCTCCTGCAGTCCAAGCTGCAGCACGAGGTCGAGGAATGGGTCTCCCGCCACGAGGCCGACTGGCCGCAGCTGGCCTCGTCCATCGCCCGCAAGTGGCTGACCGAAGGCCTGCACGACCGCGCCATCACCCGCGACCTGGACTGGGGCGTCCCGGTCCCGGCCGACACCTGGCCGGAGCTGGCCGCCGAGGGCAAGGTCTTCTACGTCTGGTTCGACGCCCCGATCGAGTACATCGGCGCGACGAAGGAGTGGTCGGACCTCGACCCGCAGAACCGCGACTGGAAGTCGTGGTGGTACGAGGCCGACAGCGGGGAGAACCCCGTCCGGTACACCGAGTTCATGGCCAAGGACAACGTCCCCTTCCACACGGTGATGTTCCCGGCCACCGAGCTGGGCGTGCGCGAGCCCTGGAAGAAGGTCGACTACGTCAAGGCCTTCAACTGGCTGACGTACTACGGCGGCAAGTTCTCCACCTCGCAGAAGCGCGGCGTCTTCACCGACCAGGCCCTGGACATCCTCCCGGCCGACTACTGGCGCTACTTCCTGATCGCGAACGCCCCCGAGTCGGACGACTCCTCCTTCACCTGGGAGCACTTCACCGCCACGGTGAACAAGGACCTCGCCGACACCCTGGGCAACTTCGTCAACCGCGTGCTGTCCTTCTCCAAGAAGCGGTTCGGCGAGGAGGTCCCGGCGGGCAGCGCGCCCGGCGAGGCGGAGGCGAAGCTGGGCGAGCAGATCGCCGAGCTGCTCGCCGAGTACGAGTCGCAGATGGAGGCCCTCCAGTTCCGCAAGGCGGCCGCCGCCCTGCGCGCCCTGTGGTCCGCGGGCAACTCCTACCTGGAGGAGAAGGCCCCCTGGCTGGAGATCAAGACGGACAAGGACGGCGCGGCCCTCACCCTGCGCACGGCGATGAACCTGATCCACCTCTACGCGGTGGTCTCCGAGCCGTTCATCCCGGCGACGGCGAAGATCATGCGCGAGGCGTTCGCGCTGGAGAACGACACCGCCGCCTGGGTCTCCGCGGACGAGGCCCGTGCCCTCGCCTCCGTCCCCGCCGGCACCCCCTTCACCGTCCCGCCGGTCCTGTTCGCCAAGCTCACGGACGAGGACCTGGAGACGTACAAGGAGCGCTTCGGCGGCACCGAGGAGTGACATCCGCGCGGGGAGTGGGACGTCCCGCGTCCCTCTCCCCGCGTCTGGAGGGGAAGCCGAAAAGGAGAAGATGTAGAGGAAAAGGCGTAGGGCTTCCCCCCGCTTCGGCATGTTCTCGCCAAGCCGTATGGTTTCCGCCATGGCAGTCCCCGAGGTCATTCCGATCGCCTATGAGCCGAGACACCGCACCGAGTCCATCGGGCGGTACGCGGACGGGCAGTTCCTCGCGTCGGTCACGTACGCCTTCCCCCAGGGCTTCCGCCTCGACGACGGCTGGGAAGAGCACAAACGCCTCTACACCGTGCTGCACACCTTCGACGCCGAGGGCCACTACCGCGACTCGGACATCTGGTGCGCGGGCACCTGGGCGCAGCAGCAGCGCAACCCGCACGGCGACGACTCGGTCCTCACCCGCGCCCGCGTCCGCCTGGCGACCCTGCTGCGCAGCCTGCCCCGCCGCTCCTACACGGACATCGCCGTACGCCCCTTCCAACTCACCTACGAGGACGTCCTGTTCGGGCTCGTCCTGCGCGAGGACAAGGACGAGGACGGCGGCACGGAGACCTGGGCGGAGCTCTACCCGGACCGCCTCGCCTTCGCCGACCCCTGGGACGGAACGTACGACACCTGACCTCGACGGACGCCCCCGGGCGGGGGCGGCAGGGCGGACGCGAGGGCCGGGGGCTCGTGGTCTCCCGGCCCTCGCGCGTCTTGGGGGTTACTTCAGGACGCCCGCGCCCGCCGTCGTCGCCAGGGCCGTCGGCAGGTTCTTCGCCGAGGTCTCCAGGCCGGCCGTCAGGGCCGGGGTCCAGTCGACCGTCGTCCTCAGGTCCTTGGACGAGGCGGCGTTGTACGCGGCGACGAGGTCGGTCACCGTGCCGTTGACGAGGTTGCCGGAGCCCTTGACCGAGCCGGTGCCGTCCCCGCTGAGCAGCTTGGCGACCTTGCCGCCCGACGGCAGCTTCCAGTAGTTGTTCTCCGCGACGACCTGCGCCTTGGCCCGGGAGTTGATGCTGTACTGCGTCGCGTAGCCGTTGAGGGTCGTGACGTCGTAGTAGTTGTTGTAGAGGTGCACCTGTCCGACGCGGGCCAGCGGGGCGCGCTGCACGATGCCCTTCCACACGTTGTGGTGGATCGTCACGCGCAGCTTGCCGGCGGGCTCGCTGTCGCTGCTGCCGATCAGCATCGTCTTGTCGTGGTTGGTGAACTGGTTGCGCGAGACGGTCACCAGGTCCGAGCTCTTGGTGATGTCCAGGGCGCCGTCGTGGATCTGGTACTCGCGGCCGAAGTACTTCGGATTGGCGCTGTCCAGGTGGGGTGCGTCGGTGAACGTGTTGTGGTCGGCCCACACGTGGGTCGCGCCGCGCAGGGTGACGGAGTCGTAGTCGGAGTTCCAGTTGCCGTCGTCGCCGTCGGTCGGGTCCCACTGCGGGAAGCAGTCCTCGGTGGCGGCGAAGGTCAGGTTGCGGACGACGACGTCGTCCACGTTCTGGATCTGGAGCATGCCGCCGGAGATCCCCGCGCCCGTGCCGGGGACGCCGACGATGCTGGTGTGGGCGGGCACCTTGAAGACGATGTTCTTCGCCTGCCGGGTCTGGGCGGCGGCGCGGGCCTTCTCCTGCGTGCCGGAGGGCAGCTTCGAGCGGCCGTACACGGCGGGGTCGTACGCCTTCAGGTACGCGGACAGGGAGTACCCCGTACCCGCCGCGTAGTCCGCGCAGGTCAACTTCTTGCCGGCGTCGTCGGTGTTGGCGTCGACGACGCCCTTGACCTTGATGATCCGGGGCGCGGTGTCGGACCCCGAGCCCAGCGCCTTCACCAGCTCGGCGCGGGTGGAGACGGTGAAGGTGTGCGCGGCGTCGGCCTTGGCGCCACCGGTCGTGCCCGTACCGGAGGAGGCCCAGCCGTCCTTCGCGGCGAGCGTCTGGTGGTACAGGTCGACGGTCCCGGCGCTGGCGTTCATCACGACGACGCCGGCGCCGACGCCGGCGGCCACGGCGGCGGCGGTGACCACGAGGACACGGCGCGAACGGAGGGACCGGCGGTGGGAGGGAGCTGCCACGGGGGGATCCTTACGGGTCTGTCGAACAAGCCTTACAACCCGTCAGTGGTCGCCGAGACATGAAGAGTTGCCGCGAGTCGAGAACTTTCCCGACCGCCCCGATCGCCACGCGATCAAACACCTTCACGCTTCCCACACCTGGCCTTTAAGGTGCCTTCGGGGGGCCGAACCCCTTACGGGGAGGGGAACGGTGCACCTCTACAAGGGTGCGAGCGGCGGCGGCTTCAGCGGCTGCAACGCCCTGTTCTGATCAACCGTTCTCATGAACCCACTGGGGGGATTCACCATGGCGCTCTTCGGCAACGCCCACACCATCGACAACGGCCAGGCCCAACAGGACTACGCGCGTCTGCTCGGTCAGGGCGAGCAGGTGCACGCCGCGTTCCTGCTGATCCGCGACACCATCCTGTTCACCGACCGCCGGCTGCTCCTCGTCGACAAGCAGGGCATCACCGGCAAGAAGGTCGAGTACCACTCCGTCCCGTACCGCAGCATCACCCACTTCGCGGTGGAGACCGCCGGCACCTTCGACCTGGACGCCGAGCTGAAGATCTGGGTCTCGGGCACGCCGACGCCGATCCAGAAGACGTTCACCAAGGGCGTGGACATCTACGAGGTGCAGGCGATCCTCACGCAGTTCGTGGCGGGGTAGCCCTCGGCCCGGGCCCCGGAGGGATCGGGAGCGGGTCCAGGACCGGGGTGGGAGCGGGGGGGCGGTTGCGTCGCGTGTGCCGCAGCCCCGCACGGCGGCCGGACCTGCTACGACTGATCGGTGGACCTTCTCCAACCCCACCTTCGTCTCCTCGCCGAGGTCTTCGGCGAGGCCCTGCCCGCGGCCTCCTGGACCCTGGCCGGCGGTTACGCCCTCCAGGCGCACGGGCTGCTCCAACGCCCGCACGACAACGTGGACTTGGCGACCGAGAGCGCCGAGCCGATGCCCCTGCTCGCCGAGGAGCTGAGCGGGGCGCTCACCTCGCGGGGCCGGCACGAGGCGACGCTCCAGGACAGCGACCCGCTGTCCGCGCACCTGTCCGTGCTGGACCGCGCCACGGACACGGTCCTCCGGTTGGCCCTGCACAAGGAGACCTTCTGGAGCCCGCCCGTCGAGACCCGCTATGGACCGGCGCTCTGCCTGCCGGACGCGGTGGGCACGAAGATCAGGGCGCTCTACGACCGCGGGCTGGCGGTCGACCTGATCGACGCGAGGGCCGCGTCCACCCGCTTCACCCACCCCGACCTGGAGGAACTGGCGCGCCGCCATGCCCGGGACGACTTCGATCTGCCCACCCTCCAGGCCCGTCTGACGGGCACCGACCACTACCCGGACAGCGCGTTCACGTTGTACGGCCTTGCGGCCGACGACATCGCCGACCTGCGGGCATGGGCCCAGTCCTGGTCGACGGACATCGCGGAGCGGCTGTTGGAGGAGGGGGCGTCGCCGGACGATTGAGCCGGGCGAGCGAGCCGGGCGCGTCCCGACGGAAGGGCCGGCCGGACGGGACGCCCCCGCCGGATCAGCTCGCCGAGGCCGACGCGGTGTCCGACGCCGAGGCGGACACGCCCGGCTGGACGGCGTCGTCGGTGCCGTCATGGGTGGCGTCGGGGGGGACAGCGGACGACGGTGTCCGGGGCACAGCGGACGGCGGTGTCCGGGGCACAGCGGACGGCGGTGTCCGGCGGTGTCCGGGGCGTGGGCCCTTCAGCCGGCCGAAGGCGAGCCCCCCAAGCCGAGCCGAAGCCGTCAGCCCGCCGGGGCGGACGGTGACGGCGAGGCGGACGCCGACGCGCTGGGCTGCGGCGGTGGCCCCTGGCCGTCCTGCGTCGCCTCGGGGTCGATCCCTACGGTGATCGTCCCGTGGACGCCCTTGGAGATGTCGCGCCTGTCGTACCGCAGCCTCAGCAGGCCGCCCCGGGTGCCGCTCTGGTCGTAGATCGTGTCCTCGGCGAGGGTCGTGCGCTCGGCGGTGTTGCTCGCGTACGGCTCCACCGCCGCGGAGGCCAGGACGGACGTCTCGTCGAAGAAGAACTGGCCGGTGTGGCAGGTGTGCCCGCCCTCGTACCCGGCGTCGGTCCACTCCCCGTCGACGTGCACCTTGACGTGGATGTGGACGCACCGGCCCCGGTACCAGCCCGGGAACACCGTCCGGAAGGACACGCGACCGTGCCGGTCCGTCCGCCACGTGCCGCGCAGGTAGCGGCTGTCGTCCGTGGGCTCCTGGTGGCCGCCTCCCGGGGGCGCGCCGGTGGGTGCGCCGGTGGGAGGTTCGCCGGTGGGCGCGGGGCCGCCCCCGCCGCCTCCGTTGCCCTGGTCCTCGTAGCCCGAGTAGACGCCCGCCGCGTCGCAGTGCCAGATGTCGACGGCCGCGTTCCCGACCGGCCTGCAGGTCTCGGAGTCGATCACCTCGAGGCCGAGGAGGAGCGGGATGCCCTCCCGGTCCTCCGTGACGTCCCGGCGGAGCTTGTCGGCGTCGATGTAGTAGGGGCCCTCGACCGTCTCCGAGGTCAGGAGGTAGCAGGCCTCCGCGCCGGTACCGGTCCGAGCGGGGCTGCCGCGCTCGGCGGCAGCGCTGGCCGTGAAGGCGGTGCCGCCCAGCCCCGCCGCCGCGATGCCGCCCACACCGGCGACCACGACCTTGCGGCGCGTCAAGTCCTGTTCGCTGTGGGGTTTCTGGGTTTCCGTCATGAGGCCGGGACGCTAGGGACGCACCCTGTCAGGAGCATGGGCGGGAGCTGTCATTTCCCCGAGAAAACGAAAGTGGCCCGGAACCGACGTCGGTTCCGGGCCACCCGGCGTTCTTCGTGCGCCTCCCGCCGTGCCGGCGGTCGCCCCGCTACTTCGGCTGCGGCTTGCGCACCGACAGGTGCAGCTCCCTGAGCCGGGCCTCCTCCAGCTCCGTCGGCGCGCCCATCATCAGGTCCTGGGCGTTGCCGTTGAGCGGGAAGGCGATGGTCTCGCGGATGTTCGGCTCGTCGGCCAGCAGCATGACGATGCGGTCGACGCCGGGCGCGATACCGCCGTGCGGCGGGGCGCCGAAGCGGAACGCGCGCAGCATGCCGGCGAACTTCTCCTCGACGGTCTCATGGTCGTAGCCGGCGATCTCGAACGCCTTGAGCATGATCTCGGGCTCGTGGTTGCGGATCGCACCGGAGGACAGCTCGACGCCGTTGCAGACGATGTCGTACTGCCAGCCGAGGATGTCCAGCGGGTCCTGGGTCTCCAGGGCCTCCAGGCCGCCCTGCGGCATCGAGAACGGGTTGTGCGAGAAGTCGATCTTGCCGGTCTCCTCGTCCTTCTCGTACATCGGGAAGTCGACGATCCAGCAGAACCGGAAGACGCCCTCCTCGAAGTGACCGGCACGCTTGGCGGCCTCGACCCGCACCGCGCCCATGATCTTCGAGACCTCGTCGAACTCACCCGCGCCGAAGAACACCGCGTGCCCGGCGGCCAGCGACAGGCGCTTGGTCAGCTCGGCGACGTTCTCCTCGGTCAGGAACTTCGCGATCGGACCGGACAGGGAGCCGTCCTCGGCGACCCGGACCCAGGCCAGGCCCTTCGCGCCCTGCGAGACCGCGAAGTCGCCCAGCTGGTCGAAGAACTTCCGGGGCTGCGCGGAGACGTCCGGCACCGGCAGCGCGCGCACGTGCTTGCCGGCGAACGCCTTGAACTCCGAGCCCTCGAAGATGTCGGTGATGTCGACGAGCTCCAGCTGGGCCCGCAGGTCCGGCTTGTCGGAGCCGTACTTCAGCATCGACTCGCGGAACGGGATCCGCGGGAAGGGGGAGGTGACGTGGCGACCGCCGCCGAACTCCTCGAACAGCTCGGTCATGAGCTTCTCGATCGGCTGGAAGACGTCCTCCTGCTCGACGAAGCTCATCTCGACGTCGAGCTGGTAGAACTCGCCCGGCGAGCGGTCCGCGCGGGCGTCCTCGTCACGGAAACAGGGCGCGATCTGGAAGTAGCGGTCGAAGCCCGAGATCATCAGCAGCTGCTTGAACTGCTGCGGGGCCTGCGGCAGGGCGTAGAACCTGCCGGCGTGCAGCCGGGACGGGACGACGAAGTCGCGGGCGCCCTCGGGGGAGGTCGCGGACAGGATCGGCGTCGCCATCTCGTTGAAGCCCAGCGCCGTCATCTTGTGCCGGATGGCCGAGATGACCGCCGTGCGCAGCATGATGTTGCGGTGCATGCGCTCGCGGCGCAGGTCCAGGAAGCGGTACTCCAGGCGCCGCTCCTCGTTGACCCCGTCCTCGGTGTTGATCGTGAAGGGCAGCGGGGCGGCCGCGCCCAGCAGCTCGACCTCGCCGACCTCGACCTCGATCTCGCCGGTCGGCAGGTCCGCGTTGACGTTCTCCGCGCCACGCGAGACGACCTTGCCGTCGACGCGGACCGTCGACTCCTTGGTCAGCTTGTCGAGGGCCTCGTAGGCGGGCGTGCCCGGACGGGCGACGAGCTGCGTGATGCCGTAGTGGTCGCGCAGATCGATGAAGAGGATGCCGCCCAGGTCGCGCCGATTGTGCAGCCAGCCGCTCAGCCGGACGTCGCTGCCGACGTCAGAGGCGCGGAGCTCGCCGCAGGTGTGGGACCTGTACCGATGCATCGTCGTTCATCCAGTCTTCGCGGATCGGGGGCACGTTTCACGTGAAACAACCCCCAGCGTACCGGGCACGCCGTGCTCGCCTCCCACCATTACCGGGCGGCCGCGACGCCGGTGATCAGTGGCACTCTTCGTTCTCCTCTTCTTAAAGTGGGGCAATGCGCACTGGCGAGCCGCTGCCCGCCGTGGGGGAGGTCCTTGTCTCCCTCGCGACCGGCGTGTGGCACTGGGACACCGCCACCGGGCTGGTCACGGTCGACGCCGAGGCGGCCCGGCTGCTCGGGCTGCCCCCGGAGGAGACGGTCCTCACCGAGGCACAGACCCGGGCCCGACTGCACCCCGTCGACTGGAACGAGATCACCGGCGTGGTGCAGCTCGCCGTCGCCGAGGGCACCCTCGCCGAGGTGCGGGTCCGGATCATGGACGACCGGGGGCGGATCGTCCGGGTCGTGCGCAGTCGCTCCAAGCCGTCCTTCGACCAGGCGCGCAAGGCGTACGAGCTGATCGGCACCCTCCAGGAGGTCACCGAGCCGACGCCGGGCACCGCCGCCGGACGGACCGCCGTCACCGGCGACTGGCGGCGCTCCCGGGAGGCGTTCCTGCTGGACGCGGGCCGGGCGCTGGCCGAGGCGCGGTCCACGGAGGAGGTGCTGCGGGTCGCCGCGGGCCTGTCGATGCCGGGCTTCTCACCGGACGGACTGGCCGTCTTCGGCGTGGAGGGCGACCGACTGACGATCATCGGCCACCACGGACAGCAGCCCGGCGACGAGGACCCCTTCACCCAGATGTCCATCCACACGGACTATCCGGCCGCCGAGGTGGTCCGCACCGGGCGGGCCGTGTACCTGTCCTCGCCCGAGCACTACAAGGAGCGCTATCCGCTGACCTGGCCGATGGCCGCGCACTTCGGCCGTCACTCATGGGCGTTTCTGCCCCTGACGGTGGCCGGCCGCACGATGGGCGCCTGGATGGCCGCCTTCGCGTACCCGGTGGCGTTCACCCCGGACGAGCGGTCCGTGCTGACGACCGTGGCGCGGATGCTCGCCCAGGCCCTCACCCGCGCCGGCGCGGCGGAGACTCAGCGTGAGCTGACCGACGGTCTGCAACGCTCCATGCTCCCCACCCTCGGCCCCGAGATACCGGGCATGACCCTGGCCGCCCGCTACATACCGACCGGCGGCGGCCTCCAGGTCGGCGGCGACTGGTACGACATGATTCCGCTGCCAAGGGGCCGCTTCGCCCTGGTCATCGGCGACGTCCAGGGCCACGACGTCCGCGCCGCGAGCCTCATGGGCCAGCTGCGCATAGCGGTACGGGCGTACGCCGCCGAGGGCCACCGCCCCGACGCCGTCCTCTCCCGCGCCTCCGGCTTCTTCCACGGCCTCACCTCCACGGACGCCGGGGCCGATCCGCGGTTCGCCACCTGCCTGTACATAGAGGTCGACCCGGCGACGGGCGTCCTGGAGGCCGCCCGGGCCGGTCATCTGGACCCCGCGATCCGGATGGCCGACGGCACGGTGCTGGTCCGCGCCACCGCCGGGGGCCTGCCCCTGGGCATCGACCCGGACGCCGACTACCCCACCACCCGGCTCGCCCTGGAACCGGGCGAGGCGATGATGCTGTGCACCGACGGCCTGCTGGAGACCGGGGGCCACGACCTCGACACCGGCTGGCGGCGCGTCCGAAAGACCCTGGAGGCACACGAAGGGGACCTGGAGGAGCTGGCCGACGCCCTGGTGCAGGCGGTGCACGGCCCCTCCTCCCACCACACAACGGGCCCCCTGGCGGACCGCCGCGAGGACGACATAGCGGTACTGCTCCTGTGCCGGCAGGGCGAGGGCGGCTGCGGCCCGGGCAGCGCGCTGGCGCCGGTGCGGCACCCGGTGCGCCGCACGATGCTGACGGTCGCGCAGGCCGAGCCCGAGCGGATCGCCGCGGCCCGCCAGCAGCTGCGCGAGCTGCTGCACGACTGGCCGAGCGAGGACCAGATCGACTCGGCCGTCCTGCTCGTCTCCGAGACGCTGACGAACGTCCTCGTCCACACCGACGCGGACGCGCTGCTCGTCGCCGAGGTCACGGGCGCCCCCGGCGAACGCCGGCTCCGCATCGAGGTCACCGACACCGGCGACGACCTCCCGCACCTGCGCCGCCCCGGTGAGATGGCCTCCTCCGGGCGCGGCCTGGTCCTCATCGAACTGCTCGCGGACACCTGGGGCGTGGCGCCCCGGGGCAAGGGCAAGAGCATCTGGTTCGAACTCCACGAGCCCCAGGACCCCCGGCGACCTGCAGAAACGATGCCTCAGCATCCCCTGAAAGGATGAACCTCCGTCACGGGCCCCGCGCGGGTCGGGCATATGCCTAGCGTCCGAGGCGGAGGTGATGCTCGATGTACGAGCAGAACGACACACCGCCGCCGAATCAGCCGGCGGCACACCAGGACGCGATCGACATCAACGACTTCGTCTTCGCGGCGACGGGGGCGCGACTCAGGAGGCTGACGACACCGGACGGGGAGCACTGGTTCGTGGCGGCAGACGTCGCCACGGAACTGGGGTACGTGAACACACGTCAAGCGCTCATCGCGCACGTCGCAGCAGATTGCAAGAAGACCTTGAGCGACCTTGCACAAAGCGTCTTCGGAGCAGACGCTTCACACAAAGTCGCAGGTCACGGGCTCAAGAAGTCGATGAACATGGTGAACCTGAAGGGGCTTGTCAGGCTCGTCAACGGATGCTCCAAACCAGAGTGCGAGCCGTTCAAGGCCTGGGTCTCCGAGGTCATCAGAACTGTCCTTCACGACGGCTCCTACTCCCTGGAACCGTCCCCCGTGCAACCCGCGCCCGCCGGCGGCATCTCGTACGTCATGCCCGAACAGGTCGTCGACGCCCTCGTGCGGCTCGAGGAACGCAACATGCAGATGGACGAGAGGCTGGCTGCCTTCGCCGAAGAGCGCAACGATCTGCTGCGGCAGATCAACCAAGGCCGGCAGGGCATCGCAGCGGCCCTCGACCGCCCCGCCCACCGCTCCCTGCCCGCCGCCGACGCTGGCCTGACGCCCCAGGCGATTCTCGCCGTCTGGAAGGCGAAGAACCTCGTCGTCACGGATGACGTGCACGCCGTCGCGGCCCTCCTCGCCCCGGCGCTGGTGAACGGCGAGGCCCGCTACCGCGTGGAGGAGATCGCCACGCGCACGGGGCTGTCGCACGAACGCGTCCACGACTGTCTGCGCCTGCTGCTCAAGCGGGGGTGCGTGCGGCAGGCGGGCTGTTCTGCCGACGGCGCTCCCGTCTACGTGCTGCCGTAGACGGGAGCGCCGTGGGATGAGACAGGCCCGAAGTCGCAAGACAAAGTTGCGGCTTCGGGCCTTCTCTCAAGTTACCGGATCTCAGGCGGTCCGGGGGCCGCCCTCCGTCATGCCGTGCACCGCGGGGATCGTCCCGAGGCGCCCCTTCTGGAAGTCCTCGAACGCCTGCATCAGCTCGTCCTTGGTGTTCATGACGAACGGGCCGTAGTGGGCCATGGGCTCGCGGATCGGCTGTCCGCCGAGGAGGACGACCTCCAGGTCGGGCGTGTGGGAGTCCTGCTTCTCGTCCGCGCGGACCGTCAGCGAGGAACCCGCGCCGAAGACCGCCGTCTGCCCCAAGTGGATCGGGCGGCGCTCCGCACCGACCGAACCGCGACCCGCCAGGACGTAGGCGAGCCCGTTGAAGTCCTCGCGCCACGGAAGAGTGAGCTCCGCACCCGGCGCGAGGGTCGCGTGGACCATCGTGATGGGGGTGTGGGTGATGCCGGGGCCCGCGTGCCCGTCCAGCTCGCCCGCGATGACGCGCAGGAGCGCGCCGCCGTCCGGGGTCGTCAGGAGCTGCACGTGACCGCCGCGGATGTCCTGGTAGCGCGGGGCCATCATCTTGTCCTTGGCCGGCAGGTTCACCCACAGCTGGAGGCCGTGGAAGAGACCGCCGGACATGACCAGCGACTCCGGCGGCGCCTCGATGTGCAGGAGGCCCGAGCCGGCCGTCATCCACTGGGTGTCGCCGTTGGTGATGGTGCCGCCGCCGCCCTGGCTGTCCTGGTGGTCGAAGATCCCGTCGATGATGTAGGTGACGGTCTCGAAGCCGCGGTGCGGGTGCCAGGGCGTGCCCTTCGGCTCGCCCGGCGCGTAGTCCACCTCGCCCATCTGGTCCATCATGATGAACGGGTCGAGGTGGCGGTAGTTGATCCCGGCGAACGCACGGCGCACCGGGAAGCCCTCACCCTCGAAACCGCTGGGCGCGGTCGTGACGGTGAGCACGGGACGTGCGACCGCGTCGGCCGATGCCGCGACGCGCGGCAGGGTCAGCGGGTTCTCGACGGTCACTGCGGGCATGTCCGTACCTCCTTGGGCGACGTACGTCCCAGTTTAGTTGAGCGTTGAACTTTCTGCTACCCGTAACGACGAAGGCCCGGAGGACATTCCCTCCGGGCACTCCCAGAACAAGACCTGCGAAACGCTCAGCCGTACATACGACGCATCGCGAACTCGACCATCTGCTCGACGGCCTTGGCGTCGAACACCATCCGGTGCTCGCCCTCCATGTCGAGGACGAAGCCGTACCCGGTGGGCAGCAGGTCGATCACCTCGGCCCCCGTGATCACGAAGTACTTGGACTCCTTGCCCGCGTACCGGCGCAGTTCCTTGAGGCTGGTGAACATCGGGATCACCGGCTGCTGGGTGTTGTGCAGCGCGAGGAAACCGGGGTTGTCGCCGCGCGGGCAGTAGACCTTGGAGGTCGCGAAGACCTGCTGGAAGTCCTCGGCGGCCAGCTGGCCGGTGGTGAAGGCGCGCACCGCGTCCGCGAGGGACGGCGGGGACGGCTCCGGATAGAGCGGCGGCTGCTGGCCGTAGCCGCCGTGGCCGCCGGGCATCTGCTGCTGCGGCGGGGCGTACTGCTGTTGTGCGGCGCCCCCGTCCATGGGCTGGCCGTATCCGTACATGAGCGCAAGCGTACCGAGACGAGGCGGACGGCGAGCGGCCGGGCGATTTATCTAGCGACCGCTATGAAATGCCGTTAGGGTGTTTCCGTATCGATCACTAGAGATATACGGAGCAGCATGCCCTCCCCCGACCCCCTGCCACCCCTGCCCTCCGCGCAGCTCGGGGCCTCGCAGCCCACGTCCCCCCGCCCCTCCTCACCGCCCCCGTCGTCCCCGCACTCCCCCTACGCCCGCACGGTCCGCGGCTCCGGCCCCGGTCTGCTGCTCGCGCACGGCGCCGGCGGATCCGTCGGGGTGAACTACGGGCCGGTCATGGACGCCCTGGCGGCCGGGCACACGGTCGTCGGCGTCGACTACCCCGGCACGGGCGGCACGCCGGCCGGCACGCATCCGCTCGAACTGGACACGCTGGTGGACGAGTTGACGGCCGCCGCCGACGCGCAGGGGCTGGAGCGGTTCGCCGTCAGCGGGTACTCCCTGGGCGGAGCGGTAGCGATACGACTGGCCGCGCGGCATCCCGAGCGGGTGACCGCGCTGGTCCTGACCGCCCCCTTCGTCCACGCGGACGCGGAGCTGCGGCTCAACGCCCAGGTGTGGCAAGCGCTCTGCACGGCCGGGGACGCCGAGACCCTCGGGCGGTTCCTGCTGGCACACGCCCTGAGCCCGGCCGCGCTGAACGCGATGACGGCCGCGGAGCTCCGTGCGGCGGCGAAGCTGACCGGGCGGACGTCCCCGGAAGGCGCCGCCGCCCAGGTGGAGTTGGTGACACGGACCGACGTCCGCGCCGACCTGGCCCGGATCACCGCGCCGACACTGGTGATCTCGCCGACGGACGACCGACTGGTTCCGCCCCGGCTGCACCGGGCCACGGCGGACGGGATCCCGGGAGCGCGCCTGGCCGAGCTGCCGGGCGGCCACCTGCCCTTCGCCGAGCACCCCGCGCACTGGGCCCGACTGCTCACCGGCGCCCTCACCGGCGCGCGACGGCTCCGCCACCGAAACCGCCAGCGCCACCGGCGTCCCGGCGCACCCGGCCGCGGAGTCTTCGGCGGCCGCTCTCGCCGATCCCGTCGGGTAGACCCTTCTCACACTTGGCCGAGTAGGGGTTGCGACTTATTACCGACGGGTAGCATCATCGTAGCTACTTGTTGGTACGTGAACTAGCGCGAGGATCCAGTGCCTCGCCGATCTCTCTAGGGAGCCGGGAGCCGTCGCCATGGGGCACTACAAGTCGAATCTCCGCGACATCGAGTTCAACCTCTTCGAAGTACTCGGGCGCGACAAGCTGTACGGCACCGGCCCGTTCGAGGAGATGGACACCGAGACCGCGAAAAGCATCCTTGAGGAGCTGACCCGCCTCTCGGAGAACGAGCTGGCGGAGTCCTTCTCGGACGCCGACCGCAACCCGCCGGTCTTCGACCCGGAGACCAACACCGCGCCGGTGCCCGCGTCGTTCAAGAAGAGCTACCAGGCCTTCATGGACTCCGAGTACTGGCGCCTCGGCCTGCCCGAGGAGATCGGCGGCACCACCGCCCCGCCGTCGCTGATCTGGGCGTACGCGGAGCTGATCCTCGGCGCGAACCCGGCCGTGTGGATGTACTCCTCCGGCCCGGCCTTCGCCGGCATCCTCTTCGACGAGGGCAACGACGTCCAGAAGAAGATCGCGCAGATCGCCGTCGACAAGCAGTGGGGCTCCACGATGGTCCTCACCGAGCCGGACGCCGGCTCGGACGTCGGCGCCGGCCGCACCAAGGCCGTCCAGCAGGAGGACGGCTCCTGGCACATCGAGGGCGTCAAGCGCTTCATCACGTCCGGCGAGCACGACATGTCGGAGAACATCCTCCACTACGTGCTGGCCCGTCCCGAGGGCGCCGGTCCCGGCACCAAGGGCCTGTCCCTCTTCCTCGTCCCGAAGTTCCTCTTCGACTTCGAGACCGGCGAGCTGGGCGAGCGCAACGGCGCCTACGCCACGAACGTCGAGCACAAGATGGGCCTGAAGGCCTCCAACACCTGCGAGATGACCTTCGGCGACCAGCACCCCGCCAAGGGCTGGCTGATCGGCGACAAGCACGACGGCATCCGCCAGATGTTCCGCATCATCGAGTTCGCCCGCATGATGGTCGGCACGAAGGCGATCTCCACGCTCTCCACCGGCTACCTCAACGCGCTGGAGTACGCCAAGGAGCGCGTCCAGGGTCCCGACCTGGCGAACTTCATGGACAAGGCCGCGCCCAAGGTCACCATCACCCACCACCCCGACGTGCGCCGCTCGCTGATCACGCAGAAGGCGTACGCGGAGGGCATGCGCGCCCTCGTCCTCTACACGGCCTCGATCCAGGACGCCATCGCGGTCAAGGAGGCGGCCGGCGAGGACACCAAGACCGAGCACGCCCTCAACGACCTGCTCCTGCCGATCGTCAAGGGCTACGGCTCCGAGAAGGGCTACGAGCAGCTCGCCCAGTCGCTGCAGACCTTCGGCGGCTCCGGCTTCCTGCAGGAGTACCCGATCGAGCAGTACATCCGCGACGCCAAGATCGACACCCTCTACGAGGGCACCACCGCGATCCAGGGCCAGGACTTCTTCTTCCGGAAGATCGTCCGCAACCAGGGCGCGGCGCTGAACTCCCTCGCCGAGGACATCAAGAAGTTCCTGGCGCTCGGCACCGGTGGCGAGGACCTGGCGGGCGCCCGCGAGCACCTGGCCAAGGCCGCCGTCGAGCTGGAGGCCATCGTCGGCCTGATGCTGACCGACCTCGCGGCCACCGAGCAGGACGTCAAGAACATCTACAAGGTGGGCCTGAACACCACGCGCCTGCTGCTCGCCTCCGGCGACGTGATCGTCGGCTACCTGCTCCTCAAGGGCGCGGCGATCGCCGCCGAGAAGCTGGAGACGGCCTCGGCGAAGGACCGGGCGTTCTACACCGGCAAGATCGCGGCGGCGAAGTTCTTCGCGGCCAACGTCCTGCCCGGCGTCACCCTGGCCCGCAAGGTCGCCGAGGGCGTCGAGCTGGACCTGATGGAGCTGGACGAGGCCGCTTTCTAGGACTCACCAGGACCACCCGGACAACCGGACGACCGCGGAGCTCCCTCCGGAGCACTCCGGCCGAGCAGCCCCGGTCACCACTCCACACTGTCCTCACGAAGGCCCGCTCCCATCTCCGGGAGCGGGCTTTCGTACGTCGTTAAGGTGAACCCCATGAGCGAACCCTCCCGCTTCGACCGCGGCCACACCGACGACCTCATGACGTTCCTGACGGCGAGCCCGTCGCCGTACCACGCCGTGGCGGCCACCGCCGAGCGGCTGGAGAAGGCCGGTTTCCGGCAGGTCTCGGAGACGGACGCCTGGGACGCGGAGACATCGGCGGCCTCCGCCTCGGGGAGCGGCGGCAGGTACGTGCTGCGCGGGGGCGCCATCGTGGCCTGGTACGTCCCCGAGGGCGCCGCGCCGCACACGCCGTTCCGGATCGTCGGCGCGCACACCGACTCCCCCAACCTGCGCGTCAAGCCGCAGCCCGACACCGGCGCGCACGGCTGGCGCCAGGTGGCGGTGGAGATCTACGGCGGACCGCTGCTCAACTCCTGGCTCGACCGTGACCTGGGCCTGGCGGGACGGCTGACCCTGCGCGACGGCTCGACGCACCTGGTCGACGTCGGCCGTCCGCTCCTGCGCGTCCCCCAACTGGCCATCCACCTGGACCGCTCGGTCAACAACGACGGCCTCAAGCTGGACAAGCAGCGCCACCTCCAGCCCGTCTGGGGTCTGGGCAACGACATGCGCGACGGCGATCTGATCGCCTTCCTGGAGCAGGAGGCCGGGCTGGCCGCGGGCCAGGTCACCGGCTGGGACCTGATGGTGCACTCCGTCGAGCCGCCCGCCTACCTGGGCCGCGACGAGGAGCTGGTGGCCGGCCCGCGGATGGACAACCTGCTGTCCGTGCACGCCGGCACGGCGGCGCTGGCGGCCGTGGCGGCCGGCGGCGGGGAGCTGCCGTACATCCCGGTCCTGGCCGCCTTCGACCACGAGGAGAACGGCTCGCAGAGCGACACGGGCGCCGACGGCCCGCTGCTCGGCAGCGTGCTGGAACGTTCGGTCTTCGCCCGGGGCGGATCGTTCGAGGACCGGGCGAGAGCCTTCGCAGGGACCGTCTGTCTGTCCTCCGACACCGGCCACGCCGTCCACCCCAACTACGCGGAGCGGCACGACCCGACGCACCACCCGCGGGTCAACGGCGGTCCGATCCTCAAGGTCAACGTCAACAACCGCTACGCGACGGACGGCACCGGCCGCGCGATCTTCGCCGCCGCCTGCGAGAAGGCGGGCGTGCCCTTCCAGACCTTCGTCTCCAACAACTCCATGCCGTGCGGCACGACCATCGGCCCGATCACCGCGGCCCGGCACGGCATCCGCACGGTCGACATCGGCGTGGCCATCCTGTCGATGCACAGCGCGCGGGAGTTGTGCGGCGACGCCGACCCGTACCTGCTGGCCAACGCGCTGGTGGCGTTCCTGCAGGGGTAGCCGCCCCGCCCGTCGGGGCCGGCCCCGGGTGAGCGCAAGGGTCGGCGCCCGCATGGGAGTTGCCGGGCGGGGTACCCGGATGTCGGAGCCGGACCGACCGGTACTCCTGACAGGGAGGCGACATCATGGGCCTCGGCGGGTGCATCATCCTCATCGCCGTGGGAGCCATCCTCACGTTCGCGACCGACTGGGACATGCAGGGCGTCAACCTCGACCTGGTCGGCGTCATCCTGATGATCGTCGGCCTGATCGGCGTGACGACCTTCAGCAGCATCGCCCGGCGCCGCCGCGTCATGGTGCCGCCGGCCTCGACCACGGTGGTCGAGACGGAGCGACGTCACCACGACGGATACAGCGACGGCTACGGCGTCTGACGGCCTGACGGAGACGGCACCCCGCGCGTTCCTCGGCGCGGTGTGCCTGGCGACCTTGTGTGAACATCGTGAAGACCCCGGGACCGTGAAGGCCGGGGATGCCGGAGACCCGGGGGTGGAGCCGCAGGGCCCGCACCGCCGGTGCTTCGGGTGATTCCGTCGTGGCCGGACGCGCGCCGCGCCCGTGCCTCGAGGCCGGGTCCGCGGCGCTGACACCGGCCCACGGGCATTCAGCCGGTCGGCGTATCCCCGGCGTTCCCGCGCCGACGGCGGGGAAGCGGTACCCGTATGAGATTCCTCGTGCGCGACCGGCTCCTCGGCATCGGTGACGACTACTGGATCGAGGACGACCGCGGCGACAAGGCGTACCTCGTCGACGGCAAGGCGATGCGACTGCGGGACACCTTCGAGTTGAAGGACACCCGCGGGCGGGTCCTGATCGACATCCACCAGAAGATGTTCGCCCTGCGGGACACCATGGTGATCGAGCGGGACGGCGAGCCGCTGGCCACGATCCGGCGCAAGCGGCTGTCGCTGCTGCGCAACCACTACCGGGTGGCCCTGGCCGACGGCCGTACCGAACTCGACGTCAGCGGGCGGATCCTCGACCGGGAGTTCGCGGTCGAGTACGACGGCGAACTGCTGGCCGTCGTCTCCCGGCGGTGGCTGCACGTCCGGGAGACCTACGGCGTCGACGTCGTCCGCGAGGACGCCGATCCCGCGCTGCTGATCGCCGTGGCGGTGTGCGTGATCCACCTCGCCGACAAGGAGCGCGAAGAGGACTGAGCCGGCCCGAGACGGACCGGCCCTGCCGGCCGATCCGCCCGGAACTGGGTCGAGTCCGAGTTCGCCGCGCTGCGCTACTTCGCACTCAACGGCACGGACCACCGCACGCACGACGAGCAGAACGCCGCCATCGCCGCCTACATGCGCTGGCACAACGCCCGGGCCGAGCCGAAGACTGGCTTCGCACCCGAGTCACCCATCCGGCATTGGACCGAATGCCCAGCCAAGGCTGCGTAACGCCATGGGACGTCGTCCAGCCCAGCGACAGCGATCTTCGCAGGGTGCACGTGGGTCCGACCGGCGGCGGCCTGATCGACGAGGACGTAACCGAGGGTCAGGTCACCAGGGCACGACCCCGTTGTCGTCGAACAGTTGGCCGGTAGGGCCGTCGTCCGGCAGGGTCGCCAGCCTGATGGCGATCGCCGCGCCCTGCTCGGGGGTCTGGGTCCCGCTGAATCCGTTGAGGTCGGTGGCCACGTAACCGGGGCAGGCGTTGTTGATCAGGATGTTGGTGCCGCTCAGCTCCTTGGCGTACTGGGTAGTGACGGCGTTGAGGTAGGTCTTCGTCGGCGCGTAGCCCCCGCTGATCCCCCCGAGGTCGACGCCGGGCGTGGTCTGCAGTGTCAGGGAACCGACGTGGCTGGACTGGTTGACGATCCGTGGGTGCTCCGAGCGGCGAAGCAGCGGCAGCATTGCGTTGGTGACCCTGATGACGCCGATGACGTTGGTCTCCACCAGTCGCCGCACGGTCTCGAGGTCGATGGTCGTGGGTTCCTCCGGCCAGCCGCCGGCAACGCCGGCATTGTTGACCAGTACGTCGAGCCGTCCTGCCCGCTCCTCGATCAGTTGGACCGCGGCGGTCACACTCCCGCCGTCGGTCACGTCCAGGGGTACGCCGAACGCGTCGGCGCCGGCCGCGCGCAACTTCGCCACGGCGTCCTCCCGGCGTTGCTCGTCCCGGGCGCCGACACCGACACTCCAGCCCCGCGCACCCAGCCCGGCCGCGATCTCATACCCGATCCCCTTGTTCGCGCCGGTGACCAGCGCGATCGTCTTCTCGCTCATGACAGCGAGAATGCTCGTGCTGCGGCCGGGCACCAACACCATCTCGGTAGTGCAGCGATACCTGGTCGGTATCGATCTGCCGTCAGCCGTCATTAGCCTGGACTCATGGAAATACGCGAGCTGCGGTACTTCGTCGCCGTCGCCGAGGAGCTGCACTTCGGCAAGGCTGCCCAGCGCCTCGGGATGGCCCAGCCGCCCCTGTCCCGCGCGATCACCCAGCTCGAACGGCGGCTCGGAATCGCACTGCTGGAACGCACCAGCCGCAAGGTCACGCTCACCGCGGCCGGAGGCGTGCTTCTGGCCGAAGGACGCGCGATCCTCAGCGCAGTGACCGCAGCTGAGCGGCGTACCCGTCGGGCCGCGACAGCACACCCCAGCCTTGTCCTCGCCGTGAAGTCCGGCACCGCTGGCGAACTGCTGACGAAACTGCTCGACGCCTACGCCGCGGAACCCGGCGCAGCCACCGTCGAGCTACTGCTCTGCGAGGCACACCAGCACCAGCTGCTGCTGCAGGACGGGCAAGCCGACGTAGCTCTGCTGCACCTGCCCTTCGACTCAGCAGCCGGGCTCGACACCGAAAACCTGTACACCGAGGGACAGGTCGCGATCCTGCCGGCCTCACACCCGCTCGCCAACCGCTCCCAGATCCGGATGGCCGACGTCGCCACGCTGCCAGAGCTCCCGATGGCGCGCTGGCCCGGTCCCAGCGGCAGCTACCCAGAGGGACCGGGCGCAGAGGTACGGAACCTGACACAGCTGTTCCAGCTGATCGCGCTCGGCCGTACCACCGTGGTCATTCCCGAGTCAGCCAGCGCCGACCTGCGCCGGGACCTCGCCGCCGTACCGGTCCTGGACGCTCCGCCCGTGACAACGGCGATCGCCTGGCCGCCGCACAGCCGCCTTCGTACCGTTGCTGACCTGATCCGCGTTGCAACACGTCTTTGAACTCGGATTAAGTGGGCGGCCATCCAACGGCAGCCCCGATCAAGCAACTGGCAGCTCAAACGCCTCCCCTGTCCGCTGGCACAACGCCCGTGCCGAGCCGACGACCCCCTCGCACCCGAGTCACCCACCCGGCAGTGGACCGAATACCCGGCCAAGGCTGCGTGACAAGCCACTAGCGGCGTGGAGGCCGTAGCCCGAGCACCCGGTCCTTGAGGGCCGGGAACTGCTCCCGGGTCGTGGCGACCTTCGAGGGGTCGAACTCGACCGTCAGGACCTCCTCGCCCGCACCTGCCTCGGCAAGCACCTCGCCCCACGGATCGACCACGATCGAGTGACCCGCCTGCGGAACTCCGGCGTGCGTCCCGGCCGTTCCACACGCGAGCACGAACGCCTGGTTCTCGACCGCCCGCGCCTGGGCCAGCAGCGTCCAGTGCGCCCGGCGGCGCTCCGGCCAGCCCGCGGGGACGACAAAGGTCTCGGCGCCGGCGTCCACGAGGCCGCGGAACAGCTCGGGGAAACGGAGGTCGTAGCAGGTGGCGACGCCGACGGTCGTCTCGGGAAGGCGCACCGTCACCAGGTCCTCGCCCGCGCCCATCAGCACGGCCTCGCCCTTGTCGAAGCCGAACCGGTGGATCTTGCGGTAGGCGGCGGCCAATTCACCGGAGGGGGAGAAGACGAGCGACGTGTTGTAGAGGGCGCCCTCGCCCGCGGCGGAGCCGCCGCCGGACGGCGCCCGTTCCGGGATCGAGCCCGCGTGCAGCCACACGCCCGCGTCGCTCGCGGCCTTGGCCATCGCCTCGGCCGTCGGCCCGTGCAGGGGCTCGGCCTCACGGCCGAACTCCTCGTAGGCGAACGCCCCGGTCGTCCACAGCTCGGGCAGCACCACGAGGTCGGCCGTACCAGCCTGTTCCCTCACCAGCGCGGCAACCCTCACCCGCCGCGCTTCGACCGATTCGCCCTCTTCTACGGCGATCTGGATCAGAGAGGCGCGCACACTACCACCGTCCTGGCATTCGAGTAGTCCACACGGGCCTACGATCGTCACACGAAAGCACTGCCGGGGTGCCTCACAGCAGCGTAACTTAGCGTTTCGAGACACCCGCCGACATCTGCCGACACCCGCCACCTCCCGCTGGCAACGCCGCCGCACGCCACCGAGTACCGACCGCCGAGGGGTCCCGTTTCCGTGAGTCTGCATCCCACCCTCCAGCCCTACGCCGACGCCTGGACCCACTCCATCGAAGCGATATCCGAGCTGGTGCTGCCACTGGTGGAAGCGGACTGGAACCGCCGGACGCCCTGCCCGGGCTGGTCGGTCCGCGACATCGTGTCGCACGTCATCGGGCTGGACTGCGAGATGTACGGCGACCCGCGCCCCATCCACACCCTCCCCCGCGACCTGTTCCACGTCACCAACGACCTTCAGCGCTACATGGAGATGCAGGTCGACGTCCGCCGCCACCACACGGCCCCGGAGATGACGTCGGAGCTGGAGTACACGATCATCCGCCGCAACCGGCAGCTGCGCAACGAGTCGCGCCAGCCCACCGCTAAGGTGCGCGGGCCGCTCGGCACCGAGCTCACGCTCGAGGAGTCCATGCGCATCCACGCGTTCAACGTGTGGGTGCACGAGCAGGATCTGCGCGCCGCCCTGGGCCGCCCCGGCAACCTCGACTCGCCCGGCGCGCACATCGCCCGGGACGCGCTGCTCGCCGAGCTCCCGGCGGTCGTCGCCGAGAAGGCCGACGCGCCGCGCAGCTCCGCGGTCGTGTTCGACGTGCACGGCCCGATCGAGTTCCTGCGCACCATCCGCGTCGACATCCAGGGCCGCGGGACCCTGGAGACGGCGCCCGCGCTCGGACCCGCCGCCGCGTTCACCCTCGACTGGGAGACCTACGTCCGCCTGGCCTGCGGCCGGGTGACGGCGCAAGCGGTGGCGGACCGGGTGAAGGCGGAGGGCGAGCCCGAGCTCACGGCGGCGATCCTGCGGAACTTCGCGGTCACGAAGTAGTCCGCCGACGCCGGTCCGCCGGTGGGGGCATACGCGACGGGCCCGCCGTGTGGATCACGGCGGGCCCGTCGCGTATGCGGTGTGCGAGGTCAGCTGATCTTCGCGTAGCCGTAGGTGATGAGCTTCTTCACGTCCGCCGTGCGGTTCGCCGCGTCGGGGGCCGTGAGGACCGTGCCCATCACGGACTCGCCGTTGAGCGTGGCGGCGAAGATGAGGCAGTACTTGGCCTCGGTGCCGGAGCCGGTCTTCACGCCGAGCGTGCCGTTCCAGCCCAGCAGCGTGTTGGTGTTGGCCCAGGCGCCCATGGTGCGCGTGGCGCCGGTCTTGGTGATCGTCTTCGCCGTGTACGACTTGGTCTTCACGACAGCCTTGAACGTGGCGCTCTTCATCACGCTGCGGGCGAGCTTCGTCAGGTCCCGCGGCGTCGAGTAGTTCGAGCCGTTGCTGAGGCCGTCGAACGAGTCGAAGTGCGTGTTCGTCATGCCCAGGTTCTTGGCCGTGGTGTTCATCTTGGCGATGAAGTTCTTGGTGCGGGCCGCGACCGTCGTGCCGGTGCCGAACTTGTCGGCGAGGGCCATCGCCGCGTCACAGCCGGACGGCAGCATCATCCCGTACAGCAGCTGACGGACGGTGACCTTGTCGCCGACGATCAGCCGGGCGGACGACGGGTAGCCCTTGGCGACCATGTAGTCGCTGACAGCCTTGGAGATCGTGATCCTGGTGTCCAGGTTCAGGTTCGCCTGGGACAGCACGACCTTGGCGGTCATGACCTTGGTGGTGGAGGCGGTGAGCCGCTTGGTGTCGGCGGCCTTGGCGTACAGCGTCGCGCCCGTCGCGCTGTTCATCAGGTATCCGCCCTTGGCGGTGATGGTGGGCGTCGTGACAGCCTGCGCGGGTGCCGCGGTGAGGACTCCTCCGGCGAGCACTGCACTGGCCGTGGCGAGGACGGCGGCGGCTCTGCGAACTCGGACGCCCTTGGTGGCGGTTATCAACTGAAATACCCCGATTACGTCGAATGCCCCTGCGATGCGGCCGAGTTGGAGGGGAAAGAAGAAGGGGCCGCATGTGTGTGACACGTAAGTAGCACAGAAAGTTGTGCGCCTGCTGGGCCGAATTTCGGATTACTTCCGCGAGACTCGCGACCGCGCCCCTCACCGGTCCCGCATTCTGGACCGGTCCGCCGTTGCGTACGTGTTGTATCTATCCTGTGGGCATGCAGTCCTCCGCCCCGCCGGCCCTCGCTCCCCTCAAGCAGCCGCCCGCCGCCGACCGCGTGTACGCCCACGTCAAACAGGGTGTCCTGGACCGACGTTACGGAGGCGGCACCCTCCTCACCGAGGGAGAGCTCGCCGAGGCCGTGGGCGTCTCGCGCACACCGGTGCGCGAGGCGCTGCTGCGCCTGGAGGTGGAGGGGCTGATCAGGCTCTACCCGAAGAAGGGCGCGCTGGTGCTGCCCGTCTCCGCCCAGGAGATCGCGGACGTGGTGGAGACCCGGCTGCTGGTGGAGGAGCACGCGGCGCGCAAGGCCGTCCCCGCGCCGGCCGGTCTCATCGAGCGCCTGGAAGAACTGCTCGCCCTGCAGAAGGAACAGGCCGCGGCGGGCGACCTGGCCGCGGCCGCCGTGACGGACCGCTGCTTCCACGCCGAGATCGTCCGCAGCGGCGGCAACGAGATCCTCTCGAGGCTCTACGACCAGCTCCGCGACCGCCAGCTGCGCATGGGCGTCGCCGTCCTGCACTCGCACCCCGACCGGATCGCCAAGACCCTCACCGAGCACGAGGAGATCCTCCTGGCGCTGCGCTCCGGCGACGCGGAACGAGCCGTGGAGATCGTGCACCGGCACATCGGCTGGTTCTCCCACCTGGCCCGCGGGGAGGTCCGATGAGCACCGTGCCCCGCGGCGTGAACTCCACCCTTCCGGGTGACCCGCCCGGCGGACGGCGCGCGATGGCCGTCTGGGGGATCGGCGTCTCCGTCTACTTCGTCGCCGTCATCTTCCGTACCTCCCTGGGGGTCGCCGGCCTCGACGCCGCCGACCGCTTCCATGTGAACGCCTCGGCCCTGTCGACGTTCTCGATCCTGCAGCTGCTGGTCTACGCGGGCATGCAGATCCCGGTGGGCCTGCTGGTCGACCGGCTCGGCACGAAGAAGGTGCTGGCCATCGGCGTCGTGCTGTTCACGACCGGTCAGCTCGGCTTCGCCTTCTCCCCGTCCTACGGCACGGCCCTCGCCTCCCGCGCCCTGCTCGGCTGCGGGGACGCGATGACGTTCATCAGCGTGCTGCGGCTGGGGAGCAGGTGGTTCCCGGCGCGCCGCGGCCCGATGGTCGCGCAGCTCGCCGGCCTGGCGGGGATGGCGGGCAACCTGGTCTCCACCCTGGTCCTGGCCCGGCTGCTGCACGGCATCGGCTGGACGGCGGCCTTCGCGGGCAGCGCGCTGGCGGGTGTGGTGGTCCTGGTCCTGCTGCTGCTCTTCCTGAAGGACCACCCCGACGGCCACGAACCCGAACCGTTCCGGCACCGGGGCGCCGCGTACGTCCGCAGCCAGATCGCCGCGTCCTGGCGTGAGCCGGGCACCCGGCTGGGCCTGTGGGTGCACTTCACCACCCAGTTCCCGGCGATGGTGTTCCTGCTTCTGTGGGGTCTGCCGTTCCTGGTGGAGGCACAGGGCCTGTCCCGGGCGACGGCCGGTGAACTCCTCACGCTGGTGGTCCTGTCCAACATGGTCGTGGGCCTGGTCTACGGCCAGGTCGTCGCCCGTCACCACGGGGCGCGGCTGCCGCTGGCCCTGGGCACGGTGGGCGCGACGGCCCTGATGTGGGCGGCCACGCTGGCCTACCCGGGCGACCGCGCGCCGATGTGGCTGCTCGTGGCGCTCTGCGCGGTCCTCGGCGCGTGCGGCCCCGCCAGCATGCTCGGCTTCGACTTCGCCCGCCCGGCGAACCCGCCCGAGCGCCAGGGGACGGCCTCCGGCATCACGAACATGGGCGGCTTCACGGCGTCCATGACGACGCTCTTCGCGATCGGCGTCCTGCTGGACGCGACCGGTGACGACTACACGGTCGCCTTCTCCTGCGTCTTCGTCCTTCAGGCGCTCGGCGTCAGCCAGATCCTGCGCCTGCGCAGGCGGGCCGCCCGGCGGGAACGGGAGCGGCTGGTGGCCAGCAGGGTGGAAACGGTCCACGTCCCCGCCTAGGGGGCGTGCAGCCTCGCAGGGGCACAGGGACACTGGGACGCGGGGACACAGGGACCTGGGGACGCGGAGGGCGGGGGCGCGAGGACGCGGAAAGGGAGCCGCGCCCCGTGTGGCCGGGGCGCGGCTCCCTCCGCGAGGCTTCGACGCTCAGCCCCAGGTGATCAACTTCTTCGGCTGCTCCAGGATCGCCGCCAGGTCGGCCAGCACCTTGGAGCCCAGTTCCCCGTCCACCAGGCGGTGGTCGAAGCTGAGGGCCAGGGTGGTCACCTGACGTGGTTTC
>NZ_JBVJSQ010000009.1:375512-386552 GCF_055606485.1 Streptomyces sp. NPDC037083 | reverse complement strand
CCTCGCCTTCCTGCGCGAGTACGAGGACGACCTGGTGCTGTGCGTGCACAACTTCTCACGCTTCGCACAGCCCACCGAGCTCGATCTGAGCCGGTACGACGGCCGCCACCCCGTCGAGCTGTTCGGCGGCGTCCGCTTCCCCGCCATCGGTGAACTGCCCTACCTGCTCACCCTCGCGGGCCACGGCTTCTACTGGTTCCGGCTCACCAGAGCCGCGTCCCGGATCGGTCGCCGCCCGTGAGCGTGCGCCGAGGAATGGATGGGTCACCGTGACGAAGACCGCACCCCTGCGACCGGGCAGCGCGAGCGCCGTCCGCTCCGTCGGACCGCTCGCCGCGCTGCTGTGCGAGTGGCTGCCCCGGCAACGCTGGTTCGCCGGCAAGGACCGGCCGCTCACCGACCTGCGCATGCTGTCGATGACGGAGCTGTACCCGGGCTGTCTGCATCTGCTCGTGCACGCCGACCAGTCGGGTCTGCCCACCCCGGGCGGCACTCCCCCGGCCGGCGACTGCTACCAGCTGCTGCTCGGCCTGCAGGAGCATCTGTCGCCGCGTCTGGGGCGCGCTCTGATCGGCAAGGTGGAAGAGGGACCGCTCGCGGGCCTGACGGTCCACGACGCGTTGCAGGACCCCCGGTCGGCGCAGCTGCTCCTGGAACGGATGCGGCACCCCGGCCCGCTGGGCCCGCTGTGCTTCGAGTCGGACCCGTCCGTGTCGCTGCCGCCGGGGCTCGCGCCGCGGCTGCTGGAAGCCGAGCAGTCCAACACCTCGCTGGTGTACGGGGACGCGTTCATCCTGAAGATCTTCCGGCGCATCCAGCCCGGCGTGAACCCCGACCTGGAGGTGCCCGTCGCGCTGGCCGGGCAGGGCTGCGGGCGCGTGCCCGCGCCGGTGGCCTGGTTCAGGACGACGCATCCGCAGGAGGCGACGCTCGGCGTGCTCCAGCCCTTCCTGCCCGACGCGTCGGACGGCTGGACGCTCGCGCTGCGGGCCCTCGCCCGCGGGGAGGACTTCACGGCCGAGGCCGAGGAACTGGGACGGGCCACGGCGGACGTCCACCTGGCGCTGGCCGCGGCCCTGCCCGCCGGGCCGGACGCGGAGGACGGACGTACTGCGGCGGCGATGACCGAACGGCTGGAGGCGGCGGCGCACCATGTGCCGGCGCTGCGGCCGTTCGTCCCGGGACTCACCACCGCCTTCGGCGCGCTCTCCGTGTGCGACGCGGGCCCGCCCGCCCAGCGCATCCACGGCGACCTGCACCTGGGTCAGGTCCTGCGCGCCGGACGGGACTGGTTCGTCATCGACTTCGAGGGCGAGCCGTCGCGTCCGCTGGCCGAACGGCGCAGCGCCCACTCCCCGGTCCGCGACATCGCCGGGATGCTGCGCTCCTTCGACTACGCCGCCCGCCAGCGCCGCCCGTGGCGGCCGGAGTGGGCACGGCGTTGCCGGGAGGCCTACTGCGCGGGCTACGCGGCCCGCGCGGGCTGGGACCCCCGGAAGAAACATGCCCTGTTGCGTGCCTACGAGACGGACCGAGCCGTGTACGAAGTGCTGTACGAGGCCCGTAACCGTCCTGACTGGCTGCCCGTACCCATGGCGGCGATCGAACGACTCGCCGTCCGAGGAGGCTGACCCCCGTGGCCCTGCGTGACACCTCTCCGCCCGAGTCGGCCGGCCCTCGCCCGCGCACGGCGCCCGCGCTCGATCCGGCCGACCGCGGCCGTCTGCTGTCGGGCGCCCATCACGATCCGCACGCGCTGCTGGGCGCACACCCGGTGCGGGGCGGGGTTCTCTTCCGGGCCCTGCGCCCCTTCGCGGACGCCGTGAGCGTCGTGATCGACGGTGATCCCACGCCGTTGGTCTCGGAGGGCGACGGCCTCTTCGCCGCCGTCCTGCCCCTCGCGACGGTGCCCGCCTACACGCTGCTGGTGTCCTACGAGGGCGCCGAGCACAAGGTGGACGACCCGTACCGCTTCCTGCCCGCCCTCGGCGATCTCGATCTGCATCTCATCCGTGAGGGACGGCACGAGGAGCTGTGGAAGGCGCTCGGCGCGGAGCCGATGGCCCACCAGGGCGTGCTCGGCACCCGGTTCACCGTGTGGGCGCCGAACGCCCAGGGGGTCCGCGTCGCCGGGGACTTCTGCTTCTGGGACGGCACCGCCTTCCCGATGCGCTCCCTGGGCTCGTCCGGGGTGTGGGAGCTGTTCCTGCCCGGGATCGGCGAGGGCGCCCGGTACAAGTTCGAGATCACCTCCCGGTACGGTCACCGGTTCCTCAAGGCCGACCCGATGGCGCGGCGCGCCGAGGTGCCGCCGGACACCGCGTCGATCGTGCACGCCTCGCACTACGAGTGGGGGGACGGGGAGTGGATGGCGCACCGGGGCGACGTTCCCGTGCATGTGGCGCCGTTCTCCGTGTACGAGGTCCACCTCCCCTCCTGGCGACCCGGTCTGACGTACCGGCAGCTGGCCGACGAGCTGCCCGCGTACGTCAACGACCTCGGCTTCACGCATGTGGAGTTCATGCCGGTCGCCCAGCACCCGTTCTCGGGCTCCTGGGGTTACCAGGTCACCGGTTTCTACGCGCCGGCCTCCCGGCTGGGCACGCCCGACGACTTCAAGTACCTGGTGGACGCCCTGCACCGGGCCGGCATCGGCGTGATCGTGGACTGGGTGCCGGCGCACTTCCCCAAGGACGACTGGGCGTTGGCGCGGTTCGACGGGGATCCGCTGTACGAACCCGGGGACTCCCGGCGGGCGGAGCACCCGGACTGGGGGACGTTCGAGTTCGACTTCGGGCGCGTCGAGGTGCGCAACTTCCTCGTGGCCAACGCCTCGTACTGGTGCGAGGAGTTCCATGTCGACGGGCTGCGCGTGGACGCCGTCGCCTCGATGCTCTACCTCGACTACTCGCGCGACTCGGGACAGTGGACGCCCAACGTGTTCGGCGGCCGCGAGGACCTGGACGCGAAGGCGTTCCTGCAGGAGATGAACGCGACGGTGTACCGCCGCAACCCGGGGGTCGTCACCATCGCGGAGGAGTCCACCGCCTGGGAAGGGGTCACCCGGCCGACCGACAGCGGCGGTCTGGGGTTCGGGCTGAAGTGGAACATGGGCTGGATGCACGACTCGCTCCAGTACATCTCCAAGGAGCCGGTGCACCGCAAGTACCACCACAACGAGATGACCTTCTCGATGGTGTACGCCTACAGCGAGAACTACGTGCTGCCCATCTCCCACGACGAGGTGGTCCACGGCAAGCAGGCGCTGGTCTCCAAGATGCCCGGCGACTGGTGGCAGCGGCGCGCCAACCACCGTGCCTACCTGGCCTTCATGTGGGCCCACCCCGGCAAGCAGCTCCTGTTCATGGGGCAGGAGTTCGCCCAGGGCGCCGAATGGTCGGAGGCGCACGGACCCGAGTGGTGGCTGCTCGACCCCGGGTACGCCTCGGCGGGCGATCACCGGGGCGTACGGGACCTGGTGCGCGACCTCAACACCGTCTACCGGGCCACCCCCGCCCTCTGGGAGCGCGACACGGACCCGGCCGGCTTCCGCTGGGTGCTGGGAGACGCCGCCGACGACAACGTCTTCGCGTTCCTCAGGCACGACGCCCACGGAGCTCCGCTGCTCGCCGTGAGCAACTTCTCCCCCGTCGTGCGGCACGACTATCCGCTCTGCGTCCCGGGCGACGTGCCGGCCTGGCGCGAGCTGCTCAACACCGACGCCGAAGGCTACGGCGGCAGCGGCGTCGGCCCGACCGGCCCGGTCGCACCGCGCGACGGCCTGCTGCGGCTGACGCTGCCGCCCCTGGCCACGGTATGGCTGGCGCCGTCATCAGGTTGAACGGCACCGGACGGGGCAGTCGGGTGCGTACCACCCCCCAGAGAAAGGTCGGCTCGCGTGCGCACCGTCGGAGTGGAGGAGGAACTCCTCCTGGTCGACCCGGAGACGGGGGAGCCGCAGTCCCTGTCCGCCGCCGTCCTCGCCCGCGCCTCGCGGTGCGAGGTGAAGGACGGCGTCTTCGAGAAGGAACTGCACAACCAGATGCTCGAGTTCGCCACCCACCCGCAGTCGGGCATGGACGAGCTCGGCGCGGAGATCGTGCGCATACGCGGGGAGGCGGCACGGCACGCCCGGGAGACCGGGTGCGCGGTCGCCGCGCTCGCCACCTCGCCGCTGCCGGTCCGTCCCTCGGTCAGCATGAACAGGCGCTACCAGTGGATGGCGGAGCAGTACGGGATCGCGACGCGTGAGCAGATGGTGTGCGGCTGCCACGTCCATGTGTCCGTCGAGTCCGACGACGAGGGCGTGGCGGTCCTCGACCGGATCCGGCCGTGGCTTCCGGTGCTGGCGGCGCTGAGCGCCAACTCGCCGTTCTGGCAGGGCCGGGAGACGGGCTACAGCAGCTATCGCAGCCGGGTGTGGCAGCGCTGGCCCTCGGCGGGTCCGACCGAGCTGTTCGGTTCGGCGGAGCGCTACCACCGGCGGGTGGCGGACATGGTGGACACGGGCACGATCCTCGACGAGGGCATGGTCTACTTCGACGCCCGGCTGTCGGCGCGCTATCCGACGGTGGAGGTGCGGGTGTCGGACGTGTGTCTGCACGCGGACACCGCCGTGCTGATCGCCACGCTGGTGCGGGGGCTCGTCGAAACGGCCTCCCGGGACTGGCAGTCGGGGCGCGAGCCGGTCGACCACAGCGTGAGCCTGCTGCGGCTGGCCGGCTGGCGGGCGGCCCGCTCGGGCGTGACCGGAGACCTGCTGCACCCGAGGACCATGCGGCGCACTCCCGCCGGGACGGTCGTGAAGGACCTGCTGGAGTATGTGGAGGACGCGCTGGCGGACAGCGGGGACCTGGAGCGGGCCCGCACGTCCTGTGCCGAACTGCTCCGGAACGGCAACGGGTCACGGATCCAGCGCGAGGTGTGGGAGCGTACGGGCAGTCTGCGCGAGGTCGTCACGGCCTGCGTCCAGCACACGCAGGCCGCCTGAGACGCCGGGCGTTCGTCAGCGGCCGGCCCGAGACGCAGGGCGTTCGCAACCCGTCGGCCTGAAACGTTCGGCGTTCGTCACCCGCCGGCCGGAGGTGCTCCGCGGCCGGCGGCCGGGGCCCGGAGCACTCGTTCCGCGGCCCGAGATCATCAACCCGGATTACATATTCGTTCCTGGCCACAAGCGGTCTCACCTGGGCTACATTCGACCACCGTCGATGACAGTTCCCGTCGGCGGAGTCACAGCCCGTACACGTCAGGAGCAGCGCATGCGCGACTTCGCCCTCGCTCCCCCAGCCACCTCGCCCCTGACCGGAGGGCTCGCCGACAGCGTCTTCGAGACAGCCTCCCGTACCCCCACACTCGCCGTGCTCGCCCGTCGCGCGCACGCCGGCTCCGCCTCCTGGGAAGAGGTCACGGCCGTCGAACTGCGGGACGAGGTGGTCGACCTCGCCAAGGGGTTCGTGGCGTCCGGGATCTCCCCCGGCCACCGCGTCGCGATCATGGCGCGCACCCGCTACGAGTGGACGGTGCTGTGCCACGCCCTGTGGGCGGTGGGCGCGGAGGTCGTCCCGGTGTATCCGACGTCGTCGCGCGAACAGGTCGAGTGGATCCTGCGGGACGCCGCCTGCGTCGGGGTGGTCGTCGAGGACGAACAGAGCGTGATGACCGTGGGGTCGGTGTGCGCGGCCCTGCCTTCGCTGCGGAACGTCTGGCAGTTGGACGCGGGGGCGTTCGAAGATCTCACGCGGCGCGGCGAGTTGGTCCCCCTCACCACGGTGGACTCGCTGCGGCGGATCGTGCTCCCCGACTCCACCGCCGTGATCGCCTACACCTCCGGCACCTCCGGGCGGCCGCTGGGCTGCGCGCTGAGCCACCGGAGCCTGGCCAGCCCGTGCGACACGCTGCTGGCCGGCTGGGGACACACGGCGGCGCCCGCGGGCCGGCAGGCGAGCGTCCTGGCGTTCCTGCCGTTCTCCCACGTCTACGGCCTGATGATCCAGGGCCTGTGCCTGCGCGGCGGCATCCTGATGGGCCACGAGCCCGACCTCGGCGCGGACGCGCTGGCGGAGTCGCTGCGCACCTTCCGTCCGACGTATCTGTACGCGGTCCCCTCGGTGTTGGAGAAGATCTACAAGAACTTCCTGCGGGCGGCTCAGGAGGCGGGGCGCGGCGCCCTGTTCGAGCGGGCCGCGGAGACGGCCCGGGACTTCGCCGCCGCCGTCGAGCGGCAGCGTCTCGGCCGCGGCTCCGGGCCCGGCCTCGATCTGCGGCTCCAGCACGCCCTGTTCGAACGAACGGTGTACCGCAGACTCAGGGCCGCGCTCGGCGGCCGCGTCCACCGCGCCACCTCCGGAGGCTCCCCGCTCCACCGCGACCTGTCCCTGTTCTACGAGGGGATCGGCATCTACGTGCACGACGGGTACGGCCTGACCGAGACCAGCGGCGGGATCACGATGCAACCGCTCGGCCGGGAGAAGTCCGGCACCGTCGGACAGGCGCTGCCGGGCACGGACGTCCGGGTGGCGGACGACGGGGAGATCCTGGTGCGCGGCCCGTCGGTGTTCCAGGGCTACGTCAACGACGACCGGGCGACCCGGGCCGCGATGTGGGGCGGCTGGCTGGCCACGGGCGACCTCGGGTTCCTGGACTCCGACGGCTACCTCACGATCACCGGCCGCAAGAAGGACGTCATCATCACCAGCAGCGGCAAGAGCGTGGCGCCGACCGCGCTGGAGCAGCGGCTGCGGATGCATCCGCTCGTCCATCAGGCGGTGGTGGTGGGCGACAACCGGCCCTGCGTGGGCGCGTTGATCACCCTCGACCCCGACTTCCTGGCGCACTGGCGCGGGACGCTGGCGCTGCACGGCGACACCCAGAGCCGGGAGGCGCGCGAGGAGAACGCGCTGCGGGAGGAGATCGGGCGGGCGGTGGCCGCCGCCAACAGCGCGGTGTCCCGCTCGGAGTCCATCCGGGCCTTCCGCATACTCCCGCAGCCCTTCGACCAGACCAACGGACTGCTGACCCCCTCGATGAAGCTGCGCCGCGACTCGATCGTGGCGCACTACGCCGCGGAGATCGAGGCGATGTACCAGGCGCGCGCCCGGCTGCCCCGGCAGAGTGCTCCCGAGGAGGTGCTGAGCTGGGACGACGCGGACGACGTGTTCCGGTGAGTCGGCCCCGGCCGGTCCGCCCGGCCGCCTCCGCCCCGGACCGCGCGACCGCCCACCGCTTCGCCGCCCGGCCGCCCAGCCGCCCAGCCGCCCAGCCGCCCAGCCGCCCAGCCGCCCGCGCGGGCAACGAGGCCGCGAACCGGGCGAGTTCGGATCCTTCGAGACCGAGGAGAGCGCGCCCCTGGCGCCTGACGCGGCCGGTGCCCGGCCCGGGGCGGCGCCCAGCCCCCTGGCGGCCCCTGTCACGACCGACGTCCTGCCGAGCAGCACCGGCGTCCCCTCCATCCCGCCCCCTCCCCCGGTACTCGCTGTCACAGGGACGTGACGGATTGTCCGTCCGGGGGGCGGTACGACCGGAGCGCCGCCGCGGCCGGCCGTCCGCGCCCATATGCCCGGCCGGGCCGGACGCGTAGCCTGGGCAGCCCCGGGAACCCTGCAAGGGGCGAAGCCAGAGAGTCACACGAGAAAGGACGACGGTCCCGGCCGAGGAGGGACCGCACACACGACATGGCAACCGAGCCGCGGGGTAACGACGCATTGTCCTCCTGGGCGATTCCGAGCAGTACGGCCCGTTTCGCGGGTGAACCGCACGACGTGACGGGCGCGCGCCTGGCCGCGGAGGAGTTTCTTCGCGATCTGACGCGGGCCTCGCCGCCCGCGGCGCCGGAGTGCTGGCACGACATCGTGCTGATCGTCACGGAGCTGGCCGCCAACGCGGTCCAGTACGCTCCGGGGCCGTTCGAGCTGCATCTGCGCCGGACCTTCGACGGGGTGCACGTCACGCTGCACGACACCAACAGCACCGCGCCGACTCCGCGTCCGTTCCACCCCGACAGCGGCGGCGGGGGCATCGGCTGGTATCTGGTGCACACCCTCTGCACGCAGGTCAGCGTCGTGCCGAACCAGGAGGGTCAGGAGCCGGGCAAGGACGTTCACGTCTTCCTGCCGTGGTGAGGGCGCGGCGGACCGGAGCGCGGTGCGCCCTTCAGGCCGGGCGGGGGAGTTCGCGGATCGGCATGAACACGCTGATCGTCTTGCCGCCCGCCGGCCGCCTCTCGATGTCGATCTCCCGGGCCAGCCGGACGACCAGCGGCCAGCCGTAGCCGCCCGCCCGGTGTCCGGTCGACGGGGAGTCCGGCCCGTACGCCGCGGCCGGCACGACGTCGCTGTGGTCGTGCACGGCGACGCGGATCCCGTCGGGGGCGGGCGTCGCCTCGAACCCGGCCAGCCCGCCGCCGTGCCGGAGCGCGTTGGTCACCAGCTCCGACACGACGAGCAGCAGATCGATCACGTCCTCCTCGCGCGCCGGGCGCGCCGAGGGGTCCCACGTCGCGTCCACCACCGCGCGGGCGTGGGCCCGCGCCGACGCGGCGGTCGTCGGCGGGGCGGACGTCGCCCGGGCCGGCGCGAGTTCCTCCTCCCTCACGCCGATGTCGTCCCCCGCGGGGTCGCCCGCCGGTAGTGGTCGCCGACGGAGGTGAGATAGGCCGGGTCGCTCGTCTCGCTGTCGGTGCGGAACCGGGGCGCCTCCTTCACCTCGTCCTCCGTGCAGGCCAGCGATATCTGGCGGGCCGTGTGGTCGACGCCCGTCACCACGCCCACCGGGACGACGGCGCTCCTGCCGAACAGCCAGACGCCGGTGTCGACGACCAGGTGCCGCATGCCGTGCGGGCCTGCCTCGCGTTCCACGTGCCCGAGGGTGCCGTCCGTCGTCACTACGGCGTAGCCGGTGAGGTCCTGCCCCTCGACATGACCGCTGCCCGGCGTGTAAGACCAGATTCCGTCGATGGTCACGCTGCTCCCTTCTCGTGTTCCACAGCAGCAGTTACCCGCCCGCGGCGGCCGCATTCGGGGCGTGTCGGCCCCTTTGGGACCGAAGTGGGCGTGCCGTGACGGCCGCGTGAAAGGCATGTGCACAACATCCGGCATGGGATGGGGGCGCCGGGGCAGACGGACACCGTCATCGACCGGCTCGACGAACGGAGTGAACGGCATGGATGCCGTGACGGCACAGGCACCGACGGCCACGGCAGTGCAGGCGGGCGCCGACAGCCCGTGTGGAGGGGTTCCGTTCATCGAGTCGCCCGCCCAGGTCAGCCCCAAGGACGCGCGGGAGCTCTCACGCCGCTTCTTCGACCGGCTGGCGGTCGTGGAGGAGGGCACGCACGAGTACCAGTACGTGCGCAACACGCTGATAGAGATGAACCTCTCACTCGTGCGGTACGCCGCCTCCCGCTTCCGCGGCCGGGGCGACACGACGGAGGACATCGTCCAGGTCGGCACGATCGGGCTGATCAAGGCCATCGACCGGTTCGAGCTCACCCGTGAGGTGGAGTTCACCTCGTTCGCCGTGCCGTACATCGTCGGTGAGATCAAACGGTTCTTCCGGGACACGAGCTGGGCGGTGCACGTGCCGCGCAGGCTTCAGGAGGCGCGGGTCGAACTGGCCAAGGCGACCGAGGAGCTGCAGACCCGGCTGGGCCGGATGCCCACCACGCGTGAGCTGTCGGAGCTGATGGCGCTGTCCGAGGAGGAGGTCATCGAGGCGCGCAAGGCCTCCAACTGCTACACGTCCGCCTCGCTGGACGCGGCCCTGACCTCCGACGGCGGAGCGGACGGGGAGTCGGTGCTGGCCGACTTCATCGGCAGGGAGGAGCCGGCGCTGGAGCTGGTGGAGGACTTCCACTCGCTGGCCCCGCTGATCGCCGAGCTCGACGAGCGGGAGCGGCGGATCATCCATCTGCGGTTCGTCGAGGAGCGCACCCAGGCCGAGATCGGCAGGGAGCTCGGCATCTCGCAGATGCACGTGTCGCGGTTGATCAGCCGCTTGGTGCAGCGGCTGCGGACCGGCCTGCTGGGGGCCGAGGTCGCCTGACCGGCGGGCCCGGCGGCCCGCCCCGCACTCACCGGAAATCGCCCGGGACGGCATGCTCGCCGTCCCGGGCGAAACTATTTCGGGTACCCGTGTTTCCGTCGTGTATGCATCGTGTGCGCGGTCTGGAATTCCTGTGTGCGCGATGTGACGTGAGGCTTTGTTTCCGCACGCTCGGGTGGGTTAGCCTGCGGCGGATTTCTCTCATCGCACACTTCCGTGAACTGCGGAAACACAGGCGCGACATGCGGGGCAGTCCACCGGGGCGGCCCGGTTCCGAGTCCCCGCCCGGGGGCTCCTGGGGAGCGGAACGAGGATACGCATGACCAGCAACGCGACCGAGTCCTTGGACACGGTTCCCGGCGACCACGAGCTCCGGCAGCTCCTGGCCGGTCTGACGGCCGTTCGGGACGGGGACTTCGGCACCCGGCTGCCGACCGACGGCGACGGTCTGATGGGCGACATCGCCACCGTCTTCAACGGCATGGTCGACCAGCTGTCGGTCTTCACCTCCGAGGTCACCCGGGTGGCCCGGGAAGTGGGCACCGAGGGCACTCTGGGCGGTCAGGCGGAGGTGCCCGGGGTGTCCGGGACCTGGGCCGACCTGACGGACTCCGTGAACGCCATGGCGGGCAACCTGACGACCCAGGTGCGCGACATCGCCCAGGTGGCGACCGCGGTCGCGAAGGGCGATCTCTCGCAGAAGATCGACGTGCCGGCCCGCGGCGAGATCCTTCAGCTGAAGGAGACCGTCAACACGATGGTCGACCAGCTGTCCGCCTTCGCCGACGAGGTCACCCGCGTCGCCCGCGAGGTCGGCACCGAAGGACGCCTCGGCGGCCAGGCGCAGGTGCCGGGGGTGGCCGGGGTGTGGCGCGACCTCACCGACTCGGTCAACTTCATGGCCGGGAACCTCACCAACCAGGTCCGCAACGTCGCCCAGGTGACGACGGCGGTGGCCAAGGGCGACCTCTCCCAGAAGATCACCGTCGACGCCCGCGGCGA
>NZ_JBVJSQ010000009.1:0-375416 GCF_055606485.1 Streptomyces sp. NPDC037083 | reverse complement strand
GCGAGATCCTCGAACTCAAGAACACCATCAACACGATGGTCGACCAGCTCTCCGCCTTCGCCGACGAGGTCACCCGCGTCGCCCGCGAGGTCGGCACCGAAGGACGCCTCGGCGGCCAGGCCGACGTCAAGGGGGTCAAGGGCACCTGGCGGGACCTCACCGACTCGGTCAACTTCATGGCCGGGAACCTCACCAACCAGGTCCGCAACGTCGCCCAGGTGGCGACCGCGGTGGCCAAGGGCGACCTCTCCCAGAAGATCACCGTCGACGCCCGCGGCGAGATCCTCGAACTCAAGAACACCATCAACACGATGGTCGACCAGCTCTCCGCCTTCGCCGACGAGGTCACCCGCGTCGCCCGCGAGGTCGGCACGGCCGGCAACCTGGGCGGCCAGGCCACGGTCCGCGGGGTGTCGGGCACCTGGAAGGACCTCACCGACAACGTCAACGTGATGGCGTCGAACCTGACGGGCCAGGTGCGCTCCATCGCCCAGGTCGCCACCGCCGTGGCCCGCGGCGACCTCTCGCAGAAGATCACCGTCGAGGCCAAGGGCGAGGTCGCCGCGCTGGCGGACGTGATCAACACCATGGTGGACACGCTGTCCGCGTTCGCCGACGAGGTGACCCGCGTCGCCCGCGAGGTCGGCACCGAGGGACGCCTCGGCGGCCAGGCGCAGGTCCCGAACGTGGCCGGCACCTGGAAGGACCTCACCGACAACGTCAACTCCATGGCCAACAACCTCACCGGCCAGGTCCGCAACATCGCGCTGGTCACCACCGCGGTGGCCAAGGGCGACCTGTCGAAGAAGATCGACGTGGACGCCCGCGGCGAGATCCTCGAGCTGAAGACGACCATCAACACGATGGTCGACCAGCTCTCCGCGTTCGCCGACGAGGTGACCCGCGTCGCCCGCGAGGTCGGCACCGAAGGACGCCTCGGCGGCCAGGCCGAGGTGGAGGGCGTCTCCGGCACCTGGAAGCGCCTGACGGAGAACGTCAACGAACTGGCCGGGAACCTGACCCGGCAGGTCCGTGCCATCGCGGAGGTCACCAGCGCCGTCGCGGAGGGCGACCTGACCCGGTCGATCACCGTGGTGGCCTCCGGAGAGGTCGCCGACCTCAAGGACAACATCAACTCGATGGTGGAGTCCCTGCGCGAGACCACCCGCGCCAACCAGGAGCAGGACTGGCTGAAGACCAACCTGGCGCGCATCTCCGGTCTGATGCAGGGCCACCGCGACCTGCCCGTGGTCGCCGAGCTGATCATGGACGAGCTGGTGCCACTGGTGTCGGCCCAGTTCGGCGCCTTCCACCTGGCGGAGGAGGGCCCGGACGGCCCCGAGCTGCGGCTCGTCGGCGCCTACGGCTACCCCGCCGACGACACCCGTCCCACCCGCATCCCCTTCGGCCGCTCCCTGGTCGGTCAGGCCGCGCGCAGCCGCCGCACCATCACCGTCGACGAGCTGCCGCCCGGCTACGTCATCGTCTCCTCGGGGCTGGGGCACGTGGAGCCCAGCGCCCTGCTCCTGCTGCCGATCGTCTTCGAGGGGCAGGTCCTCGGCGTCATCGAGCTGGCGTCGGTGACCTCCTTCACGCAGACGCACCTGGACTTCCTGGAGCAGCTGCGGGTGACCATCGGCGTCAACGTCAACACCATCGTGGCCAACGCCCGCACCGACGAACTGCTCGACGAGTCCCAGCGGCTGACGGCGGAACTGCAGGCCCGTTCCGCCGAACTGCAGTCCCAGCAGGAGGAACTGCAGCACTCCAACGCCGAACTGGAGGAGAAGGCCTCGCTGCTGGTGGCGCAGAACCGCGACATCGAGGCGAAGAACCTGCAGATCGAGCAGGCCCGGCAGGAGCTGGAGGCGCGGGCGCAGCAGTTGTCCCTGGCGTCCAAGTACAAGTCCGAGTTCCTGGCGAACATGAGCCACGAGCTGCGCACCCCGCTCAACAGCCTGCTCATCCTGGCCCAGTTGCTGGCGCAGAACCCCTCGCGCAACCTCACCCCGAAGCAGGTCGAGTACGCGGGCATCATCCACTCGGCCGGCTCCGACCTGCTCCAGCTGATCAACGACATCCTGGACCTGTCGAAGGTCGAGGCCGGAAAGATGGACGTCTCGCCGGAGCGCGTCTCGCTGCGGCAGCTCATCGAGTACGTCGAGGCCACGTTCCGGCCGATGACGTCGCAGAAGAGCCTCGAGTTCACCATCGACACGGCCGCCGGCGCCCCCGCCGACCTGCTGACCGACGACTCGCGGCTGCGTCAGGTGCTGCGCAACCTGCTCTCCAACGCGGTGAAGTTCACCGAGCAGGGCGGCGTGGAGCTGCGCATCGAGCCGGCCTCCGACGAGGAGGTGCCGAGCGGCGTGGTGCGCGGCGGCACCGTGGTGGCGTTCCGTGTGAAGGACACCGGCATCGGCATCCCGGAGCAGCAGCTGGAGACCATCTTCGGCGCCTTCCAGCAGGCGGACGGCACCACCAGCCGCAAGTACGGCGGCACGGGCCTGGGCCTGTCCATCACCCGCGAGATCGCGCATCTGCTCGGCGGCGCGGTCACGGTGGACAGCACACCGGGACGCGGCAGCACGTTCACGCTGTATCTGCCCGTGGCGCGACGGGACTTCCAGGAGGTCGTCGAACGGGGCCGGACGCTGGAGCGGGTCCAGGGCGAGACGCCCGCCGCGCTCCCCGTGGGCGCTCCGGGCGTGCCGGTGGCGGCCGGTCCGTCCGGGCGGCGTCCGCGCCGGCTGCTGGTGGTGGAGGAGCGGCCCCGGGGTCTGCTGACGCTGGTGGCCGAGAGCGTCGTCGCGGACATGGCGCGCGGCCGGGAGGACGGTACGTCGGCCGCCCCGGTGGACATCGTCACCGCCGTCGGGGCGCACGAGGCGGCGGGTGCGCTGGCCGCGGAGCCCTGCCACTGCGTCGTCCTGGAACTGGGCATGCCGGACGCCGAGGCGTCGCGGTTCCTGGAGGCCCTGCACGACGACTCGGCGCTGACGGGCGTGCCGGTGCTCGTGCACAGCGGACACCGCGCGGACCTCGCGCAGGAGCAGAGTCTGCAGTCCCGCGCCGCGGGCAAGCCGATGGAGTTCCTGTCCAGCCTGGACGAGCTGCGGGAGCGCATCACGCTGCACCTCTCCGCCGAGCAGCCCGGGGACGTCCTGGCGCTGGTGCGGCCGGACGAGCCGCAGCCCGAGGGTCCGCCGCCGGTCGACGACGCCGTCGTGGGCCGCACGGTCCTCGTCGTCGACGACGACGCGCGCAACCTGTTCGCCCTGAGTGGCATCCTGGAGCTGCACGGCGTGCGGGTGCTGCACGCGGAGAACGGCCGCGAAGGGATCGAGACGCTGCGCACCAACCCGGACATCGCGCTGGTGCTGATGGACGTGATGATGCCCGAGATGGACGGGTACACGGCCACGGCCGAGATCCGCCGTATGCCCGAGTACGCCGAGCTGCCGATCGTCGCGGTGACCGCCAAGGCGATGCCCGGCGATCGGGAGAAGAGCCTCGCCTCAGGGGCCAGCGACTATGTCACCAAGCCGGTCGACACCCATGACCTCATGGCCTGCGTCCGGCGCTGGCTGACCGTCTGAGGACGTCCCACCCCCCGCGCCACAGGCGTCCCCAGTCGAGGAGTCCGCACACCGTGACCATTCCCGCCCAGCCGACAGAGCCCGGCGACGCCCGGTCGCTGCCCGCGCCCACCGGCACGGCCGGGGCCAACACCGCCACGGCGGCCGGCCCCGACCCGTCCGGGGGACGTCAGCTCGTGTCCGAGGAGGACGGGGGTGAGGCGGAGGCCGCCGCGTCCTCGCCCGTGGGCCGGCTCGCCGCCACCGTGGACCGGCTGCGCCGGGAGGTGCGGGCGGCTCAGGCCGAGGCCGAGGGGCGTGCGCTGATCGAGCTCGCCAAGGGCATCCTCGTGGAGCGCCTGGGCTGCGGGCCGGCCGAGGCGGCCCAGCAGCTGTCCGACCTGGCCGAGCAGGCCGGGACGACGCCGCTGGAGTTCGCGGTGGACGTCATCAACCAGGCGGCCAAGGACCGGCTCTCCGAGGTGACCGAGGCCTTCCTGGCCGCCGTCCGGGGGGCCGACGAGGCGGAGGAGCAGTCGGCCGCCGTGCGGCTGCGGGCCGCCGAGAGCGGGGCGCTGGCGGCGGCGCACGACACCCAGGCGGTGGCCGACTCCCTGCTGCAGCACGCGCTGGGCCCGCTGGGGGCGGTGGCCGTGGCGATCTGGGCGGCGGCCTCCGACGGCTCGCTGAGCCTGGCGGGCAGCGCGGGCTTCTCCCCCGGCGAGGCCGAGCGCTGGCGGTACGTCCCGCCGGACGTGGCCACCGTGGCCCGCAACGCCCTCACCGAGGGCTCGACGCAGTGGATCGGCTCGCTCGACCGGACCGGGCTGCCCACCCTCGGCCGGCAGCTGCACCCCGACGGCGGTCGGGTCGCCGTGCCCGCCGCGACCGCCGGACGCGTCCACGGGATCCTGGAGATCGCCTGGCCGTCCCCGCTGTCCCCGCAGCCGCCCCAGGTGATGCGCCAGGTGGAGGCGCTGGCCGAGCTGTGCGCCCACACCCTGCAGTCGTACGCGCATGTGCGCGGGCACGACCAGCAGTCGCTCGTGCTGCCGGACGCGGCGGAGCTGATGGACCTGACGGACGGACTGCACGACCCGGCCCTGGTCCTCGTCCCGCATGTCGACGGCTCGGGCAAGCTCCTCGACTTCCGCATCCAGCACGTCAACGACCGCTTCCTCGACCCGGCGGGGCGGCCCCGGGCCGTGATCAACGGCGCCCTGCTGCTGGAGGCCTATCCGATGGCCGCCGGCGGCGGTGACCTCTTCCAGCGCATCGAGCGCGTGCACGCCACGGGCGAGCCGTTCCGGGCCCGCCGCATGAGTCTGACGGCCCTGGTCGGCGAGGTGCCGCTGGCGGCCGTCGCGGACCTCAGCATCAGCCGGCACGGCACGTGCGTGCTGCTGATCTGGCGGATCGAGGACGAGGCGGCACGGCTGGCGAGCCTGTTGCAGAACGCCCAGCGGCTCGGCCGTATCGGCGGTTTCGAGGAGGACCTCCTCACCGGCGAGACCATGTGGAACGGGCAGCTGTTCGCCCTGTACGGACGTCCCCTGTCAAGCCCTCCGGTCCGGCTGGAGGAGCTGTCGGAGCACGCCCACCCGGACGACGCGGTCGTCGTCGGCCGCCTCCTGCGCACGCTGCTGCACCACCGCCGGCCCGCCTCGGCCGCCTTCCGGCTGCAGCGGCCGGACGGAGTGACCCGGCACATGCGGATCGTCGCCGAGCCGGTGCTGGACACCGACGGCCGTCTGGTCGCCGTGCGCGGCGCCTACCAGGACATCTCCGCACAGCACTGGACGGAGGTGGCGCTGGCCGCCACCCGCGACCAGCTCGCGCAGACCGAGCAGCAGGCCAGCGAGCGCAGCCGGCTGGCGCTGCAGCTGCAGCACGCCATCATGCCGCCGACCCGGGCCCCGCTGGAGGTCCCCGGGCTGCAGGTGGCGGTCCGCTACCGGCCCGCCGAGGAGGAGCACCTGGTGGGGGGTGACTGGTACGACGCCGTCGTGCTGCCCTCGGGCGGGGTGATGCTGTGCGTGGGCGACGTGGCCGGGCACGGCATCGAGGCGGCGACGAGCATGGTGGTGCTGCGCAACGCGCTGCGCGGGCTGGCGGTGACCGGGGCGGGGCCGGGGCAGCTGCTGTCGTGGCTCAACATCGTCGCCCACCATCTGACGGGGTCCATCACGGCCACGGCGGTGTGCGGTCTGTACGACCCGTCGAGGCGGACGCTGCGCTGGGCCAGGGCGGGTCATCTGCCGCCGGTGCTGGTGCGGGACGCCCAGGCGGCGCCGCTGCCCCTGCTGAGGGGCATGCTGCTGGGCGCCGTGCCGGACACGGAGTACGAGGAGGAGGAGGTCCAGCTCGCGGCCGACGACACCCTGCTGATGTACACCGACGGCCTGATCGAGCGCCGGGACCGGTCCGTGGAGGAGTCGCTGACGCAGTTGCTGGTGCAGGCCCGCACGGTGCCGCCGACTCTGGACCAGCAGCTGGACCGGCTGCTCACGTACAGCAAGTCCGACACGGACGACGACACCTGCATCGTGGGCATCCGGCTGCACTAGGGCCGCGCGGTCACGGAGGCGCGGCGTCGATGCATGCCCTCGCGAATCGGGGGTATCTGGCTGTGCGCACCAACAGGGCGGGGATCCGCAGGTGGAAGGGGCAGGACTGGACCATGGGGAACTCTCCCGTGCCGCCCCCCACCGTCCCCGTCCGCCGTCAGGGCGTATCGAAGTCGCCCGCCGGGGTAGACGCCCCCGACCGCCAGCTTTCGGAGGAACACGTGTCCATCGCCCAGAACCCCCTGTCCGTCGAGGTCACCCTGCCTCGGGAGGACGTCGCCCTGGTCACGGTCGAAGGCCACCTGGATCTCGACACCGCGACCGAGTTCCAGGCCCATCTGGCCAACCAGCTGCATCACGGTCGACGGCACTTCCTCATCGACCTGTCCGAGGTCCCCTTCATGGACTCGTCCGGGATGAACATCATCCTGCGGGTCTACCAGGAGGCCCGGGCGCTGCCGGGCAGCGTGCACGTGATCAATCCGACGCCGGCCGTCCGCCGCGTCCTGGACCTCACCGGGGTCAGCATCACCGTGCCCATATCCGACAAGGCGGAGCAGGCCCTGGAGCTCATCGACCGGCAGCAGCCCGGGACCCCCGGGCACTGAGTAGCGGCCGTCGGCGCCCGGGCGCCGGCCGTCGCGCCCGTGTCGGAGAACACGCAGGTGCGGGCGAGTGCCGTCCAATAGTTGTCATTTGACAACTGTGCACGTGAAGCAACAGAGTGAGCGGGACAGATGCGGGAGGGATCACCGATGTGCCTGTGGGCGAACCCGATCGCCCGGGAACACCGTCAGGCGGTACGGGCGTCAGCGGCGTCGGACTCGTGGATCTGCGCGGCCGCGGCCGTGCAGAACGCCTCCAGCCCTCTCAGCAGCGCCGAGCGCTGGGCGGCCGGCATCTGCTCCAGCACCCCCTCCAGCGCTACCTCGCGGCGTGACCTCAGGTCGGCGAGGAAGGCGCTCCCGCGGCGGCTGAGGAAGAGCTCCAGCTCCCTGCGGCTCCCGGCGGAGGTGCGGCGCTCGACGAAGCCGACGGCCTGGAGCCGGTCGCACAGGCGGCTGGTGGACGGCGGCGTGGACCCCAGGGAGTCGGCGAGCGTGCGCAGGTTGATGCCTTCGTGGTGTTCCAGAATGAACAGCACACGCAACTGGGAGGCGGAGACCGGCGCCGTGGAGGCGCGGCCCCAGAGGACTTCCAGCAACTCCGACGCCTGTGAGGTCACACGCGCCACCTGGTGGGGCTGCGGACGCGAGGAGGAGGACATCACGGTGACACTCTCGCAGGCTTCGCGACGGCTGTCAGCCCGCCCCCGGCTCCGGAAGACGACGGGACCGGCCGCGTGAACAGACTCGTCGCCGCCGGACGCGCCCTGCGCTCCGCGGCACCCCACCGACTCCTCGACGCACTGCACACGGTGCTGCGGGCCCACTACGCGGCGGAGGCCGTCGAATTCCGCCTGGCCGACTACGGACTGACCGAGCTGCTGCCCGTGCCCCACGAAGGCCACGGCGCATCGGGTCCGCGGCCGGCCCCGCTGCACGCCGGCGCCCCGGGCCGCGCCTTCGGCGCCCAGGAGCCGTACCTCGAGGAGCTCGACGGCGGCCGGGTCCTGGCGCACCTTCCGGTGACCGTGCGCGGCGACCGGCTGGGCGTCCTGTCGGTCACGCTGCCCGCGAAGGCGGCCGGCCGGGAGCGGCTCGCCGAGCTGGCCGAGCTGGCGCAGCTGCTGGGACACGAGGTCGTCGTCGCCGAACGGGACACCGACACCTACCGGCAGGCGCGCCGCAAGGACCGGCTGACGCTGGCGGCCGAGATGCAGTGGCAGTTGCTCCCGGCCCGCTCCTGCGCCCGGGACGAGTACGCGCTGGGCGCCCAGCTGGAGCCCGCGTACGCCGTCTTCGGCGACAACTTCGACTGGGCGGCCTCCGGCGACCGGCTGATGATCTACGTCACCAACGGCATGGGCGAGGGCATCGAGGCGTCCCTGCTGACCGGTCTGGGCATCAACGCGCTGCGCAACGCCCGCCGGGCCGGCATCCCGATCGCGGACCAGGCGGCCCTGGCCGACCAGGCGATCCACGCCCACTACCGGGGCGAGGCGCACCTGTCGGTGCTCCTGGTGGAGATCGAGCTGGCCACCGGGCGCATGCAGGTCGTCGACGCGGGCTCGCCACAGATGCTGCTGGTCCGCGACCGGGCACTGACCCGGGTGGAGCTCGACGCGCAGCTGCCGCTGGGCATGTTCGAGGAGACCGACTACGTGGCGCAGGAGTTCACCCTGCTCCCCGGCGACCGGCTGCTCTTCGTCAGCGACGGGGTGCACGCGGTCGCCGCGCCGGGCGGCGAGATCTACGGCGAGCACGCGCTCGCCCGGGCGGTGTCGTCGGCGGCCCTGCTCCCGGCGGCGGACGTCCCGGGCGCGGTGCTGCGCGAGCTCACCGGTCACCGGGGCAGACCCGAGCCGGACGACGACGCGCTGGTCGTGTGTCTCGACTGGTTCGGGAGACGACCCACGTCGCCGTCCGGCCGCCCCGGCTCGGACCTGTCGCCCGACGACGGACACACCACGGTCCCCTCGCCATCGTCGGGACCGCAGCGACACGACGCGGACGAGGAGTGAAGCAGTTGCCGGAACACGATACGGCGGCGGAGAACGCGGAGAACGCCACGCCCACGGAGGAGGTCGGCGCCTTCCTGAGCCGCCGCCGTGAGCAGATCGCCCAGCGATGGGCCGACGAACCCCTGTTCCGCGCGGTGTTCACCGTCTCGCGGGACGAGGCGGTGGAGGCCGGCCGGGCGGTCGCCGACGCACTCGCGCAGGTCGCCCAGTCCGGACGCGTGATCGACACCGACGGCGCCGGATTCACCATGGTGCGCGAGCAGTTGGCGAGGATGGCGGCCGCCCGGGCCCGGGCCGGTCTGAGCGCCGCCCAGATCTCCCACGAGGTGGACGCCCTGCGCGCCCCCGTGGTGAACCTGCTCGTCGCCGACCTCCCGGACGCCCCGTCCGCACGCCTCATGGAGTGCGCGACGACCCTCACCGCGCTGATGGGGACGCTGCGGCTGGTGGTCATGGAGACCTCGCTGTCCGAGGGCCAGGCCCTCATCGACCGGCAGCAACTGCAGCTGCTGGAGGTCGCCACGCCGGTCATCCGGCTCTGGGACGGCATCGTCGCCGTCCCGCTGATCGGCACCCTCGACAGCGCCCGCAGCCAGGTCGTGATGGAGACCCTGCTCGAGTCGGTCGTCGACCAGCAGGCGCGCTTCGCGATCCTGGACATCACCGGCGTGCCGACGGTCGATTCGCTGGTGGCGCAGCATCTGATGAAGACCGTGGCCGCGGTGCGGCTGATGGGCGCGGAGTGCGTCGTCTCGGGCATCCGCCCCGCCATCGCGCAGACGATCGTGCACCTCGGCCTGGACCTGCCCGTGGTCACCCGGGCGAGCCTCGCCGACGCCCTGGCGTACGCCCTGCACCGGCTGGGCGCCGACATCGTGCCCGCCACGTCAGGCGGTGCGGGTCCCCGGTGAACCACGACCTCTCCCCCGCGGGCGCCGCCCCCGTGCCGGTGCTACGGCTCGGCGACGTCCTGCTGATCACCCTGCAGGGCGAGCTGCACGACCGTACGGCGGAGCAGCTGCAGCAGGACATCGCGGAGTCGATCGTCCGCAGCCGGGTGACCGGGGTGGTCATCGACATCTCCGGCGTGGACATCATCGACTCCTTCCTGGGCCGGGTGCTGGCCGAGATCGCGGCGAGCGCGCGGCTGCTGGCCGCGCAGACGGTGGTGGCGGGCATGCGGCCCGCGGTGGCGATCACTCTGGTGGAGCTGGGGCTGACGCTGCCGGGACTGCGGACCGCGCTGAGCACCGAGGCGGCCCTGGACATGCTCGCGGCGCCCTCGCACGGCCCGCGCCGGGAGCCGCGGTGAGCGGCACGGCCGCGGGCGTGGACGCCCGCCTGCCGATCCGCTCGGACCTGGACCTGGTGTGGGTGCGTCAGCACGTGCGCCAGGCGGCCGCCGCGGTCGGTTTCGGCCTGGTGGAGCAGACCAAGCTGGTCACGGCGGCAAGCGAGCTGGCCCGCAACACCCTGGTGTACGGCGGCGGCGGCGAGATGGCCGCCGAGCGCGTGTCGGACGGGCGGTCGGCGCACGGGCTGCGGCTGACGTTCACCGACCAGGGCCCGGGCATCGCCGACCTGGAACAGGCGCTGAGCGACGGCTACACCTCCGGCGACGGGCTGGGGCTGGGCCTGGGCGGGGCTCGTCGGCTGGTGCACGAGTTCGCCATCGACAGCGCGCCCGGAGCCGGCACCACGGTCACCGTGACCTCCTGGGCCGCCCGCCCGCCCCGCCCGCGTGAGGAGCTCCGATGACACGGGTGTGGGACGTCCCCGTGCACGACTCGACGCGGCTGCGCGACGCGCGGGTGGCCGCAGAGGCCGCGTCGGCGCTGGCGGGCCTGGACCGGGCGCGCACCGACGACGCCGCCCTGGTGGCGACCGAGCTGGCGACGAACCTGCTCAAGCACGCGCACGGCGGTCAGCTCCTCGTGGAGGCGGTCCCCGCGCCGAGCGGACGGGCGCGGGGCCTCATGGTCCAGATCGCCGCCGTCGACCACGGGCCGGGCATGTCCGACGTCCCGGCCGCCCTCGGCGACGGGTTCTCCACGGCGGGCTCGCTCGGCGCCGGGCTGGGCACCTGCCGACGGCTGGCGACCGACTTCGACATGCACAGCGTCCCGGGCCGCGGCACGGTCGCGGTGGCCCGGATCGGCGGCGCGCCGAGGACCCGCGGCGGCCGGGACGCCGCTTCCCGGGGGGCCGGCCCCGACGCCGCGAGCGAGACCTCCGCCCCCGCCTCCGCCCACGCCGTCGTCCCCGCCCGCGTCGGCGGCGTCAACATCCCCTTCCGGGGCGCCGAGTACTCCGGGGACGCCTGGACCTGCGTGCAGGCCGACGGCCTGCTGACGCTGATGCTGGCCGACGGGCTGGGACACGGGCCCGAGGCGGCCCTCGCCTCCGGCGCCGCGACGCAGGAGGTCCGCCGCTCGGGCCACCTCCCGCCCGCCGAGCTCCTGCGCCGGCTGGACGGCGCCCTGCGCGGCACGCGGGGCGCGGCCGTCGCGGTGGCCCAGCTCGACGTGCGGGCCGGGCGACTGCGCTTCGCCGGCATCGGCAACGTGGGCGCGCGGCTGCGCGAGGGCGACTCCTGGCGGCATCTGCTGTCCCGGCCCGGCATAGCCGGCGTGCACCGGCCCACCAGCCTGCCCGAGACGGAGGCGTCCTGGGCCGCGGACCGTCTCCTCGTCCTGCACAGCGACGGGCTGCCCAGCCGCTGGACGCCGCCCGCCGACCCCCGTCTGCTGTCCGCCGACCCCGCCCTCACCGCCGCGGTGACGGTGCGCGACGCCGGCAGCTCCGCCCGCCCGGTGCGTGACGACACCGCGGTGGCCGTCCTGTCCCCGACCCCGCCGGACCGCCCATGACGCGCACCTGGGAGATCAGCTCCGTCACCGACGCGGCACGCGTCCGGATCGCGACCGCGCGGGTCGCCGCCGCGTACGGCGTGCCGCCGCTGGAGCGCACCCGGCTCGCCACCGCGCTCAGCACACGGCTGCGCCAGTGTCTGACCAAGGGCGGCGCCTGGCAGGTCGCCCTGACGGCGGCCCGCGGGTCGCTGCGGGTCGAGGTCGCCCCCCGCCCCGCCGGCGACGAGCCGCCGTGGCTGATCACCGCGCCCTGCCCGGAACTCCCCCCGGCCCCCGTCAGCGACGCGGTGGCGGGCGACGCCGCCGTCCTCTCGGAGGCCCTGCTCGGCGCCGACGAGGACGCCGCCGTGGTGCTGGAACGACTCGCCGAACAAGAGGAACTCGTCGCCTTCCACCGGGAGGAGCTGCACCAGACCAACCAGGGCGTCCTCGCGCTGCACGCCGAGCTGGACGCCGCCGGGCGGGCGCAGCGCGAGGCCTTCGCCGCGGAGCACGCGGCACGCCGGGAGGCGGAGAACGCCCGCCGCAGGCTGACCTTCCTGGCCGACGCCAGCGCGGCACTGACGGCCTCCCTCAACCATGAGGAGATCGTGCGCAGGCTGCCGGAGCTGCTGGTGCCCGAGTACGCCCGCACGGTCGACGTCTGGCTCTTCGACACCGAGGGCGAGCGGGGCGCGTCCGTACCGCACCCGGCCGCCGCGGTGCTCGCGGCCCGCACCGGACGACCGCAGTACGCCGCCGCGGAACCGGGCGGCCTGCCCGGCGTGGACGACCAGCCGCCGTCGGCGCTGCTGCCCGAGCGGCCCCTGCTGTGCGTGCCGCTGCCGACGCGCCGCGCGCCGCTGGGCGTCCTGACGCTGACCCCGCCCGGCGAGCGCTGGGACCCGGACGACGCCGTGATGCTCCTGGAACTCACCCGGCGGGCCGGCGGCGCGCTGGAGAACGCCCGCCGCTTCGAGCACAACCGGGACATCGCCGAGACCCTCCAGCGGGCCCTGCTCACCGAGCTGCCGACCCTCCCGGGGCTGCGCCTCGCGGCCCGCTATCTGCCGGCGACGTACGGGCTGAACATCGGCGGCGACTGGTACGACGCGTTCCGGCAGCCCGACGGCAGCCTGATCACCGTCATCGGCGACGTCACGGGGCACGGGCTGCACGCGGCGGTGATGATGAGCCAGCTGCGCACCGCGCTGCGCGCATACGCCGTCGACGGCGGCTCCCCCGGCGAGCTGTTGACGCGGCTGCACATCTTCCTGCACCACCTGCAGCCCGACCTGTACGCGACCGCCGTGATCGCCCGCTTCAAGCCCGGCGAGCCCGTGCTGACCTGGGCGGCCGCGGGGCATCCGCCGCCCGTGCTGCGCGGACCCGACGGGCGGGTGAGCATCCTGGACGCCAAGCCGGGCGCGATGCTCGGTATCCCGCTGCACCAGGAGATCTCCGACCACACCGTGCCGTTGGAGCCGGGGTCCACGCTGGCGCTCTACACGGACGGGCTGGTGGAGCGCCGTGCCCAGGGCATAGACCCGGGGATCGAGCGGCTGGCGTCGGCGCTGGGCGCGTTCCCGGCCGAGGAGCTGGACGCGGACCTGGACGGCTCGGCCGAACGCATCCTGGACCCGATGCTGAGCGACTCCGAGCGCGACGACGACGTCTGTCTGCTGCTGTGCCACCTCGGCAGCAGGCTCGAGGGGCGGCTCGACTCTCAGCCCGGCGGGCCCCTGCCGGCCGAGGCCTGAGAGACGCCCGGCCGCCCCTCCCGGCCCCGGTCGGACCGTCCCGACGGCCCCTCCCGGCCGCCCGCCCCAGCGCCCTGTGCCAGCGCCCCGTCCCCGCTGCCCGTCAGTCGCCCGTCTCGCGCGGCCCTCGACCGGCCCCGGGCCTCCTGGCGTGCGCCTGGTGGAAGGCGTACAGACCCTGCTCCAGGGCGGCGCGCTGGCCCGCCGACATGTCCTCGAGCACGGCCGCGAGCCGCCGGACCCGTCGCTCTCCCACGTCCGCGAGGACGCGCTGTCCGTAGGCGGTCAGCACGAGCTGCACCTCGCGCCGGTTGCGGGGGTGGACGGCGCGGTCCAGGAGCCCGGCGGCCTCGAGGCGGTCGCACAGGCGGCTAGCGGTGGGCAGGCCGACGCCGAGATGCTCGGCCAGGGCCGTCAGGTTGAGCTCCGGTCTGCGCCGGACCGTCCGCAGGGCGAGCAACTGCCGGGCCGGCAGCCGCGGCGCCGCCTCCTCGGCGGCCAGGAGCCAGCAGGCCACCAGGCTCTCCACCGCGTCCGCGACCTGCCGAGCCTGCGTCCGGCGGCCGTCCCGCCGGCCGTCGTCGGCGCCCTCCGCACAGCCCACCGTCATCGCTCTCCGACCACCGCGATTGTCATGTACGTCGGCCTACCCGAAGGGCGGGGGCGTACACAGGCCCATCTGCGGGTACGGAGGCAGCCTCAGGAGAAACGTTCGTCTGCATGCCTCGCCCGGCTGGCGGAAGCGGTACGGGCGCGGTGGGATCGATGAGGTGCGAAGCGCCCGGGGGCGGGGCACGCGCATGACGTCGGGCAGACCGCCTGGAGCCGCAGAAAGGGATGGACATCGTGACACGACCCAGGATCCTGGTGGTGGGCGCGGGCTTCGCGGGAGTGGGGTGCGTTCGACGTCTGGAACGCGAACTCTCCACCGCGGAGGCCGACGTCACTCTGGTGACGCCGTTCGCCTACCAGCTCTATCTGCCGCTGCTGCCACAGGTCGCCTCCGGCGTGCTGACGCCCCAGTCGATCGCCGTTTCGCTGCGCCGCAGCAAGAAGTACCGCACCCGGATCATCCCCGGCGGCGCCGTCGGCGTGGACCTCAAGTCGAAGGTCTGCGTCATCCGGACCATCACCGACGAGATCGTCAACGAGCCGTACGACTACATCGTGCTGGCTCCCGGCAGCGTCACCCGCACCTTCGACATCCCGGGGCTGACCGATCACGCCTTCGGGATGAAGACCCTGGCGGAGGCCGCGTACATCCGCGACCACGTCATCACCCAGCTCGACCTCGCCGACGCCAGCAACGACCCCGCCGAACGGGCCTCGCGGCTGCAGTTCGTGGTCGTCGGCGGCGGCTACGCCGGCACCGAGACCGCCGCCTGTCTGCAACTGCTCACCCACAACGCGGTCAAGCGCTACCCGCGGCTGGATCCGGGCCTGATCAAGTGGCATCTGATCGACATCGCCCCGAAGCTGATGCCGGAACTCGGCGACAAGCTGGGCCGCAGCGCGCAGGAGGTGCTGCGCAAGCGCGGGATCGAGGTCTCGCTGGGCGTGTCGATCGCCAAGGCCGGCCCGGAGGAGGTCACCTTCACCGACGGCCGGGTCGTCCCGACGCGGACCCTCATCTGGACGGCGGGCGTCGTGGCGAGCCCGCTGATGGCGACGCTCGGCGCGGAGACGGTCCGCGGGCGGCTCGCCGTCGAGGCGGAGATGAACCTGCCCGGCCACGACGGGGTGTTCGCGCTCGGGGACGCCGCCGCCGTGCCCGACCGGGCCAAGGGCGAGGAGGGCGCCGTCTGCCCGCCCACGGCCCAGCACGCGATGCGGCAGGGCAAGGCCGTCGCCGACAACGTCATCGCGACGCTGCGGGGGCAGTCGATGCGGCCGTACGTGCACAAGGACCTCGGCCTCGTCGTCGACCTCGGCGGCACGGACGCGGTGTCCAAGCCGCTCGGCATCGAGCTGCGGGGGCTGCCCGCGCAGGCGGTGGCCCGCGGGTACCACTGGTCTGCGCTGCGCACGGGCGTGGCCAAGGCCCGGGTGCTGACCAACTGGACGCTCAACGCGATCGCGGGCGACGATTTCGTCCGTACCGGGTTCCAGGCCCGCCGGGCGGCGAAGCTGAAGGACTTCGAGTACACGGACAGCTATCTGACGCCCGAACAGGTGCGGGCGCACGTGGAGGGGGCAGGGTCGGATTCCGCCTGAGGCACGGACGGCAGGGGAGAGTACGGCGGGCGTGAGGGCGGCGGCACGGGCGTTCGGCGCACAGGTGCGGGATCGGGTCGCGGCGTCCGATCCCGGGCTGCTGCGTCTGGCGGCCGGGCTGCGGACGGTCGGCGCGATCGCTCTCACGCTGGCCGTGCTCTCCCTGCTGGGCGCGGACGTCTCGCACCTGGTGGCGGGAGCCATCGCCGCGATGGTCGCCACGTTCGCCATCCGGGAGAAGCAGCGTGACCGGCAGGCCGTCACACTGGCGCTGGGCCTGCCGGTCGCGCTGGTCTCCGTGTCGCTGGCGGCGCTGCTCAGCTCCCGGGTGGTCGCCGGTGACCTCTTCTTCGTCGCGCTGATCTTCTGCGCGGTCTACGGCCGCCGGTTCGGCGACCGGGGCACGGCGCTCGGGCTGATCGGCTTCCAGGTCTACTTCATGTCCTTGTTCGTCGGCGTCGGGACGTCGTCGCTGCCCGGGTACCACGGGGTCATCGTCGTGGCCTTCGCGAGCAGCGCGGTGGCCCGGTTCGCGCTGGTGCCGCAGACGCCGACGGGGATCCTGCTGCGGCTGCGGCAAGCCTTCCGGGCGCGGCTGGCGCAGTTGCTCGACGCCCAGCTCGAACTCCTCGACGCCGGGACGGACGACGTGGCGAAGGCCGTCGCCCATGTGCGCGAGGGCACCGCCCGGCTGCACGAGACGGCCATGATGATCCAGGGCCGACTGGAGGAGGGCACCCCGGACGAGGCCGTGGCCCGGCTGGTGCAGCGGCGGATCGCGGACGCGGAGATCGCCGCCGAGCGCCTCGGCCTGCTGCTGCTGACGGCGCGCAGCGCCGAACGGGCCGACACCCTGACGCTGCACCTGCCGGGCGCGCCACTGCCCGAGAGCGGCCGGGTGCCGGTGCGGGACGAGGCCCTGGACACCCTGCGCCGCGATCTTCTGGCACTGCAGCTGCTGGTGCGGCATCCGGTCGCGGCCGGGTCGGGCACCGCGTTGTCGCATGTGCGCAACCGGCTCCTCGGCTACCGGGACGAGGAGAATCTGCCGAAGGCGCCGCCCGACGTCCAGGACGTCTTCCGGGGCGTCGGCGAGGCGGCGCGGGCGGTGCTGGGGCTGCGGATCGCGCTGGACGGGCCGCAGGACGAGTCCGACGACAGCCCGGAGACGGCCCGCTCCCGTGAGGAGATGGACGCGGAGGACGCCGCGATCGGCGGGGCCGAGGAGGACGAGGGGACGGCGGCGCAGGCCACGGGGCTGCGGCGGCCGACCACCCGGGCCGCGGTGCAGGTCGCCGTCGGTTCGGCGCTGGCCATCGTCGGCGGCGAGCTCCTGTCCTCCCACCGCTGGTACTGGGCGGTGCTGACCTGCTGGATCGTGTTCATCAACACCGCCTCCACCGGGGAGATCCTGGTCAAGGGCTATCGGCGGCTGCTGGGCACCGTGCTGGGCGTGGTGGCCGGCATCGTGCTGGCGGGACTGGTCGGGCACCACACGTGGACCGCGTTCGCGGTGGTGCTGCTGTGCGTGTTCGCGATGTTCTACACGGCGCCGCTGTCGTACACCCTGATGTCGTTCTTCGTGACGGCCGCGCTGGGCGTGCTGTACACGCTGCTGCACACCTACAGCCTGTCGGTCCTGGTGCTGCGGGTGGAGGAGACGGCGCTGGGGGCGGCCTGCGGGATCGTCGCCGCGGCGCTGGTGCTGCCGGTGCACACGGACCGGCGGACCAACGAGCTGCTGACGACGGTGCTGGACCGGCTGACCGACGTCACCGAGGCGGCCGTGGAGCAGCTGAGCGGCGGTCCCCCGGCCGAGCTGCTGGACCGGGCCCGCGATCTCGACCAGGCGCTGGCCGACCTGCGGGCCGCCACGCAGCCGCTGACGCACCCGGTGACACCGCTGCGGACCCGGCGGGACACCGCCCGCTACGTCGTCGCGCTCCTGGAGACCTGCGCGTACCACGCCCGGTCCCTGGCGGCCACGGCCGAACTGCTGCCGACGCATCCGTCGATAGCGGCGGACCCGCGACTGCGCCGGGCCGGGCAGCGCATCCTGCACAACATCGGGGCGATCGCCGCCCACGTCGCCGACGAGCCGAGCACCGCCGAGGTCCTGACCGGGCCGAGCATCGCGGCCCTGCTGAAGCCCGGCGGGCCGGGGACACCGCGCTACGGCCGGGTGACCGACCGCGTGCTGCGGCATCTTCAGCGCCTGGACGAGGCGGTGGTCGGCCTCGCGCGCCCACTCGGGGCGCCGGTGGCACCGCCGAAATGAGCCGAACCCCGAACACCGGAGCACCGGAGCGGGGCGGACCCCGGCCACCGGTGGAGGGGGGCGAACCCCGTCCACCGCGGGTACGGGGCGGGCCCCGGAACCGCAGGAATGGGGTGGGCCCCGGACGCCGAAGTGGCGGGGACCCCGGCCACAGCCGAAGTGGGGTGGGCCCTCGCCACCCGAGTGGGGCGGGCCCCGGACACCGCAGGAACCGGGCGGGCCCCGGTCACCGGTGGAGTGGGGCGAACCCCCGACACCGGAACGAGGCGGGCCCCGGACACCGGAGCGGGGCGGGCCCCGGACACCACAGGAACCGGGCGGGCCCCGGACACCGGAGCGGGGCGGGCCCCGGAGACCGGTGGAATGGGGTGGAACCTGGCCACTGGAGCGAGGTGGACCCCGGACGCCACTGGAGTGCGGCGGGCCCCGGAGGGGCTCAGAAGTCCGTCGGCATGCCGCTCGCGGCCGCTATGCCCCGCAGTTCCTCGGTGTCCTGCTGGCGCTGCCGGATGCAGCCGGCGATCTCGGCGAGGCGACCGGGGTCCGACGCGGTGGCCGCGTCGGTGACCACCCGGACCGGGCCGGTTCCGTCGACCTGGATCTCCACCAGCTGGTTGTCGAGCCGGCCGGTGACCGCGGTGGCGATGACCAGGGCCGCCTCGTCGCGGATCTCCTGGGGCAGATCCTCGGTCTCCTCGGGGTCGAGGGCGAAGTCGAGACTCTCGGGGGGCTGTTCGTCGAGGGCGCGCAGCGCAGGCGCCACGACCTTCAGCAGGAGCTGGTAGTCCTCGCTGTCCATGCGGACGCGAAGAAGGTCGAGGTACATGTCCACGGGCCGTCCGTCGCGCGGGAACTCTGCTTCGTTCATCTCGTTCGTGTTCCCCGCGAGACGGACGTCAGACCTTGCGCCAGCGTGCCATGGCGAAGGAGAACAGTCCGAAGAGCATCAGCCCGGCGGCGACGCAGGCCAGCAGGCCGGGCCCGGCGGGTGTGCCGGCGAACGAGCGGAGCGTGTCGTCCAGCCCCTTGGCCTCGTCCGGCTTGTACTCCACGGCGGCCCGTATGGCGAACGCTCCGGCGGCGGCGAACACCGCGCCGCGGGCCGCGCCGCCGCCGACGCCGGTGATGTCCACCAGCCGGCGCACACGCGGGGACATCTGCCCCAGCAGCATGTGCTTGCGGTAGGACCGCATGACGGCGCGGGCGCCGATCCACACGCCCGCGACGACTATCCCGGCGCCGCCGACGCCCACGATCCACTGCCCCCCGGGCAGGCCGAGCACCCGCGCGGTGACGTCCTTGGACTGTTCGTCGCTCGAACCGCCGCCGTTGCCCGAGCCCGCGGCGAAGGCGAGGACGGAGTAGGCGACGAAGGAGTAGAAAACACACCGGACGACTGCCAGCAGCCTCTTCTTGGCGCTGCGGCCGTCGGCGCCGGCCGCGCCGAAGACGGCCTCGGAGAGCCTCCACAGTGCCATGCCGACCAGTCCGACGCCCAGCGCCCACAACAGGACGGAGCCGAAGGGCTTCTGCGAGATCTCGGCGAGGGCGCCCTGGCGGTCCGCCTGCTCCTTGCTGTCGCCGAAGGCGATCTGCAGGGCCAGCAGTCCGACCAGCAGGTAGATCACCCCGCGTGCGGCGAGTCCGGCCTTGGCGGCCCCCTTGGTCACCGAGCCGCGTGCCGCCCGCTCCGCCCCGGCGCGACCGTTGTGCGCCATGGCACTGGTGTTCATTGCCGACCCCTCCCTGAAGTCTCCCCGACTTTCGCAGAATCCGACTGCCCCGGCTCGGGCCGGACACACGCACCGTCGGGCACACGCCTGCGGCCGGTCACCCCTGTTCGGGGTGGCCGGCCGCAGGGCGGTGCATGTGCGCGAGGTGGGACGACCCCTGCCGCGGGCGTCACGCACCCGCCGTCGGGTCGCCGTGGACCGCCTCGGTCCGCGGGTGCCTCTCTGCCGTTCAGGCGTACACGCGGGGCCCGTCATCGGTGTGCGGGCGTCCCACGGCGTCGGCGGCCGATGCCGCCTCCAGCCAACGGCGGGCCGTCTGCAGGGCCTGGTTCACGTCCCGCGTGCCGGTGGACACGCACAGCGTGTAGGCGAGGTCGCGCTCCTGCGCGCGTGCCTCGGGGGAACCGGTCCCGGACAGCGCCTCGTACTCGTCGACGAGTTTGCGCAGGACGGCAGGATGGGGCATCAGCATCGGCGGGCTTCTCCTTACGGTCGACGAAGGTGGGGGTGTCGTGTCCTGCGGTCGGTCAGCGCAGAGCTTCCTGGCGCACCCGCTCGCAGCTGCGGCTGATGAGCCGGGAGACGTGCATCTGGGAGATGCCGAGCTTGTCGGCGATCCTGCTCTGCGTCATGTCCTCGAAGAAGCGCATGTAGAGGATGGCGCGCTCGCGTTCCGGAAGGCGCCGCAGACCTTCCTTGGCCGACTCGCGGTCGATCACGACGTCGAAGGAGGAGTCGGCGGCGCCGAGGGTGTCGGCGAGGCTGTAGCCGTCGTCGCCGGAGGGGACCTCGGCGTCCAGCGAGAGCGTGCTGAAGCTCTCCAGGGCCTCCAGTCCGGCGGCCACCTCGTCCTCGGTGAGGCCGGTGTGGGCGGCGAGGTCGGCGACCGACGGTTCGGGGGCTCCCGGGTTCTGGGCGAGTTCCCGGCGGGCGACGCGCACCTTGTTGCGCAGTTCCTGCACCCGGCGAGGCACCCGCAGGGCCCACATGCGGTCCCGGAAGTGCCGCTTGATCTCGCCGGTGATGGTGGGCACGGCGTAGCTCTCGAAGGCCCCGCGTTCGGGGTCGAAGCGGTCCACGGCCTTCACCAGCCCCAGGGCCGCCACCTGACGCAGGTCCTCGATCGCCTCGCCGCGGTCGCGGAAGCGGCCTGCGATCCGGTGGGCCATGGGCAGCCAGGCGGTGACGATCTCGTCGCGCACGGCGTCCCGTTCGGGGCCCTCCTCCAGGGTGACCAGCCGGGCGAACCGGCCTGCGGTGTCGGGCGCGTCGTCGTGGGTGCGTCGCGGGTGAGCAGCGGCAGGGGCCGATGCGGCGGGACGGCTTGTCGACATGTCGATAGGCATGCGTAAACGCTCCTGAACGGTTGTTTCAGGTGACTGACGACGGGAGGGCTCCTGACACCCGGGGCGCGTGCAGCGCCCCGAAGCGGTCCCACCGCTCCCGTCGGCGCGCCTCCGGTCCGAAGCACGAACCTCCATCTGCCCTGCCCCTGGAGGTGCAAACTCCACATCCAAAAAAGGGGTTCACGAGGTGCTCCGGCCGCCTTCGCGGCGGCCAGGACGGCGGGTCAGAACACGGGGACCACGGCGGTGATGCGCTTGCCTCCGGACGGCAGGCCGGACACCCGCACGTCGCGGGCCAGCCGGCAGACGATCGGCCAGCCGCGGCCGCCGGTGCGCCGTCGCCCCTGTTCGTCGAAGGGGTCGGCGACCACGGGCAGCCGGTCGCTGCGGTCGCTGACGGACACGCACACGGACCCTCCCTCCACGTCGACGTCGAAGCCGGTGACGCCCCCGCCGTGCAGGATGGCGTTGCTCGTGAGCTCCGAGGCGACCAGCAGCGCGTCCGAGAGGGCCTCCTCGTCGTACGGACAGCCGATGGCCCCGCATCGGCCGCTCACGACCCGTCGCACGGCGCTGCGGACATCGGCCGGTCGGCACTGCTCGTGCCCCTCGCGCCCGAACGAGCCGTCCGGCACGTTCACGCGGTCCGTCGAGTCGTTCGTACGCATCCCTTCGCTCCCCTGACTGTTCCGGCTGGTCGATGGTCGTCGATGTGGCGGATGGTGGTGCACGGCGAGCGGATCGCCGCCCCGAGCCCGGCCTGCTGTTCCGCGCCCGGTCCGCGGTTCCGAGGCCGGCCCCCTGTTCCTAGGCCGGACCCCTGCTCCGAGGCCGGCCAGCCGTTTCCGCGCCCGGCCGTCGGCCCGGGCAGCCCGTCGACCCAGGGCCGCCGGACTCCGGACTCCGAACTCGGGGGACTCCGTCGTCCGGCGATGGACGCGCCGGGGCACGTTCCGGACCTGGCCCGCCCCGGCCATCGCTCGGGATCGTTCGGCCGGAGTCCGGCACGGTTGCGGATCGCCGTCCGGGCCGACCGTCACTTCGCCGCGGCCCGCAGGCGCCTCTCTCCCGCGTCCCCGCCGCCCTCCTCGGGCGGTGCGGTCTTTTCTTCTCCTCTCTCGGCTGGCCGCCCCGTCGGCGGCCAAACCTCCCGGACTGGGCGCAATCGTCGCGCCGGACCTGGGTAGGCGGCCTGTATGAGCGATGTCGTGGACTCCGATGAACTGTTGCGGCGCATCCAGCGGGCCCGGGCCTGCGCCGGGGATGAGCTGCTGGCCTGGCGGGCCCGCAACACCGACCTGGCGCAGACCGATCCGGACGGGGCGTTCGACGCCCGGGTGCGGGGTCTCGCCTACGAGTCGGTGGTGAGGGTGCTGGACGAGATCCTGACGCCGGGCCGTGCCGCCGACGGACGGTGACCGGGTGCCGGGCCGCACGAGAGGCGGATTGCAGGTCACCGGCCAACTGCGGCGGGCGCAGGGCGTGTTGTCCGGCGAGGAGGCGGTGGGGCAGGTACCTGCCCGAGACGGGCGGCCCGGGGTTCGTGACCGTCGGGGTCGTGACGCGGGCGGTCGGGACGGGACGGCGGGACGGGACGACGGAGAGCGGGACGGAGCGGAACGGGACGGAGTGAAACGGGTCACGTGGCCGGGTTTTGGCCGCACGAAACCACCGTGAATGGTTTACGGTTCATCCATACGTGGTGGGCGGAGTCGACGGTGCTCCTCCTCCATCCACCACCCCTTCGCTGCCCTGGCTGGCTTCCCCCGTCCAGCCAGGGCTTTTCCCTGCCCTCACGGACGTCCGCCCGCGGAACGCGGGAAAGTGCCGTCCGCCGAGGTGCCCGTGACGTCGGCAGCGGCTGAAATGAGAAGGGGAGAACCCTCCGAGCAACCATCCGCACCGACCGTCGGCGAGGAGCCCCGCGCCATGACCAAAGCGACCAGACTGCTGACCGCCCTGCCGCCGCCCCAGCGTCGGCGCCTGATGGAACTCGCCCGCGAGGTCTCCTTCGCGGAGGACGCCCGGATCTTCGAAGCGGGCGGCACGGCCGACCGTTTCTGGGTGATCCGTTCCGGCGCGGTCTCGCTCGTCCAGCAGGTCACGTCCCATCGACGGGTCACCGTCGCGAGCCTCGGCGCCGGCGACCTGCTCGGCTGGTCGTGGCTGTTCCCGCCGTACCGGTGGGACTTCGGCGCGGAGGCCTTCAGCCCCGTGCGCGCCTACGAGTTCGAGGCGCAGCCGGTGCTCAAGCTCTGCGAAGAGGAGCCTGCGCTCGGACTGTCACTGGTGCGGATCGTGGCCGAGATCCTCGCACACCGGCTGGAGATGACCCGGGGCAGGCTGATGGAGCAGTACGGCACGCACCGGCGCGGGGTGCTGTAGCCCCGCCCGGCTCGGGCACCCGCCGTCAGATCCGGTAGCGGCGCAGCGCGGGCACCGCGGCCGCCAGGCCCAGCATGAGCGCGACGACCAGCAGACCTCCGCCGGCGACGGCGGCGCGGGGCCCGAAGGCGGTGCCCGCGGTGCCGTGCAGGACGTCGGCCAGGCGTGGTCCGCCCGCGACGACGACCGTGAAGACGCCCTGCATGCGGCCGCGCATCTCGTCGGTTGCGGCGGACAGCAGGATCGCCCCGCGGAAGACCATGGAGACCATGTCGGCGACGCCGGCACAGGCCAGGAACATCACCGCGAGCCACAGACTGCCGCTCAGCCCGAACCCGGCGATCGACACGCCCCACGCGACGACCGCGCCGATGACCATCCAGCCGTGCCGGCGCGCACGGGAGAACGTCCCGGAGAACAGTCCGCCCAGCACCGCGCCGATGGGGATCGCCGCGAACAGCAGACCGAGCGCGAGCCCTTCGCCGTAGGAGGCGTACGTCTCGGAGGCGAGCTGTGGGAACAGGGCGCGGGGCATGCCGAAGACCATGGCGATGACGTCGGCGAGGAAGGACAGCAGCAGCACCTTGTGCCGGGAGATGTAGCGGAAGCCCTCCGCGATCTCGCGCATCCCGGCGCGCCGGGCGGCCGCGCTCGCCGACGGAGGCAGCGCGGGCAGGCGGACCACGGCCCACAGCGTCACGCACAGCGCGACGGCGTCGAGGAGGTACAGCTCGGGCAGGCCGATGACGGGGATCAGGGCGCCCGCGAGCAGTGGGCCGGCGACCAGGCCCGTCTGCATGACGGTCGAGCCCAGGGCGTTGGCGGCGGCCAGTTCGTCCGCGGGGACCAGGCGGGCGATGGAGGCGTTGCGGGCGGGCGAGTTCAGGCCGAAGAACGCCTGCTGGGCGGCGAGGAGCACCATCAGCACGGCCACCGAGCCGAGCCCCGAGGCCGCCTGGATCCAGAACAGCACCGAGGTGAGGGCGATGCCGCTGTTGGTGACCAGCAGCAGCTTGCGCCGGTCGACGGTGTCGGCGACCGCGCCGCCCCACAGCGCGAAGAGCACCATGGGCACCAGTCCGGCGAGGCTGGCGTAGCCGACCCAGGCGGAGGAGCCGGTGATGTCGTAGATCTGCTTGGGCACGGCCACCGCGGTGAGCTGGCTGCCCACGGCCGTGACGACGGTCGAGGACCACAGCCGCCGATAGGCCGGCCGGCGCAGCGGCCGGGTGTCCATCGCCCAGCGGCGCCAGCCGCTGCGGACGGGGTCGCGCGGACTCGGGTGGGCCTCCTCGGCCTCGGGTGCGGGGGTGCTCTCGCTCGTGTCCACGCGCTTCCTGGCTGCTCGTTACATCTTTCGATTCCGTGGGTCACTATCGCAGCTCCCCGTGCGCTTCGGCCGCCCTTTTGGACACGCTGTCCCGGATCGCGGACGTCAGGCGCGCGCGACCAGGAGCAGCCCGAGCGTGATCATCGTCGCCGCCACCAGTCCGTCCAGGACGCGCCAGGCGGCGGGGCGGGTCAGGAAGCGGCCGAGCAGCCGGGCGCCGAAGCCCAGGGTCGCGAACCAGCACAGGCTGGCGAACGCCGCGCCCAGGCCGAAGGTCCAGCGCAGCGTGCCGCGGTCGGCGGCGATCGAGCCGACCAGGAAGACGGTGTCGAGGTAGACGTGCGGGTTGAGCCAGGTCAGCGCAAGGCAGGTGAGCACGGCCCGGCGGCGCGAGCCCGCGGTCTCGCCGTCCGTGCGCAGGGCGTCCGTGCCGGGCCTGACCACCCGGCGAGCCGCGAGCAGCCCGTACCCGAGCAGGAACGCCCCGCCGATCCAGCCGACCACGGTCAGCGCCTCGGGCCAGGCGACCACCACCGCGCCCACCCCGCCCACTCCGAGGGCGATCAGGAGCGCGTCGGACAGCGCGCAGATCCCCACGACGGCCAGGACGGCGTCCCGGCGGATCCCCTGGCGGAGCACGAAGGCGTTCTGGGCGCCGATGGCGACGATGAGCGACAGACCGGTTCCGAAGCCGGCGGCCGCGGCGGTGAGAGCGTTGGACATGCCCTCCACGCTAGGCAGACGATCTCTGGGGGTACAGCTAAAGATTCTTACCTATCATTAGGATCCGTGATGCTCAAGTGACGACGAACCTCTCCCTCGACCTCCCCCTCGACCAGGTACGGACGCTGCTCGCCGTGGTCGACGAGGGCACCTTCGACGCGGCGGCCGCCGCCCTGCACGTGACGCCGTCGGCGGTCAGCCAGCGGGTGAAGGCTTTGGAGCAGCGCACGGGCCGGGTCCTGCTGCTGCGCACCAAGCCGGTGCGGCCCACGGAGTCCGGCGAGATCGTCGTGCGGTTCGCCCGCCAGCTGGCCCGGCTGGAGCGCGACACGCGGTCCGAGCTGGGCATGAGCGGTGAGGGCGAGCCGACACGGGTGACGGTCGCGGTGAACGCGGACTCGCTCGCGACCTGGTTCCTGCCGGCCCTGGCCCGGGTGCCGCAGGAGCCGCCGCTGTGCTTCGAGCTGCACCGTGAGGACGAGACCCGCACGGCCGAACTCCTGCGGGAGGGACTGGTGATGGCCGCGGTGACCTCCTCGCCCGCCCCCGTGACCGGCTGCTCGGTGCGCGCCCTTGGCACGATGCGCTACCTGGCCGCCGCGAGCCCCGGGTTCGTGGCCCGGCATCTCGCCGACGGCCCGCTGCACGAAACCCTGACACGGGCGCCGGTGATGACCTTCGACCGCAGCGACGACCTCCAGGACGCGTTCGTGCGTGGACTGCGGCCAGGTACCCCGGGTGCGGGCCCGGTACGACACGCCGTGCCGACCTCGGAGGGCTTCGTCGCCTCGGTCGCCGCCGGGTTCGGCTGGGGCATGGTGCCCGAGGTCCAGGGCGAACCGCTGCTGCGCTCCGGCGGCCTGGTGCCCCTCGCCCCCGATCGCCCGCTGGACGTCCCCCTGTACTGGCAGCAGTGGAAACTCGACTCGCCGGCCCTGGCGGCGGTGGCGGACGCGGTGGCGGCGACGGCGGCCGAGGCGCTGAACGTCTAGGGCGCCGCGCCGGCCGCCCGCAGGGCCGTCAGCCGGGCCTGCGCGCTGTCCAGCAGCATCTCCAGCGCCGTCGGATAGGCGCTGGTCACCATGCGGGTCGACAGCAGCGGGGCCGCCTCGGCGATCCTGGGGTGGGTCTCGGCGGGCAGGTGGGCGTACGTGGAACGCCACATCGCGTCGTCGGCGCGTTGCGCGGCCCGCGGCAGGGCCAGGGACGCGGCGTCCAGGGCGGCGAAGGCCAGGGTCTGGTCGATGAACGCGTGGTAGATCCGCACGGTGTCGGGCAGCGGGAAGCCGGCGGTGCGCAGCACGTCCAGGACGGTCTCGTCGGCGGCGAGTTCGTTGGCCCGACCGGTGACCCGGCTCGCGGTGAGCTGGGCGGCCTGCGGGTGGGCGACGTAGGCGGCGTGCACGCGCAGCCCCACGGCGTGCAGGTCCGCCCGCCACTCCCCCGTCCGCTGCCAGCCCCGCAGCGCCTCGCCGATGAGCGCGTCGCCGATCGCGAGGGTCAGATCGTCCATGCCCCGGAAGTAGCGGTAGAGCGTGCTCGGGTCGCAGTCCAGGGCGAGGCCGAGGCGCCGGGCGGTGAGCCCCGTACTGCCGTGCTCGCGCAGCAGTCGCAGCGCGGTCTGCACGATCAGCGGCTCCGACAGCACCGTGCCGCTCCTGGTGGGACGACGCCGGCGCCGCCTCTCCTCGGGGACGACCTGCTTGGCCATGTGCCCCACGCTCCCTCGCGCTCTTATGCCAACGCCATTGACCTTACGCGACCGCCGGGCGTTGTATCTGGGACAGGGCAGCCCGCTTCGCACTCTTCGTTCGCACACTCTGCGTTCGCACTCTCAGACCGAGGGAGTTCTCGTCATGCGTGTCCTGCTCGTGGGCGCCGGCGGTGTCGGCACCGCCATCACCCGGATCGCCGCCCGTCGTCCGTTCTTCGAGGCGATGGTGGTCGCCGACTTCGACCCCGCCCGCAGCGCGGCCGCCGTCGCCGCGCTCGACGGCGACGACCGCTTCCACGCCGAGCGCGTGGACGCCGGCGACGAGGCCGCCGTGGCCGGCCTGCTCGCCCGCCACCGCTGCGACGTCCTGCTCAACGCCACCGACCCGCGGTTCGTGATGCCCCTCTTCCGCGCGGCGCGCACCGCCGGGGCCGACTATGTCGACATGGCGATGTCGCTGTCCCGGCCGCACCCGGAGCGCCCGTACGAGGAGTGCGGGGTCAGGCTCGGCGACGAGCAGTTCGCCGAGTCCGACGACTGGGCCGGGGCCGGCGCCCTCGCCCTGGTCGGCATGGGGGTCGAACCCGGGCTGTCGGACGTCTTCGCCCGGCACGCCGCCGACGAGCTCTTCGACGAGATCGAGGAGATCGGCGTCCGCGACGGCGCCGACCTCACCGTCGAGGGCCACGACTTCGCGCCCTCCTTCAGCATCTGGACCACGATCGAGGAATGCCTGAACCCTCCCGTGGTCTACGAGGCCGACCGCGGCTGGTTCACCACCGCACCCTTCAGCGAGCCCGAGGTGTTCGACTTCCCCGAGGGCATCGGACCGGTGGAGTGCGTGAACGTCGAGCACGAGGAAGTGCTGCTCATGCCGCGCTGGGTGAAGGCGCGCCGGGTCACCTTCAAGTACGGCCTGGGCCGGGAGTTCGTCGAGACGCTCCGGACGCTGCACCGCCTGGGGCTGGACGGCACCGCGCCGGTGACCGTGCCGAGCGCGCACGGACCGGTGACGGTCTCGCCCCGGGACGTCGTGGCCGCCTGTCTGCCCGACCCCGCGACACTGGGCGACCTGATGCACGGCAAGACGTGCGCGGGCACCTGGGTACGCGGCGTCAAGGACGGTGCGCCGCGCGAGGTGTACCTGTACCACGTGGTCGACAACCAGTGGTCCATGGCCGAGTACGGCAGCCAGGCCGTGGTGTGGCAGACAGCCGTCAACCCGGTGGTCGCCCTGGAGTTGCTCGCCACCGGCGCGTGGTCCGGGGCGGGCGTCCTGGGCCCCGAGGCCTTCCCCGCACGCCCGTTCCTCGACCTGCTGACGGCGTACGGCTCCCCGTGGGGCCTGCGGGAGCAGTGAACGTTTTTCCGGTCCGTCCTGTTTCACCGCCGCGCCCCCGGTGACCCGACCGGGAGCAACTCATCCGGAAGCACACACGACTGGATCGCAGGTGACTTCGATGGACGACTGGCGAGAGCACGCCGAGTGCCGCACTGAGGACCCCGACCTGTTCTTCCCGATCGGCACCTCGGGCCCGGCACTGCTGCAGACGGAACAGGCGAAGGCGGTCTGCCGGCGCTGCCCGGTGCGGGAGCCGTGTCTGGAATGGGCCATGGAGACCGATCAGACCCTCGGGGTCTGGGGCGGCACGAGCGAGACGGAACGGCGCGCACTCAAGCGGCGCATCAGGGCGCGGCGCAGCTCCTGACCAGGAGGCCACGCGCCGCCCGGCACAGGGCGGTTCGCGCGCGTCCCACCGCCCCGGCGGGCCGCCGTCAGCCTTCCGCGGGAGGCGCCGCAGCCGGCAGTCTCAGGGTGAACACGCTGCCCGTGCCGGGCGTGCTGGCCGCTTCCGCCGTGCCGCCGTGGGCGGACGTCAGCTGACGGACGATCGGCAGGCCCAGGCCGCTGCCGCCGGTGCGGCGGCTGCGCGACTTCTCCGCGCGCCAGAACCGCTCGAAGACATGCGGCAGATCCTTGGCGGCGATGCCCGTGCCGGTGTCGGCGACCGCCAGGACGACCTGCTCGCCGTCTCCCCGGGCGGTCAGCGTGACCGTGCCGTCCGGCGGCGTGTGCCGTACGGCGTTGGTGACGAGGTTGCCGAGCGCCTGCCGCAGCCGCACCGGGTCGGCGTCCAGCCAGAGGGCCGTGCCGGTCTCGGTGCGCAGGGCGACTGAGGCCGCGTCGGCGGCGACCCGGTGGGCGGCGGCGACCTGGGCCAGCAACTCGTCGGCGGGCACCGGCTCGCGGTGCAGCAGCAGGGCGCCGGCGTCGGCGGCCGCGAGGTCGCGCAGGTCGTCGATGACGCGCTGGAGGAGCAGCGCCTCCTCGTGGAGGGCGCCGAGCAGTTCGGCGTCGGGTTCGACGAGCCCGTCGCGGGTGACCTCCAGCCAGCCCCGGATGTTGGTGAGCGGGCTGCGCAGTTCGTGCGCCACGTCGCTGACGAGGGCCTTGCGCTGGGCCTCCAGACGTTCCCTGCGCTCGGCGAGGTCGTTGAACGCCTCCGCCAGGATGCCGGTCTCGTCCCGCGTCGTGACGGGCACCCGCGCGTGCCGGTCCGGGGGCTGCTGCGCGGCCTCGGTGAGGGCGCGCAGGGGCCGCACCAGACGGGTGGCGACGACGGCGCTCACGGCGACGGTGACGGCCAGCACCAGGCCCGCCGCGCCGAAGACCTTCGTCTTGTTGGCCGGGGACATGTCCCAGCGGGGCGCCGCACCGCCGGACCCGCCCCCGAGGAACAGCTCGGCGACCGGGGCCACATACGGGTCGAGCTGGGTGCGGCGGGCGTCCTCCAGGCAGTTCTGGGCCGCGCGCACGGCCTTGGCGTCGCCCGCCTTGACGTACGCGGGTCCGGGGGTCGCGTCCCGGCCGGTGACGCCGGGGATGCCCGGGCCGAAATACAGCGGCATGCCGGCGTCCAGGCCCACGCGGGTCAGACAGACGGCCGCGTGGGCCTGCAGCGCGGTGAGCGCCTTCTGTTCGGTGGGAGCCGGCGTGTCGAGCTGTCCGTCCGCGCAGCCCTCGGGCACGTAGCCGGAGGCGGCGGCGCCGTCGGCGTCGGTGAGCACCGGGCGGCCGCTCGGGGTCCGCACGAGTGTCGTCTCGATGCCGTAGCGGGAGAAGCACCGCTGCCGGGCGTGGGCCAGGGCGTCGAGTTTGCGGCGTTCGAGCGGGGTGAGCCGGTAGGGCCCCACCACCCGCGGGTCGATGCCGCCGAGCTGGGCGCCGCGTTCGCTGTCGGTGTCGGTGCGCAGGGGGTCGATGGTGGCGGCGGCGCGTGGCGGCAGCGACGTGCCGTGCGGCGCGGAGTCGGCGAGGAGCGTGCGGTCGGCGGCCGTCAGGGCGATGCGCCGGCCCGTCCTGGCGGACAGGTCGCGCACCGTCGCCTGGACGCCCGCCCACTGCGGGTGGGTGGCCGCGTAGCCGCTGAGGCGCGCGAGGATGTCCATGTCGTCGGCCAGGGCCTGTCCCTGTTCCTCGCGCAGCGCACGGGTGGTGGTGGCCACCGCCAGCCACGCGGTGGCGGCCACCGAGCACACGGCGATCAGCACGGAGGCGCTCAACAGCCGCACCAGCAGCCGCTTGCGCAGCGGTATGCGGACACGGCCGGCGCGGGTCACGCGCGGCCGCCGCTCAGTTTGTAGCCCACGCCGAACACGGTCAGCAGCCGCACGGGTCTGCGGGGATCGGCCTCGATCTTGCGGCGCAGGTTCATGATGTGCACGTCCACGGCGCGTTCGGTGGAGGAGCGGTCGAAGCCGCGGGTGCACTGGAGCAACTGCCGCCGGGAGAAGACCCGTTCGGGTTCGGAGACCATCGCCAGCAGGATCTGGAACTCGGCCGGGGTGCACTCCACCGTCTCACCGGCGCACCGCACCTCGTGCCGCTCGGGATCGACGGCCAGCCCCGCGGCCCGCACCACGGGATCGTCGCGCCGGTCGGCGCCGGCGCGCCCGCTGCGCCGCAGGACGGTGCGGATGCGGGCCATCAGCTCGCGCGGGCTGTAGGGCTTGGTCATGTAGTCGTCGGCGCCGAGTTCCAGGCCGAGCAGCACGTCGTCCTCGGCGGTGCGGGCGGTCAGCATCAGCACCGGGACGTCGTCGTCCCGGCGCAGCACCCGGCAGACCCCGAACCCGTCGACGACCGGCAGCATCAGGTCCAGCACGACGAGGTCCGGCCGGTCCCGCCGCACCGCCTCCAGCGCCGCGGAGCCGTCGTGCACGACGGTGGCGGTGTGTCCCTCGGCGAGCAGCGAGCGGCGGATGAGTTCGGCCTGCATCGCGTCGTCCTCGGCGACCAGTACATGAGCGCACACGCGGCGACTTCCGTTCTCTCAGCGGGCCAGAGAGGCATGGTCGCCCATGACGACCACCGGGTGCAGCGCGGGGTCGAGGGTGCGCAGCAGGTCCTTCATGCGTTCCGCGGCGAGGGCGACGCAGCCGTGGGTGGGGCCGCCGTGGTCGACGTGGAACCAGATCCCGCCACCGCGGCTCGCGCCCAGCGGGCGGGTCCAGTCGAGCGGCGAGGTGCCGGGGACGCGGTTGTAGTCGATGGCGATCACATAGTCGAAGGAGCCCTCCAGCGACTCGCCCTCGAACCCGGTGCCCGGCGAGCGGAAGCCCCTGCCCCGGTCGTACGGCAGTTTCGTGCCGGGGTCGCGCAGCAGGCCGCCGGCGTCGGAAAGGCCGTACACGCCGACGGGCGAGCGCAGGTCGCCGGCCATGTGGTGGTCGCTCCAACCGTGCAGCGCGTTGTGCGCGGGCCAGTGTTGGCCGGCCTGCCAGCCGGCCCCGGTGCGGCGGTGCAGGACGACCGTGGAGAGCGGGGAGTTCCTGCCGCTGCCGGTCACCACGACCACCTGCCGCGCGTCCTTGGGGACCGCGGCCCGGGTCTTCGGCCCCAGGCCCGGTATCCGCTGCGGTGTCGCCGCGGCGGAGCCCAGGGGCGCGGGGGCGCCCGCCGCGGCCGCGGCGGTGCTCGTGGGCGGGTGCCCGGCCGAGGGCGTCGCCGTGCCGCCGCATCCGGTGAGCAGGAGGGGTACGGCGAGCAGCGCGACGCGGAGGCGGTGCGTGATCATGGGTAGACCCTGACCGAAAGGTGTTTGGAACTCGTCAGGTTGCACCGCCTCTCGCGGGACGTCACGGCCTGCCGGGCTTGCCCCGACCGTACAGCCAGGTCCGGAACAGCGCGTCGAGGTCCTTGCCGGACTCCCGCTCGGCGAGCCGCTGGAACTGGGCGGTGGTGGCGTTGCCGTAGCGGTGCCGGTCCGCCCAGGCGCGCAGGATGCGCAGGAAGGCGCGGTCGCCGACGGCGGTGCGCAGGACGTGCAGGGTCATGGCGCCCCGGGCGTAGACGGGTGTGCCGAAGATGTTCGCGCCGCTGCCGGGGTCGCCGGGCGGGAACTTCCACAGGCCGTCGGTGGCGGGGCGGGCGTACAGCGCGTCGAAGGCCTTCTGGGCGCTGTCGCCGCCGTGCTGCTCCGCGTAGAGCCACTCGGCGTAGGTGGCGAAGCCCTCGTTGAGCCAGATGTCCTTCCACGAGGTGAGGGAGACGGAGTCGCCGAACCACTGGTGGGCGCTCTCGTGGACCAGGGTGTCCAGGTCGGGCGCCTCGTCGTACACGGGCCGCGACTGGGTCTCCAGGGCGTAGCCGACGTCCGGGGCGTGGTCGACGATGGAGCCGGCGGCGCGGAAGGGGTAGGGCCCGAACAGCCTGCTCTCCCACTCCAGTACGGACGGCAGCTTGTTCAGCACGGGCGCGGCGGCCGCGGCCTCACGGGGGTCGACGGCGTCGTAGACCTTGAGTCCGTCGCGGGTCGTGTACTGCTTGACCTGGAACTTCCCCACGGTGGCGGTGGCGAGGTAGGCGGCCATGGGCTCCGTCTGACGCCAGCGGAAGGTGGTCTTTCCCTTCGAGGTGTGCTGTCCGAGCAGGACACCGTTGGCGACGGCGGCGCGGCCCTTGGGGACGGTGATCGTGAAGTCGTAGGAGGCCTTGTCGAGGGGATGGTTGTTGGCCGGGAACCAGGTCATGGCGCCCTGCGGTTCGCCGGCGACGAAGGCTCCGTCGTCGGTGGGGATCCAGCCGTCGGGCGAGCCGTCGGGATCGGTGACCGGGCCGGGGGTGCCGTGGTAGGTGACGGTGACCTGGAACCGCTCGCCCTTGCGCAGGGCGCGCCGGGGGGTGACGACGAGTTCCTGGCCGTCGCGCCGGTGGCCGGCCTTGACGTGGTCGACCGTCAGGCCGGTGACCTTCAGCCCCTGGAAGTCGAGGTCGAAGCGGGTCAGCCGCTGGGTGGCGCGGGCGGTGAGGACCGCCTTGCCGTCGAGGCGGCGGCTGCCGGGGTCGTAACGGAGGGTCAGGTCGTAGTGGGTCACGTGGTAGCCGCCGTTGCCGGCCAGCGGGAAGTAGGGGTCGCCGACGCCTGCCGTGCCCGTCGGGCCGGCCGCGGTGGCCGGTCCGGCCGCCATGAGCAGTGCGGCCACGGCGACGGGCACGGTGGCGGCGACGGCTTCACGGCGCAGCAGAGCGGTGGTGCGTCTGCGGGGGTGTGTCACGTGTGCTCCTGGGGGGTGGCGTGTGATCAAACGTCCTCAGACTAGGACCGGACGCCCCTGTCTTCCCCCTCATTCAGGTCAAGCCGAGCGGTGCCGGCGGACGCGCCTGCCTACGATCGGCACGAGCCGCAAACCCGAGGACGGTCACCATGAAGGTCCGCGTACGTCGCGTCTACGACCCGCCCGAGCCGGAGGACGGCGTGCGGGTCCTGGTCGACCGGCTGTGGCCGCGCGGGGTGTCCAAGGAGGCGGCCCGCGTCGACGAGTGGCCCAAGGGGCTCACGCCCTCGACCGAGCTGCGCCGCTGGTATCACGCGGGCGAGGGGCCGTTCGAGGAGTTCGCCCGCCGCTACGAGGCGGAGCTCGCCGGGCCCGAGGCGTCCGAACTCCTCGATCACGTACGTGAGTTGATCGCAGGGGGGCCGGTGACGCTGGTGACGGCCGCGAAGTCGCCGGAGCAGAGCCACACGGCGGTGCTGGTCCGCCTGCTGACGGCGGACCAGCGCTGAGGTCAGCCGGCCTGCTTCGCCGCCGCCCGTCCGGCGGCCCGCCCGGAGAAGAGGCAGCCGCCGAGGAAGGTGCCTTCGAGCGCGTTGTAGCCGTGCACGCCGCCGCCTCCGAAGCCGGCGACCTCGCCCGCCGCGTACAGGCCCTCGACCGGCCGCCCGTCGGCGCCCAGGGCGCGTGAGTCGAGGTCGGTCTGGATGCCGCCGAGGGTCTTGCGGGTGAGGACGTGCAGCTTGACGGCGATCAGCGGGCCGGCCTCGGGGTCGAGGATGCGGTGCGGAGTGGCGACGCGGCCGAGCCGGTCGCCGATGTAGCGGCGGGCGTTGCGGATGCCCTGCACCTGGGCGTCCTTGCTGTACGGGTTGGCCATCTGCAGGTCGCGGGCCTGGATCTGACGGCGCAGGGCGTCCACGTCGAGCAGCGCCTTCTCCGTCAGCCCGTTCATCTTCTCGACCAGCTCGTCGAGGGTGTCGGCGATCACGAAGTCCGCGCCGTGGTCGAGGAAGGCCTGCACCGGAGCCGGGGCGCCCTTGCCGAGCAGCCGGTCGCGCAGGACGGCCCTGCGGTCCTTGGCGGTGATGTCCGGGTTCTGCTCGGAGCCCGACAGCGCGAACTCCTTCTCGACGATCTTCCGGGTCAGGACGAACCACGAGTGGTCGTACCCGGCGATGTCCTCGGTGGTCCGCAGGTACTCGAGGGTGCCGAGGGTGTCGTAGCCGGGCAGGCAGGGGTCGGGCAGCCGGCGGCCGAGCGCGTCGAACCACAGCGACGACGGGCCGGGCAGGATGCGGATGCCGTGGCCGGGCCAGATGGAGTCCCAGTTCTGGATGCCCTCGGTGTAGTGCCACATGCGGTCGCGGTTGACGAGGCGCACCCCGGCCTCGGCGCTGATGTCGAGCATCCGGCCGTCGACGTAGGCGGGGACGCCGGTGACCATCTCGGCCGGCGGGGTGCCGAGCCGCTCGGGCCAGTAGCGGCGGACCATCTCGTGGTTGGCGCCGATGCCGCCGCTGGTGACGACCACGGCCTGCGCGGTCAGTTCGAACTCGCCGATCGGGTCCCGGTTGGAGGCGACTCCGCGCGTGGCGTCGTCGGCGGCCAGGACCGTGCCGCGCACGCCGCGTGCCGCGCCGTCCGCCAGGACCAGGGCGTCGACGCGGTGACGGTGGTAGAAGGTCAGCAGGCCGTCCTTCGCGGCCTGCTTGGCGTAGCGGACGAACGGTTCGACGACGCCGGTCCCCGTGCCCCAGGCGACGTGGAACCGGGGCACGGAGTTGCCGTGGCCGTCGGCACGCAGGTCGCCGCGCTCGGCCCAGCCGACGGTCGGCACGAAGGAGATCCCGTGTCCGGCGAGCCAGGTGCGCTTCTCCCCCGCCGCCCACTCCACATAGGCGCGCGCCCAGCGCACCGCCCAGGAGTCCTCGTCCTCGGTGCGGTCGAATCGGGCGCTGCCCCGCCAGTCGCTCCAGGCGAGGTCGAAGGAGTCCTTGATGCCGAGCCTGCGCTGTTCCGGGGAGTCGACGAGGAAGAGGCCCCCGAAGGACCAGAACGCCTGGCCGCCGAGGTTGGCCGCGTTCTCCTGGTCGACCAGGGCGACCCTTCTGCCCCTGCTGGTGAGTTCGTGCGCAGCGACGAGGCCTGCGAGGCCCGCTCCGACGACGATGACGTCCGCGTCCATGGCGAGGGTGCCTTTCTCATTCGGAACATCCGGGAGGGGTGCTGCCGTCGGTCAGCAGCGCGGTGAGCAGTTGCTTGAGCCAGGCGCGGGCACCGTCCACGTCCTGGTCCAGGAGCAGTTGGGTGGTGACCCCGTCGTAGGCGGCGACCACCGCGTGGGCGGCGGAGTCGGCGTCGCCGAGGGCGGCGGGCAGGGGGGTGTGACCGCGGGCACGGGCCAGCCGGTCGGCGATGGCGCCGCGCAGCCTGCTCCGGTGCTCCAGGAGGGTCTGCGCCACCGCCGCGTCACGGGCGGCGTGCACCAGGAAGTCCGTCTTGACCAGCAGCCAGTCCAGGTCCAGCAGGAGCACCTCGGTGACGCGGTCCACCGAGGCCGGTACGTCGAGGTCGGGGCCGTCCCCGGCGAGGGCGTCGGCGACCTGCTGGGCGATGAGGTCGGCGCGCTCCCGGTAGAGCGCGAAGAACAGCTCGTCCAGGCTGGCGAAGTTGGAGTAGAAGGCCCCCCTGCTGTACCCGGCGGCGTCGCAGACCTCCTCGATGGAGACGCGCCCGAAGCCCTTGGCCGCGAAGACGGCGAAGGCGGCGTCGAGCAGGTTCGCCCGCGTACGGGCCCGGCGTCGGGTGACACGCCCCGCCGGCCGGCTCTGCCCCTCGTCCATGGTCGGACCTCCGTTCGATACGCGAATGTATCCGATACATCGATGCATCGAAAGGGCGAGCGAGCACCCACCCGACTCCACCCCCACACCACGAACACACTTTCGATTAAGGCGTACGCTGGACGCATGACCGCGCACCACCTCCAGGGGTCCCTCTTCGACCAGAGCGACGAACTGCACCTCGCCCCGCTCGACGGACTGCGCCGCACCACGCTCGGCGCGGGCGCATGGATCGACGTGCTGCCGGGCTGGCTCACCGGCTCGGACGCGCTGTTCGAACACCTGGCGGCCGAGGTCCCCTGGCACGCCGAGCGCCGGAAGATGTACGACGACGTCGTCGACGTACCGCGTCTGCTGGCCTTCTACGGAGCGGGCGAGAAGCTCCCGCACCCGGTGCTGGAGGAGGCCCGCCGCGAACTGTCCGCGCACTACGCGGACGAGCTGGGCGAGCCGTTCGTCACCGCCGGCCTGTGCCACTACCGCGACGGCCGGGACAGCGTCGCCTGGCACGGCGACCGGATCGGCCGCGGCGCCCGCGTCGACACGATGGTCGCGATCCTCTCCGTGGGCTCGCCGCGCGACCTGCTCCTGCGTCCGGCAGGCGGAGGCGAGACGGTACGACGCCCCCTGGGACACGGCGACCTGATCGTGATGGGCGGCTCCTGCCAGCGGACCTGGGAGCACTGCGTCCCCAAGTCGGCCCGTGCCGCCGGACCGCGCATCAGCATCCAGTTCCGCCCCCGCGGAGTGCGCTGAACGCCCCGCAAACGGAGCCGGCGGTACCCGTACCCGTACCCCGCGGGGGTACGTACGTTGGGGCCATGAGGAACCCGGAGCCCGCGCCCCCGGCCACGACGGCCGAGCTCCCGACGAGCGCTGCCGCCCGGCGCACGGAACTCGACGTGCTGCGCGCCCTCGTGGTCGTCGGCCTGGTGTTCTTCCACGCCGCCCTGGTCTTCTCCCCGGACGACGACTTCTACGTCAAGAACCGCGACACCACCGACGCCGTCACCGTCGTCGCGGGCCTCGGCGTGGTGTGGGCGATGCCGATGCTCTTCCTCGTCGCCGGGCTCGGCGCCCGCCACTCGATCCGCCGGCGCGGCCCCGGCGGCTTCGCCCGCGAGCGCCTGCTGCGCCTGGGCGTCCCGCTCCTCTTCGCGACGCTCACGATCATCCCCGTCCCCCAGTGGCTGCGGCTGCGCGCCGCCGACCCGCGCTACGACGAGCCCTACGGGCGTTTCTGGCTGCGCTTCTTCGACGTCCGGCTCGATCTCGGCGACTTCCCGTTCGTCCTGCGCGGGGAGCACTTCGAGACCGGCCACCTGTGGTTCGTGGTCCTCCTCCTCGTCTTCTGTCTGCTCCTCGCGCCGGTGGCGGCCCCGCTGGCCGCTGCCGCGCTCAGGGCGGGCGACGCGGTGGGCCGCCGACCGACCCTGCTGCTCCTGCCCGCCCTGCCGCTCGCCGCGATCGACTCCCTGCTGGGCATGGAGGAGAGCTACGCCGGCTGGAACCGCTGGGCGTATCTGCTGTTCTTCGCGTACGGCTACGCACTGTCCGACGACGAACGGATCCGCGCCGCGACACGCCGCGCGGCCGTCCCGGTCGGCGTGCTCGGCGTCGCTTTGTTCACGGCGACGGCGCCGGGGTTCATGACCGCGGACGACCCGTTCACCGACGGGACGCCGCTCGCGCTGGCCTGCCGGGCGCTGTTCGGCGCGGCGGGCTGGTGCTGGGTGGTGGCGATCCTGGGACTGCTGGACCGGCCTCGCGCCGGCCGCCGTCCGCCCGGCCCGGTGCTGGGGTATCTCGCGGTGGCCGCGCTGCCGTTGTACGTGCTCCACCAGCCGGTGGTCGTGGCCTTCGCCTACGGCGTGGTCGGCCGGCCGGCGCCGATGGCCGTGAAGTACACGGCGATCGTGACCGCTTCACTGGCGGTGATCCTGCTGGTGTACGAGTACGGGGTGCGCCGGACGCGGGTCACCAGGTTCCTGTTCGGCATGCGTGGAACCCCACGGTCCACATCAGGGCGGTGATCTGCTTTGCTGTCCCCCGGCGGGCACCATCCTCGAGGACACGGGACGGCCATGCGGGCAGACGTACGGCAAGTGGCGGACGGCACCTACCTGGTGCACGGCAGCAACACCAACTGGGTGATCCTCACCGACGGCGACGCCCTCACCCTGATCGACACCGGCTACCCGGGAGACCGTGAACTGGTCCTGGACTCCCTTGCCGCCGTGGGCGGTTCGCCGGAGGCGGTCACGGCCGTGCTCATCACGCACGCCCACAACGACCACCTGGGCTCCGCCGAGTACCTGCGCTCGACGTACGGCACCCCGGTCCTTCTCCACGAGGCGGAAGTGCCCCACGCCCGCCGGGAGTTCCTGCAGCAGGTGACCGTGGGCGAGGTGCTGAGGAACGTCTGGCGGCCCGGAGTGCTGCCCTGGATGGTGCACGTGCTGCGCTCGGGCGGAACCGAGCAGCACCCGGTCGCCGCGCCGCAGGCGTTCCCGGCCGCCGGGGGCCCGCTCGACCTGCCCGGCCGGCCGGTGCCGGTGCACACCCCCGGCCACACCGACGGCCACACCGTCTACCACCTCCCCGACGCCGGGATCGTCGTCTCGGGAGACGCGCTGGTCAGCGGTCATCCGACCTCGCGCGTGCGGGGGCCGCAGCTGCTGCCGGACATGTTCCACCACGAGCGCGCCCGCGCGGTCGCCTCGCTGGACGTGATCGAGGGGCTGTCGGGCGATCTGCTGCTGCCCGGGCACGGTCCGCTGCACCAGGGGTCCGTGAAGGCGGCGGCGCAGCAGGCCCGCCGGCACGCCGTCTAAGGTCGGGCCATGGCTTTGCAGATCAGCGCCACCAATCCGGAGCATCCGGCACTCCTGCTGGAGCTGCCCTGGCACCTGCCTCTGGAGGAGTGGCCCGAGGACGTCCTGGTCCCGCTGCCGCGCGGCATCTCCCGCCACGTGGTGCGCTACGCCCGGGCCGGCGACGAGGTGATCGCCGTCAAGGAGCTCGCCGAGCGCCCCGCGCTGCGCGAGTACGAGCTGCTGCGTGACCTCGACCGGCTCGCCATCCCCGCCGTCGACCCGCTGGCCGTGGTCACCGGGCGCACCGACGGGGACGACGCGCCGCTGGAGTCGGTGCTGGTCACCCGGCATCTGGGCGGTTCGATGCCGTACCGCTCGATGTTCGAGACGACGATGCGTCCGGCGACCATGCACCGGCTGATGGACGCCCTCGCCGTGCTCCTGGTGCGGCTGCACCTGGCCGGGTTCGCGTGGGGTGACTGCTCGCTGTCCAACACGCTGTTCCGCCGGGATGCGGGGGCCTACGCCGCCTATCTGGTCGACGCCGAGACCGGCGACCTGCACCCCCGGCTGAGCACCGGCCAGCGCGAGTACGACCTCGACCTCGCCCGCGTCAACATCAGCGGCGAACTGCTCGACCTGGAGGCCTCCGGGGCGCTGCACCCGTCGGTGGACCCGATCGAGTTCGGCACGGAGATCTGCGCCCGCTACGGGGCCCTGTGGCAGGAGCTGACCCGCACCTCCGTCTACCCGGCGGGCAAATACCACTACATCGAGCGCCGGATCCGCCGGCTCAACGAGCTCGGCTTCGACGTGGCGGAGATGCAGATCGAGCACTCCTCCAGCGGCGACTCGGTCACGTTCGTGCCGAAGGTCGTCGACGCGGGCCACCACCAGCGTCAGCTGCTGCGCCTGACGGGCCTGGACACCGAGGAGAACCAGGCCCGGCGGCTGCTGAGCGACCTGGAGAGCTGGATGGCCACCCAGGACGACTACGCCCCTGGCGACCCGCTCGCGGCGCGCCCGGAGGTGCTGGCCCACCGCTGGGTGCGGGACGTCTTCCGGCCCACCGTGCGCGCGGTGCCCCTCGAACTGCGCGGGTCCATGGACTCCGCGGAGATCTACCACGAGCTCCTCGAACACCGCTGGTACCTGTCGGAGCGCGCGCAGCACGACATCGGGCTCGACACCGTGGTCGAGGACTACATCCAGAACATCCTGCCCAAGGCGCGCGAGACCCTGGAGCCGACCGTTCCGGAGTGATCCCGCGGCGCGGCCGGAGCCCGCCCGGAACGCAGACCGGAGCGCGCCCCGAGCGGTTCCGGCACGGATCCGCGGCGGTCAGTCCTGGGGCACGACGGCGACCGGGCAGTCGGCGTGATGCAGGACCCCGTGCGCCACCGAGCCGATCCGGGCGCCGACCGCCGTGCGGTGGGCGCGGCGGCCGACCACCGTCAGCTGCGCCCGTCCGGCGACCGACAGCAGCACCTGGCCCGCGCTGCCCATCTCCACGTGCTCCACCACCGGCACGTCCGGGAACCGCTCCCGCCACGGCATGAGCGCTTCGGCCAGCGCCTTCTTCTCGTACGGCTCCAGGCCGCCCGCCTCGTCGAGGAGCCTGAGCGAGCCGGGGCTGTAGGCGAACACCGGCGGCAGGGTCCAGGCCCGCACCGCGCGCACGCTCGCGCCGCGCGCGGCCGCCGTCTCGAACGCGAAGCGCAGGGCCGGCGCACTGTCCTCGGGCTCGCCCTGCTGACCGACGACGATCTCGTGGCCGGCCACCTCGGACGAGGGCCGGTCACCGGCCCGGACCAGCACGACCGGCCGCGTGGCCTCGGCGATCACCTGCTGGCCGACCGAGCCCAGCAGGAAGCCGAAGACCGGCCCGTGCCCGCGCGAGCCGAGCACCAGCATCTCCGCGTCCGCCGCGGCGGCGACGAGCGTCTCGACCGGGCCGCCCTCCTGGACGTCGGTGGTGACGGTCAGCCCCGGGTGCCGTTCGGCGAGGGTCGCGACGGCCTGCCGCACGGAGTCCCGCACCCACCGCTCCTGGGCGTCCCGGTCCGCCACGTCGGCCGCCGCGTTCGGCTGGAACCGCCAGGCGTGCACCACCCGCAGGTCCAGGTCTCGCCGGACGGCCTCGCGGGCCGCCCAGGCGAGCGCCGCGAGGCTCTCGTCCGTCCCGTCGACCCCTGCCGTGATCGGGACCGTCATCCCGCCGCCTCCTCTGTCGTGACCACATCCGTCGGGCCCCAGTCTTCACTACGCCGCCGGCATGGCTTCGGAGCAGGTGGTCGTCGACGCCCCCGCCGAGCACGAGATCTGACCGAGTACGAGACCAGACCGCGGCGGAACCTGCTGCCGGGCCTGGTCTTCTTCGTCCCGGTGCCGGAGGGGAGGACGGTCGAGGACCGGCTCCACCTGGACTTCCGCCCCGACGACCGGCACGCCGAGGAGATCCGCCCGCTGTCCCTGGCCGCCCGCCGTACGGACGTCGGACAGGGCGAGCCGCGCTGGGTGACGCCGGTCGGCCCCGAGGGCAACGCGTTCTGTGTGCTCGGAGCGCGCCGGACGGCTTGACGGCGTGCGCCCCGCACTGATCCGAGAGCGCACGGTCCGCCGGTATCCGGAGCGCATCGGAACGATCGAACATACGATGGGCGGAGCCGGCGCGGGCTTCGCCGTGCCGCGCGACCGACGACCCTCTCGGGGTGGGAGACGTATGGCACAGGCCGCCGACACCGCGCGGACCGTCATCCTGACCGTGGACGACGACCCGGGGGTCTCCCGGGCCGTGGCCCGTGACCTCAGGCGCCGGTACGGCGCCTCGTACCGGATCGTGCGCGCCGAGTCCGGGGAGTCCGCGCTGGAGGCGCTGCGCGAGCTGAAGCTGCGCGGCGACCTGGTGGCCGTGATCCTGGCCGACTACCGGATGCCGCAGATGAACGGCATCGAGTTCCTCGAACAGGCACTGGACGTGTACCCCGGCGCCCGGCGCGTGCTGCTGACCGCCTACGCGGACACCAGCGCGGCGATCGACGCGATCAACGTCGTCGACCTCGACCACTACCTGCTCAAGCCCTGGGACCCGCCGGAGGAGAAGCTCTACCCCGTCCTGGACGACCTGCTGGAGGCCTGGCGGTCCAGCGACCACCGGCCCGTGCCGGCCACGAAGGTGGTCGGGCACCGCTGGTCGGCGCGCTCCTCGGACGTGCGGGAGTTCCTCGCGCGCAACCAGGTGCCGTACCGCTGGTACTCCGCCGACGAACCCGAGGGGCAGCGGCTGCTGGCCGCTGCCGGGGCCGACGGGCAGCGGCTGCCGCTGGTGGTGACCGCCGAGGGCACGCCGCTGGTCGCGCCGGACGCCCCCGAGCTGGCCGCCCAGGTGGGGCTGGCGACCACGCCGACAGCCGAGTTCTACGACCTGGTGGTGATCGGCGGCGGCCCGGCCGGACTCGGCGCGGCCGTGTACGGGGCCTCCGAGGGGTTGCGCACCGTGCTCGTGGAACGGTCGGCGACCGGCGGCCAGGCCGGGCAGAGCTCGCGCATCGAGAACTACCTGGGCTTCCCCGACGGCGTGTCCGGGGCCCAGCTCACCGACCGGGCGCGCCGGCAGGCGACGAAGTTCGGCGCCGAGATCCTCACCGCCCGTGAGGTGACCGGGCTGGAGGTCAGCGGATCCGCGCGGGTGGTGCGGTTCTCGGACGGGTCCGCGGTGGCCGCGCACAGCGTCATCCTCGCCACCGGCGTGTCCTACCGGCAGTTGGCGGCGCCGGGCTGCGACGACCTGACCGGCTGCGGGGTGTTCTACGGCTCGGCGCTCACCGAGGCGGCCTCCTGCCAGGGGCACGACGTGTACATCGTGGGCGGCGCCAACTCGGCCGGCCAGGCGGCGATGTACCTGGCGCGGGGCGCCAAGTCCGTGACGCTGCTGGTGCGCGGGGAGTCCCTCGCGGCGTCGATGTCGTACTACCTGATCCAGCAGATCGAGGAGGCGCCGAACATCTCGGTGCGCCCCGGCACGGTCGTGGAGGCCGCGCACGGCGAGGACCGTCTGGAGCAGCTGACGCTGCGGGACGTGGCGAGCGGGCAGACCGAACTCGTCGACGCCCAGTGGATGTTCGTGTTCATCGGCGCGGCCCCGCTGACCGACTGGCTGGAGGGCACGGTGCTGCGCGACGAGCGCGGGTTCATCCTCGCCGGCCCCGATCTGACGCCGGACGGGCGGCCGCCGGCGGACTGGGAGCTGGACCGGCCGCCGTACCACCTGGAGACCAGCATTCCCGGCGTGTTCGTGGCGGGCGACGCGCGCGCGGAGTCCGCCAAGCGCGTCGCGTCCGCCGTCGGAGAGGGAGCCATGGCCGTCATGCTCGTCCACCGGTATCTGGAGCAGTCGTGAGCGGGCGGCCGATGCCGTGCAGCCCGGCCGAGATCAGCTCGCTGTTCCTGTTCGAGAAGCTCTCCCCGGAGCAGCTGGGACGGCTGTGCAGCGAGGGCCGCGTGGAGCGGTTCGAGCCGGGCCCGGTGTACACCGAGGGGGACCCGGCGACCTGCTTCTACGTGATGATCGAGGGCACGGTGGTGCTGTCCCGCCGGGTCGGCGGGGACGACGTCGAGGTCAGCCGCACCTCCCAGCGCGGGGTGTACGCCGGGGCCATGCAGGCGTACCTGGGCGACCGGGTGCCGCAGGTCTACAACAACTCGATGCGGGTCACCGAGCCCACGCGGTTCTTCGTGCTGCCCGCCGAGTCGTTCTCGGCCGTCATGCAGGAGTGGTTCCCGATGGCCGCCCACCTGCTGGAGGGGTTGTTCTTCGGCTCGAAGAACACCCAGCGGGCGATCGGGCAGCGCGAACGGCTGCTGGCGCTGGGCTCGTTGTCGGCCGGTCTCACGCACGAGCTGAACAACCCGGCCGCGGCGGCCGTGCGGGCCACGGCCACGCTGCGGGAGCGGGTGGCGAAGATGCGGCACAAGCTCGCCGTCATCGCCTCCGGCGCGTACGACTCGGAGGCGATGACCCGGCTGATCGAGATCCAGGAACGCACCGCCGAACTGGTCGCCAAGGCGCCGGTGCTGAGCCCGCTGGAGGCCTCCGACCGGGAGGACGCGCTCACCGACTGGCTCGACGACCGCGGCATGGCGGAGGGCTGGCGGATCGCGCCGACCTTCGTGCAGGCCGGGCTGGACGTGGACTGGCTGGAGCAGGTCGCGGCCGCCGTCGACGAGGACACCCTGCCGGGCGCGATCGGATGGCTCAACTACACGGTCGAGACCGAGCTGTTGATGGACGAGATCGACGACTCCACCAACCGCATCTCCCACCTCGTCGACGCCGCCAAGCAGTACTCGCAGCTGGACCGCGCGCCCTACCGGGTCGTCGACGTGCACGAACTCCTCGACAGCACCCTGCTGATGCTGTCGGGCAAGATCGGCCGGCGCATCGAGGTCGTCAAGGACTACGACCGCGCGCTCCCGCCGGTCCCGGCCTATCCCGCCGAGCTCAACCAGGTGTGGACGAACCTGGTCGACAACGCCGTCTTCGCCGTCAACAGCACCGGCGGGGAAGGCACGTTGACCGTGCGGACGGCCCGCGAGGGCGACCGGCTGCTGGTGGAGTTCCGCGACACCGGGCCCGGCATCCCGCCGGACATCCGCGGTCGCATCTTCGACCCGTTCTTCACCACGAAGCCGGTCGGCGAGGGCACCGGTCTCGGCCTGGACATCTCCTGGCGGATCATCGTCAACAAGCACCACGGCAGCCTCCAGGTCGAATCCGCTCCGGGCGACACCCGCTTCCAGGTGCTGCTGCCGCTGACCGCCCCCGACCCCGAGAGCGTCCAGGACGACGCCGACCCCGCCGAGGAGCCCGCATGACCGACGTAGACGCCATCGACCCGAGCGTCCCGCCCAGCGGCGCCGGCTGCGTGGACTGCGACGCGGCGGGCGGCTGGTGGTTCCATCTGCGACGCTGCGCGAGCTGCGGCCATGTCGGCTGCTGCGACTCCTCCCCCGCCCAGCACGCCACCGCGCACTACAAGGCGACCGGGCATCCCCTGGTGCGCAGCTTCGAGCCGGGCGAGGAGTGGTTCTGGGACTACTCCACCGACGAGCTGTACGAGTCCGGGCCCGAGCTCGCCCCTCCGGTGAGCCACCCCGCGGACCAGCCCACGCCGGGTCCGGCGGGGCGGGTGCCCGCGGACTGGGCGCGGTCGTTGCGGCGTTGAGCCGGCCGCGGTCCGCGCGGCGGGGTTCCGTTCCTGGTCCGCGGGCCGCGTCGGCCGTGGCACGTGCCAGGATGGAGCCGTGTCGCAGACCGTGTTCGCCACTCCGTTCATCGGCCGGGAAGAGGAGCTCGCCCGGCTGTCCGGCGTGCTGGAGCGCGCGCGGGGCGGTGAGGCGCGCGCGGTCCTGATCGCCGGGGACGCGGGCGTGGGCAAGACACGCGTGCTGGACGAGATCGCGGCACATGCGGCGCGCTCCGGCATGACCGTGCTCACCGGGCACTGCGTGGACCTCGGTGACGTGGGTCTGCCGTATCTGCCGTTCACGGAGATCCTGGGCCTGCTCGCCGCGGACGGGCGGTTCGCCTCCGCGCTGGCCGCGCACCCGGTGGTCGACCGGCTGCTCGGTTCGGGCGCGGACGCCGTCCGGGACGACGGGGGTCCCCTGGCGCGTTCGGACAGCGGAGGAGGCCGGCTGCGGCTGTTGGAGGGCATGGCGTCGCTGCTCGCCGACCTCTCGGAGATCTCCCCGCTGCTCCTCGTCCTGGAGGACCTGCACTGGGCCGACCCCTCCTCCCGCGACCTGCTGCGCTTCCTGCTCAGCCGGGGCCTGCTGCAGCGGCCGGCGGGCGACGGGACGGGTCACCGGCTGGCGGTGCTCGCCTCCTACCGCGCGGACGACCTGCACCGCCGCCATCCGTTCCGCCCCCTGCTCGCCGAGCTGGTGCGGCTGCCGGCCGTGGACCGGCTGGAGCTGCGTCCGCTGGCGGACGCCGACGTGGCCCGCCTGGTGCGCGCCCTGGAGGACCGTCCGCTGCCGGAGGCCACGGTGCGCCGGATCGTGGAGCGCGCGGAGGGCAACGCCTTCTACGCGGAGGAGCTCCTGGCGGCCCGGGACGCGGAGTCCGGCGGAGTGCCCAGCGGGCTGGCGGACCTCCTGCTGATCCGGGTCGAGCAACTCCCCGACACGGCCCAGCAGGTGCTGCGGACCGCCGCCGTCGCCGGCCGGCGCGTGGAGCACGACCTGCTGCGCGACGCGGTGGGGCTGCCCGAGGAGGAGCTGGAGTCGGCCCTGCGAGAGGCGGTGGGCCGGCAGTTGCTGGTCGCCGGCGGTGACGGCATGTACGCCTTCCGGCACGCCCTCGCGCGCGAGGCGGTGTACGCCGACCTGCTCCCGGGGGAGAGATCACGTCTGCACGGTGCGTTCGCCCGTCTGCTCGCGGGCCGGGGTCACCGCGGCGACACCGCCGCGGAGCGCGCGCACCACTACCGCGAGAGCCGCGATCTGGGCGAGGCGCTCGCCGCCTCGCTGGAGGCCGCCGATCACGCCCACCGGGTCGGGGCGCCCGCCGAGGAACTGCACCACCTGGAGGCCGTCCTCGACCTCTGGCGGTCGGTCCCCGCCTCCGCCCGGCCGTCGGGCGAGGGCAACGACCGCGTCACGCTGATGCTGCGGGCCTCGGCGGCGGCCGCGCACGCCGGGGAGGCCCACCGTGCGGTCTCGCTGACCCGGGCCGCGCTCGCGGGCGTCGGCCAGAACGCCGACTCGGAGCTCGCCGCACGTGTGCGCTACACGCTCGCCGGCACCCTCCTGGGCGTCGACAGCCTGACGGCCGCGTTCGCGTACAGCAGCGAGGCGCTGGCGATGATCCCGGCCGAACCGCCGTCGCCTACGTGGGTGTGGGCCGCCGCCACGCACGTCCTGGCGGCACGTCAGGTCGGCGACTCGGAGACCGCCCTGCGCGTCGCCCACCAGGCGCTGGGCGTCGCCGAGCAACTCGGGCTGACGGACGCGCGCGCCGACCTGCTGGTCTCGCTGGCCAATCTGGAGGGCGGCGGCCGCCGCTCCCCCGAGGGCCGCGCACGGCTGAGGGAGGCACGGGAGCTGGCCCGGCGCGGGGGCAACGCCCCGGTGGAGCTGCGGGCCCTGTTCACCCTGGCCATGGGCGCCTACGAGGCCGGGGAGCCGGAGGACTGCCTGCCCTGGCTGGCCGAGGGCCTGGACCGGGCCCGCCGGGCGGGGCTGCTGTCGTCGCCGTATCCACTGGAGATGCGCTATCTGCAGCTGGTGGTGCTCTACACGCTGGGCCGGTGGGACGAGTGTCTGCGGACGGCGGCGAACGATCTGGCGGTGCTGCCCGCGTCGGGCGGGTTCGCGGTCGGTCCCACGCTGTACGTCGCTCTCGCACGCGGCGAGCACGGCGCCGTCGACCGGGCCCGGGCCCTCCTCCAGGGCCCCTTCGACTGGATGGCGGCGCTCGTCGCGGGCATCGTCCTGACCGACGCGGCGGCGCTGAGCGGCGACGCCGAGGCGGCGGTGGCCCAGCTGCGGTCCTCCGCCGAGTCCTTGAGGGACGATGCGGGAACCCGCCCGGACGTCACCGTCCGGCTCACCGCGCTGGCCCTGGCCGCGGTGGCCGACGCGGCCTCCGAGGCGCGCCTGACCGGCGACGAGGCGGCGGCCGGCCGCTGGTCCGCCGTCGCGGCCGAATTGCTGGAGCCGGCCCGGGCGGTGGCGCTGAGCGGCCAGACCGGCGTGCCGCAGGGGCCGGAGGGGCGGGCCTGGCTGGCCCGTGCCGAGGCCGAGGGTTCCTGGGCCGCCGCAGGTCCCGACGTGGCCGCCTGGGAGAGGACGGTGGAGGCGTTCGGCTACGGCGACGTCTACGAGCTCGCCCGCTGCCGACTGCGGTACGCGCAGGCCCTGTTGGCGGCGGACCGGCGCGAGGAGGCGGCCGTCGAGGCCCGTGCCGCCCGTGAGACGGCCGCACGGCTGGGCGCGACGCCTCTGCTGGAGCGGGCGCAGGACCTGATCCGGCGCGGCCGTCTCACGGACGGTTCGTCCGCGGCCCGGGGCCGTTCGGTCACCCTGACGGCCCGTGAGCAGGACGTCCTGCGACTGCTCGCCCTCGGCCGCAGCAACCGGCAGATCGGCGAGGAGCTCTACATCAGCGGCAAGACGGCGAGCGTCCATGTCTCCAACATCCTCGCCAAGGTGGGCGCGGCGAGCCGTACCGAGGCCGTGGCCATCGCCTACCGCGAGCGGCTGATCGAACCGGAGACGGGCGCCACGAGCTGACGGCGGATCCTCGAAGGGGCCGCCCGCGACAAGGGCGGCGCGGGAGAACGCCGCCCTGCGGCCGGGCTCCCGCGCCGCGGGCCGGCGGCCGCAGAAGGCCCTTGGGCAGTGGACGCCCCCGCGGTCTCCGTCGGTGATCCGCGTCTCACAGGCAACCCCTGGCACACCGCCGACGTCTTGCCTGGCAACACACCGGACTATACGCGCCATGTATACACCTCATCTATACACACGGTGCATACGCGGTGACCGGCCGAAAGGAACCGATGTACGGCAAGGCATTCGCCCCGGAGTACCAGGGCGCCCTCACCACCCTCTCCGTGAACTCCTCCCTGGACGACGTGCTGGCCGCCGGCACCGAGCGGCTCAGAGCGGCCGAACGGGCCGGCGAGCACGGCGAGGCCGCCCGTTCGGGGCTGGCGGTCGCCGAGGCGCACCGCCGGCTGGGTCAGGTGCGCGAGGCGGACCAGGCCTGGAAGGCGAGCTACCGGGCCGCCCGGGGCGCCGGTGACGTCGGCGCGATGGCGTGGGCGCTGTGGAGCGGCGGCACCCTGGCCCGGCAGCGGGGCTCCTTCCCGCTGGCCCGACGCCTGCTGGCGCTCGCGGCGGACCTCGGCGAGCGGGGCGGCGACGTCGTCGTCCGCGGCTACTCCCTGGCCGGGCTCGCGGAAACGGGGCGCATCCAGGGCGACTACGAGGCCGTCGGACTGCTGCACGAGCAGTTGCTGGCCGAGGCCCGCCGGCGCGGCGAGGCACGGCACACCGTGTGGGCGCTGGAAGGCATCGCGCAGATGCACCGCAACTCCGGCGCCTACGACCGCGCGTACGCCCTGTTCGAAGAGGCGGCCCGGATCGCCGCGGGGGCCGAGGACCGACGCGGTCACGCCTGGGCGCTGCGCGGGCTGGCCGACATCGTCTCCGTCCGCGACGGCGACACCGGACGCGCCCTCGCCCTGCTGGCCGAGGCCGAGGCGTCCTGCCGCACGATGAACCTGTCCGGCGCGCTGGCGTACAACCACAAGATGCGCGGCAACGTCCTGTACCGGGCCGGGCGTTACTCCGAGGCCCGCGACCTGTACGAGCAGGCGCTCGGCGAGTTCCGCGCGATGGGCGAGCCGCGCGGCGAGGCCCTCTCCCGGCTCGGCCTGGCGAAGTCGCTGGCCCGCCTGGGCCGCGACCGGGACGAGACGGCGGTCGAACTGGCCGACCTGGCGGCGACGTTGGAGCGCATCGGGCTGCGGCACGCCCGCGAGATGGTCGGCCGGGCGCAGCAGGAGCTGGGCCTCGCACCGCGCACGGGGGAAGCCCCGGCGGCGGCGGTCGACGAGAGCACGGCGGCGGCACGGTGACGGCGCTCGACTCCGCGCTGGCGGAACACCCGGCGGATCCCGCCCTCGCGACCCCGCCCACCGCTCACCAAGTCCTGTCCCGCTGCGGCTCGTTGGTGCGGCCCGCACTCAGGGAGGCCGTCGGCCGGTCGCATCCCTGGGTGGCCGAGATGGCCGGGTACACCTTCGGCTGGTGCGGCATCGGCGGGTCGTCCGTGACCGGCTCCGGCGGCAAGGGCCTGCGCCAGGCCCTCGCGGTGCTCGGCGCGGAGGCGGCCGGCGCACCCGGGCGGGCCGGGGTGCCCGCGGCGGTCGCGGTGGAACTCGTGCACGCCTTCTCCCTGCTCCACGACGACGTCATGGACGGCGACCCGGTCCGGCGGGGGCGCGCCACGGTGTGGAAGGCGTACGGCACCGGAGCGGCGGTCCTCGCGGGCGACGCGCTGTTCGCCCTGGCCGTCGAGACGCTCGCGCTGCAGCCGCCCCCCGCCGGCGCCGCCGCCGTGCGCCTGCTGACCGGCGCGCTCGGGGACCTCGTCCGGGGGCAGGCCGACGACCTGTTGTTCGCCGCGCGGCCCTGGTCGGGGCCCGAGCGGGTGCGGCCGCGGGCCTATCGGACGATGGCCGAGGGCAAGACCGGTGCGCTGCTGGGCTGCGCGACAGCTCTCGGAGCCGTCCTGGGCGGCGCGCCCGCGGCCGCGGTGGCCGCCCTGGACCGCGCCGGACGGCACCTGGGGGTTGCGTTCCAGGTGGTCGACGACGTGCTGGGGATCTGGGGCGACCCGTCGGTGACCGGCAAGCCCGTCCACGGGGATCTGCGCGAGCGCAAGAAGACGTTCCCGGTGCTGGCCGCCCTCGAATCGCCGGGCCCGGCCGCGCGTCGCCTGGCCGTGCTGCTGGAGCGGGGCGGCGATCCGGGCGAGGCGGCCGAACTGGTCGAGGCGGCGGGCGGACGGGCGGCGGCGCTCGTCGAGGCGGACCGTCAGGTGCGCGCCGCCGAGACGGCGCTCGCCGAAGTGCCGCTGGCCGCCGACGCCGTCCGCGACCTGCGCTCCCTGGTCGACTTCGCGGTGCGCCGGGATCTGTGACCCGGACCGCGAAACGAGTTGACCCACGCCGCGGCGGCGGGTGAGGGTGCGAGACGGACCAGGCGCGGCCTTTCCCCTCTCCGCCCGCGCCGGAAGGGTGACTGCCTTGATCGGCATCTCGGACATCGAAACCACCGCCGGACGGATCGCCGGACACGTCGTGCGCACTCCGACCGTGACGAGCCCCGGACTGTCGGCGCTGCTCGGCGTCCCCGTGACCGCGAAGCTGGAGCTGCTCCAGCGCACCGGTTCGTTCAAGGCGCGCGGGGCCACTGCGAAGCTGCTGTCGCTGAGCGAGGCCGAGCGGGCGGCCGGGGTCGTGGCGGTGAGCGGCGGCAACCACGGGATCGCACTCGCGGTCATGGCCGCCGCGCTGGATGTGAAGGCCACCGTCGTGATGCCGCGTTCGGCGCCCGCCCGTGCCGTCGAGATCGCGGAGACGGCCGGCGCCTCGGTGCGGCTGACCGACACCATGGACGGCGCGTTCTCGCTGGTGGAGCGGTTGCGGGACGAGGGCTTCACCCTGGTTCACCCGTTCGACGATCCCGTGGTCGTCGCCGGGCAGGGCACGGTCGGCCTGGAGTTCGCCGCCGACGCCGGTGAGCTCACGGACGTGCTGGTCAGCATCGGGGGCGGCGGCCTGATCGCCGGTGTCGCCGCCGCCCTGCGCGCCCGCCGCCCGGACGTACGGGTCTGGGGCGTGGAGACCGAGGGCGCGCAGGCGATGTCGGAGGCGCTGGCGGCGGGCGGACCGGTGCCGGTAGCGCTGTCGTCGATCGTGTCCACCCTGAGCGCGCCCAGCGTCTCGCAGCTGACGTACGACCATGTCTCGGCCCTGGTCACCGAGGTGATGACGGTTCCCGACCGGGAGGCCGTGCGGGGCTGCCTGGAGTTCGCCGAGCACGCCAAGGTGTGGACCGAGCCGGCGGCCGGCTGTCTGCTGCCCGCGGCCCGCCGGGTGGTCGAGCGGGTGGGGCCCGGCGCGCGGCTGGGGCTGGTCGTCTGCGGGGGCAATACGACGACCGCGGACTTGACGGCCTGGACCGAACGGTTCGGGCTGCGCTGACACCGCTGCGACGGGATAGCGGAAAACCGTCGAAACGGCCTCCGAGCAGGAATGGGCCACGGCCCAGAAGGTCGTTTTCCGGATCGCCGAAGTCTCGACGCCGACCTGTTTACCGCTGGTTACACCGCTGGACAGGTCCCGGACGAGTCCCGGCAATTCCCTTTTTCTCGCACACACGCTCGGCCATGCGGCCCGTCATACGGCGGCTTTCTTGAATGAAGGACAGAAATCGCACCGGAGTTGCGGATGAATTGAACGGACCCCCTCACGGCGGTCGTACCACTGGGAAAGGTGAGTACCAGCGGTTCAACGAGGGATGGCCATGGTCAAGACGCACGTCTCCACGAACGAGTTGGTCGCCGGGAGGTACCGGCTGCTCGACGTCGTCCACCAGGAGACGAACCGCGTCAGCTGGTACGGCGAGTACGTCGAGGACACCGGGGCGGCGCGCCCGTGCCTGGTCACCAGGATCGGGCTGCCCGCCGACCAGGGCGAGGAGAAGGCGCGCCAGGCCGCCGACCGGGTGCTGCGCATGTCGGAGACCATGGCGCGGCTGTGTCCCGGCCGGATCGCCGCGGTCGTCGACGCCGTGGAGGAGGCGGGTTCCCTGTGGACCGTCACCGAGTGGATCGACGGCCCTCCGCTGGGGCAGCTCATGGAGCAGAAGGGCGCGTTCGGCCCCGCCCGGGCCGCCGCGATCGGACTGCAACTGCTGGACGTGCTGGAGGTCGCGCACGGCGAGGGCATCACCCACGGCGAGCTCAGCCCCGGCCAGGTGTTCCTGCGCAGCCAGGGCCCGCTGGTCCTCACCGGCTTCGGCCTGGCCGGCGCGACCCTCGCCCCGCGCGTGGCCGCCCCGTCGTACGCCTCCCCCGAGCAGGCCCGCGACGAGCGCATCGGGCCGGCCGCCGACCTGTGGGCGCTGGGCGCGATCCTCTACACGATGGTCGAGGGGCGGCCGCCGTACCGGGACCGGGACCGGCCCGAGGCGACGCTGAAGGGCGTGGACCGGCTGCCGCTGCGCACTCCGCTGCGGGCCGGCTCGCTCACCCCGACCGTGCAGGGGCTGCTGCGCAAGGACTCCCGGGAGCGCCTGACCCGCACCGTCGTGCGCCAGTCCCTCACCCGTGTGCTGGACGAGGACCCGCACGCCGCCCTGCCCGCACCCCGGCTGCGGCGGGTGTGCGCCGCCGCCCGGCAGGTCGGCCCGCACTGGAGCGGCCGGGCCATGGCGGCCGGGACCGCGCTGGCTGTCGTCACCGTGGCGGTCGCCGCCCTCGCCGTGACCCACCAGCTGTCCGACAGCGACGAGACGGCGGCAGGAGGACCGCAGGCCCGTCCGTCCGCGTCCGCCCCGACGGCCGGCGACGACGCCGGGGACAGAGGCCCCCGGACGCCGGCGCCGACGCCGACCGCCGCGACCCCGACCGCGCCGAGCAGCCCGTCGCCGAGCGCCTCCCCGTCCCCGTCCCCCTCCCCCTCCGTGACCGCCACCGCCCTGCCCGAGGGGTTTCGGGTCTACCGGGCGCCGGAGGGGTTCTCGGTCGCCCTGCCCCCGGGATGGAAGCGGCTGGACACCGCGCGCGACGGCCAGGCGTACCGCGTCACCTTCGGCGCGGCCGGCGATCCGCGGACCCTCGCGGTGACCTACAGCGAGAACGCCGGACCGGACCCGGTCCTCGTCTGGCGGGACGACGTCGAGCCCAACCTGAAGAAGGCCGACGGCTTCCGGCGCATCGGCGCGATCGAGGCGACGACGTACCAGGGGTACAAGGCCGCCGACATGGAATGGGTCGCCGACGTCGACGGTGAGCAGGAACGGACCTTCGGTCGCGGTTTCCTGCTCGGTGGGCGCCGCAGCTTCTCGCTGCGCTGGACGACGCCCGCGGCCGACTGGGACACGAAGGCCGGCCGGCAGGCCCTGGACACGTTCCTGAAGACCTTCCGGCCCAGGTCAGCCGCCTGAGCGGGGCGGGCGGCCGGCCGCCCGCATCGAGCGCAGCGGGCCGCGGTGCAGCGGCTCCGTGTCCCAGCCGGCGGTGAACGTCCGCTCGGCGAGGGAGCACGTCACCCGCAGGCGGTGCGGGGTCTCCAGGAACACGACGTGCGCGGCGAGCGTGTCGCCGTCGGTCCAGCCGCCGCCGACCGCGGTGGGCAGCGGTTCCTCGGACACCCGCCAGCCGCCGGGTCCCGCGGGCAGCTCCAGCCTCAGATCGCCGTTCTTCTCGGCGAGACTCAGCGCCCAGCCGCCGGTTCCCCGGGTGACGGTGACGCCGGTCAGTTCCGGCTGGTCGGCGCAGACACCGCCGGACGGGGTGAAGGCTGCGCCCGACCACTCCCCGGCGCGCTCCGGCGGCACCGGGTCGCCGGGGGCCGCGGGCAGCGCGAGCCGCGCCAGGCGGTGGGCGAGGGCCGTGTCGGCGTCCCGGCGGCCGGTCAGCGGCTGCGGCCGGAACGCGGGCAGCAGATGCTCCCAGACGAGGGTGAGCACGGCCTGCATGTCGCTCGTGGCCGCGGTCGCGGCGATCACGGCGTCGTGCTCGGGCAGGACCAGGCAGAACTGTCCGTAGGCGCCGTCGCCGCGGTAGCCGTGCCGTGAGCGCCAGAACTGGAAGCCGTAGCCGCGCTCCCAGTCCAGGCGGTCCGCCTCGGCCTTCGGGCCGGCCGCCGTCGGCACGTGTGCGCGCGTCGCCTCCGCGACCCACTCCCGCGACAGGAGCCGCTCGCCCTCCCACACACCTTCGTCCAGATAGAGCTGTCCCAGCCGGGCGATCGCGTCGGTCGTGCCGTGCAAGCCGCTGAAACCGAACTCGCGGCCCGACCGGTCGGTCCGCCAGGCGACCTCGCCGACGCCGAGCGGGTCCAGCAGACGCGGCCGCAGATAGGCGGTGAGCGACTGACCGGTGACGCGCTGCACGATCGCGGCGAGCGCGTAGGTCGCGGGCTGGTTGTAGGCGAAGACGGTTCCCGGGTCGCGGTCCGGCGGCAACAGCAGGAAGCCCCGGACCAGGTCGTCGGGGTCGAGGGCGCGCGCCCGCTCGTAGGTCTCCTCCTCGTGCCCGCTCGCCATCGACGCCACGTGACGCACCAGCATCGCGCGGCTGCGCGGGTCGGTGACGTCCGCCTCGAACTCCGGAAAGTACGAGACGACCGGATCGTCGAGGCCGATCAGTCCCTCCGCGAGGGCGAAACCGGCAGCCGTGGCCGTGAAGCTCTTGCTGAGCGAGTACAGCAGTTGGAGCCGGTCGGGCGTGTAAGGCTCCCACCAGCCGGAGGCGACGAGCCGGCCGTGGCGCAGAATCATGAGGCTGTGCGGCTCGACGATCGCGGCCGACTCGACGGCGTCGAGGAAGGCGAGGAGGCCCAGGGCGTCGACGCCCTGGGCGGACGGGGTGCTCGAAGGCAGCGGGCGGGCGCTCATGTCCGCATCCTCCCCCGGCCGGACGGCGGTGATCGACCCCCTTCCTGGTCTCTCGTGGCCTGTTTCCTCCCCCGGCGGCCGGGGACTCGGGAGCCATGGTGCGAATCGGATACACGATGATGACCGAACAGGCCGGCCCACGTGACCTGGTCGACCACGTGGTACGGGCCGAGGAGGCGGGCTTCGACTTCTCGGTCACGTCGGACCACTACTTTCCGTGGCTGCGTTCCCAGGGGCACTCCCCCTACGCGTGGAGTGTGCTCGGAGCCGCCGCCCAGGCCACCTCACGCATCCCGCTGATGACATACGTGACCTGTCCGACCTTCCGCTACCACCCGGCGGTGGTGGCGCAGAAGGCCGCGACGATGCAACTGCTGTCCGAGGGGCGCTTCCGGCTGGGGCTGGGCTCCGGGGAGAACCTCAACGAGCATGTCGTGGGCGGCGGTTGGCCTTCGGTGGACGTACGGCACGAGATGCTCGAGGAGGCCGTGGAGATCATCCGCGCCCTGTTCGAGGGCGGGCACGTCACGCGGCACGGCACCCACTTCGACGTGGACTCGGCCCGGCTGTGGGACCTCCCCGACGAGCCGCCGCCGATCGGCATCGCCGTCTCGGGCGAGCGTTCCTGCCGGCTCGCGGGCCGGCTGGCCGACCTGGTGATCGCCACCGAGCCCAAGCCGGGCCTGCTGGAGGCCTTCGACCGGCACGGCGGCGAGGGCAAGCCGCGCGTGGGCCAGCTCCCGGTCTGCCACGACGCCGACCGCGACACGGCCGTGAAGCGGGCGCACGCCCAGTTCCGCTGGTTCGGCAACGGCTGGAAGGTGAACTCCGAACTGCCCCACCCGGACTCCTTCGAGTCGGCGACCCAGTTCGTGACGCCGGACGACGTCGCCTCCTCGATCCCCTGCGGCGACGACCCGGACGACTTCGTCGAGGCCGTACGCCCCTACGTCGAGGCCGGGTTCACGGAGATCGCCCTGGTGCAGATCGGCGGCGACTCGCAGCCGGCGTACCTGGACTGGGCGGACAAGACCCTGCTGCCCGCCCTGCGCGACGCCTTCGGCTGAGCGCCGTCCGGCCCGCACGCGGGTCTGCCCGGCATCGCCGACGGGTCCGGATAGGCTGCCGGTCTGCACTTTCGCCGTGCCGATCCCATGCCCAGCAGCCCACAGAGGAGCGTCATCCGTGACCCTGGCGATCGACCTGCCCGAGACGTCCCCCGAGACGTCCGCCGCGCCCCTGTCCGACCTCGTGGCGCGCGACGCCCGCGAGTTCGGCGTCTACGCGCGCACCGGCGGGTGGGCCTTCGGCCTGATGGTGGCGCGCAGCGTCCGGCCCGGCGGGCAGAGCGCCGACGAGACTCCCAAGGTGTCGGCGAAGGAGTTCGCGGAGCTGGCCGGCTGCTCCGCCGAGCGCGTCATGCGGTACTACAAGGCGTGGGACCGGGCCGCCGACGACGGCCTCGTCCCGCACTTCGAGGAACTGGCGCCGGGCCAGGAGGTGGAGCTGCCGGACGCGGAGGTGTGGCTGACGTACTACGTCTCGCGTTCCAGCGCCGCCTCCGAGCGCGGGACCGCGATCGCCGAGGCCGCCGAGGCCGAGGGCATCCGCCCGACGAAGGCGCTGGAGGTCGCGGAGAACCCCACCGCCCTGCGCGCCGCGATCCTCGCCGACCCCTCGACCGCCCGCGCGGCCCGCGCCGCCCTCCTGGACCGCATCAAGGAGGACCCGGACCTGCAGACCGAGCTCGCCCGGGACGTCGTGCGCACCGACGACCTGAAGAAGGCCGTGGCCTCCGAGAGCCGCTCGGCCGACCGCATCGGGTACGTGCGCCAGATCGCCGAGTCCGGGCAGATCAAGACGCCCGCCGGTCAGACTGTGGACGCGCCCGCCGAGCTGCGCCAGGAGGCCGAGCGGCACCTGTCGCTGCTCGACGAGCTGGACGACGACGAGGACGCCGGCGAGTGGGCGACCGAGGCTTACGACACGCTGAAGACCCTCGTGGTCGAGACCGTGGAGGCCGATCCGCAGCTGCGCGTCCAGGAGCGGCGCACGAAGTTCTACAGCAGCCTGCAGCGGGCCACGAAGGTGTTCGACGAGCTGACCTTCGACGACGCCCAGGAGTTCTACGAGGACGACATGGTGCAGCAGTTGGAGGAACTCCAGCAGGCGATCGGCAGTTGCATCGCCGCGCTGCGCGGCGCGCGGGGCGGCGTGCCCGGAGCCCGGTAGCCGGGCCGACGGGCGGTGCTCACTGCGTCGTGTAGCGCTGCCGGGTCCACAGCGGGAGCACGAACCAGCACAGCACGTACCAGGTGACGACGCCCGCGACGAGCCAGGGCACGAAGGCGTCGTGGGTGGCCACCCTCAGTATCAGCAGCAGCGACGAGGTCATGGTGGCCAGGAGCAGGAGCAGGCCGACCAGGGTCAGCCGGGACGCCCACTGCACCGCCTGCGGCTTCACCCGCCGCCCGGAGACCAGGCGGTGCAGGGAGACGGGGCCGATGAGGGCGCCGGTCGCACAGGCGCCCAGGACCACGGTCACGATGTAGATGGTCTTGTCCGTGTCCTGCAGATCCACGTAACGAGGGGTGAACACGACAGTCAGCAGGAAGCCGAAGAGGATCTGCACGCCCGTCTGGGCGACGCGTATCTCCTGGAGCAGCTCGACCCACTTGCGGTCGGCTCTCTCCTCCTCGGTCTCGTCCCGCCCCGTGCGCCCGTCGACGCCCGCTGCTGTCCTCTCGGTCACTTGGCCTCCTTCTCGCTGGTCGGAGCGACCTTCACGGTCCTCTCTCCCGGCGAGTACCCCGTGAGCGGCGATCGTCCCCTCGCCGCCCGCGGGCGGCCTACCAGCGACTTTCGACCTGTTCCCGGATGCGCCGGTCGTAGAGGTCGCGCACGGCGGCGAGGGTCTCCCCGGACAGCTCGGGGAGCCGCGCCGCGGCCGCGTTGGCGCGGGCCTGCTCCGGCGAGCGGGCGCCCGGGATCACCGTGGTCACACCGGGCTGCTGGATGATCCAGCGCAGCGCGAGCTGGGCGGGGGTGTACCCCTCGGGGGCGAGGGCCGCGAACTCGACGGCGGCCTCGACGCCGGTGGCGTAGTCGACGCCGGAGAAGGTCTCGCCCTGGTCGAAGGCCTCGCCGTGCCGGTTGTAGGCACGGTGGTCGTTCTCCGGGAAGACGGTGTCCGCGGTGTACTTGCCCGAGAGCAGGCCGGAGGCGAGCGGGACGCGGGCGATGATGCCGACGCCTGCCTCGCGGGCCGCCGGGAGCACCTCGTACAGGGGCTTCAGGCGGAACGGGTTGAGGATGATCTGCACGCTCGCCACGCCCGGCCGGGCGATCGCGGTGAGCGCTTCGGCGCAGGTCTCGACGCTGACGCCGTAGTGCGCGACGCGCTCCTCCTCGACGAGCGTGTCGAGCGCGTCGAACACCTCGTCGCTGGAGTAGACGGCGGTCGGCGGGCAGTGCAACTGGACCAGGTCGATGCGGTCGACGCCGAGGTTGCGGCGGGAACGGTCGTTCCACGCGCGGAAGTTGTCCAGCACGTAGTTCTCGGGGATCTGTTCGACGCGCCGGCCCATCTTGGTGGCGACCAGCACATGGAGGTCCGGCCGGCCGCTGAGGAACGCGGCGATGGTCTGCTCGCTGCGTCCGTCGCCGTAGACGTCGGCGGTGTCGAAGAAGGTCACTCCCGACTCGGCCGCCGCCTCCAGAACCGTCAGCGCCTCCTTGTCGTCGACGTCTCCCCAGTCGGCGCCCAGTTGCCAGGTGCCAAGACCGACGACCGATGCGTGCTGACCGGACCTACCGAATTCGCGCTCGTCCATGGCGTCAGTCTGTCATCTGCCGTGGCCCCGCGCGGAACGGACCACTCCGCGTCGCAGGCCACGCATCGTTCACCCTCACGGGTGATGCTGTTCGATGATCGGGCCGCACACCCCGACGGGCCCCTAGCGTGAGCGCGTGACTGAACGTTCACTGAGCAACCATCCGCCGGAGGAGCCCGCCTGGAGCCGACGCGGCTTCCTGCGCGCCGCGTCCGCGGCTCTGGCCGCGGTGCCCGTCCTGGTGGCCGCCGATCCGGCCGTCGCGGCGCAGGAGCTGCCGGACTTCCCACCCGCCGTGACCCTCTCCCGTACGGCGTACCGCAACTGGGACGGGGAGATCACCGTCACCGGCCTGTGGGCGTGCGCGCCCGAGGACCCCGGGCAGGTGGTCGACGTCGTCAACTGGGCCTGGCGGCACGGCTGGACGGTGCGGCCCCGGGGCGCCTCGCACGGCTGGTCCCCGTTCACCGTGCCGGAGGGGACCCCGGCGGACGCGCCCGTCCTGCTGGTCGACACCGCCCCTCACCTGACCGGCCTGGCCCTGGAGTCCTCCGACACGGTGCGCGTGGGCGGCGCTGTCACGCTGGAGACGCTCCTGACCTTCCTCGAGGGACACGGGCTCGGGGTCACCGCCGCTCCGGCCCCCGGGGACCTCACCCTGGGCGGCGCCCTCGCCGTCGACGCCCACGGCACCGCCGTGCCGGCGCGGGGCGAGGAGCGTCTGCCCGGGCAGACGTACGGCTCGCTCAGCAACCGCGTGCTCGCCCTGACGGCCGTGGTGTGGGACGCGGCCGGCGGGACATACGCGCTGCGGACGTTCCGGCGCGACGAGGCGGACTGCGCCGCGCTGCTCACGCATCTCGGGCGGTCGCTGGTGACCGAGGCGGTGCTGCGGGTGGGCGCGAACAGCAACCTGCGGTGCGTGAGCCGGACGGACATCGCGGCGAAGGAGCTGTTCGCGGCGCCGGGCGCGGGGGGGCGGACGCTGGCGAGCTTCCTGAACGCCGAGGGACGGGTCGAGGCCATCTGGTTCGCGTTCACCGAGTTCCCGTGGTTGAAGGTGTGGTCGGTCGAACCGTCCAAACCGCTCACCTCACGGCGCCTCACGCGGCCCTACCCCTACCCCTTCTCCGACAACGTCCCGACGCCGGTGGCCGATCTCGCCGGGCGGATGGTCTCGGACGCGGCCTGGTACCTGGCGCCGGTGCTCGGCAACGCGCAGCTCGACGTGGCCGCGCTCGGTCTCGTGGCGACCGGGTCGGCGGACGTGTGGGGGCCGTCGAAGAACACGCTGCTGTACATCAGGCCGACCACGCTGCGGGTGCACGCCAACGGGTACGCGGTGCTGACCGGCCGGGACCAGGTGCAGCGCGTCGTCTGCGAGTTCACCGCCTTCTACCGGGAGCGGCTGGCCGCGTACGCCGCCCTGGGGCGCTTCCCCGTCAACGGCTCGGTGGAGATCCGGGTGACCGGTCTCGACGATCCGGCGGAGGCCGGCCTCGACGGCGCCAGGGCCCCCTCACTGTCCGCGCTGCGGCCCGACCCCGACCACCCCGAATGGGACACGGCCGTCTGGCTGGACGTGCTGACGCTGCCGGGGACGCCGTACGCCGAGGCGTTCTACCGCGAGCTGGAGCGCTTCCTGCTCGCCACGTACGACGGCGGCCACGGCCTCACCCGGGTGGAGTGGTCGAAGGGCTGGGGGTACACGGACGAGGCCGCGTGGAGCGACGAGGACGTGCTGGGGACGGCGGTGCCGGGGTCCTTCGGCCCCGCCTGGGACGAGGCCGCGGACGTGTTGCAACGGCTGGACCCGCACCGCGTGTTCCGTGCTCCGCTGCACGGGCGGCTGTTCCCCTAGGGGCGCCCGTACGGGGAGCCAGGGCGAGCGGCTACTTGCGCGAGGCCAGCGCCCGTGCGTGCGCGCCGCGCGCCAGCTTCGGCCCGAGCCAGCGCTTGAACCGGCGCAGCACCTCCAGCCGCCCGGCGGCCCGGTCGAGCCGGTAGTACAGCTGGGGAGGCACGTAGGGCAGCAGGGGCGAATGACGCTGGCCCAGCAGGGCGAACATCTGTTCCGGGGGGAGGTGGATGTAGCGGGTCAGGTTCTCGTACCACTGGGCGCTGTGGCGGGCGGCGCTCTGCGGGGACAGCAGGGCGGCCTTGCGCTGCCGTTCGTACCGGGCGAGGGCCTGCGGGAGGTCGGGGCTCTCCCGCAGGGCGTCGGCCAGGGCGATGGCGTCCTCGAGGGCGAGGGTGGTGCCGGCGCCGATCGAGTAGTGGGTGGTGTGGGCGGCGTCGCCGAGCAGGACGAGGCGGTCGTGGTACCAGGTGCGGTTGGTGAGGGTGCGGAAGGTCAGCCACGGGGAGCTGCCGTCGGCGGCGGCTCGGCCGACGAGGGGGTGGCCGTCGAGGATGTGCGCGAAGAGCTTCTCGAGGTCGGCGAGGCCGTCGGACTCGCTCGCCCGGTCGAGGCCGAGGCCGGCCAGGGTCTCGGGGGCGCACTCGATCACGCAGGTGCTCTGCTCGGTGCTGAAGGGGTAGCCGTAGCACCAGATCCAGCCGTGCTCGGTCTCGACGAAGGCGAAGGTGAAGGAGTCGAAGACCTTGGTGGTGCCGAGCCAGACGTAGCGGTTGCGTCCCGGCGTGAGTACGGCGCCGAAGTCGTCGGCGTGGTGGGAGCGCAGGGCGCTGCGGACTCCGTCGCAGGCGACGACCAGGTCGGCGTCCGGCAGGTCCGCGGCCGTGATCTCGCTCTCGAACTCCAGCCGTACGCCGAGGGCACGGGCACGGGCGGCCAGGATCTCCAGCAGTTTGTGACGGCCGATGCCGTGGCCCTCGTCGCCGGGCTGACGGGTCGCCAGGTCCCCGACGTGGGCGACGCCTTCGTTCCAGCGGACGGAGTTCTCCTCGATCGCCCGCGCCGACTCGGGGTCGCAGTCGCGGAGTTTGTCGAGCAGTCCCTGCCAGTAGGTGACGCCCCAGCCGTAGGTCGAGCCCTCCGGGTCGCGTTCGTGGACGGTGACGTCGTGGGACGGGTCCTGCCGCTTGAGCAGGATCGAGAGATACAGGCCGGCGGGCCCGCCGCCGACACAGGCGACCTTCACGCGTACCCCCAGGAGTTACCAGGCGTGGTTGATTGACGACGCAGGGTAGCAGGGGCGGAACGCGCCGACGGACACCCCATCCGTGCGATCGCGCCACTTTTCCCACGTGAGCCACACCACCGGCGCGCCACGGGCGCGCGAAAGTCCACCGAAAGCAGGGATCTTGAGCAAAGGAATTGCCCGTTCCACCCCCCGCGGGCCCGCAGCACAACAAGATCATCTTCGTTCAACATTGCACCAGATGTAATTAATTGTCCGGATCGCGGCCAACCGGTCCGGGCCGATTTCTCCCCTTCTCCTCGCCGCCTATAGGCATGCGGAGTCGTCAACCCAACGCACTCCAGGAGGTCCCGCATGCCGGAACTCAGCCGTCGTCGCGCACTCACCGCGGCGGCCGTCGTCGCCGGTGCCTCACTCGCCGCAGTCCCCGCCCGGGCCGACGGCGACCACCACGGCTCCCACGACACCCACGACCCCCACGGCTCCCCCGCCTCCTTCGACGAGGTCTACAAGGGCCGCCGGATACAGGGCGGGCCCGCGACCGGCTCCGGTCATCACCACGGGGGCGGCTACGCGGTGCACATAGACGGGGTCGAGCTGCATGTGATGCGCAACGCCGACGGCTCCTGGATCAGCGTGGTCAGTCACTACGACCCGGTGCCCACCCCGCGGGCCGCCGCCCGCGCCGCGGTCGACGAGCTGCAGGGCGCCCGCCTCGTCCCGTTCCCCGCCCGCTGACCGGCCGCCCCGCCCCCTCACACGCACACTTGGAGCACCGCACATGACCGTCCGCAAGAACCAGGCGTCCCTGACCGCCGACGAGAAGCGGCGCTTCGTCGCCGCCCTCCTCGAACTCAAGCGCAACGGCCGCTACGACGCCTTCGTCACCACCCACAACGCGTTCATCATCGGTGACACCGACAACGGCGAGCGCACCGGCCACCGTTCGCCGTCGTTCCTGCCGTGGCACCGCAGATTCCTGCTGGAGTTCGAGCGGGCGCTGCAGTCCGTGGACGCGTCGGTGACGCTGCCGTACTGGGACTGGTCCGCCGACCGCTCGCCGCGTTCGTCGCTGTGGGCGCCCGACTTCCTCGGCGGCAGCGGGCGCAGCCGGGACGGTCAGGTGACGGACGGTCCGTTCGCCGCCTCGACGGGCAACTGGCCCATCAACGTCCGGGTGGACGGACGCAGTTATCTGCGGCGGTCGCTGGGCACGGGCGTCCGTGAGCTTCCGACCCGGTCCGAGGTGGACTCGGTGCTGTCGATGGCGACGTACGACATGGCGCCCTGGAACAGCGCCTCCGACGGCTTCCGCAACCACCTGGAGGGCTGGCGCGGGGTCAATCTGCACAACCGCGTGCACGTCTGGGTCGGCGGACAGATGGCGACCGGGGTCTCCCCCAACGACCCGGTGTTCTGGCTGCACCACGCCTACATCGACAAGCTCTGGGCCCAGTGGCAGCGCCGGCACCCGCAGTCCGCGTACGTCCCGGGCGGCGGGACGCCGAACGTCGTCGATCTGCACGAGACGATGAAGCCCTGGAACGACACCACCCCGGCCGACCTCCTCGACCACACCCCGCACTACACCTTCGACGTCGACTGAGCGTCGCCGCCCGGTTTGCCGCCGCGGTCACGGGTACCCGCCCGGCACACCACCGGCAGAACGAACCACGACAACGCAGGAGGAGACGACCGTGTCGCAGGTCGAGGAATCCATCGAGGTCGGCGTGCCCGTGCACACGGCCTACAACCAGTGGACGCAGTTCGAGACGTTCCCCGAGTTCATGAGCGGGGTGGAGCGCATCGAACAGAAGACGGACACGCTCACGCACTGGGTGACCCGTGTCAACGGCGTGCACCGGGAGTTCGACGCGGAGATCACCGAACAGATCCCGGACGAACGGGTCGCCTGGACCACCGTCTCCGGCGAGGCCCGGCAGGCCGGGGTGGTGACCTTCCACCGGCTCGACGACGCCCACACGAAGGTGATGCTCCAGATGGAGTTCCAGCCGGAGGGCGTCGCCGAGAGCGTCGGCGACAAGCTGGGCTTCGTGAAGCGTCAGACCAAGGGCGACCTGGAGCGCTTCAAGGAGTTCATCGAGGAGCGCGGTCTGGAGACCGGCGGCTGGCGCGGCGCGGTGCTCTGAGCACCGCGCGGACGCTCAGCCCGCGTCCACGTCCGCCGTACGGCACTCCGGGTGCCCCCAGCCCTGCGCGTTCTTGGCGATCTGTTCGCCGGCCGCGTAGGAGCGGCCGCACAGACAACGGCCGGGGAACTTGGCCTTGATCGTGCGGGCGGACGAACCGCCGCTCCGCCGGGACGACTTGTTCCCGGCGGGGCGGCCGCTTTTCTGTCCGGACTTCGCCTTGGGGGTGTCCGGTGAGGCCGGCGGCTCCGGGGAACCCCGGTCGCTGCCGGCCGGCTGCTGGACGATCGCCGCCTGACTGGCGGCGCGGTCGGCGAAGTCGTTGAGCGGGTCGCCGTCGACCTGGTGTGCGGGCACATAGCGGAAGTCGACCGAGCGGCCGTCGAGCAGCTCGTCGATGCGGACGACCAGCTCCTGGTTGGCCACCGGCTTCCCGGCCGACGTCTTCCAGCCGTTGCGCTTCCAGCCGGGCAGCCAGGTGGTGACGGCCTTCATGGCGTACTGCGAGTCCATCCGGACCTCGAGCGGCACGGCCGGGTCCGTCGCCGCCAGCAGGCGTTCCAGTGCGGTGAGTTCGGCGACGTTGTTGGTGGCCTTGCCGAGCGGTCCCGCCTCCCAGCGGGCCGGCGCCTCCGCGTCGTCCGCGACCACCCACGCCCAGCCCGCCGGTCCCGGGTTTCCCTTCGAAGCCCCGTCGCACGCGGCCACCACTCGTTCACGCATGCGCACGATCATGCCATGGCCGGGCGGGCCGTCCGGCTGCCCCAGCGTTGGCGAACCGGCGACCGGGCGCCACCCCCCTGCGGCGCCTCCCGCCACCGCCCGGCCCGATGTACAGAAATCTTGACATGGTGTCGCGTCTGCTTGACACTCCCTGATGTCAGGTTCGATTCACATGGGGAGCCGGTAGTGGCATTCGAAGAGAAACGGGCCTGGATCCTGGCCCTGGTCACGATCACGTCGTACGCGGCATACCTGGCGGTCGTCCTCGGGCGGGGCGGACCCGCGCCCCTGGCTCACACGCCCTATGCGGCAGCGCTGCTGTGGACGGTCTGCGCCGCCATCGCCGCGTCGTTCGCACTGCACATCATCGTGTCGACCGTGTCGCCCGAGGGTGCGAACGTCAAGGACCGGCGTGACGGGGAGATCCACCGCTTCGGCTCGTACATCGGCCAGTCGTTCCTGGTCATCGGCGGCGTGGCCGGGCTCGTCCTGGCGATGGCCCGCGTCGACCAGTTCTGGATCGCCAACGCGATCTACCTGGCGTTCGTCCTGTCCGCGCTGCTCGCATCCGGGGTGAAGATCGTCGCCTACCGGTTCGGCCTCCACCCGTGGTGAGGCCGACCAGGGTCACCAACGCGATCCGGGCCCTGCGGTTCGCCCACGGCGAGATGACCCAGGCCGAACTCGCCCGCCGCATCGGCGTGACCCGCCAGACCGTCATCGCCATCGAGCAGGGCCGGTACTCGCCCTCGCTGGAGATGGCCTTCCAGATCGCCCGGGTGTTCGCCGTCCCGCTCGAAAAGGTCTTCCAGTACCCCGAATCCGAGGGAGGGCCTCCATGAAGGCCATCGTCCACGACCGCTACGGACCCCCCCGAGGTCCTGCGCCTCGAAGAGGTCGCCGAGCCGACGACGCCCGGCAGCGACGAGGTGCTGCTGCGCGTCCACGCCTCCGCGGTCGATCCGGGCGTATGGCACGTCACGGCCGGGCTGCCGTACCCGATCCGCCTCACGCCCCATGGGCTGCGCGGGTCGAGACCCCGTGTGCGGGGCATGGACGCGGCGGGTGTCGTCGAGGCCGTCGGCGCGGGGGTGAGCCGCTTCCGGCCCGGCGACGAGGTGTACGGCACCTGCGACGGGGCGTTCGCCGAGTACGCGTACGCCCAGCAGGACCGGCTCGCGCCGAAGCCGCCCGGCCCGGACTTCGCGACGGTGGCCGCGATACCCGTGTCCGGATGCACCGCCCTGCAGGCCCTGCGGGACGCCGGACGCGTGCGGGCCGGACAGCGTGTCCTGATCATCGGCGCGTCCGGCGGGGTGGGCAGCTTCGCCGTCCAGCTCGCCAAGGCGTTCGGCGCGCACGTCACCGGCGTCTGCGGCCCGGCCGGTACGGACATGGTCCGCTCCCTCGGGGCGGACGAGGTCATCGACTACACCTGCGAGGACCCGACGGACGGCGCCCGCCGTTACGACCTCGTCCTCGACATCGCGGGCAACCGGCCGCTGCGCCGGCTACGCCGCGCCCTCACCCCGCGCGGAACCCTCGTCATCGTCGGCGGCGAGGGCGGCGGCAAGTGGACCGGCGGCATCGGCCGCACACTGCGGGCGATGGCGCTGTCACCGTTCGTCGGCCAACGGCTGCTGGGGCTCGTCTCCGCACAGAAGCACGAAGATCTTCGGCTCCTCGCGGACCTGGTCGAGGCCGGCTCCGTGAAACCCGTCGTCCACCGGACGTACCTGCTGGCCGACGTCCCCGAGGCCATCCGGTGCCTGCGGGACGGTCGGGCCCGCGGCAAGATCACCATCAGCGTGTGAGGGACGCCTTCAGCGGGCCCGGCCGACCGGTTCGGCCCCAGCGGCCCGAACCGTCTTCGATCACCACCGGGTACGCGCTCTAGGACACGTCCCGGGTCTGCGGCATCTCGCCCGCGGTGGTGGTCACGTCGATCACCGAGAAGTTCGCGCCCTGCGGGTCGCTGATCGCCGCGAACCGCCCGAACGGGGTGTCCATCGGGCCGAAGCGCAGGACGCCGCCGAGCTTGGTGGCCCTGGCCACCGCGTCGTCGCAGTCGTCGACGGTGAAGTAGACGTTGATGTACGAAGGCACCTCGGGCGGGAACTCCTCCGTCATCTTCATGCGGCCGAGCACGGTGTCGCCGCCGATCTCGAACATCCGGAAGTCGACGGCGTCGTCCACCATCTGCTTCACCGAGTAGGGGAACACGGCCGGGAGGAACGCGTCCGTCTTCTCGGCGTCGCGGGTGAAGACCTCGGCCCAGCAGAACGCTCCGGGCTGCTCGGGCGGGGCCTCGAAGCCCTCGTGGACGCCCGCCTGCCAGACGCCGAACACCGCGCCGCCGGGCTCGCGCCCCAGGCACATCGTGCCGAACTCGCCGACCTGCATGGGCCCCATCAGCACCTCGCCGCCGTTGTCACGGATCCGGCCGGCGGTCGCGGCGGCGTCCGGGGAGGCGAAGTACAGGCACCACTGCGACTGGCCCTCCTGGCCGGGCATCGGCGGGACGACGGCGGCGACCGCCTTGCCGCCCACGTAGGCCTGGGTGTAGTTCCCGTACTCCGACGACGCCTCCCCGAAGGTCCAGCCGAGGACGTCGCCGTAGAAGCTCTTGGCGCCCTCCAGGTCGCTGAACATCGCGTCGGCCCAACAAGGGGCCCCCTCTGGTCGTACGGCCATGACGACGGCCCTCCCGGTGAGATGGATTGTCCGGTTCCTCACGCTAGTCACCCGGCCCCCCGCCCGCGCGCCGAACACGGAGGCCTTCGAGGGCGAGCCGGGCACGCAGGCCGCGCCCCTGCTGAAATCCGTTGGACGGCACGGCAGTCGGCCTCGTCCAATGGGACGCATGTGCGCTGCCGTGAAGATGCGTCCGGACGAGGTCGACCTGGACGACGCGCTGGTGAGCCGGCTCGTCGCCGCCCAGTTCCCGCAGTGGGCCGGACTGCCCGTGCGGCGGCTGGCCTCGTCCGGGACCGAGAACGCGATGTTCCGGCTGGGCGCCGACAAGGTGGTGCGGCTGCCCCGGCATCCCGGGGCGGTCGGGAGCGTGGCGCACGAGCAGCACTGGCTGGACCGGTTGGGTCCGCGGCTGCCCGTCGCGGCCCCGGTGCCGCTGGAACGGGGTCTGCCGGGCGAGGGGTTCGCCTGGCCCTGGTCGGTGTACCGCTGGCTGGACGGCCGCAATCCGGTCGCGGGCGCCGTCGACAGGCCGCTGTCGCTGGCCGTGGAGCTGGCGGCGTTCGTCACCGCCCTGCGCCGGATCGACCCGCAGGGCGGGCCGCCGAGCGACCGGGGCGTTCCGCTGGCCGAGCGCGACGGCCCCACCCGCGACGCCCTGGCCCGGCTCACCGGGCGGATCGACATTGACGCGGTCACCGCCGTCTGGGAGGAGGCGCTGCGGGCCCCGGGACGCGCCGCGCCGCCCGTGTGGGCCCACGGAGACCTCTCGCCGGGCAACGTGCTGGTGGAGGACGGCAGGCTCACAGCGGTGATCGACTTCGGCGGCGTCGGGGTGGGCGACCCGGCCGTCGATCTGATCGTGGCGTGGAATCTGCTGCCCGCGGCGGCACGCGGGGTGTTCCGCGAGGCCGTGGGCGCGGACGACGCCGAGTGGGCGCGCGGCCGGGGCTGGGCGCTGTCCATCTCGCTGATCCAGCTGCCGTACTACTGGGACACCAACCCGCCGCTGGCGGAGAACTCCCGGCATGTGATCCGGGAGATCCTGGCCGAGGCCGGGGGCGCCGCCGCACCCCCGGCGACCGCCGTCTACTCGCCCTCGTAGGCCTTGCGCAGGGCGGCGATGTCGAGCTTGCCCATGGCGTACATGGCCTTGGTGGTGCGGACGGCCTTCTCCGGGTCGGGGTCGCTGATCATCTCGATCAGCCCGTCGGGAATGACCTGCCAGGACAGGCCGAACCTGTCCTTGAGCCAGCCGCAGGGCCCGCCCTCGCCGCCGTTCTCGGTGAGCTTGGCCCAGTAGTGGTCGACCTCCTCCTGGTCCGCGCAGTAGATCTGGAAGGAGATCGCCTCGCTGAACTTGAACTCCGGTCCGCCGTTGATGCCGACGAACTTCTGCCCGTTGGCCGTGAACTCCACGGCCAGCACCGAGCCCGCCGGTCCGGGGCCGGCCTCGTTGTAGCGGCCGATCGAGCCGATGCTGGAGTTCTTGAAGACCGAGACGTAGAAGTGGGCGGCTTCCTCGGCCTGGCCGTCGAACCAGAGACACGTGGTGAATCCGTCGGTGGTCATGAATACCTCCTGGGCGCGGAACGCGGTCATCGGTGTCGACTCCCGCGGGCTCCAAAACTCATCGGCGGACCGGCTGCCGATCGGACCCCGGTCGTTCGCCGCCCGGACGCTCTGCCGGTGGCGAATCTGCCGCGGGCAGAGAACGGGCGTCCTGGCGTCGCCCCGAGGTGAGAGTGAAGTCGACGGCTTTCGCGCCACGACGAGGAGAACCGATGACCGCACTCACCATGCTCGCTCCCCGCGCCGAGGAGGGCGAGACGGCGCCCACCCGCTTCGACGACCAGCTCGCCGCCCAACTGCTGGGACAGCGCATCGTCCTACTGGGCACCCAGGTCGACGAGGTCTCCGCGAACCGGGTCTGCGCCCAACTGCTGATCCTCTCGGCCGAGGACCCGCGCACCGACATCAGCCTGTACATCAACAGCCCGGGCGGATCGGTGCACGCGGGGCTGGCGATCTACGACACGATGCGGCTGATCCCCAACGACGTCTCGACGCTCGCCATGGGTTTCGCGGCCAGCATGGGCCAGTTCCTGCTCAGCGTCGGCGCGCCCGGCAAGCGGTACGCGCTGCCGAACGCGCGCGTCATGATGCACCAGCCGTCGGCCGGGATCGGCGGCACCACCGCGGACATCGAGATCCAGGCGGAGAACCTGGAGTTCACCAAGCGGACCATCGAGCGGATCACCGCCGAGCACACCGGCCAGTCCCCGGAGACCATCTCCCGCGACGGGGACCGCGACCGCTGGTTCACGGCCGAGGAGGCCAGGGAGTACGGCATGGTGGACCGGGTGGTGGAGTCCCTGGCGGACGTCCGACCGGCCGCCTCCAGGCGACGGATGGGGCTGTGACATGGGGACCTACACGATTCCGAACGTGGTCGAGCGGACCCCGCAGGGCGAGCGTTCCTACGACGTGTTCAGCCGGCTGCTGTCCGAGCGGATCATCTTCGTCGGCACGGAGATCGACGACGGCGTCGCCAACGTCGTCATCGCGCAACTGCTCCATCTGGAGTCGGCGGCCCCGGAGAGCGAGATCGCGATCTACCTCAACTCGCCCGGCGGCTCGTTCACCTCGCTGATGGCGATCTACGACACGATGACGTACGTCCAGGCGCCGATCTCGACGTTCTGCGTCGGTCAGGCGGCGTCGACGGCGGCCGTGCTGCTCGCGGGCGGGGACCCCGGCCGGCGGTTCGTGCTGGAGCACGCGCGCGTGCTGCTCGGACAGCCCGCGAGCGGCGGCCGGCAGGGCACGGTGTCGGACCTGTCGTTGCAGGCCAAGGAGATGGTCCGGATCCGCTCACAGGTGGAGGAGGTGCTGGCCCGGCACACCCGTCACGACATCACGACCCTGCGCGCCGACATGGACCGGGACAAGGTGTTCACCGCCCCGGAGGCGGTGGCCTACGGGCTGGCCGACGAGGTGGTGAGCCGGCGTCTCGCCAAGGCGTGAGACGCCGGCCCGCACACCGCGTCACGCGGCCAGGCAGAGACCGTCGTGCGACGAGGTGGTCGTCGCACGACGCCGCTCGGGATGCCGGGCGGTGAGCCTGATCAGCTCTCCCTGGGCCCGGGCCAGCAGATCGCCCAGGCTCAGGCCGAGGGCCTGGGCGGCGGCCGCGAGGACCTCCGAGGAGGCCTCCTTGCGGCCGCGTTCCACCTCCGAGAGGTACGGCATGGAGATGCGGGCCGAGTCGGCGACGTCCTTGAGGGTGCGTTCCTGCGCCTGACGTTCGCGGCGCAGCACGTCTCCGACCAGGTCGCGCCACAGGGGCTCGCGCGCGGCGGGCCTGCGGTCGGCGGGGACGGGGGCAGCGGTGTCCGGGCGCACGGCAGGCGGGCGCAGCGGGATCACGCGGGCTCGGTTCGGCGCTTGGTTGCTCACCTCTCAAGCCTAGGAGCGACGACGCCCGCGGCAAGGGTCGGGCGTTGCGCCCTCGGTGGAATCGCCCGGCCCGTGCGAGGGGGTCGCCGGGCGGGGCCGGCCCGGCCGACAACGGCTCGACCGGCCCCGCAGGCGGGATCGGAAGAGATCCGGGCAGATCCAGGGAGTCCCGGGCGGATCCGCGCAGATCCGTGGAGGTGCCCCGGGGCGGGTCGCCTCGGAAAATCCGGCCGCATTCGGCACGCATGAGTCGGCGAGGACCGGGTACCCGCCCCCTCAGAAGGCGTACACACCCGTGTCCGCTCACGGACCGAGAGCAACAGACGTCGAACCGTGACTGTCGAGGGAGAGACCATGCAGACCGCCGTGAACCGGTCGGAGGCAGAGGTCGTCGAGGGCACCGCCCTCACCAGCACGGCCGGCGCGCCGCTGCCGGGCATCGAAGCGCCCCGCAGCGTGGCTCCGCGCGACGCACGCGAACTGTCCCGGCAGTTCTTCAGCCGGCTCGCCGTGCTCGAGGAGGGCACGCACGAATACCAGTACGCCCGCAACACGCTCATCGAGATGAACATGTCCCTGGTGCGCTTCGCGGCCGGCCGGTTCCGCGGCCGCGGGGACGACATGGAGGACATCGTCCAGACCGGGATGATCGGCCTGATCAAGGCCATCGACCGGTTCGAGGTCTCGCGCGAGGTGGAGTTCACCTCGTTCGCGCTGCCGTACATCGTCGGTGAGATCAAGCGCTTCTTCCGGGACACGACGTGGGCCGTGCACGTGCCGCGGCGGCTGCAGGAGCTGCGGGTCGAACTGGCCAGGGCGCGGGACGAGCTCTCCAGCCGCCTGGACCGGGAGCCGACGGTGGCGGAGCTGGCCACGCTGATGAACCTCGCCGAGCACCAGGTGGTCGAGGCGCAGATCGCGGCCAACGGCTACAACTCCTCCTCGCTCGACGCAGCGCTCACCGGCGACGGCCCCGAGAACGGCGAGTCGGTCCTCGCCGACTTCATCGGCGTGGAGGAGGACGGGCTGCGGCTCGTCGAGGACTTCCACTCGCTGGCGCCGCTCATGGCGGAGCTCAGCGAGCGCGACCGGCAGATCCTCCACATGCGGTTCGTCGAGGAGGCCACCCAGGCGGAGATCGGCGAGCGGCTCGGCTGCTCCCAGATGCACGTCTCCCGCCTGATCAAGCGGATCATCATGCGCCTGCGCCAGGGGATGCTGGGCGAGCTGGGCTGCGCCTGACCGGCGACGCCCGCGGGGGTGAGGCAGGCGGAGTGAAGGCTCCCGGAACCGACCCCTGCGGCTGACAGACCCCTGTGACGGACAGGAAAGCGACAGACAGCAAAGCGTCGGCCGGCGAAGACGCGTCGGCCGACGCGGGCGTGGGGCGGGCCGCCCCGGGCGCCTATACCTCGAAGGTGAGCACCGCGCGGACCCGCTTGCCGACCGGCACCCGCTCGGCGGTGACCTCCGCCGCCACCGCGTGCACGATCTCCAGACCGTGACGGCCGATGCGCTCGGGGTCCTTGGGGAACCTCATGGGCAGCGCGTCGCTGCTGTCGTAGACGCTCACCGTGACCGAGGCGTCCGTGCCCTCCAGTTCCAGGATGTACGGCCCGTTGCTGTGCCGGTCGGCGTTGGTCACCAGCTCGCTGACCACCAGCATCACCTCACCGCTCACCCGGTCGCCGATCGTGGCGCACCACTCCGTCCTGAGCTGGTCGACGAAGTGGGCGGCGAACTCTCGGGCCTCGGCTATGCATCCGGGCTCACCGGTGTAGTGCGCCGCCCGCCGTAGCGGTTCCACGGGTACATCGAAACCAATCGGTATCACTGCCCCGTCCAGGTGCTCGATCATGCGTTTCTCTCTCGGAGGCCGGACTGGCCGGACGCTGCTGTGCACCAGTGCTCGTACCCCGTGCCGCGCCGTGCAGTCCCAGTCTCTCGTCACCTCCTGGACACAATGACCATGGGCTGCCTCACACTGCGCTCCGGTCGGGGCCCGCAGGCCGCCCCGACGCGGACGGCCCTCCCGGCAGGCGCGCTCCTCCCGTGCTGCTTAGCGTGGCAGGGTGAGCCCGTACAGCCCTCGTGACCAGGCAGTCTTGCGCCACGGCTGGGGCCGGGCGTTCGCCACGGCGGTGGCCGGACTGATCGCCATGGGGGTGGTGGCCGCGCTGGGTCTGTGGGCGGCCGGAGCCTCGGATCTGCCGGAGGGCGCCTTCCCCCGGGTGGTCGCGGCGACCGTCGTCACGGCCGTCGGCGGCACGGTGGAGCTCTCCGGTGACGCCGGCGGGCTCGCCGACACCCGGGCCGGCCTGACGGTGATCCCGCTGTCCGTCACCCTGACCGGGGCGCTCGTGGTCGGCGCGGGCTTTCTGCGGCCGCTGCGGCACCGTGCGGTGGCGGGTGCCGGGGAGCTGGCCGGATGGGCGGCCCGGATCGCCGTCGTGTGGCTGCTCGGCCTCCTCGGCGTGGCGCTCGCCGCGCACCGGACCTTCGCGATCCCCCTCGGCGACGACACGCTGAGCGACCTGGGCGAACTGTTCGGTGTCAGCCCCGAGGCCGGCTTCTCCGCGGACGTGCCGCGCACGCTCGTGATCGGGCTGCTGTGGCTGGCCGGGGTACTGGTGCTGGCGTTGCTGGTCGCGCGCGGGGCCCCGCTGCCGGCCCGGATGCTGCGCCTGCAGGAGTCGGTACGGCCCGCCGCGCACGCGATGGTCGCGCTGCTGCTCGTCTGCGTCGCAGTGGGCGTGGTCGTCGCGCTCGTCGTCGCGGCGACCCGGGGGCGCACCGCCGAGACCCTCGCGGTGGTGCTGCTCGGGATGCCCAATCTGATGTGGCTGACGTTCACCATCGGGCTGGGGGCCACCTGGAACGGCCGGGTGGAGGGCCCGTTCGGGCTGCCGATGCCGCATGTCCTGGACGAGGTGCTGCGCGGCCAGGACACCGCACGACTGAACCTGAGCAGTCTCGCCGAGCACGACGGCCGCGTGTGGTGGCTCGTCGCCGTGGACGCGGTGCTGCTGCTGGCGGCGGCGTTCCTGACGGCCGCCCACTCGCCGCCGCGGACGCCTCCCTGGCGGCACGCCCTGCACATGGCGGTCGCGCTGGTGCTCACGGTGCTGATGATCTGCCTGGTCGGCCGGGTCTCCGCGCACTACGGCCTGTTCGTGGTCGGTCTCGGCGACCTGGGCGGCGATCTGTCCGGAGAGGTGTTTCTGCGTGCCGAGGTGTGGTCGGCGCTGGGCCTGGCCGCGCTGTGGGGGCTGGTCACGGGCTTCCTGGGCGGGCTGTCGGCGGGCCTGGTCCGCCGCCGGAGAGGAACGCGACCCCGCTGACGGCGGCCGCGGCGGCGCCGGGCGCGCCGGGCCCGTCCCTCTTCACGCAGCCGACGTGATCCTCGGACACCGGGACGGCGGCCGGTGCGCGCCCGCTGCGAGGGACTCGGCGTCAGGACGGACGGCGTGTGCGGAGCCGTCACCTGCGAGGACGGCGCGATGTGTGCGGCGGGGCCCGCCCGGCGCGGCGGCCCGGCGCACGGTGATCGCCCGGCGCGCGCAACCCTCGGCGGGACGGGTCAGGAGTGAGGCGGGGCGAACACCGCCGCCGCGGCTTCCCGTCCCCGCCCTGCGCCCCACCGCATCCTGCGCCCCGCCGCTTCCCGTCCCGCCCTGCTCCACGCCGCTTCCCGGTGGCCCCGGGTGCGGCACGGCGGCTATGTCCGCATCACCGCGGGCTCCTGTCGGCGCAGCAGACGGGAGACGATGAGTCCGAAGACCGCCGAGAGCACGACCAGCATCGTCACGTCGAGCAGCCACACCCCCGCCGCGTGCTCGAACAGCGGGTCACCGGCGATGTCGCCGGGCACGATCCGGGACAGCCCGACCGTGCCGGCCATCGCCCCCAGTGCCCACCGTGCGGGCACCAGCCACGAGAACTGCTCCAGTCCCGGCACGCCTTGCAGTTTCAGCAGCGCCCCGCAGAAGACCACCTGGACGAGGGCGAGCAGCACCAGCAGCGGCATCGTCACCTCCTCCTTGCGCACCAGCGCGGAGACCACCAGGCCGAGCATCATCGCCGTGAAGGCCAGCAGCGCCACGGCGACGGTGATCTCGGCCAGGGGCGGCATCAGCACGCCCTCGCCGCCGGGCGCGTGGAGGTCGACCCCGAGCAGGGCGACCAGGGTCAGCACCACCGCCTGCACGACGGTGACCGTGCCCAGCACCACCACCTTGGACAGCAGGTAGGCCGATCTGGACAGGCCGACGGCGCGTTCCCGCCGGTAGATCACGCGTTCCTTGACGAGTTCGCGCACGGCGTTGGCCGCCCCGGTCAGGACGGCTCCGACGCACAGGACGAGCAGCGCGTTCATCGCGGTGTCCCGGGTCAGCCCGCTCCCGGCGAGGGCCCGGGCCATCGCGCCCATGACGAACGGGAGAGCGATCATGATCGCGAGGAAGGCGCGGTCGGCGGCGAGCGCGGCCGTGTAGCGCCGGACGAGGGTGCCGAGCTGGGCGGCCCTGCCGCGGGGCCGGGGCGGCGGCAGCATGATGACCGGCCCGGAGCGGGGCAGCCGGGGCTGCACGCTGGAGTCGACGACGTACTGCCGCCGCAGCGGCGAGTCGCGGTACTCCCCCGCCCAGTCGCGGTCCCGGTCGCGCTCGAACGCCTCGAAGGCCTCGGGCCACTGCTCGAAGCCGAAGAAGGCGAGGGCGTCCTCGGGCGGCCCGTAGTAGGCGGTCCGGCCGCCCGGCGCGAGCACCAGCAGTCGGTCGCAGACATCGAGGCTGAGGACGCTGTGGGTGACGACGACGACCGTGCGGCCGTCGTCGGCGAGACCGCGCAGCATGTGCATCACCGAGCGGTCCATGCCGGGGTCGAGGCCGGAGGTCGGCTCGTCCAGGAAGAGCAGCGACGGTTTGGTGAGCAGTTCCAGGGCCACGCTCACCCGTTTGCGCTGGCCGCCGGAGAGGCTGTGCACGGGCTGGTCGGCGCGCTGTTCGAGGCCCAGTTCGCGGATGACCTCCGCGACCCGTTCCCGGCGCTCCGCCTTCGCGGTGTCCTGGGGGAAGCGCAGTTCGGCGGCGTAGCCGAGGGCGGCGCGCACGGTCAGCTGGGCGTGCAGGATGTCGTCCTGCGGGACCAGTCCGATGCGCTGGCGCAGCTCGGCGTAGTCGCGGTAGAGGTCGCGGCCGTCGTAGACGACCGTGCCGTGGTCGGCGGGGCGCTGGCCGGTGAGGGCGCCGAGCAGGGTGGACTTCCCGGCGCCGCTCGGGCCGACGACCGCGAGCAGGCACTTCTCCTCCACCGGGAACGACACGTGGTCCAGGAGGACCTTGCGGCCGCGGTCTACGGTGACGGTCAGGTCCTGGACGTCGAGGCAGACCGCGCCGGTGTCGACGTATTCCTGGAGCCGGCCGCCGACGAGACAGAACGCCGAGTGCCCGATGCCGACGACGTCTCCGGGGCCGAGCGGGACGCGGTGGACGGGCAGCCCGTTGACGTACGTCCCGTTGTGGCTGTCCAGGTCGACGATCTCGTGTCCGCCGTCGGGCCGCGGGCGCAGTTCGGCGTGCCGACGCGAGACGACGAGGTCGTCGACGACCAGGTCGTTGTCGTCGGCACGGCCGATCCGGACGGTGTGCGACGGCAGCGGCCTGACGCTGGCGGGGTGCCGGAAGGTCCCGGTCAGCGCGGGCATCGACACGCCCGGCGGAAGCCCGGCCCAGGAGGGGGGAGGGCACGACAGGGCGACGTACGGCCCGTCGGACGGGCTGCCGAAGCGGATCACGCTGCCGGGGCCGACCCGCCACTCGTGGACCCGGCCGCCGTCGGTGTAGGTGCCGTTGGTGCTGTGCCGGTCCTCGACGGTCCAGTGATCGCCCTCCGGCCGCAGCACGGCGTGACGCCAGGAGACGCGGGTGTCGTCGATGACGATGTCGCTGAGCGGGTCGCGGCCGACGCGGTAGTCGTGGCCGGGCACCAGCAGGGTGGAGCCCGTCTCGGTCTCCAGCACGAGTGCGGGCGCGGTCGAGGAGACCGGCCGCTCCACCATGCCCGAAATTCTAGCGATTCGCTCCCCTGCATGCCCGGTGACGGCGGGTGTCAGCCGACGGGGAGGACGAGGGCCGGGACGGTCCGCTGCATGCGCAGCGCGTCGACGGACTCGGCGAGCAGTTCGTACTCGGTGGTGTCGTCGCTGACCGCGATCCGCACCAGGCGGCCGCCCGCCAACTCGTCGGCCACCAGCTCCTGCCGCTCCATGTCGGCGCACCAGGCGCGCAGCAACGCGGGGACGTCGCGCACGGTGTCCGCCACCGGGACCAGCGCGCCCGGGGGGAAGTGCCCGCTCTCGGGTCGCGGATCCAGCCGTTCGGCCATCCACGAGGCCCGGTCCCGCAGCCACCACAGGGCGAGCGCCAGCGTCGGAGCCCGGTAGGTGCCGAGCGGTACGCCGATGCGCCGGCCGTCGCAGACGCCGTACGCCGTGACATGGCACAGGAATTCGTCGTGCACGTCCCTCTCCCCCGGTGCTCGATTGCCGGTTGCGCCTCGCTTTCCGTGCGGCTCCTGCGAGTGAACTCGCCCCTGACATTCGAGTATGTTCACTCTTGAAACACTGTCACCATGACTTTTTGGCCAGTCTCCTGGCATATTCCCTGGCGTTCATGGCCGAAATCCTGCGAACGCCGGGAGCCGTCGTCATTACCCGACAGGTAATCGACCCGGACCGTCGGGTGCGGGCAAGGTGGTCACACCGGATCGGCGAAGAGCCGAATCCGGGTTCTGACCAGTAACGACGACCTCGACGGAGGCTGATTCCACCATGTCCGCGAACACCGACCGTTACGCAAACGCCGTCGCCCGCTACTTCGAGGCCTGGAACGCACGCGAGTCCGAGGCCTTGGCCAAGGCTGTCAACGCAGCGTGGGCGGTGGACGGACGGTACACCGACCCGCTCGCCGACGCCGTCGGCCACGAGCAGATCGCGGCCCTCGTCGCGGCGGTCCACGCGCAGTTCCCGGGCTTCTCCTTCCGCCTCACGGGCACGGTCGACGGGCACCACGACACGGCCCGCTTCTCCTGGGAACTGGTGAGCGAGGCCGAGGGCGCCCCCGCCGGGGAGGGTTCGGCGCCGGTGGCCGGATCCGACGTCATCACCCTGGACGCACAGGACCGGATCACCGCCGTCCTCGGATTCCTCGACCGGGTGCCCGCCGCGGCCTGAGCCCGGACAGCGATGAATTCCCCCGCTCGCGGCAGTCCACCCGAAAAGGGATCACCGCGAGCGGAGGACATCATGAGCACGAACGGAACGACAAACGGAACACTGAACGCCGAATTCACGGCCGTCCTGCGCAAGAGCCCGGCGAAGGGCGGCCGGACCTATGCCGTCCGGCCGGAGTCCGCCGAATTCTTCGGCACCCACGGACCGGTCAGGATCCGCGGGGCCGTCGACGGACATCCGTTCCGGAGTTCGTTCATGGCCCTCGGCGGCGGCACCCACAAACTCCCCGTCAGGGCCGAGGTGCGCAAGGCGATCGGAAAGCAGGAGGGCGACCGGGTGACCGTCCGGCTGACGGAACGGCTCAGCCGTTGATCACCGCGTCGATCCGGGTCAGCTCCTCGTCCTCGAAGTCCAGCCGGGCCAGAGCGCCCACGCTGTCCTCGATCTGCCGGGCGCTGCTCGCGCCCACCAGCGCGGAGGTCACCCGGCCGCCGCGCAGCACCCAGGCCAGGGCCAGCTGGGCGAGGGACTGGCCGCGGGACCTGGCGATGTCGTCCAGCGCGCGCAGCTTGCCGACGAGCTCCTCGGTGAGCGCCTCGGAGTTCAGGAACGGGCTGTCGCTCGCCGCCCGCGAGTCCTCCGGGATGCCGTCCAGGTAGCGGCCGGTCAGCAGGCCCTGCTCCAGCGGGGAGAACACGATCGAACCGACCTCGAGCTCGTCCAGGGCGTCCAGCAGGCCCTCGCTCTCCGGGCGGCGGTCCAGCATCGAGTAGCGCGGCTGGTGGATGAGGAGCGGGGTGCCCAGTTCACCGAGGATGCGGGCCGCCTCGCGGGTCTGCTCCGCCGAGTAGTTGGAGACGCCGACGTAGAGCGCCTTGCCCTGCTGGACCGCGCTGTGCAGGGCGCCCATCGTCTCCTCCAGGGGAGTCTCCGGGTCCGGGCGGTGCGAGTAGAAGACGTCGACGTAGTCCAGGCCCATGCGCCGCAGGCTCTGGTCCAGCGAGGACAGCACGTACTTGCGCGAGCCCCACTCGCCGTACGGGCCGGGCCACATCAGATAGCCGGCCTTCGTGGAGATCACCAGCTCGTCGCGGTACGGCGCGAAGTCGGTCTTCAGGAACCCGCCCAGGGCGGACTCGGCGGCGCCGGGCGGCGGGCCGTAGTTGTTGGCCAGGTCGAAGTGGGTGACGCCGAGGTCGAAGGCGCGGCGCAGGATGGCCCGCTGGGTCTCGACCGGGCGGTCCGGGCCGAAGTTGTGCCACAGTCCGAGCGACAGCGCGGGGAGCTTCAGGCCGCTGCGTCCTGTGCGCCGGTAGGGCATGTCCGCGTAACGGTCGGGGTGTGCGGTGTACAACGCGACTCCAGGAGGGGTTGGCACGACGATCGGGTTCGGGAGGATCAGCTTCGGGAACCGTCCTCCACTCTGGCTCTGCCTGCGGGTAGTGGTCCAACAGAAGAATCCGATGAGATTCAGCGGATACGCTTCTCAATCATGGAACTGCGCCACCTCCAGCACTTCGTCGCGGTCGCCGAGGACCAGCATTTCACCCGGGCCGCCGAACGCCTCATGGTCTCCCAGTCGGGGCTGTCGGCCTCGATCCGGGCACTGGAGCGGGAACTGCGCGCCCCCCTGTTCGTACGGACCACCCGAAGGGTGACGCTGACGGAGGCGGGCCGGGCCCTGCTCGCGGAGGCGGAGCGGGTCCTGGCACAGGTACGGGCGGCCCACGAGGCGGTGGCCGCCGTGCAGGGCGTGGTCCGCGGCACCCTCTCGGTGGGCACCGAACAGTGCATCGCCGGGGTGCACGTGGCGGGGCTGCTCGCAGCGTTCCGGCGGCGGCACCCGGACGTGGAGATCCGGCTGCGCCAGACCGGCTCGGGCGCGCTGGGCGAGGAGGTGGCGGCCGGCCGGCTCGACCTGGCGTTCGCCTACCGCACCCAGACCGACACCGACCAGCTGCGCTGCGTACCGCTGGCCACCGAGCCGATGTACGCGCTGTGCCACCCCGACCACCGCCTCGCCGGGGTCCGGGCGGCGCTGACGCCCCAGGACGTGGCCGACGAGGTCTTCGTCGACTTCCATCCCGACTGGGGTCCGCGCCGCGCCACCGACGCCGCGTTCGCCGAGGCCGGGGTGCGGCGCACGGTCGCCCTGGAGGTGAACGACGTGCACAGTCTGCTGGACCTGGTGGACGAGAACCTCGGCGTCGCGGTCGTGCCGCGCCATTTCCGGCACAAGCGCGAGGCCCTCACCGCGCTCGCCCTCAGCGGCACCGGCGAGGCGGTGTACGAGACGGTGGCGCTGCTGCCGCCCGCCCGCTCCACCAGTCCCGCGGCCCGAGCACTGATGGGGCTGCTCGAAACGGCGGGCGAGTGAGCGCGCCCTGCGCGATGGTGGACGTATGCATGCCAAGGACATCCTCATCGACGGGTTCAACCGCATCCAGGAAGAGGTCCACGCCGCCGTCGAGGGCCTGGACCCCGACGGCCTCAACGCCCGGCCCGCCGCCGAGGCCAACTCGATCGCGTGGCTGGCGTGGCATCTCACCCGGGTCCAGGACGACCACGTCGCCGACGCCTTCGGGCTCGACCAGGTGTGGCTGACGCAGGACTGGGAGAAACGGTTCGGCCTCGGCCTGCCCCGCCATGACATCGGGTACGGGCACAGCACCGCGAAGGTCGCCAAGGTGCGCGTCCAGGACGCAGGGCTGCTCACCGGCTACCACGACGCCGTGCACGCGCAGACCCTGACGGCTCTGCGCGCGCTCACCGCGGCGGACCTGGAGCGCGTCGTGGACGAGCGCTGGGATCCGCCGGTCACCCTGGGCGTGCGGCTGGTCAGCGTCCTGTCCGACGATCTCCAGCACGTCGGACAGGCCGCCTACGTCCGCGGGCTGATTCAGAGCGCGGACGCGTAGCCCGGCAGGACGACGTCCTCGATGAGGGCCCGGCGCTCGTCGAACGGGATGAACGCGCTCTTGAGGGCGTTGACCGTGACCGTGCGCAGGTCCTCGATCGTCCAGCCCGCCTCCTCGACCAGGAGCGACATCTCGCGGGTCATCGTCGTGCCGGAGACCAGACGGTTGTCGGTGTTGAGGGTGACCCGGAAGCCGAGGTCCTTCAGCGCGGTGATCGGGTGCTCGGCGATGGAGACGGCGGCCCCGGTCTGGAGGTTGGAGGTCGGGCACATCTCGAGCGCGACCCGGCGGTCGCGCACCCAGCCGGCGAGACGGCCGAGCTTGCCGTCGACGATGTCGTCGGTGATGCGCACGCCGTGCCCGATGCGCTGGGCGCCGCACACCTGAAGGGCCTGGTGGATGCTGGGCAGGCCGTGGGCCTCCCCGGCGTGGATGGTGAAGGGGACGCTCTCGCGGCGCAGGTGCTCGAAGGCGTCGAGGTGGTCGGCGGGCGGGAAGCCGTCCTCGGCTCCGGCGATGTCGAAGCCGACGACGCCCGCGTCCCGGAAGGCGACCGCGAGGTCGGCGGTCTCCCGGGTGCGGTCGAACATGCGCATGCCGCAGAGCAGGGTGCCGACCCGGACGGGCGTGCCCGCGGCGGCGGCCTTCGCCATGCCCGCGGCCAGGCCCTCCTGGACCGTCTCGACGACCTCGGGGAGCGTCAGCCCGCCGTTCAGCATCAGCTCGGGGGCGTAGCGGACCTCGCCGTAGACGACGCCGTCGGCGGCGAGGTCGAGGACGTACTCCTCGGCGGTGCGCAGCAGGCCCTCGCGGGTCTGCATGACGGCGAGGGTGTGCTCGAAGGTGGCTATGTAGCGCACCAGGTCGCCCGAGTTGGCGGCCTCGAAGTACCAGGCGGCGAGCTCGTCGGGGTCGGTGGTGGGCAGCGTGTGGCCGACCGTCGCCGCGAGCTCGACGACGGTGGCGGGGCGCAGGCCGCCGTCGAGGTGGTCGTGCAGGACGGCCTTGGGAAGCCGGCGGAGGGTGTCGGTGTCGATGTGGGGCATGTGCGTGTTCCTCGGCGAGTGGTTCGGCAGGCGGTGCTCAGACGGCGGGCTGGAGCAGGTCCCAGCGGTTTCCGTACAGGTCCTGGAAGACGGCGACGGAGCCGTAGGTCTCGTGGCGGGGCTCCTCCAGGAAGGTCACGCCGGCGGCGCGCATACGGGCGTGGTCGCCGGCGAAGTCCCCGGTGTGCAGGAAGAACCCGGCGCGGCCGCCGGTCTGGTCGCCGACGCGGGCGCGCTGGGCGTCGCCCTTGGCGCGGGCGAGCAGCAGCCCGACGCCGCCCTGGCCGTCTCCCGGCCGTACGACGACCCAGCGGGCGCCGTCGGGGCGGGGTTCGTCCTCGACGAGCCGGAAGCCGAGCGCCTCGGTGTAGAAGCGGATCGCCTCGTCGTAGTCGTCGACGACGAGGGTGACCAGGGCGATGCGGCTCATCGGGACCTTTCGGGGGGTGTGCGGACGCTGTACGGGGCCCCTTGCGGAAGAACTCTTCCGGAAGGGATTGACGGGTGAGGTTATACGTAAAACTTGGTACGCGCCAGTGGGGGCCGGTACGGCCTGTTGTCGCGGCGGCCGGGGCGGGTCAGTCCCCCTGCGCGCGGCCTGCGCCGCGGTGGGCCGCGTTCAGGCGGTCCGTCTCCTCCCCCGTGAGGCGCAGCGCTCCGGCGGCCACGTTCTCGGCCAGGTGAGCGGGGTTTCCGGTGCCGGGGATGGCCAGGACGTGCCGTCCCTGGGCGAGGGTCCAGGCGAGCCGGACCTGGGCGGGCGTCGCGTCGTGGGCGCGGGCGATGCGCAGCACCTCCTCGTCGTGGGCGGCGGTCGCCCCGTGTTCGGCCCCCTCCCCGGCGATGGCGAAGTAGGGGACGAAGGCGATGCCCTGTTCGCCGCAGAGCCCGAGCAGTTCCGCGGACGCCGGGCCGGGGTGGCCGAGACCGAATTCGTTCTGCACGCTCGCCACCGGGGCGATGGCCTGCGCCTCGGCGAGGTGGCGGGGCTGGACCGCCGAGATCCCGAGGTGGCGGACCAGGCCCTCCTCGCGCAGTGCGGCGAGCGCGCCGAAGTGCTCGGCGATCGACTCCTGCCCCATCCTGCGCAGGTAGACGAGGTCGAGGTGGTCGCGGCCGAGCTGGCGCAGGTTCTCCTCGACGTGGCCGCGCAGGTCCTCGGGGCGGGCGGCGGCCCCCCATTCCCCCCGGTAGTCGCGGTACGGGCCGACTTTGGCGGCGATGACCAGGCCGTCCGGGTACGGGGAAAGCGCGCGGCCGATGAGTTCGTTGGCCGAGCGCAGGGAGGAGAAGTAGAAGGCGGCGGTGTCGATGTGGTCGACGCCGAGCTCGACGGCTCTGCGCAGCACGGCTATCGAGCGGTCGCGGTCGCTCGGCGTGCCGAGGTGGAAGGCGGCGCTGCCCGTCAGCCGCATCGCGCCGAAGCCGAGGCGGTTGACGGACAGGTCGCCGATGTTCCAGGTGCCCGCGGCCTCCGCGGTGATCGTTTCGGTGGTCATCCGGGCAGTTTCGCACCCACCGGGATCAGCGGCGCGGTCGCGGCCGCCTCCGTCAACGGGCCATGGCGGTGGCCCGTGTTGCGGAGGGCTTCCCCCGGTCGTCACCGCCGACCTGCGGACCACGCCTCAGCCCAGCGGCTTCGCCAGCACCGCCTTGCGGTGGCTGAACGTCTCGATGGAGTAGCGCCCGTGGTAGCTGCCCATTCCGCTCTCCCCCACACCGCCGAACGGCAGGTCGGAGACGGTGAGATGGGCGAGCGGCAGGCCGAGTCCGAGACCCCCGGAGGAGGTTTCGGCGGCGATGCGTCCTCGGGTGGTCTCGGATTCGGTGAACACGTACAGGGCAAGGGGCTTGTCGCGGTCGTTGATGAAGTCGATCGCCTCGTCCAGGCCGTCGACGGTGACGATCGGCAGGATCGGGCCGAAGATCTCCTCCTGCATGACGGGCGACTTGGGGTCGACGTCGGCGAGGACGGTGGGCGCGATGTACTTGTCCGCGCGGTCGTTGCCGCCGCCGACGACGACGCGGCCGGAGCCGAGCAGGCCGGCGAGCCGGTCGAAGTGGCGTTCGTTGACGATGCGGCCGTATTCGGCGGAGGCCTGCGGGTCGGCGCCGTAGACCGCCTCGACCGCGCGCGTCAGCAGGGGTTCGAGGGCGGCGGCCGTCTCCGGGTCGGTGAGGACGTAGTCGGGGGCGACGCAGGTCTGGCCGGCGTTGAGGAACTTGCCGCGGGCCAACCGGTCGGCGACGACGGCGAGATCGGCGTCGCGGTCCACGAACGCCGGTGACTTGCCGCCGAGTTCGAGGGTGACCGGGGTGAGGTGCTCGGCTGCGGCGCGCAGGACCACGCGGCCGACGGCGCCGTTCCCGGTGTAGAAGATGTGGTCGAAGCGTTCGGCGAGCAGGGCCGTGGTCTCCGGGATCCCGCCCTCGACGACGGCGACCGCGTCGGTGTCCAGACGGGCCGGCAGCAGTCGGGCCAGGGCGGCGGAGGTGGCGGGCGCGAGCTCGCTGGGCTTGACGACCACCGCGTTGCCGGCGGCGAGGGCGCCGACCAGCGGGGCGAGCAGGAGCTGGGCGGGGTAGTTCCAGGGTGCGATGACGAGGACGACGCCGAGCGGGTCGTACTGGGTCCACGCGGTCGCGTCGGCGCCCAGGTGGGCCGGGACCGGGGCGGATTCGGGGCGCAGCCACTCGTCCAGGTGCTCGAGGGTGTGGTCGATCTCGCGGACGGTGAAGTCGATCTCGGTGCGGTAGGCCTCGGTGGAGCTCTTGCCCAGGTCGGCGTGGAGGGCGGCGGCCAGCTCGGCGCCCTGCTCCGTGAGCAGCGCGCGCAACCGGCGCAACTGGTCGGTGCGCCAGGCGACGGGCTTGGTGCGGCCGGAGCGGAAGGCGGCGCGCAGTCGGGCGACGACGTCGGCGGGCTGCTCGGGGGTGGCTGCGGTGGTCACGGTGCCTCGCTGGGGTGCACGGGCCTTGCGGCCCTGGTTGTCGGCCGAGCGATCAGCTCGGTGTATATGCCAACCATTTACGGGTCCCGCTTCATTCCCGGGTCCGCGAGGAGTTCGCGCCTGCGCCGTTCCAGGAAGGCGCGTTCCGCCCGGCTCTCGCTCAGCGCGAGGGCCGCCTCGTAGGCCCGTACGGCCTCGGCGGTCCGGTGGAGGCGGCGCAACAGGTCCGCGCGGACCGCGTGGTACACGTGGTAGTGGTCCAGGTCCAGCGCGTCGACCAGGTCGACGGCCTGCTGCGGGCCATCGGTCTCGGCCACCGCGACCGCCCGGTTCAGGGCCACGACCGGGCTCGGCGCGACGGCCATGAGCTGGTCGTACAGGCGCAGGATCTGCCGCCAGTCGGTGTCCTCGGCGGTCGGCGCGTCGCTGTGGACGGCCTGCACGGCGGCCTGGATCTGGTAGGGCCCGGGCCGGTCGCGGCGCAGGCAGCGGCGGACCAGCGACTGCCCCTCGGCGATCAGGTCCCGGTCCCAGCGGGCACGGTCCTGCGCGGGCAGCGGCACGAGCGCGCCGTCGGCGTCCTCGCGTGCCCCCCGGCGGGACTCCACGAGCAGCATCAGCGCCAGCAGTCCGGTGGCCTCGGGCTCGTCCGGCATCAGCTCGGTCAGGAGCCGGCCGAGCCGCACGGCCTCCGCGCACAGGCCGGCGTCGCCCTCGTATCCCTGGTTGAAGATCAGGTAGACGACGGCGAGCACGCCCTTGAGCCGGTCGGGCAGGTCGGCGTCGCGTGGCACCCGGTAGGGGATGCGGGCGTCGCGGATCTTCGCCTTGGCGCGGACCAGGCGCTGGGCCATGGTCGGCTCGGGGACGAGGAAGGCCCGCGCGATCTGCGCGGTGGTGAGCCCGCCGAGCAGCCGCAGCGTGAGGGCGACCTGCGCCTGCGGGGCCAGCGCGGGGTGACAGCAGGTGAAGACCAGGCGGAGCCGGTCGTCGTGCACGGGGCCCTCCTCCACGGGCGGGTCGGCGGCGTGCAGCAGGGCGGCCTCGGCGTGGCGGGCGTCCCGGGTGGACTCCCGGCGCAGCCGGTCCACGGCCCGGTTGCGGGCGGTGGTGATGATCCATCCGGCCGGGCTCGGCGGCACACCGGTCTGCGGCCAGCGCCGCACGGCCGTGGTGAAGGCGTCCTGGACCGCTTCCTCGGCGAGGTCGATGTCGCCGAGGAAGCGGACGAGGACGGCGACGGCCCGGCCGTACTCCGCTCGGAAGACGGCCTCGACGTCGGTGCTGCCCGGCATCGGTCAGTGGGCGTCGGCGAAGGGACGCACCTCGATGGGCAAAGTGGTGGCCAACGCCGCCTTGCGTCCCCATTCCAGGGCCTCGTCCAGGTCGGCGGCCCTGATCAGGCACAGACCGCCGAGGTACTCCTTGCCCTCGGCGTACGGCCCGTCGGTGACGAGCACGTCGCCGTCCTTGGGCCGCAGCATCGTGGCCGTCTCCGGTCCGTTCAGCCCCCCGGCGAAGACCCAGGCGCCGGCGGCGCGCAGCTCGTCGTTGTACTCCTTCACGCGGCGCATGATCTCGGCCAGCTCCTCGGCCGCGGGCGGCTCCCCGCCGGCGGGCTGGACCACGCTGAGCAGGTAGTGCTTCATGACGTCCTCCACTCTCTCGTGCCGTTCTCTCACCTCCTACACGAACGACTCTCCCCCGAATCGACACACCGCGCCGCGAGTCGGGAGACGAATCGGGAAACAATCCAGCCCATGACCGCACCGCACCCTCTCGTCGCCCGCGCCCGCCGTCTCGCCGACGACCTCCTCGCCCCGCGGGCCGAGCAGGTCGACCAGGGCGAGGTTCCCGCGAGTCACCTGAACGAGATCAGGCGCTCGGGCCTGCTCGGCCTGAACGCGCCGAAGGAGTACGGCGGCGCCGCGGCGCCCGGCGCCGTGGTGCGCGAGACGGCGGAGATCCTGGCAGGGGCGTGCTGCTCGACCTGGTTCGTGCAGACGCAGCACCACACGCCGGTGCTGACACTGACCAGGAGCGAAGGACCGGTCCGTGACCGCCTGCTGGGCCCGATGGCGACCGGAGAGCTGCTGTCCGGGGTGGCGTACGCGCACCTGCGGGCCCACCCGCGCACACCGGTGCGGGCCACGCGGGAGCGGGGCGGCTGGCGCTTCGACGGGACGGTGCCCTGGTACACGGGGTGGGGCCTGAACGACGTCATGCTGCTGGCCGGCGTCACCGACGGGGACGAGGCGGTGTTCGCCTTCGCCGAGGCGCGGGATCAGCCGGGACTGCGGGCCTCGGCCCCGATGCGCCTCGCCGCCCTCACCGCCGCGCGCACGGTCTCCCTGGAGCTGGCGGACCTGTGGCTCCCGGACGAGGCGGTGGCACTGCGGACCCCCTACGAGCGGTGGGCGGCGGCGGATCGCCTCAGGACGGTGAATGCCAACCCCGCGGTCTTCGGTGTCGCGGAGGCGGCCCTGGCCCTGCTGGACGAGGACGCGGCGGCCCCGCTGCGTCCTCGTCTCACCGCCTGCCGCGCGCGGGCCTACGCCCTCGCCGACGATGCCGCACCCCACGAGAACGTGCCGGAGCGCCTGACGCTGAGGACGCAGGCCTACGAGGTGCTGCAGGCGGCCACCACAGCGGCGGTGGTGACGGGCGGCGGCCGCTCCATGCTGTTGACGAGCAGGGCCCAACGTCTGGCGAGGGAAGCCCTGTTCCTCATGGTCCAGGCCCAGACCCAGGAGTCACGGGCGGCTCACCTCGACGCGCTGGCCGGCTGACACTGTGCGCCCGCCACCCGGTTCACCGGTCGGTTCCTCTCCGGGCCGCGTCACCGTTGCTCCTCTGCGGGGCCGCGGTCCGGGTTTTCGCCCGGGACACCGGAGGATCCGGCGCCGGCTTGCTCCACGGCGACCGGTGATCCGGTGGTCTCGGCGTGGCCGGGCCCGTCGTCCTCCGTCACGGCGGCGTTCTCCTGGTCGACCACTGTCCGGATCGGTCCGCCCACCTCCGACAGCGTCATCTGCGCCCGGTCGTCCACCAGACGGGTCACCAGCTGCTGGGCGGCGCCGAAGACCGCGGCCCAGGCGAGAACCTGCGCCCTGCTGTCCAGGTCGCTGAGCCCGGGGACGAAAGCGCCCCTGATCAGCAGCACCCCGAGGAAGGCCGACAGTGCACCGGTCGGGAGCTTCAGCGCCGCCGACGCCAGCGGGAGCATGTAGGGCGCGCTGGTGCCCTTGATGCGGCGCAGCGAGGCGATGACGGTGAGTGCCGCGCCGACCAGCCCGGCGATCTCGACCGTGAGGATGTCCTGCGGCCGGGCGAGGTCGCTGGGAACGGTGTTCGCCGTTCTGTCGTGGTACTCCGTGCTGGGGCACACGACGTGCATCTGGTTCACGTCACCGGCACTGGCCTTGGGCGCGAAACACAGGCTGAGCGAGCGGGGGTCGAGCCAGCCGTAGACAGCGAGGCCGATCAGGCCGACGAGGACGAGGACGGTCGCGGTCCAGAGCATGTTCCGCAAGCTTCGGACCCGGGCCAGTTCGGCGTCCAGGTTGTTGTACGCGCTGTCGAGCGCCCGGGCCAGCAGTTCGCGGTCGTCCGGCGTCGGCCCGTCGGAGACGATGTGCCGAATCCGTTGGCCGAGTCTGACGCGGCGTGGGTCGTCCTTGTCCAGATGTCGCCTGACCAGCGCCATGACCTCGCTCGCGCGGCCGGCGGCCTCCGCGTCGGGAACCAGTCGCAGCAGCAGCACGTCGGCGCTGCGCAGATTGGACCAGACGCCTTCACGGGCGATCGAACCGGACCACGGCCGCCGCCACCCGTACACCTCGTCGGCCGCACAACGGGCCTTGTCGAGATGGCCTTTCGCTCCGTCGAGGTAGGCCCTGCGACAGTCGCCGCACGGTCGCCTGGTCGCCTCCCGGGTCAGCTGCACCTCGAGACAGGCGAGTCGCGCTCTCGCCAGAGCCCGCCATCGCGATCTCGGTTGCCTGACACGCGATGCGGGAGCCAGTGGTGGGGCACTGGCCGGGGCGCTTTCCTCGGTCGCCAGGGAAGTGCCCATGGCCGACCCTCCTTCGTGAGCGCCCCGGGCGGGCTGATCCTTGACGCGGCGCCGGTCCGTCACCCCGATGACCGGGCCGCTCACAGGCGCGGGGGGTGCCGTTTTCCCATCCGGACCGGTGCCACATGGAACGTGGCGGCGAGTGGGGAGTGCGCGTCACCCTGCCTTACGGCATGGGGTCCGGTGTCCCGTTCCCAGGTCCATGCTAGTGACGGATCGGGGAGAATTCGACACGGGAAAAACGGTCGCACGACGGCCAGTTGAAGATTCATCGAGTCCGGCGGCCGTGCGGACGGAACGCGTCCTTCAGCTCGCGAACGGCACCTGCGTCGACGTGGAGACCGTCTCTGTGCGGAACGGATGCTTCCACACCCCCTCGGAGGCCAGCCGCGGCAGCACTCCCTCCCCGAACCAGTACGCCTCTTCCAGGTGTGGATACCCCGACAGCACGAACTCCTCGATGCCCAGCGCCGCGTACTCCTTGATCCGCTCGGCGACCTCCTCGTGGCTGCCCACCAAAGCGGTGCCCGCGCCACCCCGCACCAGCCCGATCCCGGCCCACAGGTTGGGGTGGATCTCCAGCCCGTCCCGGCTGCCGCCGTGCAGCGCCAGCATCCGCCGCTGTCCCTCGGACTCGCTGCGCGCCAGCCCGGCCTGCACGGACTTCACGGTCTCCGCGTCGAATCCGGCGAGCAGCCGGTTCGCCTCCGCCCAGGCCTCCTGCGAGGTGTCCCGGGTGATGACGTGCAGCCGGACGCCGAACCGCAGCGTCCTCCCCTGCTTCGCCGCGAGCTCCCTGATCCAGGCGATCTTCTGCGCGACCTCGGCCGGCGGCTCGCCCCAGGTGAGGTAGACGTCGACGTGGCGTGCGGCCACCTCACCGGCGATCGGCGAGGACCCCCCGAAGTACACCTCGGGCACCGGGTCCGGCAGCCGGGCCAGCTTCGCGTCCTCGACCTGGAGGTGCTCGCCCTTGAAGTCGACGGTCCCGCCCGCCCAGAGCCCCCGGACGATCTCCAGGAACTCCCCGGTGCGGCGGTAGCGGTCGTCCTTGTCGAGGAAGTCGCCGTAGGCCCGCTGCTCGTGGCTCTCGCCGCCCGTGACGACGTTCAGCAGGAGCCGCCCGCCGGACTGCCGCTGGAAGGTGGACGCCATCTGCGCGGCGAGCGTCGGCGAGACGGAGCCGGGCCGGAACGCGACCAGGAACTTCAGCCGCTCGGTGTGCCGGCTGACCATCGCCGTGGTCAGCCAGGCGTCCTCGCACCAGGCCCCGGTCGGGGTGAGCGCGCCCACGAAGCCCAGGTCCTCGGCCGCCCGGGCGATCTGGCTCAGGTAGGCGACCGTCGGCGGCCGGTCCCGTCCGGATGCGGTGGCGGGGGTGCCGTGGCCGCCGCCGACGACATGGCGGCTGTCGCCGTTGGTGGGCAGGAACCAGTGGAAGGTCAGGGACACGGGAGGGTCTCCGATCGGGAAGGTCAGCATGTCGGCATATCGGGCTGTCGGTGTTCCGGGCTGTCGGGCCGAAGGTCTGTCGGGCCGAAGGTCTGTCGGGCCGAAGGTCTGTCGGGCCGAAGGTCCGGCGGGCGGTCCGTCCGGCTTCGGATCCGGGGCCCCGGGGGGCCGCCGCTAGAGGAGACCGTGACGCGGCGGTCGGGTGCCGTTCAGCACGAACCGTCCGATGTGCTGGATCTTCCAGCGGGTCGGATCGTGCAGGGTGTGCGTGCGGGCGTCGCGCCAGTGCCGGTGCAGGTTGAGCGAGTTGACGGCGGACCGGGTGCCGGACACCTCGAACAGGGCGCTCGACACCTCCACGGCCGTCCGCGCCGACTGCACCTTCGCGGCGGCGACCGCGAGGGACGCCTCGGCGGCCGTGTCGTCGGTGAGAGCGGCGCGCGCCGCGTCGACCGACCGCGCCGCCTCCCGCAGCAGTGCCTCCGACGCCCGCACCTGGAGGGAGAGTTCACCGACGCGCTGGATCAGCAGGGGGTCCTCGGCGGCCGTCTCCACCCCGCTCTCGAACCAGGGCCGGCTCTTCGTCCGCACGAACTCCGCCGCCTCGGCGAGCGCGCCCGAGGCGATCCCCGCGTCGATGGCGGCGTGCAGCAACTGGGCCACGGCGCCATGGAGTTGCGGCCCCTCGAAGGTGAGGTGGTGCGGCAGGACGCGGTCGCCCGGCACCGGGACCCCGTCGAGGCGGACGGTGCCGCTGGCCGTCGTCCGCTGGCCCAGCCCGTCCCAGTCGTCGATGACGGTGAGTCCGGGCGCGTCGGACGGCACGTACGCGACGTGCAGCTGCTCGTCCTCGGCGCGGGCCAGCACCGGGATCCAGTCGGCGAAGACGGCGCCGGTGGAGTAGTGCTTGACGCCGGTCAGGACGTACGAGCCGTCGGGCCGCGACTCCAGGCGGGTGCGGATGTCCTGGACGTGCCGGGTGCCGGCCTCCGACTGGGCGTTGCCGAAGCGCCGGCCGGCGAGCAGTTCGGCGAAGAAGAACTTCCGTTGATCCTCCGTACCCTGGCGGCGGATCACGTTCACGTAGACGAAGTGGCTCTGCGGGATCTGGGCGAGGCTGCCGTCCGCCGCGCCGAGCAGGCGGAAGATCTCCGCGAGGGTCAAGGCGTCGACGTCCGCCCCACCGTGATCGGCCGGAACGGTGACGGCAAGCAGCCCCGATGCGGACAGCCGGTCCAACTCGGCGTGGGGCAGGCGTCGTTCGCTGTCCCTGGCGGAGGCTCCCGCGCGGAACTCCGCGGCCAGCGAGGCGGCGACGGCGAGGGCTTCGGCGTCATCGGCGATGACATGGGCGGACACCGTGCGCTCAGCTCGCCGCGGCCAGGTGCGGGGTCCGCCCGAGCGCGGCCGAGAACTGGTCGACGACCTGGGCGAGGGCCTCGATGGCGGTCGGGGCGACGGTGACGGAGCCGTCCTCGTGCGCGGTGATGTCCTTGTCGAGGGTGAACCAGCCCTGCACGACATGGGCGGCACCCATGGAGGTGAGCACGGGACGCAGGGCGTAGTCGATGGCCAGCACGTGGGCGGTGGAACCGCCGGTGGCCAGGGGCAGGACCGTCTTGCCGGTGAGCGCGTACTGCGGGAGCAGATCCAGGAGCGCCTTGAGGACACCGGAGTAGGACGCCTTGTAGACCGGGGTCCCCACGACGACGCCGTCGGCGCGAGCGAAGAGCTCGGTCGCCTCGACGATGGCCGGGTGGCGGAAGTCCGCGCCCAGCAGGGCCTCGGCCGGGATCGTACGGACGTCGAGCGGGATCACCTCGTGCCCCTGGGCGGCGAGCCGCCGGTCGAGGTGACGCAGCAGACGCCCGGTGCGGGAGGATGCGGACGGGCTGCCGGAGACGGACAGGACGGTGGCCATGGGCCCTCTTTTCGAAGGAGCCCGGGGCGCCCCGGCATGGCGGGGGCGCCCCGGTGGGAGCGGTCAGAAGTACCAGGTGGGCTGGGGCAGTTCGCCCTCGAGGACCCTCCGGTCCTCGCCGGCCCGGGCGATCCGGTCCTCGGCGGCCCGGGGGGTCGACGCGCGCACGTCGGTGATCTGCTCGACGACGGCGAATTTCACGGGCGCGGCAGGCATGCGGAACTCCTGGTGCGGAAATGTTTTCGGGCACGCCGAATTCACGGGGCGCTCAGGCCTGGAAAAGGGATGCGGACGCCAAGGGCGAGAGGGCGCGGGGAATTCAGGTGGGAAAAGGAAAAGCGCGGCGGATCGCGAGGGGGGCGATCAGGCCGCGGCGCAACAGGAGGCGCTGGAGACGCGCGCGAGGTCGACATGGCGTCGCCGCGTGAGGTCCAGTCGCATCTTCATGCCCTCGATCGTGGCAGCCGTCGGCGACGGCAGTCAAGGCAAACCCGACCGGTCTCGTATCGCGGACCATTGAATTTCACGAAGGTGTGACAGGGAAACCCTTGAACGGCCGTCGAACGGGCCCGCATTCTTCCGTGGTGCGAACGGAACAGCTCGAATACATCGCTGCGGTCACCCGGCTCGGTTCTCTGCGCCGGGCGGCCGAGGAACTGCGCCTTTCCCAGCCCGCGTTGAGCGAGACCGTGCGGAACCTGGAGCGGGAACTCGGGGTGGACCTCCTGGAGCGCAAGCGGTCCGGCGCCACCATGAGCGCGTCGGGCCGCGAACTCCTGCCCCACATCATCGAGGTGCTGGACGCGGTCGACCGGCTGCGCTCGGCGGCCGGCGAGCAGCACCGGATCAGCCGGATGGTGCGCGTCGGCACGGTGAACGCGGCGACCGTGCCGCTCCTCATCCCGGCGGTCCGGGAGTTCCGTGCCGCGCATCCCGTCACCCAGGTGGAGGTGGTGGGCGCCCAGCAGACCGACATCCACCGGGCCCTGCTGGAGGGCGGGTTCGACCTGGGCCTGGTCAACCATCTGGAGGGCGACGACATGCCCGCCGAGTTCGAGTCCACCGAGCTGCTGCGCGGCCGGCCGGTGGTGTGCGTGCGCCCGGACAGCCCGCTGGCGGCCGCGTCGTCGGTCTCGGTGGACGACCTGCTGGGCGTACCGCTGATCGGGATGCGGTCGGGTTACGTCATGCACCGCTACGTCCATCGGCTCCTCGGCGGCCGCGGACCGTCCTTCGCGTATTCCACCGACGGAGCGGAGATGGGCAAGCTGATGGTGGCCGAGGGGCTGGGGGCGACGGTGCTGCCCGACTTCAGTGTGATCGGGGATCCGCTGGAACGGCGCGGGGCGCTGACCCACCGGCCGATCAGCGGCGACACGACGCGGGTACTGCTGATGCTGCGACGGCGGCGGGCGGAGTCCGTGCCCCGGGCCGCGCGTGACCTGCACGAGGTGTTCGTCCGGACGGCAGGGACCCTGAGCGCGACGCACGGGGCGCCATAGGAGACCGGACCGTCCGAGCGCAGACAGGGACCGTGCGAGTGTGGAACGGGCCGTCCGAGCGCGGAAAGGACCGTGCGAGCGTGGAACGGACCGGCCGAGCAGGGAAGGGACCGGCCGCCGAGGACCGGTCCCGCACCATGCCCGCGCCGCCCCGCCCGTCCGGCTCAGTCCTCGTCGCCCAGGGGGACCACCACGAGGAAGGCATCCGACTTCAGGTCCATCACCACGGTCGCGGGCTCGCCCTCGGCGCGCCGTTGCGCCGCGTACTCCTCCGCCGGCCACGACCCTCGCGGGGATCCTGCGGGGAATCGCTCCAACACCTTCGCGCCCATGGCGACCGACACCTCCCGATGCGAAACCGACATCTTCTTGCTGCTTCGGCTGCCCGGGATCGGGGCGAACATGTTCACCTTCAGGTCGACGGGTCGTCACCTGCCCCGCCGTGATCGCGGCTGAGCCGTCCCGGCCACCAGGCGCGGGCGCCGATGTCCCGCACCAGCGCGGGCACCAGCAGCGAGCGCACGACGAGTGTGTCGAGCAGGACGCCGAAGGCGACGATGAAGGCGATCTGGGCGAGGAAGGCCAGCGGGATCACCCCGAGCGCGGCGAACGTGGCGGCGAGCACCACGCCGGCCGAGGTGATCACGCCGCCGGTGGTGACCAGCCCCCGCAGGACACCCTCGCGCACCCCGTGCCGCAGGGACTCCTCGCGCACCCGCGACATGAGGAAGATGTTGTAGTCGACGCCCAGGGCGACCAGGAAGACGAAGCCGTACAGCGGTACGGACGGATCGGTGCCGCTGAAGCCGAACACGTGCCGGAACACGACACCGGCGACGCCGAGGGTGGCGAGGAAGTTCAGCGCCACGGTGGCCACCAGCAGGGCGGGCATGAGCAGCGAGCGCAGCAGGACCGTCAGGATGAGGAAGATGATGGCGAGGACGACGGGGACGATGAGGGTGCGGTCGCGTTCGGCGGTGGGCAGGGTGTCGTACCGCTGGGCCGTGTAGCCGCCGACCAGGGCGTCCGCGCCGGGGACGGCGTGCAGGGAGGTGCGCAGGCGCTCCACGGTCCGCAGGGCCGCGTCGCCGTCCGCGGCCGAGTCGACGGTGACGTCGACCCGGACCCGCCCGTCGACCACCAGGGGTTCGTCGCCGGGCCCGCCGGACGCGGCGGCGCCGGCCGCGGAGGCGACGCCCTCGGTGTCCCGTGCCGCGGCGAGGACCTCGTCCAGTCGGTCGGCGTCCGCGACGACCACGGTGGGGTTGCCGGAGCCGCCGGGGAAGTGCCGGCCCAGGGTCTCCTGCGCGGCGACGGAGGGGGCGTCGTTCACGAAGGTCTCGTCCAGCGGCACGCCGTTCGAGGCGAGCGTGGGGGCGAAGGCGGCCCCGGCGAGCAGGATGGCGAGGGTCACCGCCCACACCCGTCGTGGCGCCCGGTCGACGAGGCCCGCGACGCGCCGCCATACGCCGTGGCCCGCGCCGTCCGCGGTCGTCCGGGCGGGCCAGTACGCGGCCCGGCCGAGGAGCACCAGGACGGCGGGCAGGAAGGTCAGCGTGCCGAGCACGGCGCAGCCGATGCCGATGGCGCCGACCGGCCCGAGCGCGCGGTTGTTGGTGAGGTCGCTGAGCAGCAGGGCGAGCAGCCCCAGGGCGACGGTCGCCGCGCTGGCCACGACGGCCCCCCAGGACTTGCGCAGCGCGGCCGTGACGGCGGCGAACCGGTCGGTGCGGGCGGCGAGTTCCTCCCGGTAGCGGGAGGTGAGCAGCAGGGCGTAGTCGGTGGCCGCGCCGATCACGAGGATGGAGAGGATGCCCTGGACCTGCCCGTCGACCCGGACCACGTCGTGGTCGGCGAGCGCGTACACGACCGCGCAGGCCAGTCCGAGGGCGAAGACCGCGCCGAGGATGATCACCAGCGGGAGCAGCACGCTGCGGTACACGAGCAGCAGGATGACGAGGACGGTGGCCAGCGCGACGGCGAGCAGCAGTCCGTCGATGCCGGCGAATGCGTCGGAGAGGTCCGCCTGGGTGGCGGCCGGTCCGGCCAGCACGACGCTCGTGCCGGGGACGCGTTCGGCGGCGGCGCGGATCCGGTCGAGGGCGGCGGAGAGGTCGTCCCCGAGCTCGGGGCGCAGGGGCACCACGCCCTCGATGGCCTGCCCGTCCTCGGCGAGCAGGGCCGGCGACACGTCGCCGGCCACGCTCCGGTCGTCGGCGAGGGAGGCGAGCGCCCGGCCGGCGGCGTCCCGGCGGGCCTCGATCCCGGCCCCGGCCGCGGCCTCGGGGCCCGCGGTCCAGACGACGATCGCCGGGAGCGTCTCGTTCTGCCGGAAGGCGCGTTGCGCGGCCATGACCTCCGTCGACTCGGCGCTGCGCGGCAGGAAGGCGGCCTGGTCATTGGTGGCGACCTCGCCCAGGCGGCCGGCGTAGGGACCGAGGACGCCGCCGACGCCGAGCCAGACGGCGACGAGGAGGACCGGGATCAGCCAGCGGGCGCGTCGGGGGGTGGTGGACATCGTTCTCCAGCTCCGAAGGGGCTCAGGTGGCGGCAGGACAGCTCGACGACAGAGGTATCTCAACAACAAACAATCTCAATGATTGAGTAAGTTGCCGTCGAGTGATCGTAGACGTTGCCTGTCCTTCCGCCCTCGGCCGGTACCCGGATGCGACGGACCGCGGCTTTTCAGGACCGGGGTGCGGTCCGGGTACAGCCCAGGTACGGGTGCGAGTACGGCCCTTGTCCCTGCCCGGCGCGCGGGTTCAGCGCCCGGGAGGAGTGATCCCGGACAGTTCCTCGCCCATCGCCGTGAGGAAGCGCAGCACCACCGACAGCTCGTCCTCGGTGAACCGGGCGCGCGCGGCCCGGGTCGCCTCGGCCAGCGGCCGGAAGTAGGTACGGGCCACGGACCGGGCGTCGGCCGCGTAGTGCAGGTGGACCACCCGGCGGTCGGCGCTCTCCCGGACCCTTCGGATGTGCCCCGCGCGCTCCAGCCGGTCCACGCACGCGGTGACGGCGCCGGAGGTCAGTCCGAGGTGCTCGCGCAGCCGCTTGGGGGTCATCGGCTCGTCGGCGTCCAGGATCGCGGCGAGCGCCTGGACGTCCGTCGCGTGCAGTCCCTGGTCGCCCGCGAACCCGTGCACCAGCCGGTTGATCTCGCCGTTCATCCGCCGCAGCCGCACGGCGAAGGCATGCAGGTCGGTCGGCGCCTCGGAGGTCTCGGACGCCTCGGACCGCAGTCCCGGCACCCGCCCCTCACGGTCGTTCGCTGTGGCCACGGGGCCAGCGTAGTCGTCCTCCGCGATCACTCGTTCGTGCGCACAAGCCCGGGGCGCATCCGCGGACCGCCTCCGCGTGGAAGCGATCTGCGAGGGGACCAGTCGAACCTGTCCGACCTGTCCGACCTGTCCGAGCGGAGGACCGAAAACAGATGACGGAAGACGGCCACGGCGCCGGAGCACTCTGTCTGGTGACCGGCGCCACGGGATACATCGGCGGCCGGCTCGTCCCGGAACTGCTCGCGGCAGGCCACCGGGTGCGCTGTCTGGCCCGCTCCCCCGACCGGCTGCGCGACCACCCGTGGGCCGGTGACGTCGAGACGGTGCGCGGGGACGTCACGGACGCCGAGTCGGTCGCGGCCGCCATGCGGGGCATCGACGTCGCCTACTACCTGGTGCACGCGCTGGGCACCGGCGAGGACTTCGAGGACACGGACCGCCGGGCGGCGCGCATCTTCGGGGGGCGGGCCCGGGCTGCGGGAGTGCGCCGCGTCGTCTACCTCGGCGCCCTCACCCCGGCCGGCGTGCCCGAGCGGGAACTGTCGCCGCATCTGCGCTCGCGCGCTGAGGTGGGGCGGATCCTGCTGGACTCGGGCGTCCCCACCACCGTGCTCCGGGCCGCGGTCGTGATCGGCTCCGGATCCGCCTCCTTCGAGATGCTGCGCTATCTGACCGAGCGGCTGCCGGTGATGGTCACCCCCAGCTGGGTGCACACCCGGATCCAGCCGGTGGCCGTCCGCGACGTGCTGCGCGCCCTCGTGGGGTCCGCCGGGATGCCGGAGGACGTCAACCGGGCCTTCGACATCGGCGGACCGGACGTCCTGACGTACCGCGAGATGATGGTCCGCTACGCCGCCGTCGCCGAACTGCCGAAGCGGCTCATCCTCTCCGTGCCGGTCCTCACCCCCCGGCTGTCCAGCCACTGGGTCGGACTGGTCACACCCGTGCCTGCCTCGATCGCGCGGCCCCTGACCGAGTCCCTGCGGCACGAGGTCGTCTGCCACGAGCACGACATCGCCCGGTACGTTCCGGACCCGCCCGGCCATCCGCTCGGGTTCGACGAGGCGGTCCGGCTGGCCCTGCGCAAGGTGCGCGAGGCCCAGGTCGCCACCCGGTGGTCCTCCGCCTCCGTCCCGGGCGCGCCCAGCGACCCGCTGCCCACCGACCCCGGGTGGGCCGGCGGCAGCCTCTACACCGACGATCGCGAACTGGTCGTCGACGCCCCGCGCGAGTCCCTGTGGCGGGTGATCGAGGGCATCGGCGGCGACAACGGCTGGTACTCGTTCCCGCTCGCCTGGGCCGTCCGCGGTCGGCTCGACCGGCTGGCCGGCGGTGTGGGGCTGCGCCGCGGCCGCCGGGACGCCGCCCGGCTGCGCGTGGGCGACTCGCTGGACTTCTGGCGGGTCGAGGAGATCGAACCGGGACATCTGCTGCGGCTGCGGGCCGAGATGCGGCTGCCGGGACTGGCCTGGCTGGAGATGCGGGCGGAGTCCGGCGCCGACGGCCGTGTCCGCTTCCGGCAGCGCGCGGTGTTCCATCCCCACGGGCTGCTGGGCCACGCCTACTGGTGGAGCGTGGCGCCCTTCCACGCGCTCGTCTTCGGCGGCATGGCCCGCAACATCGCCCAGGCGGCGGTGGCCGACGCGACGGCGAGAACACGGGAGGCCGCCCACTGACCGCCCCGACGCGGACACGAAGACCGACGTGCTCACGAACAGGCCCGGGCGGCGCCCCCGCGGGGCACGCGAGCGCGCGCCGGCCCGTCGACGGGAACCGACTCGACAGGCGGAAGCCCACACGTTCACGGACAGGCCCGAGAGCGGCACCTCCCGGCCGACCCATGGCCCCCAACACCCGAGCGCCGCAACCCAGTTGGCACGGGGCCGCGCGGGCGCCGGCCGACTGGTGGACGGGCCGACCGGTAGCCGGGCCGACCGGTGGACGGGCTCGGCACGCCGAAGCCGACGCGTTGGCGGCCGACGCGCGGGCGCGGCGACCGGAGCCGACCGGTATCCGGCCGACGCCGGAACGCCGGCCCTCCGACCACCCTCCGACCCGCCAACCCGCCGACCCGCCGACCCGCCGACCCGGGAAGCGTCCGCCGACCGCGCCGACCGGCTCGGCGCGCGGGCGCGCGCCGGCCCGTCGACGGGCCGGCTCGAGACGCAGAAGCCGACGCGCTGACCCGACCCGCCCGAGGGGGCCCCGGGCCGGGACGGGGCGAGCGGGCACGAGCCCACCGGCAGACACCGGTGATCCTGCCCGCGTCGGAACGGCGACCCGCAAGCCCGCCGGCAGCCGTGGTCCGCCGTCCCGCGCTGCCCCCGTAGCCGGCCGCCGGAGGCGAGCCGGCCCCCATGACCGGCCGGCGCCGGGACGCGTCCCGCTCTCCTGCATCCGTCGGCCCCCGCTGCCCAGAAGTGGTTCACAGTCCGCCTCCTCTGCCCCGGAGCCCGTCCATGAACGTCTCGCTCGTCCTGTTCACCGCAGACCTGCGTCTGCACGACCACCCGCCGCTGCGCGCCGCGCTCGACGGGGCACGGCAGGTGGTCCCGTTGTTCGTGCGCGACCGGGCCGTGGACGCCGCCGGTTTCGCCGTGCCGAACCGGCTGGCGTTCCTCTCCGACTGTCTGCGCGATCTCGACGCGGGGCTGCGCGAGCGGGGCGGCCGGCTCGTCGTGCGGTCGGGGGACCTGGTCGAGCAGGTGTGCCGGGTGGCCGTCGAGGCGGACGCGGACGAGATCCACCTGGCCGCCGACGTGAGTACGCACGCGCGGCGGCGCGAGCAACGGCTCCGGCGCGCCCTGGAGGCGGAGGGCGTGCGGCTGCACGTGCACGACGAGGTGACGACCGCCGTCGGTCCGGGCACGCTGGCCCCTGCTTCCTCGGACCACTTCGCCGTGTTCACGCCGTACTTCCGGCACTGGTCGCAGTCGCGGCTGCGCGAGCCGCTCGGCGCGCCCCGGACCGTGCGGGTCCCGGACGGCGTCGGCTCGGAGGAGCTGCCGGACCGCAAGGGTCTGGCGGGACTGTCGCCGGGTCTGGCCGCGGGCGGCGAGGACGAGGGCCGTGCCCGGTTCGCCTCCTGGCTGCGTTCGGGCATCGGCGCCTACGAGGACGGGCACGACGACCTGGCCGGCGACGCGACGTCCCGGCTCTCGCCCCATCTGCACTTCGGCACCCTCTCCCCGGTGGAGCTCGTGCACCGGGCGCGCCGGGTGGGCGGCCCGGGGGCCGAGGCGTTCGTACGGCAGCTCGCCTGGCGCGACTTCCACCGTCAGGTGCTGGCCGCCCGGCCCGGCGCGGCGACCGCCGACTACCGCACCAAGCACGACCGCTGGCGCTCGGAGCGCACGGCAGGTGAGGACGTACAGGCGTGGCGGGAGGGGCGTACCGGTTACCCGGTGGTGGACGCGGCGATGCGGCAGCTGCGTCACGAGGGGTGGATGCACAACCGGGGCCGGCTGCTGACCGCGAGCTTCCTCGCCAAGACGCTTTACGTCGACTGGCGCATCGGCGCCCGGCACTTCCTGGACCTGCTGGTCGACGGGGACGTGGCCAACAACCAGCTCAACTGGCAGTGGATGGCCGGCACCGGCACCGACTCACGGCCCAACCGGGTCCTCAACCCGGTCACCCAGGCGAAGCGGTACGACCCCGACGGGGCGTATGTGCGGCGCTGGTTGCCGGAGCTGGCGAACCTGGCGGCGCCCGCGGTGCACGAGCCGTGGAAGCTGCCGGGCCCGGACCGCGCGGCGCTCGACTACCCGGACCCGATCGTCGAGCTCGCCGACGGACTGGCCCGCTTCAAGAGGGCCCGGGAACGCCCCTGAGGGCTGCTCACCACCCCGGCGCCGCGCTCAGCAGCAGCGCGCGCACCCGGTTCACGTCCCGGTTCGCCGCGCCTGGACGCTGGACCAGGTACGACGTGTTGATCGGCGGGTCCGCGGGCTCGTGGAGCGGGACGAGGGCGCCGCAGGCCAGTTCGTCCAGGCAGAGGTAGCGGGGCAGCACGGTGATCCCCGCGCCCGCGACGGTCGCGGCCAGCACACCGCGCAGGTCGGGCACGGTCACCGCCGCGGACCGCGACAGGCGTCGGCCGAAGACGTGCCGCCAGTACCGGCGCGCGATGGGCAGGTCCTCGGCGTACGTGACCATCGGGACACGGTGCAGTGCCGCCGGGCCCTCGGCGGCCAGGGGGTCCCGGAGACGGTCGGCCCACTCCGGCGCGGCGACCAGGACGAACTCCTCGTCCGCCAGCGGGACCGCGTGCAGGGTGCGGCCTCGCGGCCGGGTGGTGGCGATGACCAGGTCGTGCCGTCCTGCGCGCAGTTCCTCGAGCAGCGCGTCGGTCAGGCCGGTGGCCACCCGCAGCCGGACTCCCCCGGCCACCAGCGGCGCCAGGGCGGGGAGTGCACGGGTGCACAGCAGCTCGGCGGGGCCGGCAAGGTGCACCGGGTCGGCGGGGCCGGCCGTCGGATGCGGGCCGGCCACGACGGCCAGCTCGTCAAGGGGCGCGGACACGCGGGCGGCCAGCTCGTCGGCGACGGCGGTCGGCGAGACGCCGCGCGGGAGCCGTTCGAAGAGCTCGCGTCCGGCCTGTCGCTCCAGGGCGCGCATCTGCGTCGTCACGGTCGGCTGGGACAGCCCCAGCAGCTGCGCGGCGCCGGTGAACGAGCCCGAGCGGTACACCGCGAGAAAGGTGCGCAGCAAATTCAGGTCCAGGTGCTCGGCGTGCCGGCCGTCGGTGTGTGCCACCGCACCAGTATTCCCCGCCACCCATAGGATCCCCAATGCCGGGCATTGGATTCCTCATTGGATCCCTATCTCTCGTCCGCCTAGGTTCGCTCAGGCACCCACACGTCGGCGGTCCGCGGATGCGGAGCGTCGGCGCCGACACTTCGGAGAACACTCATGTCCAAGATCCTTTTCGTGATGACCGGCGCCGACCACTGGACGCTCGCCGACGGGACGCTGCACCCCACGGGCTTCTGGGCGGAGGAGGCCGTCACCCCGTACGGGGCGTTCCGCGCGGCCGGCCACGAGGTCGTCGTCGCCACGCCCGGCGGCGTCGTGCCCCCCGTCGACAAGGGCAGCCTGGCCGCGGAGGCCAACGGCGGGCAGGAGGGCGCCGACCGCGTCTCCACCGCTCTGTCCGCCATGACCGAGCTGCAGCGGCCGGTGCGACTGGAGGACGTGGACCTCGACGACTACGCGGCCGTCTTCTACCCGGGCGGACACGGCCCGATGGAGGACCTGGCCGTCGACGCGGTGTCCGGCCGGCTGCTGGTCGAAGCGCTGGCTTCGGGCAGGCCGCTGGGCGTCGTGTGCCACGGCCCCGCCGCGCTGCTCGCCGCGGTGGCCGAGGACGGCTCCAACGCCTTCGCCGGTTACCGGATCGCCGCGTTCACCAACGCGGAGGAGATCCAGGCCGGTCTGGGCGACAAGGCGAAGTGGCTGCTCGAGGACCGGCTGACCGAGGCGGGCGTCGACGTGCAGGTCGCAGAGCCCTGGGCGCCGAACGTGGTGGTGGACCGCAACCTGGTCACGGGCCAGAACCCCGCCTCTTCCGCGCCTCTGGCCACAGAACTCCTGAAGAAGCTGAACTGAGCCGACCGGCCGCCCCCGCCGGTGGGGGCGGAGCAGCAACAGCTCCGCCGGTTCGGATGCCGGCCTCGTGCGGAGCGCCGCTCCTTGTCAGGTGCCGGTGCCCTGTGCCGTGCCGTACGTCCCGGCCAGCAGCGTCAGGGCGTCGCTCAGGCCGGTCGGCCGGGGCAGGCCCGGCGTGGGGCGTCCGGCCCAGCCGGGGCCGCCGAGCACCACGGCCGGGGCGCGCCGGGCTCCGGTGACGCCCCAGCGGGTCTCCGCCACGTGCCGGGCGAGGGGCAGGCTGGCGGTGGAGCGCGTCTGCGCCCACAGGACCACGGCGACGGGCCCCAGTCGCCGCACGGCCGCGGTCAGCGCCTCCACGGGCACCGCCGCCCCGAACATCCGGGTGGGAACGCCGAGTTGCAACAGGCCCGCGTTGAGCGCCTCCAGCGGCAGGCTGTGCTGGTCGTCCGGCACGCAGGCCAGCAGCACCGGCCCCGGCCCGCCCGCCGCCTCTCCCGTCATGACCGCCTGGGGCGCACGGCGCAGGGCGGTGGACACATGCCAGGACAGCAGGTGCTCCACCTCGACGTACCGGTCGCCGGAAGAGGCCCACTTGCGGCCCACGGCGTGCAGAGTCGGCACCATCACCTCCTGCCAGGCGACGGCGAGTCCATGCCGGTCCACGGCCGCGGCCAGCTGTTCCGCGACGGCCGGCGCGTCGAGGCGCACTGCGGCGCGGGCCAGGCCCCGGCACTCCTGACGGACGTCGCCGCCGAGCGGGAGGGCGCCGGCCGCACGCGTCCGTGCGGGGGCCGTCCCCGCCGGTTCCGCCGCGGGGCGCAGCATCCCCTCCTTCGCCGCGCGGGCCGCGTCCGCCGGCGGCACACCGGACGAGGTGAGCCGGCACATCGCCTCCAGCACGGCCACGTCGCCCGGCCGCCAGCGCCGGTGCCGGCCGTCCGCCCGCACGGCGGGCCCGATGCCGTACCGCCGGTCCCAGGTCCGCAGCGTGGTGGGCGCGACGCCGAGCCGCCGGGCCAGCGCCCCGGTGGTCAGGCCGGCGTCGTCGGGGCTGGGGAAGTCGCTCATGGGGCCGACGATACGACGCAGAACCGACGCATGCTGGGGCGTCCGTGACACGGCTCGCGGGATGAGGTCACCGGGGCGCCCGGAGGCAGTCCCGGAAACGGCCCAAGCGCAGGTCGCGCGACGGGAGGAGCCGTCGTCCAGCCCCTCGCCCCCGACATTTCGATGCACAAACGCTGCACCGCGCTCCCGTCGCCACCCTCACCCCACGCCCCGCCGCCCCGGTCCGGGCGTTTCCGGCCCGTCCACGCTCCTCCGGGGGTGAATCCGGATCAACGGATCAGGCCTTTCACCCCGTACCACGCAGGGGCCCAATCTCTACACATAAAGACCAAATAAGCGCAGAATAAACATGCGCGGCAGTTACCGCACACCGCACCGAAGCGGTCGGCCCTGAGAGTCAAAGGAGACGGATCATGGCCAACATCTCGCCCACCAGTGGCGACATGTCGACACACCCCGACGTATCCGAGATGCAGGCGCGGTACGACCGCATGCTCGGTGGTCGTGATGTGGCGCTCGTGGACGGACCGGTGTTCCTGCTCGGTCTGTACTGCGCCGTGTCCCCGTGGATACTCCACTACACCGCCAGCCAGCCCGCGCTCGTCACCCACAACCTGATCGTCGGCATCGCGATCGCCCTGCTGGGCCTCGGATTCACCGCCGCTCCGGCACGCATGTACGGCCTGAGCTGGGCCATGTGCGCGGCGGGCATCTGGATGATCATCGCTCCGTGGGTCGTCGGCGACAGCCCGGACGCCGGCGTCGCGGTCAACAACATCATCATCGGCGCCCTGGCCCTGATTCTCGGGCTGATGTGCACCGCCACGGCGATGAGGAGCAACCGCACCCCGAACCCGTAGACGACCGCCTCACACCCTGGACCACGGCCGGGTCGGCCCGCGGACGCGGACCGGCCCCGCCGTCACGCGACGCCGTCGCGGAGCCCGTGGGGTACCTGGCGTGACCGCCCGGTGAACTTCGAACGTGCCGCCAAGCGGAACGGACTGCCCCACCGCCCGACCGGGCACACACATGCCAACGGACTTTCACGAAGAAGCGGAGGGGCGGAGATGGAGATCGACGGCATCATCAGTGCCATCTTCATCGGCATCGTCATCGGTGTGCTGGGGCGGCTCGTCGTCCCGGGCCGCCAGCGCATCGGCGTGCTGTGGACGATCGCCGTCGGCATCGTGGCGGCGCTGATCGGCTCGCTGCTCGCCGCGGGACTCGGCGTGGACGACACCAAGGGCGTCGACTGGATCGAGTGGCTCATCCAGATCGGGCTGGCCGCGGTGGGCGTCACGGCCCTGGACCGGGCGAAAGCGCGGCGCTGACGCGATCCCGGGCGCGCGGCGCGCCTCGGGCGCTGCGCTAGCGCGCGTAGACGTACGGAGTCGTCGTGGTCAGCGCGGCGAAGCCGAGGCGTTCGAGGATGGGGCGGCTCTGGTCGGAGGCGTCGACCTGGAGGTACCGGTAGCCGCGCTCGGCGGCGATGCGGGCACGATGGGCGATCAGGGCACGGTAGACGCCCCGGCCGCGCCAGCCTTCGACGGTGCCGCCGCCCCACAGCCCGGCGAACCTGGTGCCCGGGACGAGTTCCATCCGTGCCGAGCTGACCGGCACGCTCCCGGCCAGCGCGACGAGGGCGACGAGCGAGTCCGGGTCCCCGGCGAGGCGGGCGAGGAGGAGGTCCCGCAGCCACGAGGCGTCCCGGCCGAATGCCTTCTCGTTCGCCTCGACCATGAGCTCGACGCCGGCCCGGTCGGTGACGGCAACGATGCGGACGCCCTCGGGCGGCACGACGTCGACGAGCTGGTCGCCGGTCTCGGCGATCATCAGGGTCTCCTCCGGCTCGGGCGTGAATCCCGCCGCCGTGAGCCGCTGTCCGAGGTCGGCCGGACGGTCGTGCCCGTACAGCTTCCACTCGAACTCGTGGCCGAGGCCGGTGAAGTGGGCGATCTGCTCCGCGATGGCCGCGTCGGCGTGGGCCGGGTCCAGGTCGGACCACAGGACGCCGCTCCAGCCGCCGTCTCCGCCGACGTGACGGACCACGCCCCCGACTCTCTCGACCCGGGCGTCGGAGCTCTCGGGGCGTGCGCCTTCGCGCATGTCCCGGTCGTACAGGGCGAGTACCGCGGCATGATCCATGCGCCCACTCCAGCACCCGGCCGCGCCCCCCACAACGCAATTACCGCGTCGGCACGCCGTTCCGGCAATCCGGAACCTACCCCGGAGCGAGGCGAAGACCGGAGGGGGCGCGAGGACCGGCGCGCGGCGCGAAGACCGGAGCAAGGCGCGCAGGGAGCCGTCCGGCATGGTCGAGGCCCGCCGAACTGCCTTGTGCTCGGGGGCCGATGGGTGCCCTGATGGCGCACGCATCCACTCCGCATGCTGAGCGCGGAGGGACCGGTTGCCGAACTGGTCGACGAGGTGTGCGCGTCGCACCGGCGACTCCACGCGGGCCGAGCGCGGCCGCAGGCCCCATGTCCGTCGGGGCCTGCGACTCGTGCGGCCGTCGGCGCCGCTCAGCGCTCCGTGCGCGGGCGGAACCTGCGGTACAGAAGTGCGCCGCCGAGCATCATGGCCGTGCTGCCGGCGACGGCGGGCAGTGCGGCCTCGGCCCCCGTGCTGGCGAGCGAGGGGACGGCCGCGGGCGCCTTGGCCCGGGGAGTGAGGGCGGGGGCCGCGGGCACGGCCTTCGGGCCCGGACGCTGGTGCTCCGGAGGCGGGTTCTGCCGGGCCGGCGTCAGCGGCTCGGGCTCGGAAGGCTCCGCGGGCACCTCGCCGGAGGCGTTGACGGATTCGTTGCCGAAGGCCGGGTCGCCGATCCCGACGATGTTCCCGCTGTTGCCGCTGACGTTCGCCGGGAGGTCGACCGGCAGTTCGATGCCGTTGCCGGAGACGGCTCCCGGGGAGTCCTTCGCGCCGCCCTGCGCGGTGGCGCCGCCGCCGGACGGGGCGTGGTGCTCGCCGTGCGCGGCGGCCGTGCCCGCGTTGACGCAGGTGTTGCCGACGGCGGGGTTCAGCACACCCACCACGTTCACCGTGTTCCCGCACAGGTTCACCGGGAGGTTCACCGGCAGCTGGATGCCGTTGCCGGAGATCAGCCCGGGCGAGCCGACCGCGGAGCCGTCCGCGGCGGAGTCGGCGTTTGCGGGCAGTGCCACGGCCATCGCGCCGGAGACTGCGGCGACGGCCATCACACCGGTTCGGGTAACCCGTCTCATGGGTCCCTGCCTTCCAGACATGAGTCGCGGGCACTCGCCCGCACCCGGTAGAACGTCCTCGAACCGTCCGGGTTATGCCTTGACGCCCATTCACCCCATCGGCCGTCACCCACCTCGAGACCCCTCCGGGGGGGCACTCGCCTCGTACGGCGTCGAACCCGCCGAGGGGGAGCCCCGAGCGCGCCCCACCCGTCGCACTGCCCGCACAAGTCACTCCCGCAACAGGGCGTCGGGGCTGCCCAGCCGCCCGGAGGCGGGTGACCGGAAGGCCGCTTATCGTGATCGAGGACGCCGTCCCGGACCGCTGCTGGCGTCCTTGGAGGCACTGATGCTGGCCAAGCTGTCGAGGCGGCCCACGCTGCGACGCTGCGCGCTCGCCGCCACCGCCGCACTGACCCTGATCGGCGCGGGCCTGCCGTCGGCCACTGCGAACCGGAACGCGGACGCGGACGACTCCCCCGACCTGGCCCGTTTCCACGGCCAGAAGGTCGCCTGGTCGGCGTGCACGGGCGACGGCATGCCCGACGACCTGCAGTGCGCCAAGCTGACCGTCCCGCTCGACTACGCCCACCCCGACAAGGGCACGCTCGACCTCGCGCTCGCCCGCTACCGGGCGACCGGCGACAAGCGCGGCTCGGTGGTGCTCAACTTCGGCGGTCCCGGTGGCGCCGGGGTCCCTGAACTCGCTTATGGCGGGAAGGAGTTCATGGACCTCACCGACGGCTACGACGTCGTCACCTTCGATCCCCGGGGGGTCGGCCGCTCCTCGCCCGTCAGCTGCGGCGACGGGGAGGAGAGCGGGCTGGCCGCTCTGGACGACGCCGCGGCCCGCTCCGATCCCCGGACCCTCCTCGCCCGGCTGAAGCAGGCCGCCGCCGACTGCGCCGAGCACTCCGGACCGGTCCTGCCGCACATCGGCACGGTCGACTCGGCACGGGACTTGGACGTGATGCGCCGCGCGCTCGGCGACAAGAAGCTCAACTACCTCGGCTTCTCGTACGGCAGCCGGCTCGGCGCGGTCTACGCCGCCCAGTTCCCCGACAAGGTGGGCCGGCTGGTCCTCGACGGCGTCGACACGCTGACCGAACCGCTCACCGAGCAGGGCATCGCGGGCGCGCGCGGGCAGCAGGTCGCGCTGGACGACTTCGTCGGCTGGTGCGTGAAGGACATCGCCTGCCCGTTCGGGCAGGATCCGCGCGTGGCCCGCGAGGAGGTCGTGCGGCTGGTCCGCTCGCTCGACGAGGACCCGTTGCCGACGGACTTCGGCCAGGACTTCACCGGCCAGGACCTGGTCGGAGCCCTCGGCCAGGGCCTGTACAGCAGGGAGTTGTGGCCCCTGCTGGAGCGGGCGCTGGCCCAGCTGATCGAGAACGGCGACCCCAGTGGCGTCCTGGGCTTCGCCGCCGGCGGCTTCGCCCTCCCGCTCCCCTTCCCGCTGCGCAGCGGCGGCGACCCCTCCCCCGGCGCGCTCGTCGACGCCGAGGACGTACCCCTCGACAACCTGCCCGCCGCGCTGATGGCGATCAACTGCGCGGACGACCCCGACCGCCCCACCGCCGCCCAGGTCACCGCGGCCGTCGAACGGCTGCGGGCCGCCTACGAGAAGGCGTCGCCGGTGTTCGGCCGCTACCGGCTCACCGAGGTCCTGATGTGCTACGGCCGCCCCAAGGGCACCGAGTTCATCCGTGACGAGGTGAAGGACCTGCACACGCCCAAGATGCTGCTGGTCGGCACGCGGGGCGACCCGGCGACGCCGTACCGCTGGACCGAGGAGACGGCGAAGCGGCTCGGGTCCTCGGCCGTGGTGCTCGACAACAAGGGCGAGGGCCACACGGGGTACGGATCGTCCAAGTGCGTGCACCGCAAGGTCGACGACTTCCTGCTGTACGGCTCCCTCCCGCCCAGCGGCAGCTCGTGCGGGCCCGACGAGGACTCCGACTGAGTGGGCCGGTTCCTGCCGCTGCTGCTCGTGGCCCTCACCGCGGCCGGGTCGACGATCGCCGCGTTCCTGCTGTCCGCCCGGTGGTGGCTCGTGGCCGGTCCGGCGCTGGCGGTGACCTGCCTGGGCTGCCGGGACCTGCTGCAGCGACGGCACTCCGTGGCGCGCAACCACCCGCTGGCCGGGCGTCTGAGGCACCCGGTGAAGACGCCGCTGCCCACGGACGGCGCGGTGCGGGGGCGGTTGGACGACGGCTGGGAGGAGCACGAGTTCCTGGTGCCGTCGCTGCGGCCGGTCGAGGCGGCCGAGGAGGCGCCGGTGGTGCGGGTGGGCGGCCCCGACTGCTCCCAGCCCTACGACATGGCGCTGCTGAACGTGTCCGCGATGAGCTTCGGCGCGCTGTCGTCGCATGCGGTCCTCGCCCTCAACAGGGGTGCCGCGCTGGGCCGTTTCGCGCACGACACCGGCGAGGGCGGTCTGTCGGAGCACCATCTGCGGGGCGGCGGCGACCTCGTCTGGGAGATCGGGACGGGGTACTTCGGCTGCCGTACCGACGACGGCGGCTTCGACGTGCGGGAGTTCGCGGACAAGGCGGCCCTGCCCGAGGTGAAGTGCGTGTCGCTGAAGCTGTCGCAGGGAGCGGCGCCCGGAACGGGCGGGGTGCTGCCGGCGGTGAAGGTGAGCGCCGAGATCGCGCGGGAGCGGAAGGTCCCGGTGGGCGAGACGGTGGTGTCGCCGCCCTCCCACCGGATGTTCACGACGCCACGGGAACTGGTGCTGTTCCTGGCGCGGCTGCGGGAGGCCGCGGGCGGCAAGCCGATCGGGTTCAAGCTGTGCGTGGGGTCGCGGCGCGAGTTCCTCGCGGTGTGCCGGGCGATGCTGGCGGAGGGGCTGGCCCCCGACTTCGTGGTCGTGGACGGCTCGGAGGGCGGCACGGGCGCCCCGCCGGGGTTCGCGGGGCGGCTGGGCATGCCACTCACCCAGGCACTGGTCACCGTGCACAACGCGCTGGTCGGGGTCGGGCTGCGGGACCGGGTCCGGATCGGCGCGAGCGGCCGGGTGGCCACCGGCGCGGACGTCGTCAGGCGTCTGGTCCAGGGCGCCGACTACACGAACGCGGCCCGCGCGATGATGCTCGCCGTCGGCTGCGTACGGGCGGGGCGCTGCCACACCGGCGCGTGCCCGGCCGGCGTGGCGACGCAGGACCCGCTGCGGGTGCGCGGTCTCCACGTGGCCGACAAGGCCCGGCGGGTCGAGCGCTACCAGCGCGAGACGGTCCGCGACGCCGTCCGGATCATGGCGGCGATGGGCGTCCGCGAGCCGGGCGGGCTCACCCCCGCCCACCTGGTCCGTCGGGTCGGCCCGGGCGCGGAGCGCTCGTACGCGGAGCTGTACGAGTGGCTGGCGCCGGAGGAACTGCTCGCCGGGCCGCCGCGGTCGTGGGAGACGGACTGGAAGGCGGCGGACCCGGACAGCTTCGGCTGACGGCCGCCCACCGCCCCTCGGCCGCCCCGGACCTTCCACCGGCACGGCTCTTCCACCGGCCGGCCGTCCGCCGTCGACGGCACGTCGACAGCGACATGTCACCGCGGCACGTCGACGACGGCACGTCACCGCGCCACGTCGGCCTGTCTGCGGCTACGAGGGCTTGACGGTCACGAAGGCGTCGATCGCCGCGGTCAGCTCGGCCGGCTTCTCGACGGGGAGTTCGTGGCCGGCGTCGAGGATGCGGACGACGGCGTCCGGATAGGCCATGGCCATCCGCAGCATCTGCCGCACCGGGAGCTGGATGTCGTGGTAGCCGTGGATCATCAGGGTGGGGGCCTGGATCTCCCCGACGCGGTCCAGGACGTCGAAGGCGCGCATGGCGCCGTACAGCGTCATGACCACCTCGCGCGGGGTGTCGGCGGACGACTTGACGTACGAGCGGATCTCGTCCTTCGGGTAGCCGGGGGCGAAGGCGCGCTGGATGTTGGCGGCGACGAACAGCTTGAACGGGACGAGGGTGGAGGCGCCCATCAGCAGGCCCCTGCCCCGGCTGTAGGTCATCCGGCCGATGGAGTTCACCAGCACCATGCGCTCGACCCGCTCCGGGTGGGAGAGGGCGACGGTCTGCGCGATCATGCCGCCCATGGAGTGGCCGACCAGCACGAACCGCTGGACGTCGAGGTGGTCGAGGAGAGCGAGGAGGTCGGCGGCCAGTTCCGCGACCGTCCTCACGCCCGCGCCGCTGCTCTCGCCGTGCCCGCGCAGGTCGAGCCGGATCACCCGGCGCTTCTCGGCGAAGTGCGCCAGCTGGTGGTCCCAGCGGTGCCGGTTCGCCGTCCAGCCGTGCACGAACACCAGGGGCACGCCGTCGCCGTCGCGTGGGCCCTCGTCGTCGTACGTCAGTGCTGCGCCGTCGACTTCGAGCTGCGGCATGGGTGCCTCCTGCGATGCGGTCCTGGTTACTGACGCGTACGGTAACCGGCTGCCGGGCCCGCCGTCACCGGCGATCGCCGAGGAAATCGAGCAGGCGGCGGCGAACCTCGGCCATGCGCCCGCATTGCCCCAAATGCCCGATAGGTGAAACAGACCTATCGTGCTCGTATGGAGCACGCACTCAGCCCCGCGACACTCTCCGAACTGCGCCGCCCGCGCCCCTATCCCGCGGTGTCCGTGCTGACGCCGACCCATCGCCGTGAACCCGAGAACTCCCAGGACCGGGTCCGGTTGCGCAATGTCGTGGCCGAGGCGAAGAAACAGCTGGAGACCGACCCCGCGGTCACCCGCGAGCGGCGCGCCGACGTCGCCGGCCAGCTGGACCGGGCGCTCGCCGAGATCGACCTGGCGCACACGGAGGACGGTCTGGTCATCTACGCGGCCCCGGGCGAGCACCAGGTGTGGTCGCTGGCCCGCGCCGTGCCCGAACGCGTCGTCTTCTCCGACACCTTCCTGACCCGCAACCTGGTCTCCGCGCAGGCCGCCGTTCGGCCGTTCTGGGTGCTGTCGGTCTCCGCCGACCGCGTCACCCTGTGGAACGGCGGCGGCGACCGGGTCACCGAGGAGCACTCCGGCGACTTCCCGCTGACCAGAAGCCGGGAGAACTTCGACGCCGAGCGCCAGGAGCGCATCGGCGACCAGCCCAGCACCTTCCGCGACGAGGGCACCCGTCGATTCCTGCGCGACGCCGAGGCCGCCGTGGCCAGGCTCCAGCGCGATCACCCGCGGCCGTTGTACGTCACCGGCGAGCCGGCGGCGCTCTCGCTCCTCGACGAGCTGGGCCCGGTCATCCGGGACGCGGTGCACATGACGCACGGCGGCCTCTCGCACGGCACCCCCGAGGCCGTGCGGCAGGCGGTGCGCCCACTGCTCGACGCGGAGTCCCGCCGGGGCGCCGCGGCCGTCGCCCGGGAACTCGACACGGCCCGCGGGCGCAAGGCGTTCGCGGCCGGAGTCGACGAGCTCTGGCAGAGCGCACGGGAGGGCCGGGTCCGGCTGCTCGCCGTCGAGGAGAACTACCGCGTCACGGTCCGCGACGACGGCGCCCACCTCGTCCCCGCCGCGAGCGGCGACCTCGACGCCCGCGACGACATCGTGGACGAGATCGTCGAGCAGTGCCTGGAGACGGGCGCGGAGGTGCGCTTCGTACCGGACGGCACGCTGGTCGACGCGGACGGCATCGCCGGCGTACTGCGGTACTAGGGCCCCTCGTCCGGATCAGGGTCCGCCCGGCGGCTCTCCCCCGGCGGCGTACGCTACGGCGTGATCGTCGACCGGGGAGGGGGACCGCACGTGGGCGACCTGCTGGGGGTGGCCGTACTGGGCGCCGGGCACATGGGCGCCGACCACATACGCCGACTCGATCGCGTGGTGAGCGGAGCCAGGGTCGCCGCCGTAGCCGATCCGGACGCGGAACGCGCGCGGGCGGCTGTGGCCGGGATCGAGGCGGCCACGGTCCACACGGACGTGGTGGCGGCGCTCGACGCGCCCGGCGTCGAGGCAGTGCTGATCGCCTCGCCGGGTCCCGCGCACCAGGAAGCCCTGCTGGCGGCCTTCGCCCGCGGCCTGCCGGTGCTGTGCGAGAAGCCCATGGTGCCGGACGCGGCCGGGGCGCTGCGGGTGGTGGACGCCGAGGTCCGGCTGGGGCGGCGGCTGGCGCAGATCGGGTTCATGCGGCGCTACGACGCGGAGTACCGCAGGCTGAAGTCGCTGCTGGACGACGGAAGGCTCGGGCGGCCGCTGATGCTGCACTGCGTCCACCGCAACGTCTCCTCGCCCCCGGACTTCGCCAGCTCGATGCTGATCGACAGTTCGGTGTCGCACGAGATCGACGCCGCCCGCTGGCTGCTGGGTCAGGAGCTGACCGCGGTCACGGTGGTGCGCCCGCGCTCCTCGTCGGGCGCTCCGCAGGGCCTGCTGGACCCGCAGTTCGTGCTCTTCGAGACCGAGGGCGGCGCCCTGGTCGACGTGGAGGTCTTCGTCAACTGCGGCTTCGGCTACCAGGTGCGCTGCGAGGCCGTGTGCGAGGCGGGCAGCGCGCGCATCGGCGACGACCACGGCATGCTCGTCACCGCTCGGGGCGCCGCCGGCGCCGAGGTGCCCCAGGACTATCTGGTGCGGTTCGCGGACGCCTACGACCGTGAGGTGCAGGCATGGGTCGACGCCACCCGGCGGGGCAGGGTCACCGGCCCGACCGTCTGGGACGGCTACGCGGCCTCCGTCGTCGCCGAGGCGGGGGTCCGGGCGCTGGAGAGCGGCCTGCGCACCCGCGTCGAGCTCGCCCCGCGTCCCGGCCTGTACGCCGGAACCGGTCGCTGACACCGCCAGGCCTCAGACGTTGCCGAGCAGGGCCTGCAGCCCCCGGTCGACCTCGGCGCCGACGTCCTCCCGGCCCGCCGCGACGACCGCGTAACTGCGCAGCAGGAAACGGCGCAGGCCGTCGGTGTCGAACTGGAGCAGGGCCAGTCCGAGCGGGGAGTGGAACTCCATCACCGTACGGGATCGCCCGCAGGGCCAGATGTGCACGTCGCCGCTCCCGGACGGACCGCTCACACCCTGCTCCAGCAGGGAGCGGGCGAACGTCCAGGTGACCGGTTCGCCGGCCAGGGCGATCTCCGCGGGAAAGTCGACGTGCACCGCGAAGGGGTCGGTCGAGTCGTAGCGGAGCGTGGCGGGCACGGGCAGCTCCTGGTCCTCCGCGGTGATCAGGCGCGCGCGGACGGGTTGTTCAAGAGTGATGTCCATGCATGTACGACCTCCGAAGAGCTCATCGCATTACGCGAATGCGGCACCGAATTCATGTGACCTGCATCACAGGCGCGGAACCATAGAACACAGGGGCGTCGAACACGTGACTGGCAGCCCTTTCGACCCCCTCACCCGTCACTCAAGTCACGTACACAACCTACGACTTGACCCCTTCCACACCCACACCGACAGGACCCCGCCGCCCCTCCGTGAAGACAGTGGCATATGCCAGAAGCACCACCGAATCGTGTGTTGCCAAAGCACTTACACGGCGTCGCGCGCTGTGCAACAGTCGTAACGGCCCTTGTGTCAGCCTTCGTCGTACCGTTCCCGTATCGGAGTGCGTCATGCCGCCCCATGCCTCTGCGGACCGCTCAGCCGCCCAGCCGCCAGGACGCGGCTCGGTCGACGCGCTGATCACGCAGACGCGACGACTCAAGGGCGACATGGACGCCGTCCGCCAGGGCGCACAGGGCGACGGAACGGACCCGCAGGGCCGCTGGCAGCGCGCGCTCTGCGATCTGGCGCTGCACCAACTCAACGACCTCGACACGCACTTGGCCCAGTTACGGGAGGGCCCGCCCCCCGTGCCGGCCGTCGAGCCCGCGCCCCCCGCACCGATGACCGCCCGGCGTGAGTCGCTGCTCAGCCGAGTCGGCAGCGCCGAGTGGAACCTGCTGACGGACGAGGCCATGTGGTCCGAGGAGCTCTACCGCATCCTCGGCCGCGATCCCGCCGCCGCCCCCCTGACCCTCGACGAACTGCCCTCGCTGGTCCTCGAGGAGGACCGGCCGAAGCTGACCGCGATGGTCACCGACTGCCTGGTCGACGCACGGCCCATCGACGGCGAGTTCCGCGTCGTCCGCCCGGGCGGGGAGCCCCGCACCGTGCACATGATGGGCGAGCCCGTGCTCGACGCCGACGGCGGCACCGCCACGATGTGGGCCGTGCTGCGGGACGTCAGCGAGCTGCGCCGCAGCCAGCGTGCGGTGCGCGAGAGCCATGACACGCTCCAGAGCCAGCGACACCGCGCGCAGACCGAACACCGGCTCGCGGTCGAACTGCGCGAGGCGGTCCTGCCGCCGTGGCGCGACTCCCTGAGCCTGCCGCGCCAGGGCCCTCGCTGCCTCGACCTCGCCGCCCGCTCCCTGCCCGCCGCGACCGCTTCGCTGATCGGCGGCGACTGGTACGACGCGCTCGAACTCGCCGACGGCCAGACGCTGCTGAGCGTCGGCGACCTCACCGGACACGGCCCAGCCGTCACCTCGAACATCGCGATGATGCTGGGCGCCCTGCGGGGCATGGCCATGGCGGGGCACCAGCCGGCACAACTGATGGGCTGGCTCAACCAGTTACTGGACACCGCCGCCCAACCCGCCCTGGGCAGCGCCCTGTGCTGCCGCTACCGACCGGACACCCGCACCCTGACCTGGGCGCAGGCGGGACACCCTGCCCCGCTGCTGTTCCGCGACGGGACGGGGCGCCGGCTGGACACACCGCAGGGCATCCTTCTCGGAGCGACCTCACGCGCCGCGTACGGGCAGGCCGAGGCGACCCTCGAAGAAGGCGACCTGCTCCTGCTGCACACCGACGGACTGGCCCCCGCCGACCGCCTCCTCGACCTGGCCCCCCGCCTGGACGGGGCGCGCACCGCACAGGACTGCGTGCGGACGGTCGTGGAGGAGTGCGGCGAAGCCGGACGCGATCAGGACGCGTGTCTGCTCGTCGCCCACGTCACCGGGTGACAGCTCCCGGCACACCCGGGGGAAGACGCGACGGACACCACCTCGCTCAAGCCTGGGCGTGGTTGCCGGGCCGGCCCCCCTTCTGCTTCGGCAGCGCCAGCACGATCTCCTCGCGCAGTTCGCTGATCCGGGGGTAGTTGGCGTACTCCGCCGTGAGCCGGTACATCTGGCTCAGCCGGTCCCAGGTCCGACGGGACGAGTTCGACCCCATCGACATGAGAGCCAGCCGCGCGAAGCGGTCCGCCTGTTCGGGGTCGTCCGCGATGAAGCAGGCGGACGCCATGGACAGGTGGTCGAAGATCTTCGACCGCTCGCGGCCGTCGACGCGCAGCGCCAGGGCCTTCTCCGCGTAGTACTGGGCGTGCGCGGCCGCCGGCGGCTCGAACTCGGCCAGCGTGCGGTACGCCAGGGCCTGCATGCCGTACAGATCCTCGTCCTTGAAGGTCTGCATCCAGGACGGCGGTGTGACGTCGCCCTTGTCGGAGACGAAGAGGTCCTCCGCCCGGCCGAGGGTGCGGCGCATGGCCTGCCCCTTGCCCATCGACGCCTGTGCCCAGGCCTCGATGGTGTGGAACATCGCCCGGGTGCGCGGCAGCACGTTGTCACCGGAGCCGGACTGGGCCAGTTTCATCAGGTCGAGGGCGTCGTCGGGCCGGCCGAGGTGGACCATCTGACGGGCCGCCCGGGAGAGGGCCTCCCCGGCCCGCGGCCGGTCGCCTCCCTCGCGAGCGGCGTGGGCGGCGATGACGAAGTACTTCTGGGCCGTCGGTTCCAGGCCGACGTCGTGCGACATCCAGCCCGCGAGGACGGCGAGGTTGGCCGCGACGCCCCACAGGCGCCGCTGGAGATGGGAGGGATGGCGGTAGGCGAGGATGCCGCCCACTTCATTGAGCTGTCCCACGACCGCCTTGCGTTGCAACCCGCCTCCGCGGGCCGCGTCCCAGGCCCGGAACACCTCGACCGAGCGCTCCAGTTCGTCGACCTCCTCCGTCCCGATGGGAGCGGCCTCGTAGCGGTCGAACCCGGCCGGATCGGCCTGGTGGAGGAGGGGATGGTCGATGACAGGAGCGTCGGCGGAGAGCGTGGGGTCGGTGTGCAGCCACTCGTACATGGCGCTGCTGAGTGCTGAGCCCGCGGCGAGCGCGGCACCCGCGCCCACCAAGCCGCGTCGGTTGAGCATGAGGTCCATTCCCGTGAATTCGGTGAGGACCGCAGCAGTCCGTTCGGGCGCCCACGGCACACCGTCGGGATGTTCCACACTCCCGCCGCCGGGCCGTTTCCCTGTACGCCCGTGCCGGACCAGACCGAGGTCCTCGATGGTCACGACACGGCCGAGACGCTCGGTGAACAGAGCCGCCAGCACCCGCGGCACCGGATCGCGCGGGATCTCTCCCGTGTCGATCCACCGCCGCACCCGCGAGGTGTCGGTCGAAAGCTGGGGGTGGCCCATGGCCGCCGCCTGCCGGTTGACCAGCCTCGCGAGTTCACCCTTGGACCAGCCGGCCAGGCCGAACAGGTCCGAGAGACGGGTGTTGGGTTGTCCGCTCACGTCAAGCCCCCAGGTTCTCGGCTGAGTTGACAGTAGCCCGGTGAAAGTTGCCGGGCGACTATTCGCCAGGGTTCGCCAGGGTTCGCCAGATGGTGTGCCACTGGGCGACGGGTGTCAGGTAGGAAAGCGCCACCCCGACCCGGTCGCCGAGGGACATTCCCCAGGGTGTACCCGAAAGGGCCGGTCGGGGCAGCGTTCTGACGTCCGGCACACGAAGGGATCTGTTTCTCCCATGTACGCAGCATCGTCCTCCGTGTCCGCCCCGCCCCGGTCGCTGCACACCCGCCCGGGCGGCGGCGGCCCCTACCTCGACCCCGCGCGGTCGGCGGGCCCCGCCCTCGGCGCGAGCCTGGCCAGGCGCCCCGCGGGGCTCGGCACGCAACCGCTCAGCGGGAGACTCGACTTGTCCGGCCCCCAGGGGGCCCAGCTGCGCACGGCGATCGCCTCGGTGCACCGGATCTGCCCGGAGTTCGCCCCGGTTCAGGTACTGCGCCGCAGCGGACGCTCGGTGCTCCTGGTCGGCACCACAGGACGCAGTACGGCCGTCGCCAAGTGTTTACTGGACCACTCCCCCGTGTGGGCGGAGCGGATCAGGCACGAAATAGCCGCGTACCGCACGTTCGTCCGGCACCGCCCCCCCGTGCGGGCGCCGAGACTGATCGCGGCGGACCCGGACAACTGCACCCTGGTGATCGAGCGGATGCCGGGGCGGGTGGCGGCACTGCAGCGGCACCCCACCGAGGCCCCGCCGCGGGCCGACGTCAGAGCGGCGCTCGGCGCGATCTGCCGGCTCAACGCCTGGCGGCCGCCGGCGGGGACGTTCGACGCGCCGCTGGACTACGCGGCCCGTATCTCCCGCTACCACGAGCTGGGTCTGCTCACCGACCGGGACATGGGCGACCTGCAGAAGCTGCTGCACGGCATCGCGGCCACCGCGGGCCGGCAGGGCATGGGCCAGTTCTGTCACGGCGACGCCCTCCTGTCGAACATCCTTCTCTCACCGGCCGGTCCAGTGCTGGTGGACTGGGAGCACGCGGGCTGGTATCTGCCGGGCTACGACCTGGCGACGCTGTGGTCGGCGCTGGCCGACGCGCCGGTGGCGCGCCGTCAGATCAGCCAGATCGCCCAGTCGGCGGGACCTGCCTCGCGGGACGCCTTCCTGGTGAACCTGATGCTGGTCCTGACGCGTGAGATCCGTACCTACGAGACGGCCGTCCAGCGTTCGATGCACGACATGGTCCCGGCGGCCCACCCGGGCGTCACGCCGTCCGGCGAGGAACAGCGCCTGCTGCTGCGACGGCTGCACGACGACTGCCAGCTGGCCCGCCGCGCCGTACGCGCGGCGGTCGGCACGCGCTGAGGGGGACGGAGGTCCGTGACGCGCCGCGGTGGCGACGCGTCACGGACCTCCGTGTGTGCGGGCGGTGTCTTGGCGGCGGAAATGACCGGTTTGCGGTCATGATTGACGGGTTGTCGGCTAGGCGGAACCACATGGCCCACGTTCGGCCCCGCACGCCCCCGCTCGCTCGTCCCAGGAGGCCGCATTGCGAAAACCCGTCACTCCCCCCGGACCCCCCGGAACCACCCGCAGAGCCACCCGTAGAGCCGCAGGCGCCATGGCGTCGGCGGCTCTGCTGCTCCCACTGCTCGCGGCGGCGCCCCCGGCCGGCGCCGCGGCTCCCCGGCCCACCCCGGCGACCGGCCTCCAGCAGGCCTTCGCCGCCGCGGCCGCCGAGTACCACGTGCCGCAGAGCGTGCTCCTGGGGGTCTCCTACCTCCAGTCCCGCTGGGACGCGCACGCCGGAGCGCCGAGCGTGACCGGCGGCTACGGCCCGATGCACCTCACCGACGCCCGTACGGCGCTCGCCGCCGCCCCGCGCCACGCCCACGGCGCGGAGGACCCCCGGGGCGACTCCGCACGCCCGGCCCCGCCCCCGGCCGCAGCCCCGGACGTGCGGCTCCGCTCGAACGCCGAGCTCCCGGCCCGGCTGCGGACGCTGCGCAGGGCGGCGGAACTGACCGGACTGAGCCCCGGGAAGCTGCGCACGGACCCCGCGGCCAACATCGCGGGCGGCGCGGCGCTCCTCGCCGCCGCCCAGCGGCAGCTGGGCGAGCCCCTCAGCTCCGATCCGGCGGACTGGTACGGCGCGGTGGCGCGGTTCTCGGGCGCGGACGACACGGCGACGGCCGCCGCCTACGCCGACGACGTCTACGGCGTGCTCCGCGCCGGACAGGAGCGCGTCACGGACGACGGCCAGGCGGTAGCCCTGAACGCCCGGCCCGGCCTGGTCCCGCGGAAGGCCCCGCTGCGCAGGGCGAAGCTGCGGGCGGTCTCCGCCGCGGGCACCGAGTGCCCGACGACGGTGTCCTGCGAGTGGATCCCGGCGCCCCACGAGCAGTTCGGCGACAACGACTACGGCAACCACGACGTGGCCGACCGGCCGGCCTCGCCCGGCATCAGGTACATCGTCGTGCACGACACCGAGGGCGGCTGGGAGGGGGTGCTGACGATGGTCCAGGACCCCGCCTACGTGTCCTGGAACTACTCGCTGCGCTCCACCGACGGTCACATCGCCCAGCATGTGAAGGCCAAGGACGTGGCGTGGCACGCGGGCAACTGGTACGTCAACTCCGAGTCGATCGGCCTGGAGCACGAGGGGTTCCTGGCCCGGCCTGACGCCTGGTACACGGAGGCGATGTACCGGTCGTCGGCCCGTCTGGTGAAGTACCTGGCCGCGAAGTACGGCGTCCCGCTGGACCGGCAGCACATCCTGGGCCACGACAACGTGCCCGGCCCGACCGCCGCGAGCATCTCCGGGATGCACACCGACCCCGGACCGTTCTGGGACTGGCGGCACTACTTCGAGCTGCTGGACCGGCCCTTCACGGCGACGGCCCGCAGCGGCGGCGGCCTGGTGACGATCCGGCCGGACTACGCCGCCAACCGGCCGGTGTACACGGACTGCGCCGGGGCGGGCATGCCGTGCGCGGCGCACGGCTCCGGCGAGGTGCGGCTGTACTCCGACCATGACGAGAAATCCGCCCTGATCAAGGACGTCGGCGACGGCTCGGCCCCGACCACGGGCGTGAACGACGTCTCCTCGCGGGCGTCGACGGGTCAGCAGTACGCGGTCGCCGACCAGTGGGGCGACTGGACGGCGATCTGGTACCTGGGCCGGAAGGCCTGGTTCAAGAACCCGGCGGCCCAGCCGACGGCGGTGCCCGCGGCGGGCCAGGTGGTCACCGCCAAGGACGGCCGTGACAGCGTTCCGCTGTACGGCCGCGCCTATCCCGAGGCGGGGGCCTATCCGGCGGGCGTCCCCGCGCAGGCGGTCTCCCCCCTGCCCTACACCCTGCCCAAGGGACAGAAGTACGTGGTCGGCGGCAAGGTGCCGGGCGAGTACTACTACGCGGTCACCTTCGCCGGCGGCTCACACCGGCTGATCGTCGGCAACGACCTGTACTACGAGATCCAGTACGGCCACCGGGTGGCGTTCGTGCGGGCCGCGGACGTGAAGGTGACGTCGTCGACGTAGGCGCCCTCAGCCCTGCTGGAACAGCTCCGCCGGGAGCGGCTTCAGCAGGGCGTACAGGTCGTCGGTGATGGGGCGGTCCCAGGCGGCGATGGTCACCAGGACGTTGTCGCTGCGGTCGAACTGCACGCAGGAGATCCGCCCCTCGGAGAGTTTCAGGCGCCGCACGATCATGAGGTTGTCGCCCTGCATCACCGGCATGTCCTCGGTGCCGACGACGGTCACCTCCTCGTCGTTCTCCAGCGCGAGCAGGAGCTGCGCCACCTCGAAGGGGACCTCGCCCTCCTCCACCTCGCGGGCCGGGGATCCCTCGGGCAGATTGCCGATGATCATCGCGGGGCCGCGGCCGCCGAAGAGGTCGTAGCGCAGGAAGACGCCCTGGCAGCTGCCGTCCGGGGCGGGCAACAGGCCGGCGCCCAGATTGCCGGGCCAGTCGCCCGGATCCATGGCCAGTACGTCGAAGTCGGGCCCGGCGGGCGTGGCACTGCGGCGGCGGAGGAACGACATGCCGTCATGGTACGTGGCCGGTGCCCGTCGGTGGCGCGTGGGAGGCATGCGGATCGCCGTGCGCAAGCGGGTGGCAGGCGCCCGCGCGGGCGTCCCTGGGCCGTGTCCGGCCCGTCGCGTCGGCTCAGTGGACGCTGCCGGACGTCGGGAGGTCTCCCGCGCCTTCACCCGTCACCCGGGTGCGGGCAGTGGCGCGCCGGGCGCGCCCTCCCGTCCTGCGTGCGCCGGGGACGGCCGGTCTTCGCAGGCCGCCGGGCGGGCGCAGGGCCCGGCGAGCGGGGCAGGGCGTCCCGCGCGAGACGAGGGCGACGGCACGACGACGGGGACGCCCGCATCCCTACGCCGTGGTGGCGTGGGTGCGCCACGGCGGCTGCGCTCCGCCGGCGCGCGGCGCCGAGCGCCCGGTCGAGGGCGCCACGACCGTCCTGGGAACCGTGGGCCGCCGCCCTCGCCGGCGGAGACCCGCACGGCGGACCTCCCCCGGATCGGCTCGTCGGCACGGGGTCCGACGACGTCCGGCGGTACGGGTGCGGCTCGGGTCCGGCCGCTCTCAGGTCAGGTCGAACTCCCCCTCCCGCGCCCCCGACACGAACGCGCCCCACTCGGCGGGCGTGAAGATCAGGGACGGGCTCTGGGGTCGCCGGCTGTTGCGCATCGCGATGAATCCTTCGACGAAGGCGATCTGGACATCCCCCCGACCCCGGCTGCTGGACTGCCACTCGGCGTTGCTGAGGTCCAGCTCCGGCTTGTCCCAGCCCGTGAGCGGCTGCTGCTGGATGGTGCTCTCGGCCACGTCCGTGCTCCTCCCGGTTCGTCGTCCGCGGGTCAGCCTAGCGACCGGCCCCGGACGCCGACAGAGCACGCGAGGGGGACCTTTCAGGACACCGGCGGACGCGCTCCCACGAGCCACATGGAGAAGAACTGCGAACCGCCGCCGTAGGCGTGTCCGAGGACCTTGTCGGCCCGCTCCACCTGGTGTTCCCCGGCCTGCCGGCGCACCTGGAGGGCGGCCTCCGCGAAGCGGATCATGCCGGAGGCGCCGATGGGGTTGGTGGACAGGACGCCGCCCGACATGTTGACCGGCAGGTCGCCGTCGAGCTCGGTCACGCCGGCCTCGGTGAGTTTCCAGCCCTCGCCCTCGTCGGCGAATCCCAGGTTCTCCAGCCACATCGGCTCGTACCAGGAGAAGGGCACGTACATCTCGACGGCGTCGATGTCCCGTCGCGGGTCGGTGACGCCGGCCTGCCGGTAGACGTCGGCGGCGCAGTCCCTGCCGGCCTGCGGGGAGACGGCGTCCTTGCCGGCGAAGAGGGTCGGTTCGCTGCGCATCGCGCCGCCGAGCAGCCAGGCGGGCGGGCGGGGCGCGCGGGCGGCTCCGGCGCGGTCGGTGAGGACCATGGCGCAGGCGCCGTCGGAGGAGGGGCAGGTCTCCGAGTAGCGGATGGGGTCCCAGAGCATGGGCGAGGCCTGGACCTTCTCCAGCGTGATGTCGTGCTCGTGGAGGTGGGCGTAGGGGTTCTTCAGCGCGTTGCGCCGGTCCTTGTACGCCACCAGCGAGCCGACGGTGTCCGGCGCGCCGCTGCGTCGCATGTACGCCCGCACATGGGGCGCGAAGAACCCGCCCGCCCCGGCGAGCAGGGGCTGCTGGAAGGGGATGGGCAGGGACAGTCCCCACATGGCGTTGGACTCGGACTGCTTCTCGAAGGCGAGGGTGAGGACGGTGCCGTGGACGCGGGCCGCGACGAGGCCCGCCGCGACCAGCGCGGTGGATCCGCCGACCGAGCCGGCCGTGTGCACACGCAGCATCGGCTTGCCCACCGCGCCGAGCGCGTCGGCGAGGTAGAGCTCGGGCATCATGACGCCCTCGAAGAAGTCGGGGGCCTTGCCGATGACGACGGCGTCGACGTCGGCCCAGGTCAGCTCGGCGTCGTCGAGGGCGCGTCGGGCGGCCTCGCGGACGAGTCCGGCGATCGAGACGTCCCGCCGGGCCGCGACGTGCTTGGTCTGGCCGATCCCGACGACGGCCACGGGCTCCTTGCTCATCGCGGTTCCCCTTCGAGTACGGCGACCAGGTTCTGCTGGAGACACGGGCCGGACGTGGCGTGGGCCAGGGCGCGGTCGGACTCGCCCCGGTGGATGCGCGCGGCGGCCTCGCCGATGCGGATCAGGCCGGCGGCCATCATGGGGTTGGCCGCCAGGGCGCCGCCGGACAGGTTCACCCGCACGCTGTCGTCGAGGCGCAGGGCCTTGCGCAGGACGACCTCCTGGGCGCTGAACGGCGCGTGCAGCTCGGCGGTGTCGACGGGCCGGTCGAACGCGCCGGCGCGCTCGGCGGCGAGGCGGGTGGAGGGCGAGTCGGTCAGGTCGCGCACGCCGAGCGAGTGGGCCTCGATGCGGTGGTCGATGCCCCGGATCCAGGCGGGCCGGGAGCACAGTTCCCGGGCGCGTTCACCGGCCGCGAGGATCACGGCGGCGGCCCCGTCGCCCACGGGCGGGCAGTCGCCGGTGCGCAGCGGCCGTACCGCGTAGTCGCCCTGAGGGACCGAACCGCGCAGCTGGGCGTGGGAGTTGAGGGTCGCGACCCGTCGACTGCGGGCCCCGATCGCGGCGAGGGCCGGCTCGTCGGTGTCGCCGGCGTCGATCAGCGCCCGGGCCTGGAGTGCGGCGAGCGCGACGGAGTCGGGCCACAGGGGGGCGACGTAGTAGGGGTCGAGCTGGCGGGTGAGCACGTCGCGCAGGGCGCCGGGCGAGGACTTGCCGTAGGAGTAGACGAGGGCGGTGTCCGCGTCGCCGGTGAGCAGCTTCGTCCAGGCCTCGTACAGGGCCCAGGCGCCGTCCATCTCCACGTGGGACTCGGAGATCGGCGGCCAGGCGCCGACGCCGTCGAGGGCGAGGGTGAAGGAGAAGGCCCGTCCGGCGAGGTAGTCGCTGGAGCCGGAGCACGTGAAGTCGATGTCGGCGGTCTTCAGGCCCGTCCGGTTCAGGACGCTGTGCAGGACCGGCATGAGCATCTCGACCTCGGAGAGCTCGTCGGTGGTGCGCAGGACGTCCGTCTGCGCGAAGGCCACCACCGCGACGTCGCGGACGCCTGAGGATTCCTCGCGGGTCACAGCAGCTCCTTGTAGGCGTCGTAGTCCGCGTCGGGTTCGCCGGTGGGCCGGTAGTGGTCGGGGTAGCGGGCGCCCTCCGTCCAGACGGGCTCGACGCGCAGGCCCATGCGGACCTGGTCGTAGGGGATGCCGCCGATGCGCCCGTGCAGGGCGAGGTCGGCGCCGTCGAGGGCGATGTGGGCGTAGACGTAGGGGACCTCGATGTCGAGGTTCTTCGCCTTGATGTTGACGATGCAGAAGGTGGTGACGGTCCCGCGCGGTCCGACCTCGACCTGCTCGGCGGTCGGGACGCCGCACGTGGGACAGGCTCCGCGGGGCGGGACGTACACCTTGCGGCAGGACGGGCAGCGTTCGCCGACCGTGCGCCGGGTGGAGAGCGCGGCGATGTAGGCGGACTGGGCGCGGCCGGGCGAGTAGGTGTAGTCGAGGCGGGCCGGGGCGACGATGCCGGTGACGCGGTCGTCCGCGAGCGGGACGGCGTCGTCGGCCGGTGGGGCGGGCGCTTCGTCGCAGGGCTCGAAGCAGGCGATGTCGGTGATGGCGCCGGCGCGTTCGCGGGCCCAGCGGATCCGCACGCGCATTCCGGTGCGGACGGCGTCGGGGCCGGGGGCGTCGAGGGCGTGCAGGAGGGCGGTGTCGGCGCCGTCGAGGCGGACCAGGACCCAGGCGAAGGGTGTGCCGAGGGGCTGCCCGCGGCGGGGGGCGTGGTTCCAGGCCCAGGTGGTGACGGTGCCGGTGGGAGCGACGCGCACGAGGTCGTGGATCTCCTCGGCGGTGACGGGGTCGTACTCGACGGGCGGGACGAGGACGCGGCCGTCGGTGGTCTTCACGCCGAGCACGACGCGCTCGCGCAGGCCGGTCAGGAAGGCGCTCTGGACCGGTCCGAGCGAGCGGGTGAAGGGGAACTCGACGACGAGGGGGGCCTTGAGGACTTCGGGCATACCGGTCTCCTTTGCGGGGCCTGAGAGGTCAGGCCCGCCTGTAGACGGGCGGGCGCTTCTCCGCGAAGGCACGGGCGCCTTCCTTGGCGTCTGCGGTGTCGAACACCGGCCAGCCGCGGGCGAGTTCGGCGGCGAGACCTTCGGTCTCGGTGAGGTCGGCGCTCTCGTACACCGACGCCTTGACGGCCTCGACGGCCAGCGGGCCGCAGGCGTTGACGCGTTCGGCGATCTCCAGGGCCTTGTCCAGGGCGGTCCCGTCGGGGACGACGTGTCCGATCAGTCCGACGGCCGCGGCCTCCCGTGCGCTGTAGGGCCGTCCCGTGAGCAGCATCTCCAGGGCGTGGGTGCGCGGGATCTGCCGTGGCAGGCGGACCGTGGAGCCGCCGATGGGGAACAGACCGCGTCTGACCTCGAAGAGGCCGAAGGTGGCGGACTCGCCCGCGACGCGGATGTCGGTGCCCTGGAGCATCTCGGTGCCGCCCGCCACGCAGTGCCCCTCGACGGCGGCGATCACGGGCTTGCGCGGCCGGTGGTGGCGCAGCATGGCCTTCCAGTGCAGGTCGGGGTCGGCCTTGAGCCGGTCGCGGTACTGCTCGCCCTCCATGCCCTTGCCGGCCAGGGCCTTGAGGTCCATGCCGGCGCAGAAGGAGCCGCCCGCGCCGGTGAACACGATCGAGCGGACCGAGTCGTCCTCGTCGGCCTCGATCCAGCCGTCGTAGAGGCCGACGAGCATGGCCAGCGAGAGCGCGTTCCTGGCCTCCGGCCTGTTGAGCGTGAGCACGAGCGTGGCGCCCTCGCGCTGCACGGTGAGGTGTTCGGTACCGCCCATCGCACATCTCCCCTCGGAAAGAACGAGAACAGGTTGCAGGAGGCGTGATGGCAGTTCAAGGGTTTTCTGACAGACAGTCAGATTTATTGGCGCCGACCCTTCCCACTTGCCGCGCCCTTTGCTCTGATGACCGGCGAACCGTCGACAGAACCAGGCCCCGGAGGTCAGGAGGAGCGGTGGAGTACAACCTTGCCGACCTGTTCGAGTCGGTCGTCGACGTGGCGGCGGACCGCGAGGCGCTCGTGTACGTCGACCATCCCGGCACGGGCGCGGAACGCCGGCTGACGTACGCGGAGCTGGACGCCGCCGCCAACCGCATCGGCCACCACCTCCTCGACAGCGGGATCCGTCCCGGCGAGCACCTCGGGCTGCACCTGTACAACGGCGTGGAGTACCTGCAGACGGTGCTGGGCTGCCTGAAGGCGCGCATCGTGCCCGTCAACGTCAACTACCGTTATGTGGAAGAGGAGTTGGTCTATCTCTACCGGGACGCGGATCTGGTCGCGCTCGTCTTCGATGCGGAGTTCACGGACCGGGTGGCGGCTGCCCTGCCGCAGACCCCGGCCCTGCGGCACCTGATACGGGTCGGGCCCGCGGGCGGGGGCATCACCTCGTTCTCCGAGGCCGAGGCGAGCGGTTCGCCCGGGCGCGGGTTCCCGGCCCGCTCGGGCGACGACCAGTTCATCATCTACACCGGCGGGACGACCGGCATGCCCAAGGGCGTGATGTGGCGTCAGGAGGACCTGTTCTTCGCGGGGCTCGGCGGCGGCTCGCCCACGGGCGAGCCGGTGGGCAAGCCGCAGGAGATCGCCGAGCGGGTCGCTGCCGGCGGTACGGGGATCACCTTCTTCCCCACTCCCCCGCTGATGCACGGCACCTCCACGCTCACCGCGTTCATCGGCTTCAACTTCGGCCAACGCGTCGTGATCCACCGCAAGTTCGTGCCCGAGGAAGTGGTGCGGACGATCGAGAAGGAGAAGGTCACCAGCATCTCCCTGGTGGGTGACGCGATGCTGCGGCCGCTGATCGACGCGCTCGAGGGACCGATGAGGGGGTCGGACTGCTCGTCGGTGTTCAGCGTGTCCTCGTCCGGGGCGATCATGTCGGACACGGTCCGCCGCCAGTTCCGGGCGCTGATGCCGAACGCGATGCTGCTGAACAACTTCGGCTCCTCGGAGTCCGGCTTCAACGGCACGGCCACGGAGGACTCCGGGCCCGAGCGCGGCTTCCGCGTCCGGGTCAACTCGCGCACCCGGGTGGTCGATCCGGCCACGCACGAGCCGGTGGCGGCGGGCGAGGTCGGCCGGGTCGCCCAGTGCGGCCACGTCCCCCTCGGCTACTACAACGACCCGGCGAAAACGACCGAGACCTTCTTCGAGAAGGACGGCGAGCGCTGGGTGCTGCTCGGCGACATGGCGACCGTGGACGAGGACGGGGTGGTCGTCGTCCTGGGGCGCGGCTCGCAGTGCATCAACACCGGGGGCGAGAAGGTGTACCCCGAGGAGGTCGAGCAGGCGCTGAAGGCGCATCCGGACGTGTACGACGCCCTGGTGGCGGGGGTGCCGGACGCCACGTGGGGCAACCATGTGGCAGCGGTGGTGCAGGTGCGCCTCGGCGCCCCGCCGCCGTCCCTGGAGGACATCCAGAGTCACTGCCGCACCCGGCTCGCCGGCTACAAGATCCCGCGTCAGCTGGTGCTCACGGAGTCCATCCGCCGCTCGCCGAGCGGGAAGGCGGACTACCGGTGGGCGCGGGAGGTGGCCGTCTCGGAGAGCGGCTGACCCCTCCCGGCCGCCTTCGCACCGGCCGGGGCGGCACGCCCGTTCGGCGCCCGCGGTGTCAGGTGCGTCGCACCGGATCGGCGGCCGCCCGCGGGTCCAGGAAGGCGCGGGTGCGCTCGACGAACCACTCGGGGTCGTCGAGCCACGGATAGTGGCCGGCGCCCGGCTGCACGGCGAACTCCGCGTTCGGGAAGGCGTCGGCGACCAGCCGGGCGCGTTCCGGCCGGGGGCCGCCGTCCAGCTCGCCGGCCAGGACGAGCACCGGGGCGGTCACCTCGGCCAGAGCGGTCCGCAGGGCGGGCGGGTCGAACGCGGCCGGGTCGAGGAAGCGCTCCTCCCCCTCGACGTTCGTCTGCTCGTCCGCGGCGGCCTCGTGGGCCCGGGCGGCGTCGTCCCACCTGCCGTGGAAGAAGCCTCCGACGACCGCGACGTCGGGCTCGCCCGCGCCCGCGAGCCACGCCTCGAACGCCGGGTACGCGTCGTCGAACCACGGTTCGCTGCTGCGCAGCCGCGCGGCCGCCAGCCGGTCCTCGGCCCTGGCCGGCAGGCCCAGCGCCCACGGATTGACGGTGATCAGCGCGAGCCGGGAGACCCGGTGCGGGTGCCGCGCCGCGTAGAGCAGCGCGAGACTGCCGCCCGCCGAGTGCGCCAGCACGTCGATCCGCTCCCGCCCCAGGTGGACGCGCAGCGCCTCGACGTCGTCCACCTGCCGGTCGCACCGGTACGTCGCCGGGTCCGCGGGAGGCGCGGAGCCGCCGGTGCCGCGCAGGTCGAGCAGGATCAGCCGACGGTGGGCGGCGAGACCCCCGAGGTCGCCGAGGTAGACGGAGGCTCGCATCGGGCCGCCGGGCAGGACGACGAGCGGCTCGCCCTCGCCCGACTCGCGATAGGCGAGCTCGGTCCCGTCCGGCGCGGTGAAGATCGGCATGCCCCGATTCTCGGCGCGGGCCGTGACCGCGCGCAACGCGGTTCTCCCGGGCGAAAGTCACGACCGGCCTCTTGCCCCAAGCCCGCGGGCCTGGATTACTGATCCCGAAGAAGATCGACCGAATGATCGGTCGCCCGTATTGAGATGGTTCGGCGAGGGAGACGTCCCATGACGGATGCGAGGAACGCACTGGACGAGGGCGAGCGCCTCGACGAGGCCGCCCTGCGCGCCCTGCAGCTGGAGCGCCTGCGGAACTCGCTGCGCCACGCCTACGCCGAGGTGCCCTTCTACCGCGAGTCCTTCGACAAGGCCGGCGTCCACCCCGACGACTGCCGCTCTCTCGCCGACCTGGCCCGTTTCCCCTTCACCACCAAGGCCGACCTGCGCGCGCACTACCCGTACGGCATGTTCGCCGTCCCCCGGGACCGCATCCGCCGCATCCACGCCTCCAGCGGCACCACCGGCCGGCCCACGGTCGTCGGCTACACGGAGGCCGATCTGTCCATGTGGTCGGACATGGTGGCCCGTTCGATCCGCGCCGCGGGCGGGCGGCCCGGCGACACGGTCCATGTGGCGTACGGATACGGCCTGTTCACCGGCGGCCTCGGCGCCCACTACGGGGCCGAGCGCCTCGGCTGCACGGTGGTACCCGCCTCCGGCGGCATGACGTCCCGTCAGGTCCAGCTGATCCAGGACCTCGAGCCCCGGATCATCATGGTGACCCCCTCCTACATGCTCACACTGCTCGACGAGTTCGAACGCCAGGGCGTGGACCCGCGCTCCACCTCGCTGCGCGTGGGCGTCTTCGGCGCGGAGCCGTGGACGGAGCGCATGCGCCAGGAGATCGAGGAGCGCTTCGCGATCGACGCCGTCGACATCTACGGGCTGTCGGAGGTGATCGGCCCGGGAGTCGCGCAGGAGTGCGTGGAGACCAAGGACGGGCTGCACATCTGGGAGGACCACTTCTTTCCGGAGGTGGTCGACCCGGTCACCGGCGAGGTCCTGCCGGAGGGCGAGGAGGGCGAGCTGGTCTTCACCTCGCTCACCAAGGAGGCGATGCCGGTCGTCCGTTACCGCACGCGCGACCTGACCCGCCTGCTGCCGGGCACGGCTCGGGTCTTCCGGCGGATGCGGAAGGTGACCGGGCGCAGCGACGACATGGTCATCCTGCGGGGGGTGAACCTCTTTCCCACCCAGATCGAGGAGATCGTGTTGCGCACCCCGGCCCTGGCGCCCCATTTCCAGCTCCGCCTGACCCGCGAGGGCCGCCTCGACGCCCTGACGATCCGGGCGGAGGCCCGCCCCGACGCCGGCCCCGCGGAGCGCGACGGCGCCGCGCACGCCGTCGCGGCGGCCGTGAAGGACGGCATCGGCGTCTCGGTCGACGTCGAGATCGTCGACCCGGAGTCGCTGGAGCGGTCGGTGGGCAAGATCAGGCGGATCGTGGACCTGCGGCCGCGCGAGTCGTGACCACCGCGGCGGTGCCGACGACGACCGCGGTCACGCCGGTTGCGGCGGCCGGGGACGCGGCCGCAGCCGTGCGGCGGCCGGTGGGTCAGGAGGTGGCCGGTTCGGTCAGGAGGCGAACCGGTCTCGCAGTTCGCGCTTGAGGATCTTGCCGCTGGCGTTGCGCGGCAGCTCGTCGACGAAGAGCACCCGCTTCGGGGCCTTGAAGGGGGCGAGCTTCTCTCGGGCGTGGGCGATGAGCTCCTCCTCGGAGACCTCCTCGCGCACGACGACGACCGCCGTGACCGCCTCGATCCACTTCTCGTCCGGCAGACCGATCACGGCGGCCTCGGCCACCGCGTCGTGGGTGTAGAGGGCGTCCTCGACCTGCCGTGAGGCGACCAGCACACCACCGGAGTTGATGACGTCCTTCACCCGGTCGACGATGGTGAAGAAGCCGTGGGCGTCGCGCACGGCCAGGTCGCCGGAGTGGAACCAGCCGTCACGGAAGGCCTCGGCGGTCTCCTCGGGCTTCTCCCAGTAGCCCTCGCACAGCTGCGGGGACCGGTAGACGATCTCACCGGGTGTGCCGTCAGGGACGTCCGCGCCGTCCTCGTCGACGACCCGGGCGTCCACGAAGAGGACCGTGCGGCCGCAGGAGTCCAGGCGCCCCTTGTGCTCGTCGGGAGCGAGGACGGTGGCCAGGGGGCCGATCTCGCTCTGCCCGAAGCAGTTGTAGAGGCCCATCCCGGGCAGTCGTTCGCGCAGCCGTTCCAGGACGGGCACCGGCATGATCGACGCACCGTAGTACGCCTTGCGCAGGCCGCTCAGGTCCCGGGTCGCGAAGTCGGGACGGTTCGCCAGACCGATCCACACGGTCGGCGGGGCGAAGAGGCTGTCGACCCGGTCCGCCTCGATCAGATCGAACAGCAGGTCGCCGTCGGGGGCGTCCAGGACGATGTTCGTGGCGCCGACCGCGAGGTACGGCAGCAGGAACACGTGCATCTGCGCCGAGTGGTACAGCGGGAGGCAGTGCGCGGGACGGTCGCCGGCGCTCAGGTCGAGCGCGGCGATCGCGCTCAGGTACTCGTGCACCAGGGCGCGGTGGGTCATCATCGCGCCCTTGGGCAGGGCCGTGGTCCCGGAGGTGTACAGCAGCTGCACCAGGTCCTCGGTGCGCGGTTCGGGGCCGTCGTGGGCGGGGGCCGCGGGCAGCCGGGCGAGGAGCGAGTCGTCGGCGTCGCGCAGGGCCGACGTGCGCACGCCGTCGGGGAGCCGGTCCACGAGGTCGGGATCGGCGAGCACGAGCGCGCTGCCCGACTGCTCGACGATGTACGCCAGGTCGTCGCCGGTGAGTCCGTGGTTGACGGGGACGTGGACCAGTCCCGCGCGGGCGCAGGCCAGGAACGCGATGAGATAGGCGTCGGAGTTGCGGCCGAAGGCCCCGACCCGGTCGCCGGGGGCGAGGCCCTCGGCGAGCAGGACGCTCGCCGCGCGCGAGACCGCCTCGTCGAGTTCCTCGTAGGTCCAGGTGCGGTCGCGGTACTCGACCGCGACGCGGGCCGGGGTGCGGCGGGCGCTGCGCCGCAGCACCCCGTCGACCGTGCTGCCATGTCCGGGCGTCATGACTGATGATCCTCGGGCGACGGCCGGGGCAGGTCAAGTCGCCGCCGGGCGGGCCGTCGCGCCACGGCGCCCGCCGCGCGGCTCCCCGCTCCAGCGGGCGGGGTCGCCGCAGGCCGGAGCCTGCTGCGGCGTTCGGGGGCCGCGCCGTCACACGGGGCGCGTCCGGCCCTCCCAGTACGGCTCCCGCAGCCGCCGCTTGTAGAGCTTGCCGTTGGGGTCGCGGGGCATCTCGGCGATGAAGTCGATGGACCTGGGCCGCTTGTAGCCGGCGAGCCGCTCGGCGCAGTGGTCGAGGAGGGCGGCGGCGAGGTCGGGGCCGGGCTCGCGGCCCGGCGCGGGTTCGACGACGGCCTTGACCTCCTCTCCCCAGTCGTCGTGCGGGATGCCGAAGGCGGCGGCGTCGGCCACGGCGGGGTGGGCGAGCAGCGCGGACTCGACCTCCGCCGGGTAGATGTTGACGCCGCCGGAGATGATCAGGTCGATCTTGCGGTCCCGCAGGAACAGGTAGCCGTCCTCGTCGAGCACGCCGAGGTCGCCGACGGTGAAGAAGTCGCCGATGCGGTTCTTCCGCGTCTTGTCCTCGTCCTTGTGGTAGGCGAAGCCGCCGGTGGTCATCTTCATGTACACCGTGCCGAGCTCGCCGGGCGGCAGCGGTCGGCCCTCGTCGTCGAAGACGGCCAACTCGCTGATGGGCCAGGCCTTTCCGACCGTGCCGGGTTTCTTCAGCCAGTCCTCGGCCGTGGCGAACGCGCCGCCGCCCTCGCTGGCCGCGTAGTACTCCTCCACGCACGTGCCCCACCAGTCGATCATCGCCCGCTTCACATGGTCCGGGCAGGGCGCGGCGCCGTGGATGGCGTGCCGCATGGACGACACGTCGTGGCGTGCCCGCACCTCGGCGGGGAGGGCCAGCAGGCGGTGGAACTGGGTCGGGACCATGTGGGTGTGGGTGCAGCGGTGGGCCTCGACGATGCGGAGCATCTCCTCGGGCGTCCACTTGTCCATCAGGACCAGTCGGTGGCCGATGTGCAGGGACGCGGCCGCGAACTGGAGCACCGCCGTGTGGTAGAGCGGCGAGCAGACGAGATGCACGTTGCCGTCGAAGGGCCTGATGCCGAAGATGCCGAGGAAGCCGCCCAGGTAGGCCTCCTCGGGCAGCGTTCCGGGCAGCGGGCGCCGGATGCCACGGGGGCGGCCCGTGGTGCCCGAGGTGTAGTTCATGACCCAGCCGAGGGTGCGGTCGGCGGGCGCCGACTCCGGTTGTCCGGCGAGGAGTTCGGCGTACGGCCGGAAGCCCTCGACCTCGCCGACGGCGTAGCGGTGGGTGGCGGGCAGCCCGGCCTCGTCGGCGGCCCGGCGGGCCTGGCCGCCGAACCGTTCGTGGGCGAGGAGGACCTTGGCGCCCGAGTCGGACACGATCCAGGCGATCTCCGGTCCGACGAGGTGGTGGTTGACGGGGACCAGGTAGAAGCCGGCCTGGGTGGCGGCAAGATGGGCGGTGAAGAACTCCGCCGAGTTGGGCAGGACGACGGCGAAGGCGTCGCCGCGTTCCAGGCCGGCGGCGCGCAGGCCGTGCACGAGCCGGTTGGCGGCGGCGTGCAGGCGTCCGGCGGTCCATTCCTCGCCGTCCGGGGCGATCAGGACGGTGCGGTCGGGGTCCTGGGTCGCCTGGGCCCAGAAGCCCACGGGGGGTGTGCTGGTCACTGGCCGCTCCTTCCGGCGATGCGGTTGACGCGGTCCACGGCCTGCTCGAAGCCGCGGGTGAGCTCGTCGAAGACGGCCTGGACGCTGCGGACGTCGTTCATCCGGCCGACGATCTGGCCGACGGGGGTCCCGAGCAGGGGGTCGACCTCGTACTTCTGGATGCGTGAGACGGCCTCGGCGACGAGCAGGCCCTGCAGGGGCATGGGGAGGGTGCCGGGGCCGTCGGGGCCGTCCCAGGCGTCGGTCCACTCGGTGCGCAGCTGGCGGGCGGGTTTCCCGGTCAGCGCCCGGGAGCGGACCGTGTCGCCGGAGCCGGCCGCGAGGAGCTTGCGCGTGAGGGCGGGCGAGTGCAGGTCGGCTTCGGCGGTGGTCAGCCAGACGGATCCGAGCCACACGCCCTGGGCGCCCAGCGCGAGGGCGGCGGCGACCTGCCGTCCGCTGCCGATGCCGCCGGCGGCGAGCACCGGCAGCGGGTCGACGGCCTCGACGACCTCCGGGGTGAGCACCATGGAGGCGATCTCGCCGGTGTGCCCGCCCGCCTCATAGCCCTGGGCGACGACGATGTCGATGCCGGCGTCCTTGTGCTTGCGGGCGTGCCGGGCGCTGCCGGCGAGCGCGGCGACCAGTACGCCCTGCTCGTGGGCGCGGGCGACGACGTCGGCGGGCGGGGAGCCGAGGGCGTTGGCCAGCAGCCGGATGGGGTAGTCGAAGGCGACGTCCAGCTGGCTGCGGGCGACCTGCTCCATCCACCCGGTGATCCGCCACCCGGAGGCCTCGCCCTCGGCCAGTTCGGGGACACCGTACTTGGCGAGGGTGTCCCGCACGAACTGCCGGTGGCCCTCGGGGATCATCGCCTCGACGTCGGCCTCGCTGACGCCCTCGACCTTCTTGGCCGGCATGACGACGTCGAGACCGTACGGCCTGCCGTCGACGTGGGCCTCGATCCAGTCGAGGTCGCGTTTGAGGTCGTCGGGTGCGGTGTAGCGGACCGCGCCGAGCACGCCGAAGCCACCCGCGCGGCTGATGGCCGCGGCGACGGCGGGGAACGGCGTGAAGCCGAAGACGGCGTGCTCGACTCCCAGTTGTGTGCTCAGCTCCGTCTGCATGGGCGCAGGATGCCGCAGCGACGCGGACGACGGAAGGCTTTTTCTGATACACCGTCAGATTTTGCCGCCGTGGTCCCCCGCCGCCTCCAGCACGGCCATCGCCGCGTTGTGCCCCGGCACCCCGCTCACCCCTCCGCCGCGCACCGCGCCGGCCCCGCACAGCAGCACGTTCCCGTGCCGGGTCTCCACGCCCCACCGGCCGGTGCCCTCGTCCGTGTACGGCCACGACAGTTCCCGGTGGAAGATGTTTCCGCCCGGCAGCCCGAGGTCGCGCTCCAGGTCCAGCGGCGTCCTCGCCTCGATGCAGGGGCGGCCGTCGGCGTCGGTGGCCAGGCAGTCGGCGAGGGGTTCGGCCAGCTGGGCGTCGAGCTGGGCGAGGGTCGACTTCAGCAGTTCCTCGCGCACGGCGTCGTTGTCCCGCCGGAAGAGCCGGGCGGGCGTGTGCAGCCCGAAGAGGGTCAGCGTCTGGTAGCCCCGCTCGACGAGGTCCGGGCCGAGGATCGACGGGTCGGTCAGGGAGTGGCAGTAGATCTCGGACGGCGGGGCGGCGGGCAGCTCCCCGGCGGCCGCCTGGGCGTGGGCGGCGGCGAGCTGTTCGTAGCCCTCGGCGATGTGGAAGGTGCCGGCGAACGCCTCGCGCGGGTCGACGGACGTGTCCCGCAGCCTGGGCAGCCGCTCGAGCAGCATGTTCACCTTGAGCTGGGCGCCTTCGGCGGGGGCGGGCGGCTCGTCGCCGGTGAGGGCCGCGAGCGCCTGCGGGGAGGCGTTGACCAGGACGTGCCGGGCGGCGGCGACGCCCTCGCCGTCGGCGGTGCGGTAGGCGACCTCGGCGGTGCGTCCGTCGGTGTCGATCCGTACGGCCTCGTGTCCGGTGGCGAGAACGGCGCCCGCCTCTCGTGCGGCGGCGGCCAGGGCGTCGGTGAGGGCGCCCATCCCGCCGACGGGAACGTCCCAGGCCCCGGTGCCGCCGCCGATGACGTGGTAGAGGAAGCAGCGGTTCTGCTTGAGGGAGGGGTCGTGGGCGTCGGCGAAGGTGCCGATGAGGGCGTCGGTGAGGACCACGCCCCGCACCAGGTCGTCCGCGAAGCGCTCCTCGACGGCGACGCCGATGGGCTCCTCGAACAGGATCCGCCAGGCCTCCTCGTCGTCGACCCGACGGCGAAGCTCCTCGCGGGCGGGCAGCGGTTCGGTGAGCGTGGGGAAGATCCGCTGGGCGACGCGTGCGGTCATGCCGTAGAAGCGCTCCCAGGCCGCGTACTCCCGCTCGCCGCCCGTGAGCCGCGCGAACGCCGCCCGGGTGCGGTCCGCGCCGCCGCCCACCAGGAGCCCGGTGGCACGCCCGGCGCGCTCCACCGGCGTGTACGAGGAGATGGTGCGGCCCTGGACGCGGAAGCTCAGCCCCAGATCCCGAACGATCTTCTGCGGAAGCAGGCTGACCAGGTACGAGTAGCGGGACAGCCGGGCGTCCACGCCGGCGAACGGGCGGGTGGAGACGGCGGCGCCCCCGGTGTGGTCCAGCCGCTCCAGCACCAGCACCGACCGGCCGGCCCTCGCCAGGTAGGCGGCGGCGACCAGACCGTTGTGGCCGCCGCCGACGATGACGACGTCGTAGGCGCGGCGCCCCCCGGGCCCGTCATGTCCCCCGGGCCCGTCATGTCCCCCGGGCCCGTCGTGTCCTACGTGTCCTTCGTGTCCCTCGTGTGCAGGCATGGTTCTTCGTAACACGAGCCGATCAAGGTCGGCCAGAGGTGGTCAGGGTGGCTCACCGCCGCTCACGGCCGCCGGAGCCGGACCGCCGGGAGGGTCAGCGTGCGGTGCGTCGCCTCCGGCGTCATCGGCTGGGCCGGGAGCAGGCGGGCCCTACGCGCCGTCCGCCGCCCGGCGCCGGCGGAGCGCCGAAGCCCTCCGGTACCACTCGACCGCCTCCTGGCCGCGGCCGAGCTGCTCCAGGCAGTGGGCCTCGTCGTTGCGGGCGGCGAGGGCGTCGGGGTGGTCCGGGCCCAGGGTCCGCTCGCGGGTAGCCGCCACCCGGCGGTACTCGGTCAGGGCGTCGGCCCAGCGGCCGAGCCAGCCCAGGCCGACGGCGACCTCGCGGCGGCTGACGAGGGTGTCGGGGTGGTCGGCGCCGAGCACCCGCTCCCGGATCGCGCACACGTCGCGGGACTCCGCGAGGGCCTCCTCCCAGCGGCCCAGGCGGCCGAGGTTGACACCGAGACCGTGGCGGGCGCGCAGGGTCTCGGGATGCGCCGCCCCGTTCACGCGGGTGCGGTCGCCGACCAGGTCGCGGTACAGCCGGAGCGCTTCCGCGCTGCGGCCGAGGCGGCCCAGGCTGATGCCGGTCTCGTAGCGGGCGGCGAGGGTGTCGGGATGGTCGGGGCCCAGGGCCTGTGCGCGGGCCGCGGCGACCTCGCGGTAGGTCTGCAGCGCCTCCGGCCAGCGGCCCAACCGGCCCAGGGCGTAGGCGACCTCGTAGCGGGTGACGAGCGTGTCCGGGTGGACGGGGCCCAGGACGCGGGTGCGCGCGGCGGCCACCTCGCTCGCCATCCGGTACGACTCCTCGATGCGGCCGAGCCTGCTGAGGTTGAAGGCGAGGTTGTGGCGGCAGCGCAGGGTGTCGGGGTGGTCGCGCCCGGCCGTGCGTTCACGGGCGGCCAGGACCGAGGTGTACAGCTGGTGGGCTTCGACGTGGCGGTCCAGCCGGCCGAGCACGTAGGCCATCTCCTGGCGGGTGGCCAGGGTGTCGGGGTGGTCGGCGCCGAGCGTCCGGGTGCGGGCCACGATCAGTCGACGGTACTCGCGCAGCCCCTCGTCGGCGCGGCCGGTGCGGCTGAGGGCGAAGGCGACCTCGTAGCGGCTGGCGAGGGTGTCGGGATGGTCCGGGCCGAGCAGGTGCGCGCGTTCTGCGGCGACCGCGCGGTGCACGTCCCCGGCCTCGGCCCAGCGGCCGAGGCGACCCAGGCTGAGACCGGCGCCATGTCGTGCGGCGAGCGCGGTGAGCGCCTGCGGGGACGGCGTGTGCCGCGCCGGCGCGGCGGGGACCGCGCCGAGCACCGGCCGGGGGATCCATTCGCCGGTCAGGGCGGCGCCGGCGTCCGCGGGGACGGCGCGCGGTCCGGTGCCGGCGGCCTTGTGCCCGGTGGTCATGCCCCGCGTCCAGGACGGCAGCCGGGGCTCGCGGCCTGCGGGCTCGGGCGGTCCGAGCTCGGGACGGGGGGTCACCAGGGTCGGCACGTACACCGGTGCGGTGCGGCCGGCCGCGATGCGCCGGACGACCTCACGGGCGTCGTGGGGGCGCTGTTCGGGCCGCTTCGCCAGCAGGTCCAGGATGATCCGGTCGAGGTGGCCGGGCAGGTCGGGGCGGCGCTCGCGCGGCGGCCGGGGCGGTGTGTCCCGGTGGCCGACGAGGACGGCCCAGGGGTCGTCCAGGTCGAACGGAGGGGCCCCGGTGGCCATCTCGTAGAGCACGCACCCCAGCGAGTACAGGTCGCTGCGCTGGTCGACATCCTCGCCGCCGATCTGCTCGGGCGACATGTAGTGCGGGGTGCCCATGGCGACGCCTGTGCCGGTGAGCCGGGAGGTGAAGCCGATGTCGTGGCCGAGGCGGGCGATCCCGAAGTCGCAGATCTTCACGGTGCCGTCGGCCAGCCGCACGATGTTCGCGGGCTTCAGGTCGCGGTGCACGATGCCCTGCCGATGGGTGTAGGCCAGGGCAGCGGCCACCTGGTCGGCGATCTCGACGACGTCGGGCACGGGAAGCGGCCGGCGCTCGTTGTCGTCCAGCAGCTGGCACAGGTTGCTGCCGTCCAGGAGTTCCATCACCAGGAAGAGGACGCCGTCGCTGTCGCCGAAGTCGTGGACGACGGTCACGCCGCGGTGCTGGAGCGCGGCCGCGACCCGGCCCTCGCGCCGGAACCGCTCGCGCAGGACACGCCCGAAGGACGGGTCGTGGTGCGGGCCGACCGGTTTGAGACACTTCACGGCGACCTGGCGGCCGAGGGACTCGTCACGAGCCCGCCACACCTCGCCCATGCCCCCGCGCCCGATCAGCTCGAGCAGCCGGTACCGGCCCTGGATCAGTCTGCTCTCCGCCATAGTGCGCCGCCGCCCCCGTCACGTTCCGGCCCTCCCCTGGCCCGTCCAGTATGGCGGCCTATGGCCGGACTTTGTACGGTGCCGGACGGGCTTCGGGGCCGAGCCTCGCCATGGCCCGCGGGACGTGCTGGGGTGGGAGCCGCCATCGCAGACGTGCGGGAACGCAGCGCAGCAGGGTGCCCGTGGCGCGCAGCCTGCGGGTGACGGTGGCGGGTTCCGGGGCGCGTCGGCCGTACAGCTCGTGGGCGTACGGCGGCAGCGAGGCGTACGCCAGGCGCGCCACGCGCCGCCACAGCAGGGCGCGTGCCGGGACGAGCAGCGGATGGGTCGGCGGCCGCAGCAGGAAGTCGTCCACGTCGCGTGCCTCCGCTCCGGCGGCGAGTTCGGGGCGGACCTTCTCGAAGTACGCCTCCAGTTCGGCCCGGTCGCCGGGCACGGTGTCGGGGTCGAGCCCCACCAGGCGGGCGCTGACGCGGTGTTCGCGGACGTAGCGGTCGGCGGCCGCGTCGGAGAGCGGGTAGCCGGAGCGCCGCAGGACGTGCAGGTAGGAGTCGATCTCGGCGCAGTGCACCCACAGCAGGAGGTCGGGTTCGTCGACGCCGTAGCGTTCCCCTGTGTCCGGGTCGGTCGCGGACAGCAGGCGGTGGATCTTCCGGACGCGGGCGCCGGCCTTCTCCGCGGCCTCGGTGGTGCCGTACGTGGTGGTGCCGACGAAGTCGGCGGTGCGCATCAGACGGCCCCAGGCGTCCTGCCGGAAGTCGGAGTTCTGCATGACGCCGCGCACGGCGCGGGGGTGCAGTGCCTGGAGGTAGAGGGCCCGCACTCCGGCGACCCACATCATCGGGTCGCCGTGCGTCTGCCAGGTCACGCTCGTCGGGCCGAACAGCCCCGGGTCGGCCGTCATGGCAGGCTAGCGCCGCACCCGCGGCATTCCCAGGCCGATCCAGGAAATGATCTCCCGCTGGATCTCGTTGTTGCCGCCGCCGAACGTGAAGATCACGGCGGAGCGGTAGCCGCGTTCGAGCTCGCCGTGCAGAACGGCGCCCGCCGAACCCTCCTGGAGGGCGCCGGGCGCCGCGACGACCTCCATCAGCCAGGCGTAGGCGTCCCGGCGGGCCTCGGAGCCGTAGACCTTGACCGCGGAGGCGTCCTGCGGGGTGAGGGTGCCGTTCTGGAGGGCGCCGACCATCTGCCAGTTCAGGAGCTTGAGCGCGTCGAGCTTCACATGGGTCTGGGCCAGGCGTCGGCGCACCCACGGCAGGTCGACGACCCGGCGGCCGTCGGCGAGCTTGGTCCCGGTCGCCCAGCGCTGGACGTCGTGCAGGGCGCGGATGGCCATCGTGCCGTGCGCGGCGAGGGTCACGCGTTCGTGGTTGAGCTGATTGGTGATCAGCCGCCAGCCCTGGTTCTCGGCGCCCACGCGCCGCGAGACGGGGACGCGGACGTTCTCGTAGTAGCTGGCGGTGGTGTCGTGCGAGGCGAGAGTGCGGATGACCGTGCACGAGTAGCCGGGGTCGGTGGTCGGCACCAGGAGCATGGTGATGCCCTTGTGCGGCGGGGCCTCGGGATCGGTGCGCACGGCGAGCCAGACCCAGTCGGCGGTGTCCCCGTTGGTCGTCCAGATCTTCTGCCCGTCGACGACGTACTCGTCGCCCTCTCGCACCGCGCGCGTCCTGAGCGCGGCGAGGTCGGTTCCCGCGTCGGGTTCGCTGTAGCCGATGGCGAAGTCGATCTCGCCGGCGAGGATCTTCGGCAGGAAGAACGCCTTCTGCTCGTCCGTGCCGTAGCGCATGATCGTCGGTCCGACGGTGTTCAGCGCCATCAGCGGCAGCGGCACGCCTGCCTGGGCGGCCTCGTCGAAGAAGACGAACTGCTCGATGGGCGTCAGACCGCGTCCGCCGTACTCCTTCGGCCAGCCGACGCCCAGCCAGCCGTCCTCGCCGAGCCGCCTGATGGTCTTGCGGTAGAAGCGCTTGGCGGCGACGGGGTCGGCATGCCGGGCATAGGCGTTGTCCGGCACCAACTCGGCGAAGTAGGAGCGCAGTTCGGCACGGAGCCGCAGTTGTTCGGGCGTGTGGTCGAGGTGCACGGCGCCTCCTGGCTTCCCAAGGCCGGTGTCCTGACGGCGCACACCGTAGAACGTGTTCCAGAAATTGGGAATGGCGGCGGACGCGCGAAAGGCGACCGAAGAGATCAGGGACCGGTGCCGACGAGCACCGTGAGCCGAGCACTCGGGGGCCGGCCGGAACGAGAACTGCGCCTCGAGGGCTCGGGACCGGAGCCGACGAGCACGGTGGCCCGAGGGCTCAGGGGTTGGTCGGGACGAGAGGCCGCGCCCCACGGACTCGGAACCGGAGCCGACGAGGACCGCGGCCCGCGGGCTCAGGGGCCGGTCGGGACGAGAACCGTTCCCCGTCTCGGCACGGCGGGACTCAGTACAGCGTCGCGATGAACTCGGTGCAGGCCTGGGCGCAGGCGCGGCAGGCGGCCGCACTCTCCTCGGCGCCCGGCTGTTTGTCGAAGACGTGGGCGCACTCCAGGCAGACCGTGCGGCACCACTCCAGCTGGGCGCGGATGCCGGCCTCGTCCATCCGGTTGTCCTCGGACAGCACACGGCAGGTCGCGTCGCAGACCTCCGCGCACATGATGCCCTTGCGTCGCACGAGCTCCTGGTGTTCGCTGCCGTCCGGGTCCACGAGGCTCGCGCGCAACGCGCTGGCTCGCGCGCACTCGGTGCACGCCTGGGCACAGGCGAAACGATCCTCCAGGAACCGGAAGAGTTCCTGTTGCGATGTCGTCGTAGTCACACGGGGCGGGTAGCCGCGGCTCGCGGCGCCAAACCCGACGGACCGGTTCCGGCGGCCCGCGCCGGACGCCGAGCGCGAGGTTCCGCGGACGGACGGTCACGGCTACACCCTGGCGGGTTCATGCCCCGTTCTGGGGGGTAATCAGCCGATATGACTACCGCAAGTCAACAGTTGGCCGCCGCGAGCGGCCTGCTCAGCCTGGGGTTGTTCTTCGTCGGCATGGTCGTCGTGGCCGTACTGGCCGGCAGCTTCTGGCTGGGCGCGCGTGTCAAGTCGCGCGAGCCGGCCCGGCCCCGCCCCGACGAGCAGCCGCACCTCCCGCCCGGCGGCGCGGTGCACGAGATCCGCGAGAACCGGGAACCCGACGAAGTGCCCCGCATGCCGGAGGGCGGCCGTCCCCTCACGCCGTACGAACTGACCAACATGCAGACCCGGCCGAGCACGGACAAGAAGCGCCCGCGCTGGAGCCGAGGCAGCAGCGGCTCGTTCGGCGGAGGCGGTCTGGGCGCCCACTGAACGCGGGCCGCACGGCGGTCCGGCACCGGGACCGCGCCGCCGTGCGACGTCGGAAGCGCGCCACGGTTCGACCTCGGCACTGCGCCGACCGCGTCGTCTCCGACCGGGCACTGCGCCGCCCCTGGCGTGGCCGCGTCCGCCCGGCCTCAGACCGCGTCGCAGGGCTCGGCCCCGACCTGGCGGCCCTCAGCAGGCGGCCCTCGCGATCGCCAGTGCCTGCTCCGCGTACGGGCGGCCGAACAGAACGGTGTGCACCAGGAGCGGGAAGAGCTGGTGCAGTCCGACGCGCGCGGCCCATCCGTCGGCGAGCGGGGCGGCCTCCTGGTAGCCCTCCAGCACCTGCTCCAGGTACGGACAGCCGAAGAGACGCAGCATGGCCAGGTCCGTCTCGCGGTGCCCGCCGTGGGCGGCCGGGTCGATGAGCCACGCGTCGCCGTCCGCGCCCCACAGCACGTTGCCGTCCCACAGGTCGCCGTGCAGCCGGGCGGGCGGTTCGGGCGGCCCGGCCAGGTCGGGCAGGCGCTCGCACAGGCGCTCGATCTCGGACGCCTCGGCGGCGCGCAGCGTGCCGGCGTCCACCGCCGATCGCACGTAGGGCAGCACCCGGTGTCGCGTGTACCAGACCGGCCAGTCCTCACCGGTCGCGTTGAGCATCGGGGCCCGGCCGACGTACGCGTCCCGCGGGCCGCCCGGCGGCCCGGCGCCGAACGCCGGCGCGCCGGCCTCGTGCAGGGCCGCCAGGCCCCGGCCCAGGCGACGCGCCGCCTCGACGCTCGGGACGCCCGGCGGCACCCGGTCGGTCACCAGCCACCGCTCGTCGTGTCCGTGCACCGCCGGTACGCGGACGGCCCCGGCGTCGGCCAGCCAGCGCAGCCCCGCGGCCTCGGCCGGGACCGAGCCGGAGCCGTCGGCCCGCTTGACCATCACCGACCGCCCGTCGTCGAGGACGACCTCCGTCAGCGTCCCGGAAAGCGGCCGCTCCCGACGTGGTGAGGCCCCGGTGAAGCGGGCCGCGATCTCGCCGGGAGTGGAGGGACCGGCGGTCATACGACGGAACCTTCGGAGCATGCGGGGCCGGGCTCCGACAGACGGGCGTGGACGCGGCACAGGGACACGCTGGCCAGCCTACGACGGCGCCCGCCACCGACGGGACGGACCACGGCCCGATGCCGAGCCGCCGCGGCGGGGCGTGGCCGGTGCGGCGGGGCGTGGCGTGCGGCGCCCCAGGAAGGTGAGGCGCCACCGGCCCGCCCGGCCTCGCCCGGCGCCATCGGGCCCCCGCCGGGCCTCCTCAGGCCGAACGACCGCCAGCCCGTACGACCCCGCCAGCCACCATCACCCCCGCGTCAGCCCCCTCAGGCCGACGACCGCCAAACCGCCCGGCCTCGCCCGGCACGGTGACGGCCCGGCCCGGTCAAGTGCCGTCAGCCCGTCCAGCCGCGCAGCCCCGCCACACACCACCGGGCCGCCTCAGACCCCGTTCAGGCCGCACGACCGCCAGGCCGTCCGGCCCGTCGGGCACCATCGGGGCCCCGTCAGGTGTCCTCAGGCGCCGACGTAGTCCGCGAGGTGTTCGCCCGTGAGGGTGGGGCGGGCGGCGACGAGATCGGCGGGGGTGCCCTCGAAGACGATCCGGCCGCCGTCGTGGCCGGCGCCGGGGCCGAGGTCGACGATCCAGTCTGCGTGCGCCATCACCGCCGGGTGGTGCTCGACGACGATCACCGACTTGCCGGAGTCGACGAGGCGGTCCAGCAGGCCGAGCAGTTGCTCGACGTCGGCGAGGTGGAGGCCCGTGGTCGGCTCGTCGAGGACGTAGACGCCGCCCTTCTCCGCCATGTGCGTGGCCAGCTTCAGCCGCTGGCGCTCACCGCCGGACAGCGTGGTGAGCGGCTGGCCGAGGCTCAGGTAGCCGAGCCCGACGTCGGCCAGCCGGTTCAGCACGCGGTGCGCCGCCGGGGTGCTCGCCTCGCCCGCGCCGAAGAAGTCCTCCGCCTCGGTCACCGACATCGCGAGGACCTCGCTGATGTCGCGGCCGCCGAGGCGGTACTCCAGGACCGAGGCCTGGAACCGCTTGCCCTCGCACTCCTCGCAGGTGGTGGCGACGCCCGCCATCATCGCCAGATCGGTGTAGACGACGCCGGCGCCGTTGCACGTGGGACAGGCGCCCTCGGAGTTGGCGCTGAACAGCGCCGGCTTCACTCCGTTCGCTTTGGCGAAGGCCTTGCGGATCGGGTCGAGCAGGCCGGTGTACGTGGCCGGGTTGCTGCGTCGCGAGCCGCGGATCGCGCCCTGGTCCACGGACACCACGCCCTCGCCGGCCGGGATGGACCCGTGCACCAGCGAGCTCTTGCCCGAGCCGGCCACGCCGGTGACGACGACCAGCACGCCGAGCGGGATGTCGACGTCCACGTCCTGCAGGTTGTGCGCCGACGCGCCCCGGATCTCCAGCGCGCCGGTGGGCTTGCGCACGGTCTCCTTGACGGCGGCCCGGTCGTCGAGATGGCGGCCGGTGATGGTGTCGCCGGCCCGCAGCCCTTCGACGGTCCCCTCGAAGCAGACGCTGCCGCCCCCGGCGCCGGCGCCGGGGCCGAGGTCGACGACGTGGTCGGCGATCGCGATCGTCTGCGGCTTGTGCTCCACGACGAGCACCGTGTTGCCCTTGTCGCGCAGCCGCAGCAGCAGGTCGTTCATCCGGCTGATGTCGTGCGGGTGCAGGCCCGTGGTGGGCTCGTCGAAGACGTAGGTGACGTCGGTGAGCGAGGAGCCCAGGTGGCGGATCATCTTCACGCGCTGGGCCTCGCCGCCGGAGAGCGTGCCCGAGGGGCGGTCGAGGGAGAGGTAGCCGAGGCCGATCTCCCCGAACGAGTCGAGGGTGTGCTGGAGCGCGGTGAGCAACGGCGCCACCGACGGCTCGTCGAGCCCGCGGACCCACTCGGCCAGGTCGCTGATCTGCATCGCGCAGGCGTCGGCGATGCTGACGCCCTCGATCTTCGACGACCGGGCGCCCTCGCTCAGCCGGGTGCCGTCGCACTCGGGGCAGACGGTGAACGTCATCGCCCGCTCCACGAAGGCGCGGATGTGCGGCTGCAACGCGTCGATGTCCTTGGCCAGCATCGACTTCTGGATCTTCGGGATCAGACCTTCGTACGTCAGGTTGATGCCCTCGACCTTGATCTTGGTCGGCTCCTTGTGGAGGAGGTCGTGCAGTTCCCTCTTGGTGAACTTGCTGATCGGCTTGTCCGGGTCGAAGAAGCCGCAGCCGGTGAAGATGCGTCCGTACCAGCCGTCCATGCTGTAGCCGGGGATCGTCAGCGCGCCCTCGTTGAGCGACTTGCTGTCGTCGTAGAGCTGGGTCAGGTCGATGTCGGAGACCGTGCCGCGGCCCTCGCAGCGCGTGCACATGCCGCCGGTGCGGGAGTAGGTCGCCTTCACCGCCTTCTTGTTGCCGCGCTCGACGGTGATCGCGCCGCTGGCCCGGACGGAGGCGGTGTTGAAGGAGTACGCGCTCGGCGGGCCGATGTGCGGCTGGGCGAGCCGGCTGAAGAGGATGCGCAGCATCGCGTTGGCGTCGGTGGCCGTGCCTACGGTGGAGCGCGGGTCGGAGCCGAGTCTTTGCTGGTCGACGATGATCGCCGTGGTCAGCCCGTCGAGCACGTCGACCTCGGGCCGCGCGAGGTTCGGCATGAAGCCCTGCACGAAGGCGCTGTAGGTCTCGTTGATCAGCCGCTGCGACTCCGCGGCGATCGTGTCGAACACCAGCGAGCTCTTGCCCGAACCGGAGACCCCGGTGAACACCGTCAGGCGGCGCTTGGGGATCTCGATGCTGACGTCCTTGAGGTTGTTCTCGCGCGCGCCGTGCACCCGGATCAGGCCATGGCTGTCGGCAACGTGCGGCGCAGGCGACCGCGGGTTGGTCCTGTCGGCCATGCTCATCGTCTCTCCATCCGTTGCGCGGGACCCGTCCGGTCTCCGTCGGCGTCGCCTGCAGCTCTTCTGTTCGACGCAACGCTATCCGCGGCTCGGGGGCCGGCGCTTCTCGAATCCTGATCGATGCGGTGGCGTTCAGGTTCGGACAGGCGACGGACAGTAAACGACAACGCGGAGCGGGGGCGCGGCAAAGGCGCTGAGATGGCCTGATTCGTCGTGCAGGATGAGGTGGAACATGGCCGAGGTGATACGGGCGGAACCGGCGCGGCGCACAGGGGCGGGGGCGGGCGCTGCGAAGCAGAACGTCGGACAGGACATCAAGCAGAACGCGAAACAGAACGTGGTGCGAAATGCCGAGCAGAAACGGTGCGGCTGTCCGGCGCCCGCGCCGGCCGGCGAGCTCGGCGGGGCGGAGGAACGGTTCCGGGGGCTGTTGGAGGCGGCGCCGGACGCCATGGTCATCGTCGACGACACGGGCATCATCAAACTCGTCAACGCCCAGACGGAGGCCCTGTTCGGGCACTGTCGCGAGGAACTGCTCGGCTGTCCGGTCGAGTTGCTGATCCCGCACCGGTTCCACCAGCAGCACACCGCGCACCGCAGCGGGTACACGACCAACCGCCAGGTGCGCCCGATGGGCGCCGGTCTCGAACTGCACGGGCTGCGCAAGGACGGCACGGAGTTCCCGGTCGAGATCAGTCTGAGCCCGCTGGAGACCGCGGAGGGCCTGCTGGTGTCGGCGGCGGTGCGCGACGTCAGCGACCGCAAGGCGGCCGAGGCCCGCATCAACGAGCTGGCCGCGCTCGTGGAGTCGTCGCAGGACGCGATCCTCGCCAAGACCCTCGACGGCTACATCACGTACTGGAACGCGGCCGCGCAGCGCCTGTACGGCTACTCCGCCGAGGAGGCCATCGGCCGGCACGTGTCGCTGCTGGCCCCGTCGGAGCTGCGGGGCGAGGTCCGCGAACTGCTCAAGCGGCTGCGGCACGCCGAGAAGGTGGAGCACCACGAGACGCTGCGGCTGACCAAGACGGGCGCGCTGCTGGACGTGGACGTCACGCTGTGGCCGACCCGGGACGCCAACGGCACCGTGGTCGGCGCCTGCGCGATCGTGCGGGACATCAGCGACCGCAAGCGCGCCGAGGCCGAGCTCACGGCGCTCTACGAGCAGCAGCGGCACATCGCGCTGACGCTCCAGCGCAGCCTGATGGGCACCCCGCCCGCCCTGCCCGGTCTGGCCACCGCCAGCCGTTACCGGCCCGCCACCCAGGGCGCCGGGGTGGGCGGCGACTGGTTCGACCTGATTCCGCTGGGCGCCGACCGGGTGGGCGTGCTGATCGGCGATGTCATGGGCCGCGGACTGGAAGCGGCCGCCGTGATGGGCCAGTTGAGGTCGGCGGCGCACGCGCTGGCGAAGACCGGGATGCAGCCGCGGCAGTTGATGCGGGCGCTGGACACCTGCGTCGCCGACCTCGACGTCCCGGACCAGCTCGTCACCTGCTGCTATCTGGTGATCGCACCGGACGCCGGCACGGTGACGGTGTGCTCGGCGGGGCATCTGCCGGTGCTGGTCGCCGGGGTGGGCGAGGGCGTCAGCGCCCTGCCCTGTCCGGTCAACGCTCCGCTCGGCGTGGGCGACATCCTGTACGAGCAGTCCAGTTCGGAGATACCCCCGGGCTCCACGCTGGTGCTCTACACGGACGGCCTGATCGAGACTCCGGGCAGCGACATCGAGGTGCGCATCGACGAACTGACGGTGCTGCTGGAGCGGTTGTTCGTCGCCACGCCGTGTCTGGAGGCCACGGCGGACCATGTCCTCGCGAATCTGCTGCCGGACGCCGACGGCCACAACGACGACGTCACGCTGCTGCTCGCGCAGTTGCCGGCCGCGCCGCTGGCCGCCGTCACCACCCAGCTCCCGGCCGTCCCGGCCTCCGTGCCGCGGGGACGCGCCTTTCTGCACAAGGCGCTGAACCGGTGGAACTGCGCGGCCGGCGCCGACGACGCGCTGCTGCTGCTGTCGGAGACGCTGACCAACGCCGTCCAGCACGCCATGGGCCCGGTCGGCCTGCATCTGCACCGCACGGCCACCGACCTCACGGTCGAGGTCAGCGACCGCAGCCCGCAACTGCCCCAGCCGCGCCTGGCGGTCGAGGACGAGGAGTCGGGCCGCGGACTGATCCTGGTCCGTGCCCTCGCCGCCAGCTGGGGGGTGCGGCCGACGGACGAGGGCAAGACGACCTGGTTCACGCTGAAGCTGTGAGCCCCCGGTGCGGGCCGCCGCACGCCGACGCCAGGGCGTCGAGGTGTGCCTGGACGTAGGGCACGGCCACCGCGTGCAGTTCGCGTTCGCCGTCGACGAAGGCGGGCTGCACGTTGACCTCGAAGACGACCCCGCCGTTCTCCGCGGCGAGGTCGACGCCGGCGAAGGGCAGCCCGACCGACGCGGTGGCCGCCACGGCGAGCTCGGCGAGCCGGGGGTGGAGGTCCGGCGGGTCGATGTGCACGGCGGTCGCGCCCTGGCAGGTGTTGCAGGGCGTGTCGGTCGCGGGCTGCAGGTGCTCGCGCGCGTGCACGACCCGGTCGCCCAGGACGAAGACGCGGAACTGGTGGCGCAGGCCGTCGGCGGTGACGTTGCCCGCGTCGCGGGACAGGAGCCAGTCGGTGCCGCGTTCGGCGTAGTAGGCGGCGGCGTGCCGCAGTTGGGCGGGGGCGGTGACATGGAAGGTGTCGTTGCCGCCGGTGCCGACGACGGGCCTGGCCCAGGTGTCGCGGCCGAGCCGCTCGAACGCCTCGGCCGCCTCCCGCGCGGAGGGGCGGGACAGCGCCACGGTCTCCATCTGGGCGATGCCGTCCCGCAGGAAGCGTTCGACGGTGAGGTTCTTCTCGGTCGCGGTCCGCCAGGCGTCGGGGCCGGCGGCGAGGGTCACCACGCCTTGGCTCCGCAGGAGTTCCTGGAAGCCGGCGAGGGCCCGGCGGTGGTGCGGCTGGATCTCGTAGAGCAGGACGACGTCGGGCACGAAGTCGAGCCGCTGCTCGGGGACCCGGAGCCGTAACCGGCCTCCGTGGCGGACGCCGCGGCCGGTTCCGCCGGTCGCGAAGTGCCGGGAGTCGACCCGGACGGGCGGCGCGCCGGTGAGCAGTTCCACGGCGTCGGCGAGGTACTCACGGCAGCCTTCGGGCGAGGTGGGGTCGGCGATCAGGGCGATGCACGGTCGGGACACAGCGGCCTCCAGTGGCTCTCGACGCGCGCTCGTACCGCGAACGGCCCACGCGCGGCCCGAGCGGTGTCACGGATGGTGCCTGTCGCGCGGGTGGTCGTCGCACCCGTCGCCCTGGGAGCCGCGCGGGGTTGCGGAGCCGTGCCGGGTCCGGACGGGCCGGGCGGGGACGGGTGACCACGAGGTGGTGGGGCTCGCCCCGCCGGATCCGCGTGCAGGGCTGGCCGACCACTGTAGGCATCCGGCGGGACGCGCTACCAGGGCGCACGACGGCCCGCGTCCTGCCCCGCGCCCTGCGCCGTCCGCCCCGGTCCGTGCGCCCTGCCGGGGCCGTGGGCGGGCCGGCGCCTCAGCCGTCCCGGGCCCGGTCGGGCACCCCGTGCGGACCGGTGCCGTGGGCGCGGATCCGGTCCTGGTGGCGCAGTCGAACGTCCCCGGGCGCCCGGCAGGGCCGGGCTACCCGCGCGGCCGGGCTGACCGTGCGGCGGAGCGGAGCCGTCCGCGGGAGACAGGCGCGTTCTCACCCCTGCGTGCCTGCCCGGCCGGCGTCGAGGCCGTCGACGTGGGCCAGGTTCTCGCGGTCCTCGGCGTCCTGGTCGGCCCGCGCGGCGAACCAGGCGTCCAGGATCTCCTTCAGCAGCGGCTCGGAGGTCAGGCGCAGGCTGAGGGCGAGGACGTTGGCGTCGTTCCAGCGGCGGGCGCCGTCCGCGGTGTAGGCGTCGGTGCACAGGGCGGCCCGGACGCCGGGCACCTTGTTCGCGGCGATCGAGGCGCCGGTGCCGGTCCAGCAGCACACCACCGCCTGTTCCGAGGTCCCGTCGGCCACGTCCCGGGCCGCCGCCTCGGAGCACACCGCCCACCGTGGGTCGTCGCCGGGGCGCAGCGCGCCGTGCGGCACCACGTCGTGTCCTCGGCCGCGCAGTCCGGCGACGAGGGCCCGGGCCACTGGTTCGTCCATGTCCGACGAGACGGAGATCCGCATGCCCGGGAGCCTACTGAGGACCGGCCCGTGCTGTCGCCCGTAGGGACGTCGGGAAGTGGGGGACGTCCCTCGACATCCCGGTGGCCGGCGCCCGTGCGCGCGGCGACGCGGGGCGGAGAGCGTCCCGACCAGCGCCCGCGCGCCCGTCCGGGTCCGGCATTGTCCCCGGTCGGAGCTCGGACGGGGTCCGGGGCGGGCGCGACGCCTTCGCCGACGCCTCGCCCGCCGGACCACGGCGACACGGGCGGGGCCGGCGGTTCCGCCCCGGCAGGTGGGTCACTCAGGGGCGTCCCAGGTACCGCCCGTGAGACCGACCGGATTGGCGTCCGGCACGATCCCGGAGTCCAGGACGGTCCGGGCGAGCGGTTCGAGGAGGTGGGCGAGGCGGGCGGTGGCGTCGGCGCCCAGGACCTTCCACGGCTCGGCCGCGGCGGCGTCCGTGTCCGCCTCCACCTGCTCGTGGGCGACGGCCCCCGCCTCGGTGAGAAGCCCCTCCCCGTCCAGCCAGCCGCGCTCGTGCAACTCGGCCTGCGCCGACCGCCATCGCCCGGGGTCCCACTGGCGGGTGCGCTGTTGGAACGCGGCGTCGGTCTCCCCCGCCGCGCACTTGAGCACCAGCGCCTCGACCGGCCCCAGACGGCGGCCCACGAGCACCGCGACATGGCCGTCGCCGCGGTGTTCGCGCAGGGTGGTCACGGCCTGCCAGAGTCTGACGTGGGGCTGTGCCGGGCGCGGCAGGGCCTGGTTGGCGGCGCCGAGCACCCGCCCCGCCGTGTCCGCGGCGCGTGCCGCCTCCCAGGCGAGGTCGGCGGCCTCGGACAGTTCGGGGGAGGCGAGGACGTCCTGACCGTAGAAGGCGGTCATCGCGCGGTCCACGGCCTCCTCGCGTGCCTGGAGCACCCGCTGCGGGGAGGCGAGTTCCCAGGCGGCCGGCAGCGCGCGTGCCGCGCGGTCGGGGTGGAAGACGTAGAAGGAGCTGGTGACGACCGGGGCGGGAGCGGGGCCGAGGGGCGCCGCGCGCAGGGCGAAGTAGCCCATCCAGTAGCCGCGCATCCCGAGGCCGTCGGCGGCCTCGCGCACCTCGGGGGCGAAGTAGACCAGTTGGTGGACCGGCTCGAACCTCTCCCACATCCTCCGTGCGACGGTGTCACTCACTTGCAGGTCCTCCCGGCTCGTGTGCTCGGCGGCGGTGAACGCCGAGAGGCAGCATCCGTCATGACAGCGGTCATAACAACCCCCTGCGGGCTGCCGGGCCCGCGCCCGCGTGGGCCCGGTTCCCGGCGTCGGCGGCGGACCGGTTCCGGCCGTCGGCGGCCGGTGTTGTGGCTGAGGACACGTGTCGCCCGGCCGGGCCGCAGGCTACGGTTTCCGGCAGCCCCCGCACCCCCGCCCCCCGCTGCCGCACACCCCCGGACGGCCCCCTTGCTCGCTGACCTCTCCTCGCTCATCGCCGCCACCACCGAATGGCTCACCCGGGCCTACCCGGCGAGCGGCGGCGCGCTCGCCTCCGCCCTGTGCGAGGCGCAGGCCCGGCAGGCGGTGACGGTGGCGGCCTGGCTGCGCTATCCGACCGACACGGACGCCGCGCTGGTGGGCCTGGCGGGCCCGGGCGGCTCGGCCCGGCTGGACTGGGTCAGCGGCGCGGACGCCGACCCGTCCGCGGACGGGTCGGCGTCCGAGGACGACCGCGCGTGGCGAAGCTGGGTGGACGAGGTCGTGGCGAGCTGGGCGGCCTGTCTGCTCGGCGACGCCGGCCTCGCCACGGGGGCGGTCGCCGGGCTCGCCGGCGGCGACCACACCCGGGGGACGCGGCCGGACTTCCGGCGCCTGATGGCACCCGACGAGCGTGACCTGCAGGCTGCGGCGCTGCTGCGCCACCCCGACCTCCTGGCCCCCGTGGCGTGCCTCCACCGCGCCGGGCTCATGGACCGCCTGGGACGGGGCCCTGCGCTCGTCGCCTGAGGCCGGACCCGTTCTCCTCAGTCAGGCTTGCCGCGGCCCGTCAGCGCGTCGCGCAGCCGGTCGACCAGCCCGGCGCCCGGGGCCAGCATCTTGTTGGCCGGGGGCTTGTCCGGAGCGGCGGGGTGCGGACGCGTCGGGGCGGTCTTCTTGGTCCTGCGGACCTTGTCGCCCAGGTCGTCGAGGGCGTCCGCCGGACACACCGAACGCAACCGGGGGAACAGGTTCTCCTCCTCGTCGGCCACATGCTCACGGATCTCGCTCATCAGCATGCCGATCAGCCGGTCGAACTCCGGATCGTCCGCCTCACGTCCCTCCAGGTCCTTCATGATCTGCTCGGCCCGCGCGTGGTCCTCGAGTTCCTTGTCGGCCAGTGCGTCGCCGCCGGGCACGTGCTCGCGCACCGCCGGATACAGGTACGCCTCCTCGGCGACCGAATGCCGGACCAGTTCCATCGTGGCCTGGTCCGCGTGCAGCTTGCGCCCCTTCGCGCCGGACGGCAGCGCCTCGATCCGGCCGAACAGCTCCTCGACCTCGCGATGATCGGTCACCAGCTCGTCGATGACGTTCCCACCATGACCCATGTCCTCCACCTCCAGACTGGGCTCGACGGGCTCCCAGTCGGAACCCGTCGGCCCCCGAGTGCCCCGCATCCACCCGGTGACACGGCCGCCTCCCCTCCGGGGTGGCGGTCGGCGTCGCCGTCGACGTCACGCAGGAACGTGCGCCGTCGGCGAGGGCGCCGCCCCGGACGGCGCGTCGACCGCGCCCGGACGGGGACCTCGTTCGCGACCGGCGCGCACCGCCGAGGCCGATGGCGAGTGACCCAGCGCGACCTGACGCGCAGAATGGGATCAGAGCCGCATCTACTAGCCCACTGGGAGGTATCCGATGAGGATGCTGATCAACGTTCCGGAGACCGTCGTCGCGGACGCGCTGCGCGGGATCGCGGCAGCTCACCCCGACCTGACCGTGGACGTCGAGAACCGGGTGATCGTACGGCGGGACGCTCCGGTGGCCGGGAAGGTGGCGCTGGTATCGGGCGGCGGCTCGGGGCACGAGCCGTTGCACGGCGGGTTCGTCGGGCCCGGGATGCTCTCCGCGGCCTGCCCCGGCGAGGTGTTCACCTCCCCCGTGCCGGACCAGATGCTGCGCGCGGCCGCGGCCGTGAACAGCGGCGCCGGCGTGCTGTTCGTCGTGAAGAACTACACCGGCGACGTGCTCAACTTCGACATGGCGGCGGAGCTCGCCGAGGACGAGGGCATCCAGATCGCCAAGGTCCTCGTCGACGACGACGTCGCCGTCACCGACAGCCTCTACACGGCCGGACGGCGGGGTACGGGCGCGACGCTGTTCGTGGAGAAGATCGCGGGGGCGGCGGCCGAGGAAGGACAGCCGCTGGAGCGGGTCCAGGCCATCGCCCGGCAGGTCAACGGCAACTCCCGCAGCTTCGGCGTGGCGCTCAGCGCCTGCACGACCCCCGCCAAGGGCGGTCCGACCTTCGACCTGCCGCCCGGCGAACTGGAACTGGGCGTCGGCATCCACGGCGAGCCGGGCCGGGAGCGGCGGCCGATGATGACCTCCGGTGAGATCGCCGACTTCGCCGTCCAGGCGATCCTCGACGACATCACGCCCCGCAACCCCGTTCTCGTCCTGGTCAACGGCATGGGCGCGACGCCGCTGCTGGAGCTGTACGGCTTCAACGCCGAGGTGCAGCGGGTGCTGGCGCAGCGCGAGGTGGTCGTCGCCCACACGCTCGTGGGCAACTACGTGACGTCCCTCGACATGGCCGGTGCCTCGGTGACCCTCTGCGAGGTCGACGAGGAGCTGCTGCGGCTGTGGAACGCGCCGGTGAAGACCGCCGGCCTGCGCTGGGGCGTCTGAGGCAGGACAGGCGCTCGGACCGTACCGACCACGCAAGGAGATCCAGTGCTCGACGCCGACTTCTTCCGCCGTTGGATGACGGCGACCGCCGCGTCCGTCGAACGCGAGGCGGACCGTCTCACCGCCCTCGACTCGCCCATCGGGGACGCCGATCACGGCAGCAACCTCCGGCGCGGTTTCACCGCGGTGACCGCGGCGCTGGAGAAGGAGGCGCCGACGACTCCGGGCGCCGTGCTGATGCTCGCGGGACGTCAGCTGATCTCGACGGTCGGCGGGGCCTCGGGGCCGCTGTACGGCACGCTGCTGCGGCGGACCGGGAAAGCGCTGGGCGACGCGGCCGAGGTGGACGAGGAGCAGTTCGCCGCGGCGCTGCGCACGGGCGTGGACGCCGTGATGCAGCTCGGAGGCGCCGCGCCCGGCGACAAGACCATGATCGACGCGCTGGTGCCGGCGGTCGACGCCCTGCCCGACGGCTTCGGCGTCGCCCGCTCCGCGGCCGAGCAGGGCGCCGAGGCGACGACGCCGCTGCAGGCGCGCAAGGGCCGGGCCAGCTATCTCGGCGAGCGCAGCATCGGCCACCAGGATCCGGGCGCGACCTCGTCGGCGCTGCTGATCGCCGCTCTGGCCGAGACCGACGGGAAGTGAGGCGGCGGTGAGTGAGGAGAAGATGGTCGGCGTCGTGCTGGTCTCGCACAGCGCGCAGGTGGCGACGGCCGTGGCCGAGTTGGCACAGGGCCTCGCGGGCGTCGGCATGGCAGTGCCGGTCGCCGCGGCGGGCGGGACGGAGGGCGGCGGGCTGGGCACGAGCGCCGAGCTGATCGCCGCCGCAGCCGCCTCGGTGGACCGGGGCGCCGGGGTCGCGCTCCTCGCGGATCTGGGCAGCGCGGTCCTGACGGTCAAGGCGCTGATCGCCGAGGGCGACGAACTGCCCGGCACCGCGCGCCTGGTGGACGCCCCCTTCGTGGAGGGTGCGGTGGCCGCGGTGGTCACCGCGGCGACGGGCGCCGACCTCGACACGGTGGAATCGGCGGCCACGGAGGCCTACGGCTACCGGAAGGTGTGACACAGCGGCATGGTCGGGCCGGACCGACGGCGAGGCGCTGATCGGCTCGGCCGGCATGCGGGCACTGGACGAAGCCGTCCCCCGGCCTCGGTCGACCGGCCGCCGGCGTCCCACCGGAGAGCCGGGCAGCGGCGGATGAGGAAGCACTGCGGGACGGCCTGCGGCGGATGAGGAAGCGCTGTGGGACGGCCCACGGCGGCTGGGCGTTTCTCGCCCGCTCACCAGCCTTCTTCGTCCTCCCCGGCCCCCTCGCCCGTGCCGGCGGCCGGGGCCCCGGGGGCGTCGAGGCCCTGCGCGTGGGCGGCCCCGGTCCCGGCCTCCGTCCCGGTCTCGGCGTTCGGGTCGTCCCGGGTTTCCCCGGGCGCCTGGGTGTCCGGGCCCTCGGCGGGCGCCCGGCCGTCCTGCGCGGACTGCGTCGGTGTCGTGCCGCCCTGGGACGCCGGTTGCTCCGCGGGCGGGGTCGTCGGCTCCTCGCCCGCCTTCGCCGCCCGCACGAACTGCCGTGCCAACCGCTCCCCCACCGCCACCGCGGACGCGTGGCTCTCGATGGGCGTCGCCCGGGAGTTCCTGAACACGATGTACGTGACGCCGGAGGACGTGCCGCCGCCGTGCGGGTCGGGGCGGATGCCGAGCGCCGCGGCGGTGGCGTACGACGCCTCGCCGATGATCTCGCGCGGCCCGACGTCGCCGACGACCGCGTACTGCACCCGGTCCCGGTAGACGACGGCCGCGACCGACCCCCCGTGCACCCCGCTCGCGCGGTGGTCCCACACGGCGCTCACTCCCGGCACCACGATGTAGGGCAGCGCCTCGGCGCTCAGATAGCGGCCGTCGGACTGCACGTAGGCAGTGGCGTCGGAGAACAGCGAGTCCGTGCCGCTGTTGCACCGCGGGCTCGGGCGGCCGTCGCAGTCGATGTCCATGTCGGCCGTCCAGAAGACCGCCTCGTCGGTGCCGCAGACCGGGATCGTGGCGGGCGCGCCCGCGTCGGTTCGGTAGCGGCCCCGTGAGACGGGGGCGCAGTCGCGGACCCGGGACAGCAGGTCGGCGGCGCGCACCGAGCCCTCCTGCCGGGACGCGGGGGCTCCGTAGGCGGCCGGGGACGGGCGCGCCGCGGCGGATGGGGTGGCCGGGGCCAGCAGGGCCAGGCCGGCCGCGGCCAGTGTCAGCGACTTGACGCGCACGGTTCGGGAGCCTCTCGTGGGGAGGTTGACGGACACTCAGAACAATCTGGTGTCGGCCTCACCACGGGGCCACTCCGAAGGGGCCGTCCGGTGCACGGCGCGGGACACGGCCGCCGTGCGGGCCACACGGCGACAGGAGGCCGGGGACCCGGGGCCGTCTCGGCGCCCGGGCCCCCGGGGCACTCCGCCGGCGCGGGATCAGCGACGACAGCGGTCCGCGCCACCGGCATGAACTCATGAGCCCTCAAGAAGAGTTCAGCCGCGAGGAGCTTCAGCATACGTAACGCCCGGAAGCGGTCGCCAACGGCCGCCCCCGATGTCCGCCCACCCTCTTGATGCGGTCCCGATACCCCGTCATATTGGTCCGGACCATTGCCGTCGTGTCCGGCCGGGAGGCGAAGCCGTGCGACGCATCGCGCTGTGGGCTGCGGGGAGCGGGCTGGTGACGGCCCTGGCGTGCGGCTGCGCCGTCGGCGCCTCGGGCTCCGGGTCCGGTTCCGACGGGGGACGGGCGCCCGTCGCCCCGACGGGAGTCGGCGCGCAGGCCGGGAGCGCGACGAGCGTGCACGTGATGTGGAACGCGGTCGTCGCCGACCCCGCGGTCAGCGGCTACGTGGTGTACCGGGGCGGCACGAAGGTCGGGGACGTCCCCGGGTCCGCGCACATGCTGGACGTCGTCCGTCTCTCGCCGTCGACCACCTACGTCTTCACCGTGCGGGCCCGGGACGCCGAGGGACGGCTCGGCCCGCGCAGCCGGGAGGTGCGAGCCACGACGCCGGCGGCGGCCGCGGCGGACCGTTCGGCCCCGACCCCGCCGGGCGGGGTGACCGGCCGGGCGGCCGGGAGTCGGGCCGTCCAGCTGTCCTGGTCGGCGTCCACGGACGACCGCGGCGTCGTGTCGTACGACGTCTACCAGGGCGGCACGAGGATCCACAGCGTCGGCGGGAGTCAGACCGCGACGGTCGTCACGGGGCTGCGGCCGGGCATCCGCTACGCGTTCACGGTCCGGGCCCGGGACGCGGCCGACAACGTCTCGTCCGCCGGCCCGCCCGTGCGCCTCACCACCGCCCCGGGGGCCGACGGGAGTCCGGACGACACTGCGCCGGCCGGCTTCCGGGCGGCCACCCACGTCTCGGGCGGGGCCCACTACATCGACCTGTCCTGGACGCCGCCCCGCGTGGACGGCGTGGTCACGGAGTACCAGATCCAGCTCGACGGCCGGCCTGCCACCTCGCTGGTGTGGGGCGCGACTCCGCCCCGGGGGACGGCGAGGTACAGCTTCTACGTGGGCCGGGAGGCCGGGGTCGGCCATCGGGTGCGGTTGCGGGCCCGGCTGCCGGACGGCGCCTGGGGCGCGTTCTCGGCGGAGCGGACGGTGACGACGGGCGGGCGTCGCTGACCGTCCGCCGCGTGGGCCGTCCGAAGGAATCCGTCACCTGCCCGGGGGCCGTCCGCGTGCGGGGCGGACCGGGGGCGCGTTGGCTGCCCCTGAGGCAGCACGGGCGTATCCGACCTCGGCGGCGCAAGGGATGTACCGCCGACCGTGCCGCCGCCGGAGGACACCCGATGCGCACTTCCCGTCTCCTCGTCCGCTCAGGGCTGACCGTGGCAGCCGCCGCCGCACTGCCCCTCACCCTGACCTCCGGGCCGGCCGCCGCCCGGGCTCCGGGCATCTCCGTCAGCACGACCGGCTCCACGGTGTCGGTGGTGACCAGCGCCTGCACCCAGATCAACGGCAGCTGGGGCACGGCGGCGCTGCTCACCAGCAGCCAGGCGAGTTTCGCCCAGGGCCGTCAGGTGGCCCTGTCCGGGACGACCGCCGGACAGTCCGCCGCCTGGTCGGCCGTCTCGCCGGGCACGTACACCGTCGTCGTCATGTGCTCGCGCGGCGACACCGCGGGCACCCAGTCCGTGATCGTCTCCGCCCCGTCGACGCCGACGATCTCCGCGACGGCCTCGCCCTCACGCGGGGTCATGGGCGGGCTCGGCGGCGCGGCCCGCGACTACGGCACCGTCACCATGGCGGTGGGCGGCGCGCTGGTGGGGGCGGGCGTCATCGCGGCGGCCTGGTTCCTGCGCCGCCGCTCGAAGCCGTACCGGCTCTAGGGTCTTCCGCTCGGGCCGAGCCCGGCCTCATCCGAACGAAGGGCCCCAGGGGTGAACGGACTCAGGGCCCGTCCTCCACGACCGGCAGCCCCTCCAGGGCCTCGGTGAGCCACTGTGTCCAGAAGGTCTCCAGCTCGATGCCCGCGCGCAGGACCAGGTGCTGCAGCCTGGCCTGCGCGCTGTCCTCACCGGGCGGGAAGTCGCGCTTCTCGATCTCCTCGTACTCGGTCAACTGCCGCCGGTGCAGCTCCAGATGACGGCGCAGGTCGGCCTCCAGGCCCGCGGTGCCGACGACGGCCGCGGCGCGCAGCCTGAGCAGCATGGCGTCGCGGTGCGGCTTCGGGTCCTGGGGGGCCGCCGTCCACCGCGCGAGTTCGGCCCGGCCGGCGGGCAGGACCTCGTAGGCCTTCTTCTGCCCGCGGGCCGGCTGCTCGGTGGGCAGGGCCCGGATCTGGCCTTCGGCCTCCAGCCTCCCCAGCTCACGGTAGATCTGCTGGTGCGTCGCCGACCAGAAGTAGCCGATCGACTTGTCGAACCGGCGGGTCAGATCCAGCCCCGACGAGGGCCTCTCGAGCAGGGCGGTGAGGATCGCGTGCGGGAGTGACATGCGGTCATCCTAGGGACGCGCCGCGCGGCCTACAGCGCCGCCGCCAGCTCCGTGCCCTGCTGGATGGCCCGCTTGGCGTCCAGTTCTGCGGCCACGTCCGCGCCGCCGATGAGGTGCACGCTCCCGCCGGCGGCGACCAGGGCCTCGTACAGGTCGCGGCGCGGGTCCTGGCCGGTGCACAGCACGACGGTGTCGACCTCGAGAACGGTGCTCTCCCCGCCGACGGTGACGTGCAGTCCGGCGTCGTCGATCCGGTCGTAGCGCACGCCCGGGACCATGGTGACGCCCCGGTGCTTGAGCTCGGTGCGGTGGATCCAGCCGGTGGTCTTGCCCAGGCCCGCGCCGACCTTGCTGGTCTTGCGCTGCAGGAGGTGCACCGTGCGCGGCGGGACGGGACGCTCGGGGGCGGCGAGTCCGCCGGGGCCCTGGTAGTCCATGTCGACGCCCCACTGGCGGAAGTAGGTCGCCGGGTCCTCGCTCGCCTTGTCGCCGCCGTCGGTGAGGAACTCGGCGACGTCGAAGCCGATGCCGCCCGCGCCGAGGATCGCGACGCGGTCGCCGACGGGCGCTCCGTCGCGCAGGACGTCGAGGTAGCCGACGACGCTGGGGTGGTCGACGCCGGGGATGTCGGGGGTGCGGGGGCTGACGCCGGTGGCGACGACGACCTCGTCGTAGTCGGCGACGTCCTCGGCGGTGACGTGCGTGTCGAGCCGGACGTCCACGCCGTGCGCGTCGAGCTGGTGGCGGAAGTAGCGCAGCGTCTCGTCGAACTCCTGCTTGCCGGGGACCTTGCGGGCGACGTTGAGCTGGCCGCCGATCTGGCTCGCGGCGTCGAACAGCGTCACCTCGTGGCCGCGTTCGGCCGCCGCGACGGCGCACGCCAGGCCCGCCGGACCCGCGCCGACCACCGCGACGCGCTTGCGCCGCCGGGTCGGGGACAGCACCAGCTCGGTCTCGTGGCAGGCGCGCGGGTTGACCAGGCAGGAGGTGATCTTCCCGCTGAAGGTGTGGTCGAGGCAGGCCTGGTTGCAGCCGATGCAGGTGTTGATGGCTTCGGGCGTGCCCGCCGCCGCCTTGTTGACGAAGTCGGGGTCGGCGAGCATCGGCCGGGCCATCGACACCATGTCCGCACAGCCGTCGGCGAGCAACTGCTCGGCGAGTTCGGGGGTGTTGATGCGGTTGGTGGTGACCAGCGGCACCGAGACCGCGCCCATGAGCTTCTTCGTCACCCAGGTGTAGGCGCCGCGCGGCACCGAGGTGGCGATGGTGGGGATACGGGCCTCGTGCCAGCCGATGCCGGTGTTGATGATCGTCGCGCCGGCCGCCTCGACCGCCTTCGCCAGGGTGACGACCTCGTCGAGGGTCGAGCCGCCGGGCACCAGGTCGAGCATGGACAGCCGGTAGATGACGATGAAGTCCTCGCCGACGGCCTCGCGCACCCGGCGGACGATCTCGACGGGGAACCGCATCCGGTTCTCGTACGAACCGCCCCAGCGGTCGGTGCGGTGATTGGTCTGGGCCGCGATGAACTCGTTGATGAGGTAGCCCTCGGAGCCCATGATCTCGACGCCGTCGTAGCCCGCCTGCTTCGCCAGGCGGGCGGCGCGGGCGTAGTCGTCGATCGTGCGCTCGACGTCGGCGTCCGTGAGCTCGCGGGGCGGGAAGGGGCTGATCGGGGCCTGGAGGGGGCTGGGGGCGACCAGGTCCGGGTGGTAGGCGTACCGGCCGAAGTGCAGGATCTGCATCGCGATCCGGCCGCCCTCACGGTGCACGGCGTCGGTGATCGCGCGGTGCTGCCCGGCCTCCGCGTCCGTGGTGAGCTTGGCGCCGCCCTCGCCGGGCCGGCCCTCGTCGTTGGGGGCGATGCCGCCGGTGACGATGAGGCCCACGCCCCCGCGTGCGCGGGCGGCGTAGAACTCCGCCATGCGCTCGAAGCCGTGCTCGGCCTCTTCCAGTCCGACGTGCATCGAGCCCATCAGGACGCGGTTGGGCAGCGTGGTGAAGCCCAGGTCGAGCGGGCTCAGCAGGTGCGGGTATCGGGTCATGACAGGCCTCCGTGCGCGGCGGTAGTCCCTCAGTTCTAGAGGACCGCGCACGGGTTGTGCAACTAGTTGCACAATGAGGCCTGCGTCATGTGCCGCAGGTCACGGCCTCACCGGCTCTCCAGCAGTACATGCAGCTCCCGCTCCTGGTCCCCGGAGGCCGAGGAGAGGTCGCGCACCGAGAACACCGAGTCCAGCGTCGAGCGGAGCCGCTCGATCGCCCAGTAGCTGCCCTGCGCGTCGGCCTCGACGGAGGACGACAGCCGGGCCGGCTCGGCGCAGTCGCGCGCCTCGGTGACCTCGAAGGTGCCGAGCCACACCATCGGGCGGCTCTCGTGGAGTTGCTGCGGCTCGTCGCCGCTGCCGCGGTCGGACTCGAAGCACGCGTTCAGCGCGTCGAACACGATCCGGGCGTCTTCCTTGCTGCATCCGCTGATCTCGACGGAGACGGATTCCTCGTGCGATCGCTCGCGACCCATCGTGATCGCTCCTCTCGTGGGGTGGCGCGGCTGTGCGGGTTCCCAGCGAGCCGCGCCACATCCCCAGAAAAGCACCACTTTCCGAGCGGGACCAGCGACGGGCCGGCGACGGGAGCGGTCGCCGGCCCCGGTCTCAGCCGCGCGTGAAGCGGTACGTCCTGCTGTCGGTCAGCACGCAGAATCCGGGCGAGACGACGATGACGCGCAGGGTGCCGCTACGGCGGTCGTAGTCGACGCCCTCCGTCTCGAAGGAGCCCGAACAGGAGCTGCGCAGCGGGAGCTGTCGCAGGGCCGTGACATGGCCGGTGACGTCGGAGGCGCCGTTCGGCTCGGCCGACAGGTCGATGCGCAGGAGGGGCTTGGTGATGCCGAAGAGGGTGCCGGCCGGGTCGTCCGAGGAGCACAGCAGGGTGGTCGGTCCGGTGAAGTCGCAGCCCTGGACGTCGCGCACGGCGTGGTCGAGGCGGACGGTGGAGGCCTGCGGCAGGTTCACCGAGGGCGAGGTGCTCGCGTTGGCGCCGGGCGTCGGGAAGACCAGGAACCGGGTCATGGTGCCCCACTCCCCCGACAGCATCCACTGGCTGTTCGGGGTGATCGCCGCCCAGGAGTTGTTCAGGGCCTCGCCCGGGCCGAGCGCGTGGACGTACTCCGACCAGGCGCCGCCGGGCGCCTGCACGCGGAACATCTTCGAGCCGGACGAATCGCTCTGGTAGGGCTCGACGTAGTAGCCGTCGTAGGAGGCGTCGGGGTCGCCGACGTGGTTCCAGCCCCGGACGGACAGCGAGAGGGGGATGGTGCCGATGCCGGTGTAGCGGTTGGGGCTGCCCGCCGGGACCTCGACCGACGTCAGGCCCTGGCTCTCGGTCAGCGGGTCGGCCCGGTCGGAGCCGACCTCGGTCCAGGTGTCCGCGGCCGCGGCGGGCGGGGCCGCCGACAGTGCCGTGACGGTCGCGACGGCCAGCGCGAGGCAGGAGGCGCGGGCGATGCGGGCGACGCCGGCCGGGGAACCGCGGCGGCGGGCAGGGCGCAGGGGCATGGGACTCCTCGTCGAGGGGGGGGTGGGGCGCGCTCGGCGGACAGTCTGGCCCGCCCTGATAGTCATGTACAGACCAAACGGATGGACAGGTGCGGACCCTGAGGAGAACAGCGCGTCGAGCCGTACTGGAGGAGCATGGAGACGGACGTTCCAGGCGTGGGAGAAATGGGTTGAGCGCGGTAGAACAGGGGGAGTCGGCACGGGGGACGGCGTGCCGCATCGACATGCGGAGGCGGGGCGTGGCATGAGTGCAGCCGGATCGTCCGCGGCGGACAGCGGTGTCCCGACGGGGCCCAGCGGTCTGCTGGACGTGCTCAACGTGGCCTCGGTGGTGCTCGACACCGAGGGCCGGATCGCGTTGTGGAGTCCCCAGGCCGAGGAGCTGTTCGGCTACTCCGCCCAGGAGGCGCTGGGCAGGTACGCGGCCCGGGTGATGGTCCACGAGCGCCACGTCGACCTGGTCGTGAAGCTGTTCGCGGACGTCATGGCCACCGGCCGGAGCTGGGCGGGGGCGTTCCCCATCCGGCGCAAGGACGGCACCACCCGGATGGTGGAGTTCCGCAACATGCGGCTCCTGGACGAACGCGGCGGCGTCTACGCCCTGGGCCTCGCCACCGACCAGCCGACCGTGCGCCGGCTGGAGCGCGACGTGGCGCTGTCCACCCGGATGGTCGCCCAGTCCCCCAACGGCCTCGCCGTCCTCGACACCGACCTGCGGTACGTGTCGGTCAACCCGGCGCTGGAGCGGATCAGCGGCGTGCCGGCCGAGGAGCACATCGGGCGGACGGTCCGCGAGGTGCTGCCGCTGCTGGACGCCGACGCCCTGGAGTCCGCGGCCCGCCAGGTGCTGCGGACCGGGGAGCCGCTGGTCGACCGCTTCTCGGCCGGCCGCACCCCCGCCGACCCCGACGAGGACCACGCCTGGTCGGTCTCCCTGTACCGCCTGGAGGACGCCCGCGGCACCGTGCTGGGCGTTGCCGTCTCGGTCAGGGACGTCACCGACCGGCACCGGGCGGCCGTCGAGGCCGAGGCGGCGCGCCGTCGGCTCGCGCTGGTCGCCGACGCCTCGGCCCGTATCGGCACCACCCTGGACCTGGAGCGCACGGCCCTCGAACTGGCCGAGGTGGCCGTGCCGGAACTGGCGGACGTGGCCGCCGTCGATCTGCTGGACGCCGTGGTGGCGGGCCGCCGCACCAGCCTCGGGCCCGCCGAACCGGCCGTCATGCGCGCCCTCGCGGTGCGGGCCGGTGACGAGCCGGACGCGCTGCGGGCGGCCGACCAGCCCGGGCAGGTGGCCCGCTACGCGCCCGACCGGCTCGTCACCCAGTGCGTGCGCTCGGGCAAGCCGGTCATGGTGGCACGGGTCAAGGACGAGGACCTCGCGCACATCGCCCGCTCCCCCGAGGCGGCGGACCTCCTCGCCCGGGCCGGCGTGCACTCCTACCTGGCGGTGCCGCTCATCGCCCGCGGCGAGGTGCTGGGCACCCTGGATCTGAAACGGACCCGCAACCCCCTGCCGTTCGGCCGCGACGACCTGCTGCTCGCCCGTGAACTGGCGGCCCGCGCGGCCGTCCAGATCGACAACGCCCGCTGGTACCAGAACGCCCGCACCACCGCGCTCACCCTGCAGCGCAGCCTGCTGCCGAGCCATCCGTCCGTCACCGGCGGCCTGGAGGTCGCCTCCCGCTACCAGCCCGCGGGCGCCACGACCGAGGTCGGCGGCGACTGGTTCGACGTCATCCCGCTGCCGGACGGCAAGACGGCACTGGTCGTCGGCGACGTCATGGGCAGCGGCATCGACGCCGCGGCCACGATGGGCCGGCTGCGCACCGCGACGACCACGCTGGCCTCGCTCGACCTCGACCCGGCGGTCCTCCTGGAGCACCTCGACCGCATCACCCAGGGCCTGGACCACTCCATCGCCACCTGCGTGTACGCCATCCACGACCCCCGGCTGAGGAGGTGCCGGATCGCCAACGCCGGGCATCTGCCGCCCGCCCGGGTGCGCCCCGGCCACCCGCCGGAGCTGTTGGAGCTGCCGACCGGCGCGCCGCTGGGCGTGGGCGGGGTGGAGTTCTCCACGACCGACGTCGACTTCGCCCCGGGCGACCAGCTCGTGCTGTACACGGACGGGCTCGTCGAGACCCGCAGGCACTCCCTGGACGAGCGGCTGGAGGCGCTGCTGGCGCTCCTCGACGATCCCGCGAAACCGCTGGAGGAGCTGTGCGACCTGCTGCTGGAGGCGTTGCACCACCCCGACAACCACGACGACGTGGCCCTGCTGGTGGCGCGGGCGCTGGCCGAGGGGTGAGCGGGTGCCCCCCGACGGCCGCCCGATTCACAGGCTTTCGTTACCGCTTCCTTACCCGGCCCCTCGGACAATCACAGTGAGGCCTGGCAAAGGACACCGCCGTCCGCCCCGCCTGTTCGTTCGTTCCGTTCGTTCCTTCGTTCCGTTCGTTGCGTTCCTTTCCGACGAGTTTGAGGAGAGTGAGCAGCCATGCAGGAGCCGCGAGGCCCTCAGAGGCCGCCCGAGGTCGAACTGCTGTCGGGGCCGGTGGACGGGGTGGAACGGGAGCATGCCTCCCTGCGCACGCTGTGGCGGCGTCGGTCGGCCCGCGGCCGGGCAGTGATCGCGGCCACGACGGTCGCCGTCCTGGCCCTGGGCGGCACCGTCGCCTACGCGGCGACGTCGAACGGCTCCGCCGACGGCTCGCCGTCCGCCGCGCCGTCCGCCTCCTCGTCCGAGGGGCCCGGTGGCCGTCACGGCCCGGGGGGCCCGTGGTTCGGACTCGGCGGCGACGCGGCGCACGGTGAGGCGGCGGTCAAGGACCGCGACACGGGCGACTGGGTCGTGCGCGTCTGGCAGCGGGGATCGGTCACGAAGGTGGCCGACGACCAGGTCACCGTCAAGAGCGAGGACGGCGCCTCGTGGACGTGGACGGTGGGTTCGGACACGCCCGTGTCCATCGACGGCGCCTCCGGCTCCGGAGCCGTCGCCCTGACGAAGGGCGACGAGGTGTTCGTCGTCGGTTCCCGTTCCGGAGACGTGAACACCGCCGACCGGTTCCTGTCCGGCGCCTTCGGCGACCGCGGCCACGACGGCCACGACGGCCACCGCGGCGGCTTCCCCGGGCACGGCCCGTGGGACGAGGACGAGAGCCGCTCCCCCGGCCCCATGGGCGGCGGCGCCGCTACCTGACCCGGGTCCCGAGGACCACGTGGGCGTACAGCTCCTCGTCCCGCGCCACCCGCACCGCCAGCCCGCTGCGGGTGAACGCCTCGACGGCGGCCGCCGCCTGCCGCTCGCTGGTCTCGACGAGCAGGCAGCCGCCGGGGGCGAGCCAGTGCGGCGCACCGGCCGCGACCCGGCGCAGCACGTCCAGCCCGTCGCCGCCGCCGTCGAGCGCGGTGAGCGGCTCGTGCTCACGGGCCTCCGCCGGCAGCAGGGGCACCTCGCCGGTGGGCACGTAGGGCACGTTGGCGGCCAGGATGTCCACGCGGCCGCGCAGCCGGGCGGGCAGGGCGTCGAACAGATCGCCCGTGTGGGCGTGTCCGCCGTGCTCGGCGATGTTGCGGCGGGCGCAGCGGACCGCCGCCGGGTCGATGTCGGCGGCGTGCAGCTCGATCCGTCCGAGGGAGGCGGCCAGAGCCGCGCCGACCGCGCCCGAGCCGCAGCACAGGTCGACCACCAGCGACGCGTGGGGCGCCGCGGCGAGCGCCTGGTCGACGAGGAACTCGGTGCGGCGGCGGGGCACGAAGACGCCCGGCTCGACGGTGACGCGCAGACCGTGGAACTCGGCCCAGCCGACGACGTGTTCGAGGGGAAGGCCCGCGGCACGGCGCTCCGCCATGGCGGCGGCCTCGTCCGGAGTGCGGGCGGCGGTGAGGATCAACTCCGCCTCGTCCTCGGCGAAGACGCACCCGGCGGCACGCAGCGTCCGAACGAGGGCGTCACGGGACGACGAGGGCTGTGAGGAGGAAGGAGGAGGGGCGAGAGGGGGCATGGGAGCCGAAGAGCCTTTCGGAAGCCGAAGGGCGCTCTCGCGGTCGCCTACGGGCGGCGGTGCACGCCGTCACGAGGTGAGAGCACCCGACCTGACACTGCGGTAATGGGTCTCACCTCCCGGGCCTCACGCGACTGGGGACCTCCGCAGCCGGACGGCCACCCTACCCCAACGATCATCCGCCGCCACGGGATCCCCCGCCTTCCCCTCTCAGTTGTACTATGCAACCAGGCTATGAGGGAGTCCCAGTGGAACCAGCCGAGGCCGTGGAGACCATCCAGCGGGAGATGACGAGCTTCGCCCGGCGCGCCCGCGCCTCGGCGGGCCGGCTGCACCCCGAGCTGTCGCTGGTGTCGTACACCCTCCTCGGTCACCTGGAGGAGAGCGGCGGCTGCCGGGCCACCGACCTCGCCGCGCACTACGCCCTGGACAAGTCCACGGTCAGCCGTCAGGTCGCAGCCCTGGAGCGGGCCGGCCTGATCGGACGACGTCAGGATCCCGAGGACCACCGCGTCCAGGTCCTCCACCTCAGCGAGGCGGGGCGGCGCATCCTCGCCCAGGTCACCGAGAGCCGCCGCACCGCCTTCCGGGAACGCCTGGCGCGGTGGCCGGCCGAGGACCTGGAGCGGTTCGCGCGGTACCTGGTGCGCTACAACGCCGGGCCCGCGCCCGGCGGCGACGCCGACTGACCCCTACGCCACCGGCGCCGCCATGCGCCCCTCCCCCAGTCCCGCGGGCGCCCTCGCCGCGAGGAACACGGTGCGGCGACGCAGCCGGAAGCCCAGCGACTCGTAGAGGCGGATGGCGTTCGCGTTGCCGGCGGCGGTGTGCAGGAAGGGCGTGTCGCCGCGTTCCCGGATGCCATGGGCGACGGCGAGGACCAGCCGGCTCGCCAGGCCCTCGCCGCGGAAGGCCGGGTCGGTGCAGACCGCGCTGATCTCGGTCCAGCCCGGCGGTCGCAGCCGTTCGCCGGCCAGGGCGACCAGGGCCCCGCCACGTCGTATGCCGAGGTAGTCGCCGAGCTCGATGGTGCGCGGCTCGAACGGGCCCGGCCGGGTGCGGGCCACCAGGTCGAGGATCTCGGGCACGTCGGCGGGACCGAGCCGGACAGCCTCCGGGTCGGGTGCGGCGGCCAGCCCGTCGTCCACGAACTGCACGCCCTCGAGCTGGAAGGTGACCTCCCAGCCGGCCGGGAGGTCGCCCCGGAAGCCGGGCAGCGGGACCTCGGCTCCGGGGCCGGCCAGCGCCGCGAGGTCCGCCCAGTCGTCGGCGTCCGGCTCGTCCGGCAACGCCAGCCACGGCGACACGTCGACGGGGTAGCGCAGGACGCGCCCCCGGCGCTCGGCGAAGTGGGCGTGCGGACCGGTGAGCGCGGCGAGGGCGGGATTGTCGAGGACGTGCCGGGCCACACTGCCGGCCGGACCCGCGGCCCGTGCGAAGCCGGCGCCGCTCATATGCCCGCTCCGATCCCGAGGACGACCGTGTCCGTGCCCAGGACGGAGGGGAACGTACGCCCGCCGCTCTCGCCGGGGTGCCGGCGGCCGGTGCGCTGCTTCCGGCCGACGGGGTTCACGCCCGCCGCGCGCACCGCGACCAGCACCCGGCCGGGGCCGGGCCGGGGCCGTTCCAGGTCGACGAGCGCCTCGGTCTCCGGGCCGCCGTACCGGGTGAAGACGTACGCCTTCGGCATTGCTCCCACTCTCCTTCGCCGGTGCCGGACCGCTGGAGCGCTGGATCCGGGACGACACGTGCAAGAGCCGGGAGCCGGGCCGCTATTCCCCGCCCGCGGGAGCGTTCATACGGCCTTAACGATCGACGGCCGGGGCCGGTGCGGAACACCTCCGACTTGCACGTACGGTGGACTGCGTCAGCAACCGCCGTCCTCACGCTGGAACCGCATGAACGTCACCCGAGGCTTCACCGGGCGCCCCCGCGTCGCCGATCCGGGCCTGCCCCCCGGCCAGTACGACGCCGGCGACGACTGGCCCGTGCTGTCCGCAGAGGTCACGCCCGACCTCGCGCCCGCCGACTGGAGCTTCCGCGTCGACGGACTGGTCGAGGCGCCCCGCACCTGGGACTGGGACGAGGCGCACGCGCTGCCGGAGTCCTCCTACGAAGGCGACATCCACTGCGTGACGAGCTGGTCGAAGTTCGGGGTGCGGTTCGGGGGCGTGTCCCTGGACGCGTTCCTGACGGCCGTGCGGCCCCTTGCGTCCGCGACCCACGCCGTCGCCTACTCCCACACCGGGTACACCGCCAACCTTCCGCTGGCGGACCTGACCGGCGGCCGGGCCTGGATCGCCTGGGAGTACGACGGCAAGCCCCTCGCCGCCGAGCACGGCGGTCCGGCGCGGCTGCTCGTGCCGCACCTGTACTTCTGGAAGAGCGCCAAGTGGATCGCGGGCCTGCGCCTCCTCGACCACGACGAGCCCGGTTTCTGGGAGCAGAACGGCTACCACGCCCGGGGCAACCCCTGGGAGGAGCAGAGGTACTCCGGTGACTGAGACCTTCACCGGCCCGTCCGCGTCCGCCGCTCACGCGGCCGGGACGTTCGCGCCCCCCACCCGGTTCGCCGTGCCCGGCCGGATCGCCGTCAGCAACCGGACCGCCGCCGTGTGGCAGACGGCGACGCTCACCGAGATCCGCCGCGAGACTCCGCTTTCGGCCACCTTCCGGTTCGCGGTGCCGGCCTGGGCGGGTCATCTGCCCGGCCAGCACCTGATGCTGCGGCTGACCGCCCACGACGGCTACACCGCCCAGCGCCACTACTCGATCGCCTCCGCGCCCGGCGACGACGGGCACATCGAGCTGACCCTGGACCACGTCGACGGCGGCGAGGTCTCGGGCTGGTTCCACACGACGGCCGAGCCCGGCGACGAGGTCGAGGTGCGCGGCCCGCTCAGCGGCTTCTTCGCCTGGCCGGGCGACCGGCCCGCGCTGCTCGTCGGGGCGGGCTCCGGGGTCGTCCCGCTGATGTCGATGGTCCGACACCACCGGGCGCGCGGCCTCGACGTGCCGCTGCGGCTGCTGGTGTCGGCGCGCAGTCCCGAGGAACTGATCTACGCCCGGGAGTACGGCGCGGAGACCACGCCCGTGTTCACCCGCAGCGCGCCGCCGGGCGTGGACGTGGGCCGGCTCCGCGCCGCTCATGTGGCGCCGCTGCTCGCCGAGGAGCCCGCGGGCGGCTGGGAGGCGTACGTGTGCGGGTCGAACGCGTTCGCCGAGCACGCGTCGCGGCTGCTGGTCGAGGCCGGGCAGCCGGTGGACCGCATCCGGATCGAACGGTTCGGCTGACCGGTCCCCCGGCCTCCCACCCCTGTCGAGGGGCCGTCGTGAACGATGCGTGAAACGATGTACTCCGAACGGGGTACAACGCTCGTGTGGGCACTCGTACGCGTGACGGCGAGGAGGTCGACATGCGAAGCCGGGTGCGTGGCTGGCGTCTGCGGGACAATCCGCTGCGGCGCCGGTCGGACGTCGTGGAAGGGTGGACGGCGCTGGTCGTCGCCGTGCTGCTGCTGGTCGCCGTGCCCCTGGCCGGGGCGCTCGCCGGCCGGTGGGCCCATGACGACGCCCAGGCGGCCGCGCTCCGGCAGCGGGCCGAGCGGCATCGCGTGACTGCCGAGGTCGTGGGCCACCCGCCCGAGTCCATGCCCGCGGTGGAGGGCGGCAGGCAGCAGATGGTCCGGGTGAGCGTGCGGTGGACGCCGCCGGGCGAGCCTGCGCGGACGGCCTCCGCCCGGGTGCCGGCGGGCACCCGTCAGGGAGAAGCGGTGGACGTGTGGTTCGACGAGCGCGGCCGCAGCGTCGCGCCGCCGCCCAACGACACGATGGTGTGGCAGCACACCGTGACCCTGGGCACGTGCGTGGCCGGCGGTACGGCCGCGGCGGTGCTGCTGGGACACGCGGCGGTCCGCCGGGTGGCGATGCGTCACCGGCTGGCCGAGTGGGAGCGGGAGTGGGCGCGCACCGAGCCGCAGTGGACCCGGCGCAGGCCGGCCTGAAGCGTTTGACGGCGGCCGGCTCGGACCGCGGCCTGGCGAGGCATCCCACGGCGCACGTACGGTGTGATCATTCGTATGGGCACTTAACAAAAGGCGGTGCTTCATGGCCCTGTTCGACCTGTCCCTCGACGAGCTCCACGAATACCGCAGCGCATCCCACGAGCCGGAGGACTTCGACGCGTTCTGGTCGAAGACCCTCCAGGAAGCCCGCGAGCACGATCTGGACGCCCGCTTCGAGCCGGTCGACACGGGCCTGACCACGGTGCAGGTGTTCGACGTGACGTTCGCCGGGTTCGGTGGACACCCGGTCAAGGGCTGGCTGACGCTGCCCGCGGGGGCCGGTCAACCGCTGCCCCTGGTCGTGGAGTTCGTCGGCTACGGCGGCGGGCGCGGTCTGCCGCACGAGCATCTGCTGTGGGCGTCCACGGGCCGCGCGCACTTCATCATGGACACCCGGGGCCAGGGCAGCGCGTGGGGTGGCGGGGGCGGCACCGCGGACCCGGTGGGTGGAGCGCCCTCGTACCCCGGGTTCATGACCCGGGGCATGGACGCTCCCGAGAACTACTACTACCGCCGGGTGTTCACCGACGCGGTGCGTGCGGTCGAGGCGGCCAGGTCGCACCCGCTGACCGACGCGTCGCGGACCGTGGCGACCGGCGGGAGCCAGGGCGGCGGGATCACGCTCGCCGTGGGCGGCCTGGTGCCCGACCTGGCGGCGGTCGCGCCGGACGTGCCGTTCCTGTGCGACTTCCCCCGCGCGGCGACGCTGACGGACCGTCACCCGTACCGGGAGATCGGCCTGTTCCTCAAGACGCACCGGGGTCGCGCCGAGGACGCGCTGCGCACGCTGTCCTACTTCGACGGTGTGCACTTCGCCTCGCGCGGCTCGGCCCCGGCGCTGTTCTCGACCGCGCTGGAGGACCAGACCTGCCCGCCGTCGACCGTGTTCGCCGCCTTCAACGCGTGGCCGCACGAGGACAAGACGATCGAGGTGTACGACTTCAACGACCACGAGGGCGGCGGCCCCTACCAGGAGGCGGTCAAGCTGCGCTGGCTGCGTTCGTACGCCTGAGCGGCCCGCCTTCCGTGGGCCTGCGGGGCGCCGCAGGCCCACGGCCGCCACGGGTCTTCGGGCCGCGACGGGGCGCCTCGGGCATGCGGGCGCCCCGTTTCCGGTTCCCGCCGTACGCCGCGCCCGTCCACTTCCCTCCAGTCCGACCAGTCGGTACGTTCGGTGCGGCCGGAGCGCACCGACGCGGTCCGGCGTCCCGGCGGACCACGGAGGACCCATGCCCGAGCACGCGCCACGGATTCACGGCCACTGCGACCCGCGGTTCGCGGGGGTGCGCACCGCCTTCGAGGAGAACTTCCGGGACCGTGGCGAGCTGGGCGCCGCGGTGAGCGTCACGGTGAACGGGGTGACGGTGGCCGACCTGTGGGGCGGCTGGGCCGACGCGGCGGGCACGCGCGCGTGGGAGCGGGACACCCTGGTCAACGTGTGGTCCACGTCGAAGGGACCGACGGCGCTGTGCGCGCACATCCTCGCCGACCGGGGGCTGCTCGACCTCGACGCGCCGGTGGCCGCGTACTGGCCGGAGTTCGCCGCCGCGGGCAAGGAGGGGGTGCTCGTCCGCCACCTGCTGTCCCATCGCGCCGGCCTCGCCGGGCTGCGCGAGCCGCATTCCCTGGAGCAGCTCTACGACTGGGAGCTGACCACCGCGCGCCTCGCGGCGACGGAACCCTGGTGGGAGCCGGGCACCCGGTCCGGCTATCACGCCCTGACCTACGGCTTCCTGGTCGGGGAGGTCGTGCGCCGGGTGTCGGGGCTGCTGCCGGGGGCCTTTCTGGAGCGGGAGGTGACCGGTCCGCTGGGCGTGGACTTCACCATCGGACTGGCGGAGAAGGAGGCCGGACGGGCGGCCGAGCTGGTGCATCCGCCGGCCGTCTCGGCGAGCGAACAGGCGGCGGTCTTCAGCCAGTTGTCGCCCGCCGCCCTCGCCGCCCTGACCAACCCCCTGGCAGGCGCGACCGAGGCCAACTCGCCGCGCTGGCGGGCCGCGGAGATCCCGGCCGCCAACGGCCACGGCACGGCGCGGGCGATCGCGGCGCTCTACGGCGTCTTCGCGGGCCGGGGCACGTACGACGGCCGGCGCGTCCTGTCCCCCGAAGCGGCCGAACGGGTGCGCGAGGGGCAGGGGGCCTGCCGGGACGTGGTCCTGGGGGCCGGATTCGAGCACGAGACGGAGATCGGCCTCGGTTTGTGGCTCAGCGGGCCCAACGGCTCGTACGGACCCAACCCGCGCGCTTTCGGACACGACGGCTTCGGCGGCTCCTGCGGGCTCGCCGATCCGGAGGCGGGCGTGTCGCTGGGCTACGTGATGAACCGGATGGGGCCGCACATCGCCGACGACCCGCGGAAGAAGGCCTTGGTCGACGCCGTGTACCGCGCGCTGTGAGCACGCGCACGGCGCAGACGGGATGACGGCAGGGCGGACACACCGGGGTGACAGCAGGGGGGACGCATACCGCGTGACAGCACGGGGCGGAAGCCAGTGACCGGGCTGGGCGGAAGCGAGTGACGGCGCGGAGCAGTGGCGGGGTGACGGCACGGGAGCAGTGGCGGGGTGACGGCACCCGGCGGTCCGGTTTCGGCCGATCGGGCACCGCACCCTTCCCTGCTGGTTTAGACCAATGCTAGATCTGGTGGCGCACCGAGTCCGCACGAACACGGCACGTCACCCACAGGAGGCGCGCGGCATGGCCCGCAGCACCACCCCCACCACCCCTCATGTCCACCCCGGCTCCGACGACCGCCCCCTGTACTGGCGAATCGCGACGGAGCTGCTCGGCGAGCTGCGCGACGGCGCCGTCGCACCCGGCGAACGGCTGCCGGGCGAGCGGCGGCTGGCCGAGCACTTCGGCGTCAGCCGGGAGACCGTACGGCAGGCGCTGGAGGTGCTGCGCCGCGACGGCCTGGTCGAGACCGACCGGCGGGGCAGCTACGCGGCGCTCCCCGCGGAACCGGTCGGCGCCCCGTCGTTCCTGGCCTTTCCGGTGGGCGTCCGGGCCGCGGACGATCCCTCGGCGGTCGCCCGGGCCGCCGTCAGCTGGGAGAGCCCTCCGCCCGGGCACGCCGAAGCGCTCGGGCTCGCCCCGCACCGGCCGACGCTGGTACACCGCTACGAGTCCGCGGGCGCCGACGGACGCGGCCTGCGCACGGCCGTGACGTCGTTCTCCGCGGTGGCGCTGGCGGAGGTGGAGGAACTGGCCCGCTACCGCGACCGCGCCCACAGGGGCGCCTGCCCGGAGCTGCGGCGGGCCTACGACTGGATGCGCCGGGCCGGCCTGACCCTGCACCACCGGGACCTGATCACCCACCTGGACGACGCCCCGTCGATGCGGGTGACCCGGCAGGTGCACGACCAGTACGCGCGCCCCCTGGAGATCACCGACCTGGTCCTGGACACCCGGCGGGAGGCGCTGGTCTACGCGTTCACGCTCCCGGCGGCCGGATGACCCCGTCCGCGACGTCGCCGTCGTCCGCGCGGCGCGCCACGACCAGCCGGACCCGCGGGCTTCCGTCGCCCCTCGTGCCGAAGTCGGGCAGGGCGCGCAGGTCCACGCGGAACCCGGCGCGCTCCAGTTCGCGCCGCACCTCACCGAGCCGGAAGGCGCGGTAGTACATGACGAACGGAGGCCGCCACAGCGCGTTGCGCACCCGCATCACCGTGTCGAAGCCGAGGAGCATCCAGAAGACCGGCGAGGACGCTCGCGGCGGCGCGACGACGGGGAAGGCGAAACGTCCCCCGGGCCGCAGCGCGCCGTGCACCTGGGCGAACAGATCCGGCAGTTCCCGGGGCAGGAAGTGCCCGAACGCCCCGAAGCTCACGACGAGGTCGAAGGCGGCGGTGAACGGCAGCGCGCGGGCGTCCGCCCGCACCCAGGACACCCGGGGACCCGCCGGAGGCGTCCGCCCGCGCGCCACGTCGAGCATGCCCGCGCTGAAGTCGACCCCGGTCACGCTGCGGCGGCACACCGTGGCCAGGACGTCCGTCCCGGCGCCCGTGCCGCAGCACAGGTCGAGGCCGTCCCGGTACGGGCCGGCCTCCTCCAGGGCCGAGGCGACGGCGGCCAGCACGGAGTCGGGCGTGCGGAAGGGCGTGTGGTCGAACTTCGGGGCCAGGAGGTCGTAGCCGCGCTCGACGGACGACAGGGCCTGGACGGCGAGTTCGCGCAGGGTGGGTCCTTCGGGGCTGAACATCCGTGTCAGCCTACGGCCGTGCGCCGCCGCAGGAGCAGCAGGGCTCGCTCGCACCAGCGCAGGTTCGACTCCTCGAAGCCGATGCCGCCCAGCAGGGTCAGATAGGGGCCGATCCGGTCGGCCCCGGCCAGGAACTCGTCCTCGGTGCGCCCGTCGAGGATGCGGTCGCGCAGGCGCTCGTAGCGGTCGAGCTTGCCGCGCGTCCAGGCCATCCGCTCCTCGATCAACTCGCGGGCCGCCCCGGGGTCGCCGGAGTCCATCGCCTGGATCTTGACCAGGAGTTCGTCGCGGACGGCGGTGGGCCTGCGGGGCGGGGTCGCCGCGAAAGCGCCTAGATCCCGCCGGCCGGCCTCGGTGAGGGTGAACATCCTCTTGTTCGGACGGCGTTCCTGCTGCACCACCCGTGCCTCGATCAGTCCGTCCTGCGCGAGACGCTCCAGTTCGCGGTAGAGCTGTTGCGGAGTCGCGGGCCAGAAGTTCGCGAGGGAGACGTCGAACACCTTCGACAATTCGTAGCCCGAGGCCTCGCCCTCCAGCAGGGCGGCCAGGACGGCGTACTTGAGCGACATATGGACACCGTAACAGCAGGTGATTATTGTCATCCGCACCTACTCAACAAATTTACTGTCTGCGATGAGGTGATTCGATGCGCGCGTTCCGTGAGGCGGTCGAGGCCGGCGATCTCGACGCCGTCGAGGCGCTGCTGGCCGACGACGTGGTGTTCACCAGCCCGGTCGTGTTCAAGCCGTACCCGGGCAAGGCGATCACCGCGTCCATCCTGCGCGCCGTCTCGCGCGTCTTCGAGGACTTCCGGTACGAGCGGGAGCTCGACGGGGGCGGCGGCCGCGACCACGCCCTGGTGTTCACGGCGCGGGTGGGCGAACGGCAACTGACCGGCTGTGACTTCATCCACCTCGACGAGGACGGGCTCATCGACGAACTGACGGTCATGGTGCGCCCGTTGTCGGGCGCGCAGGCTCTCGCCGCGGCGATGGGCGCCCGGTTCGACGAGATCGCGAAGGAGGCGGAGGCCCGGTCGGCCTCCGCCTCCTGACGCCGGGCCACGGTGAGGGCGGGGCGGCGCTTCGGCCGCCGTGTCCCGCAACTCCCGGACGCCCGGCGGGCCGTCAGCCCCTGAGGTCGCCCAGGGTGGCCCGGGTGTCCGTCTTCAGCCAGTCCGAGACCTCGCTGAGCGTCGGCGGATCGGTGTCGGTGTCGTACGAGGAGTAGTAGGCGCTGTAGCTCATCGTGTAGGTGACCCAGCCGTCCCGTACGGCGAGCGTGGCGTAGAGCGAACCGCTCGACGAGCCGGACGTGGTGTCGTCGCTGACGAGATAGGCCTCGTCGCCGATGCCGGTGACGGACTGCACGTCGTAACCCGAGTGGCTGTCGGCGTAGTTCTTCCAGGTGGCGGTGAACTCCGGCCCGGGGTCGGTCTTCTTGTGCAGGTCCAGCTGGACGTAGAGGTAGGCGTCCGTGTAGCTGGAACCGGACTTCTTCAGGCTGACGTTGCACAGCCCCTCGTCCAGGGCGTCGTCCTCGAGACCGCGATGGGTCGGGGCGCTGTCGCTGTCCGTGTACTCCTCCTTGAAGGACGAGTAGTCGGTGGAGTTGCACAGGTTCGACGGGGCGGTGTAGCCGCGCAGGTCCGCGTCGGCCGCGCCGCCGATCAGGAAGACTCCGGCCGCCCACGCGGCCGACGCCACCACCGCGCCGACCGCGGCCCACAGGACCGCCCGTCCGGCGCCGCCGCCCCCCGAGGGCGGCGGGCCGACGACGGGGTAAGGGCCCGGCTGGGCGTACGGATTGCCCTGCTGGGGGTGAACGGGCTGCCCGACCAGGGTCGGCTGGGCATAGACGCTCTGCTGGCCGGCCTGGGTGGGTTGCGCCGCCGGGGGGAAACCCATCGGCCCGCCGGGGGCCGGCGACTGCGGATTCGGATAGGGGTACGCGCTCGGCTGGGCCGGCGCCTCGGACGGCTGCTCCGGCTGCTGCGGAGGCTGAGGCGGCGTGGACATGACGTGAAGATAATGCAGAATGGGCGGTCAAGTCCGCTGCCGTCACGGATCGTTACTCTCTGGGGACATCTGCGCCACACCTCGAAGAGGCCGGAATTCCGACGCGCCCCTGGAGGCATGGGTGAATGCCCCTGCCCTCCCCCGTCTCCCCGTCTCCCGCCCGCTTCGCCCACGCTCCCGCCCGCGCTCCCGCCCGCGTTTGCCTCGCTCCCGCCCGCCCGATCCCGGGAACAAGTGGCGCGACGGGCGCGTTGAAGCCGTCACGACCGACCCGTGTGCTACATTGCGGACAGCACTTGTGTACGCCCCGTTCCGGGCGCCGGTGCCGATCTCTTCTCAGTTCGCCGTGTCACCCGCCGCTTCCGGCCGGTGCAGCGGCTTTCCCGCACCACCTCGCCGACGGCTCCATTCCGCCGCGGTCGCGGTGCCGTTCCCGCCGCCCGAGGCGCGCCCTGCGCCCTCCCTTCGCGGCCTCAACCCCCCTTCCTCGCATGTCTCATGCCTTCCGTCCGTGAAAGGACCGAACCCCATGACCACCACTCTCGAACACCCCCCAGTGCAGCAGGCTCCGGCCCGGATCGCCGTCGGCGTCCTCGACGTCGACGCGAGCGGGAAGGGGCGCCTGCGCCCCACGGACTGCCTGGCCACCCCCGCCGACCTGCAGGTGCCGGCCGCGCTGATCCGCCGTCACGGCCTGCGCAGGGGCGACCTCGTCGAAGGCGTGCGCGGAGCCCAGCGCACACTGACCGAGGTCGCCCGCGTCAACGGCCGCGCCCCCGCCGGACTGCACGACCGCCGTCACTTCCGCGACCTCACTCCCGTGCACCCGCACGAGCGGCTCCGGCTCGAACACCCTGCGGCAGGCCTCGCCGGTCGGGTCGCCGACCTCGTCGCACCCGTCGGCAAGGGACAGCGCGGGCTGATCGTCGCCCCGCCCAAGACGGGCAAGACCGTGCTGCTCCAGCAGATCGCCGCCGCCGTGGCCGGCAACCACCCCCAGGCGCGGCTGATGGTCGTCCTGCTCGACGAGCGGCCCGAGGAGGTCACCGACATGCGCCGCTCCGTGCGCGGCGAGGTGTACGCCTCGACGTTCGACCGGACGCCGGCGCAGCACATCGCCCTCGCCGAACTCGTCGTCGAGCGGGCCAAACGGCTCGTCGAGGCGGGCGAGGACGTCGTGATCCTCCTCGACTCGCTGACCCGGCTGTGCCGGGCCCACAACAACGCGGCCGCCGCCGGGGGCCGCACCCTGAGCGGCGGCGTCGACGCGAGCGCGCTGATCGGACCCAAGCGGTTCTTCGGCGCCGCGCGCGCGGTCGAGGAGCACGGTTCGCTCACCATCCTCGCCACCGCCCTGGTCGAGACGGGCTCCCGCGCCGACGAGTACTTCTTCGAGGAACTGAAGGGCACCGGCAACATGGAGCTCCGCCTCGACCGCGAACCCGCCTCCCGGCGCGTCTTCCCGGCCGTCGACATCAACGGCTCCGGCACCCGCCGCGAGGAACTCCTCCACTCCCCGGCCGAGTTGACCGCCGTGCGCGGTCTGCGCCGGGCCCTGCAGACCCGGGACGGCCAGGCGAACCTGGAGACGCTCCTGCAGCGGATGCGCGAGACCCCTGACAACGCGGCCTTCCTGCGCCGCATCCAGCCGACGCTGCCCGCGGGCTAGCCGACGGGCGGACGCGGACCGGCCGACAGGCCGACCGCAGACCGCAGACCGCAGACCGGACAACTGGCGGACCGGACAACTGGCGGACCGCGGGGCAGGCGACGGGCCGACCGCGGACCGGACCGGAGCACGGGCGGACCGCAAGCTCGGGCGACGAGCGGATCGCAGGCGAATCACCGGCCGGACGGCGGCCAGATCACCGGCTGAACGGCTCGGCGTGCGGCATCCGGGTGCTCGCATGCGCCCGTCCGGCACGGGCAGCCCGGGGAAGACCCGGATCATTCCTACGTTGATCATATGACGATCGGATTCTCTTCCCGGGCTGCCACGACGGCCTGCGCCCTCTGTGCGGCCGGCCTCCTCGCCCTCGGGCCCGCCGTGGCCGCCGCTCCGGCCGACGCGGGCCCGGGAACGCCCGGCGGACCGGGCGCCACCGGCGGGCCACGGGTGACGGCCGGACCGCACGGGACGGTCCCTCGGCCTTCCCTGCTGTACCGCTCCGGCACACACGTCAGGGCGCACCGCGGCGCCCCCGAGGTCCCGGACGTCTCCGCGCGGTCGTGGCTGGTGGCCGACGCGGACACCGGCGAGGTGCTCGCCGCGGCGAACGCCCACCGCAGACTGCCCCCCGCCAGCACGCTGAAGACCCTCTTCGCCCTCACCCTGCTTCCGGTGCTGCCCGCCGGGCTCCACCACCGGGTGAGCGAGGAGGAACTCATGGGCATCGGGCCGGGGAGCAGCCTGGTCGGGGTCGCCGAGGGACGCACGTACCAGGTCGCCGACCTGTGGCGAGGCGTGTTCCTCAACTCCGGCAACGACGCCGTGCACGTTCTGGCGTCGCTCGGCGGCGGCTGGGACGCCACGGCCGCCCGGATGCAGGCCAAGGCACAGTCCCTGGGCGCCCTGGACACGAACGTGCTCTCGCCCGACGGGTACGACGCCCCCGGCCAGGTGTCCTCCGCCTACGACCTGGCGGTGTTCGGCCGGGCGGGGCTGCGCGACCCGGACTTCGCGCAGTACTGCGCGACCGCCCACGCGATGTTCCCGGGCGACGGCGACCGGCCCTACGCCATCGCGAACACCAACCGGCTGCTGACCGGCGCGAACGGAGTCGAGCCGTACCCGGGACTGATCGGGATCAAGAACGGCTACACCAGCAACGCCGGCAACACCCTGGTCGCCGCGGCCCGTCAGGGCGGGCGCACCCTCGTCGTGACGGTGATGAACCCTCGGGCGGGCGGCGGCTTCGCCGTCTACGAGGAGGCGCGGAACCTGCTGGACTGGGGCTTCGCAGCCGCCGGACGGGTCGAACCGGTGGGCTCGCTGGACGCGCTGCGGGCCCGCCCGCGACCGGATCCCCGCCCCCGGCCGGCACCGGGGACGACGCGGTCCGCACCCGCCCCCGGGTCGACGACGCTCTCCGCACCCGCCCCCGGGTCGACGACGCTCTCCGCACCCGCCCCCGGGTCGACGACGCGGTCCGCGACGGCGCCCACGGCGCCCGCCGGGGCGGCCGGGGCCGCCGCGGTCCGCAGCGGCGCCGTCGAGGCCGCTCCCCGCTGGTCCGAAGCGGCGCTCATCGCCGGCGTCGCCGCACTGGGCGGGGCCGCCGTGGCGCTGGTGCTGCGGTTCTGGGGACGCAGACGCCCGGGAAGGTGACCGACGGGCAGCCACACCAGCAGACCGAGGGTGATCCAGGTGTAGGTGTTGGCGCCGAGGAAGCCGCCGACGCCGGACGCGTCGTCGAACCACAGCCACACCACGCTGGTGCACAGGACCGCGTACAGGGCGCCCGCGACGCGGGTGCGCCCCTCGTGGATCAGCACGGCGAAGGACGGCAGCAGCCAGACCAGGTGGTGGACCCAGGTGACGGGACTGACCAGGCACGAGGTGAGACCGGTGAGGGCGAAGGCCCCGTGCCAGTCGCCCGAGGTCGCCGCCCGCCGGGCGCGCCACGCCCAGCCGCACAGCACCAGTACGGCCAGCACCGCCCAGACGGCCCGGCTCTCCACGCCCAGCCGGGCCAGCACGCCCTGGAGCGACTGGTTCGAGACGTAGTCGAGCCGGCCCACCCGGGTCGTGTCCCACAGGGCCCGCGTCCAGTAGAAGCGTGAGGCGTCCGGGGCGACCAGGGCGGCGAGCCCCGTGGCGGCGGCCGCCACCGCGGTGGCCACGGCTGCCGCCCGCCGCCGCCCGGTGACCAGCAGCAGGCCGATGAAGAGCGCGGGCGTGAGCTTGACCGCCGCCGCCAGGCCGATGCCGGTCCCCGCCCATCGGGCCCACCGGGACCGGTCGCCGGACGCCGACAGCCGGGCGTCGGCCAGGACGAGGGCCAGCAGCAGGAGGTTGACCTGACCGAAGCTGAAGGTGTCGCGCAGCGGTTCGAACAGCGCCAGCGCGCAGGCCGTGAGACCGGCGCCGTACCAGCCGTGCCGCCGCCGGCGCGGCCCGAGCAGCACCCGGACGACGACCGCCAGCGCCGCCAGGTTGAGCAGCAGCGCGGCCACGATCGCGGTGCGCAGACCGACCAGCGCCATCGGCAGCATGACGACGGCCGCGAACGGCGGGTACGTGAAGCCGTACGGCGTGCCCGGCACCCGGTAGTCGTAGATCCGGCCGCCGCCGTGGATCCAGCTGTTGACCGTGCCGTAGTAGACACGCAGGTCGAACCAGTCGCGCAGCAGCGGGACCGTCGCCGTGAACACCGTGACGGCGACGGCCACGACGAGTACCAGCAGGGCGCGGCCGCGGTCGGTGCGCGGGAGCCGCGCGGCCCGCACGTCCTTCGTCCTCATGCCGGGCGCCCCGCAACGGTGGGCACCTGTGCCGCGAGGCGGGCCTGCCACAGGACGACCACGGCGAGCGCGCCGCCGCAGACGGCAAGGACCAGGCGGCCCGTGTCGGCGGGGCCGCCGTCGGGCAGCACCGCCAGTGCGAGCACCCCGGCCACGGCCGCCGTGCGGTGCCGTATCAGCGTGTCGGGCGCCGCGGCGGCGATCAGGAACAGGCCCCACAGCGCGTACCAGGGGCGGATCGCCGGCCCGAACGCGGCCACGGTGGCGAGGCTCAGCCCGAGTGCGTAGACCGGGTACCGGCGCAGCCGCCACCAGACGGCCACCAGGACGACGGCGGTGGCCGCGAGCCCCAGGCCGTGCCAGACCGGGACGGCCAGGGGCGCCAGGTCGCTGCCGAGGCCCTCGAGGAGGGCGCGGGTGGCACGGCCGAGCAGGCTGGTGAGCGCCCAGTTGTGCGCGGAGACCGGAGTGTCCAGGGCCGCTATCCAGCCGTAGCCGGTGCCCGCGACGGCGGTCGCCGCCACGGTCGTGACGGCGGACGCGCCGCCGGTCGTCAGCAGGGCCCGCACCGGACGCCGGCCCGCGCGCAGTTGCAGGACCACGATCGCGACGAGCCCCAGCGCGGCCGGCGCCTTGACCAGGGCGGCGAGGGTGACGAGGACGGCCCCCAGCACCGGACGGCGGCCGAGCGTGGCGACCAGGCCGACGCCGAGCAGCCCCAGCATGATCGCGTCGTTGTGGGCGCCGCCCACCAGGTGCAGCAGCACCAGCGGGTTGAGGGCGCCGAGCCAGAGCGCGGCGGCCGGATCGGCACCGCAGTGCCGGGCGAGCCGGGGCAGGGCGGCCGTCATCAGCGCCAGCCCGAACAACGCGACGCACCGCATCCCGAACAGCCCCGCCGAGAGCGCGCCCCGGGTCAGGGCGGACAGGGCGGCGGCCACCGCGAGGAAGACCGGGCCGTAGGGGGCCGCGGTGTGCCGCCACAGCGGGGCGACCTCCTCGGCGAGCGGGCCGCCGAGCCGGGCCGGGCCGTGCGCGTACACGTCGACATGCGCGTCGACCATGGCGCCCTGGGCCAGGTAGCTGTACACGTCCCGGCTGAACAGCGGCGGCGCGATCAGCAGCGGCGCCGCCCACACGGCGAGGACCAGCACGAGGGCGCGCGGCGTGGGCGGATCCCCGCCGCGCACCAGGCGGCCCAGCAGGATCCAGGCCGCCGTCAGCAGCACCAGTCCGAAGTACACGCCGACCAGACCGAGCACGGCGTGCGCCGAGGACGGGGCGAGGAGCTCCCGGGCGGGCAGGGCGCCGGCCGTCTCACCGCCGAGCGCGAGACAGGCCGTGCCGGCCAGGCCCAGCACCTGGCAGCGACGGAGATCGATGGGGAAAGCCTTGGCCGACACTCCGTCATCGTGTCGTCGCCCGGTGGCCGAGGAGCGACGTCCCGCCCTCCGCCCGGCAGCCTGTACGTGACCGGCTCGTGTGCTCGAAGGCGGAGCCTTCGCCGCGTGGCCGGCCGGGGGCTCAGAACACCGAGACCCCGGTCAGGGTGGTGAAGCGGTCCAGGGCGGCCACTCCCGCCACCGAGTTGCCGTGTTCGTCCAGGCCCGGACTCCACACGCACAGGGTGCAGCGGCCGGGCACGACGGCGATGATCCCGCCGCCCACGCCGCTCTTGCCGGGCAGGCCCACCCGGTAGGCGAACTCGCCGGCCGCGTCGTAGGTGCCGCAGGTCAGCATCACCGCGTTGACCTGCTTGGCCTGGCTGCGGGTGAGCAGCCGGGTGCCGTCGGCGCGGATGCCGTGCCGGGCGAGGAAACCGGTCGCCAGGGCGAGATCGGCGCAGGACGCGGTCAGGGAGCACTGGCGGAAGTACTGGTCGAGCAGGACCGGCACGTCGTTGTCGATGTTGCCGTAGGACGCCATGAAGTGGGCGAGGGCGGCATTGCGGTCGCCGTGCGCGGACTCGGACGCGGCGATCTCCGCGTCGAAGCCGAGGGCGGGGTTGCCGCTCTCGGCGCGCAGGAAGCCGAGGAGTTCGCCCGTCGCGTCTCCGGTGCGGGTCAGCAGGCGGTCGGTGACGACCAGCGCCCCCGCGTTGATGAAGGGGTTGCGCGGGATGCCCTGCTCGTACTCCAGCTGCACCAGGGAGTTGAAGGGGTTGCCCGAGGGTTCGCGGCCCACGTGCTCCCAGAGTTCGTCACCCTCACGGGCCAGATCGAGGGCGAGGGTGAAGACCTTGGTGATGGACTGCGTGGAGAACGGCTCCCGCCAGTCCCCCACGCCGTACACCGTGCCGTCCGGTTCCGCGACGGCCATGCCGAACCGGCGCGGGTCGCAGGCGGCGAGCGCCGGGATGTAGTCGGCGGGCCGGCCGCGGCCGGGGGTGCGCTCGATCTCCTCGGCGATGCGCTCCAGGACCGGCTGGAAGGCGCGGGACGACGTCATTGTCATGATCACTATTGTGCCTCCGCGCCGGTCCTGGCGCGTTCACCGCGGGTCGGGGATGGTCAGTGCCGGATCACACCAGGGCCTGGCCGCTTCCTGCCACGACCTCGGGGCGCAGCAGGTCGGCCAGCCGCTCGGCGGGCAACAGCCCCTTCTCCAAGACGAGTTCGGCGACGCCGCGGCCGGTGACGAGGGCCTCCTTGGCGATGTCGGTGGCGGCCGTGTAGCCGATGTACGGGTTGAGGGCGGTGACCAGACCGATGGAGTTCTCGACGCTCGCGCGCAGCGCCTCGGTGTTGGCGGTGATGCCGTCCACACAGCGTTCGGCGAGCGTGAGACAGGCGGCCCGCAGATGGGTGATGGACTCCGACAGGGAGTGCAGGATGATCGGTTCGAAGGCGTTGAGCTGGAGCTGTCCGGCCTCGGCGGCCATGGTGATGGTGACGTCGTTGCCGATCACCTCGAAGGCGACCTGGTTGACGACCTCGGGGATCACCGGGTTGACCTTGCCGGGCATGATGGACGAACCGGCCTGCACCGGCGGCAGGTTGATCTCGCCGAGACCGGCGCGTGGCCCGGAGGACAGCAGGCGCAGGTCGTTGCAGCTCTTGGAGAGCTTGACGGCGATGCGCTTGAGGACACCGGACATCTGGACGAACGCGCCGCAGTCCTGGGTGGCCTCGACGAGGTTCGCGGCGGTCACCAGGGGCAGGCCGGTGATCTCGGCGAGGTGGCGGCGGGCCGACTCGGCGTACCCGGCGGGCGCGTTGAGTCCCGTGCCGATGGCCGTGGCGCCCAGGTTGATCTCATGGATCAGTTCGACGGCCTCGGCCAGTCGGCTGCGGTCCTCGTCGATCATGACGGCGTAGGCGGAGAACTCCTGCCCGAGCGTCATGGGCACAGCGTCCTGCAACTGCGTCCGGCCCATCTTGAGGACCGTGCGGAACTCGACGGCCTTGCGGGCGAACGCGTCCTGCAGCACGGACATCGCCTTGAGCAGTCCGCGCACCGCGAAGACCGTCGCCACCTTGACGGCGGTCGGGTAGACGTCGTTGGTCGACTGCCCCAGGTTGACGTCCTCGTTGGGGTGCAGGTACCGGTACTCGCCCTTGGCGTGACCGAGCAGCTCCAGCGCCCGGTTGGCGACGACCTCGTTGGCGTTCATGTTGGTCGAGGTGCCCGCGCCGCCCTGGACGACGTCGACGACGAACTGCTCGTGCAGCTTCCCGGCGCGGATCTCCCGGCAGGCGGCGACGATGGCGGCCGCCTTCTCCGGGGCCAGCAGACCGAGTTCCTCGTTGGCGAGGGCGGCGGCCTCCTTGACGGCCGCGAGGGCGTCTATGAGGTGCGGATAGGCCGAGATCGGCATCCCCGTGATGGGGAAGTTCTCCGTGGCGCGCAGGGTGTGGACGCCCCAGTACGCGTCGGCGGGAACGTCCCGGTCTCCGAGCAGGTCGTGTTCGCTGCGGGTGACGGCGGCGGTCATGAGGGTGCGGCCTCTTTCTGCGGGTGAGGTGCGGGTGAGGGGTGAGGCGGGTGGAAGGGGTGCCGGCCCGGGCGGTACGGGGTGTCGTCCGCCCGGGCCGGTCGGGCACCGGCCCGGTGGTGACCGGACCGGCGGTTCGGGGGCCGGCGGGCACGGGCCCGGCCGGGTCCGCGGTTCACGGGCCGGCCGGCCGGCGCCGGCGCTCCGCCGATGGCCACCGCGCACACTCGGTGGCCACCGGAGCCGTCAGGCGCAGGCCCGTACGGTGACCGGGTCCAGCGCGCGTACCGGGCGGACGCAGCCGACCGGTTGGCCGCCCCCGAGGAGCGGCTCGCCCGCGAACTCGGTGAGCAGGGCGGGGTCGACGCCGGCCCGGGCGAGGGCGGCCGCGGTGACCGGCACCCGGGCCCGGTTCGCGCCGTCGGAGATCTTGACGGCGACGGACCGGCCGTCCGGGAGGGCGGCGACCCCGACGCCCTCGAAGCCGTCCTTGGCCAGCAGGCCCGGGACGGCCCGCATCAGGGCGGCCACGTCCCGGCCGGAGCCGGAGGCCATCTCGGCGTGGTCGCGCATGGCGTCGGCGACGCGGGCCTCCGGGGTGCCGGGCGCCGCCGTGGTGACGCGGGCGGCGGCCCGGGCGAGGCCGTGCAGGGAGACGGAGAAGAGCGGGGCGCCGCACCCGTCGACCGTGACCCGGGCGATCCGCTGTCCGGTGAGGTCCTCGACGATCTCGGCGATCGCCTGCTGGAGCGGGTGCTCCGGGTCGAGGTAGCCGTCGAGGGACCAGCCGTTGAGCCGGCAGGTGTACAGCATGGCCGCGTGCTTGCCGGAGCAGTTCTGGGCCAGGCGGGAGGGCCCGCGGCCCTCGCGTGTCCACGCGTCGCGGACCGCCGGGTCGTACGGCATGTCCTCGACGTTGCGCAGGTCGTCCTCCTCCAGTCCGCCCAGCTCGAGGATCCGCCGGGTTCCGGCGAGGTGGCGTTCCTCGCCGGAGTGGCTGGCGGCGGCGAGCGAGAGCAGCTCGCCGTCGAGCGGCAGCCCGGCCCGGACCATGGCGACGGCCTGGACCGGCTTGAGCGCCGAGCGGGGGTAGAAGGCGGCCTCGATGTCGCCGAGCTGGAGCTCGACCCCACCGTCCGCGCCGAGGACGACGACGGAGCCGTAGTGGACGCCTTCGGTCACCCCGCCGCGGACGAGATGGGCGACGGGCGCGTGGAGGGGTTCGCGGATCGTGGGGGCGTCGGCGAGGGAACTGCTGTACATCACTGCCTGGATCGCTTGGGGGTGGGGGTGGGCCGGCGCCGGGGTCACGCGTCGGCCTTGGACGATGTGCGCGCGTGGTTGCGGCGGACGGCGTACCAGCCGGCCACGAGCGCGGCGACGATCAGCGGCAGGCACAGCACGGTGGTGCGTCCGGCGCCGCCGTCGGCGTACATGAGGACCAGGACCGACGCGAGGAAGAACAGCGTCACGAGTTCGGTCCAGGGGGAGCCCGGCAGTCGGTAGCCCGGGCGGGTCAGCTCGCCCTTCTGGGTCTTCTGCCAGAAGAGGAGGTGACAGATCATGATCATGCCCCAGGTGGAGAGGATGCCGATCGCCGCGAAGTTCAGGACGATCTCGAAGGCGTCCGCCGGGACGACGAAGTTCAGACCGACGCCGAGTACACAGATACCGCTGGTGAGCAGAATGCCGCCGTACGGGACCTGGCTGCGGCTCATGACCGAGGTGAACTTCGGGGCGGAGCCGGACATCGCCATGGAGCGCAGGATGCGGCCGGTGGAGTACAGGCCGGAGTTGAGCGAGGACATGGCCGCGGTGAGCACGACCAGGTTCATCACACCGCCCGCCGCCGGGATGCCGATGTTGGACAGGACCGTCACGAAGGGGCTCTCGCCGGACGTGTACTTGTTCCAGGGCAGCAGCATCGACAGCAGGACCACCGAGCCGACATAGAACAGGCCCACGCGCCACATGATCGAGTTGATCGCCTTCGGCATGATCTTCTCGGGGTTCTCGGTCTCGCCGGCGGCGACCCCGACCAGCTCGACGGAGGCGTAGGCGAAGACGACGCCCTGGATGATCAGCAGCATGGGCAGCAGGCCGTTGGGGAAGACGCCGCCGTTGTCGGTGATCAGGGACGGGCCGGGGGTGGCGCCGTCCACCGGGTGCTGGGTGACCAGCAGGAAGATGCCGATGCACATGAAGATCACCAGCGCGCTGACCTTCACGATGGCGAACCAGAACTCCAGTTCGCCGAAGATCTTCACCGAGATCAGGTTCACGGTGAGGACCACGGCCAGGGCGATGAGCGCGATCACCCACTGGGGTATGTCGGAGAACATGCCCCAGTAGTGGGTGTAGGTGGCCACCGCGGTGATGTCGGCGATGCCGGTGGTGGCCCAGTTCAGGAAGTACATCCAGCCGGCCGTGTACGCGCCCTTCTCGCCCATGAACTCGCGGGCGTAGGACACGAAGGCGCCGGAGGACGGGCGGTACAGGACGAGTTCGCCGAGGGCGCGCACGACCAGGAAGGCGAAGATCCCGCACACCGCGTAGGCGATGAAGAGGGAGGGGCCGGCGTCGGCGAGCCGGCCGCCGGCGCCGAGGAAGAGGCCGGTGCCGATGGCTCCGCCGATGGCGATCATGTTGACGTGCCGGGACTTCAGCGACTTGCTGTAGCCCGCGTCTCCGGCGTCGACGTGACGGGTCGAGGGGCGCGTCTCGTCTTTGAGGTGCTGTTCGCTCACGCCTCGGGTCCGCCTTCCAGGGGAGAGTCCGCGCGCGGAGCGCGGACGATGTCGGTGAGGGTGGTCTCGACGCGGTCGAGGTGGTGGCTCATGGCCTCCACCGCGTCGGGCTCGGAACCGTCGATCAGGGCCTCGACGATCGCCCGGTGCTCGCGGTTGGACTGTTCGCGCCGGCCGCCCAGCTCGTTGAGGAAGGCCGACTGACGCGCCAGTGCGTCCCGGATCTCCTCGATGACCCGGCGGAAGACCGGGTTCTGGGCGGCTTCGGCGACGGCCAGGTGGAAGAGGGTGTCCATCGCGACCCATGCGGTGGTGTCCGTCTCCCGCTCCATGCGGTCGAGCAGGTGGGCGAGGTGGTCCAGGTTCTCCGGGGTGCGGCGCAGGGCCGCGTACCCGGCGACCGGGATCTCCACGTGGCGGCGCACCTCCAGCAGGTCGCTGGCCGCGTAGTCGCCGAAGGTGGGGTCCTCGACGGTGTTCGCGATCACGAAGGTGCCCTTGCCCGTCTTGGCGACGGTCAGCCCCATCGTCTGCAGCGCGCGCAGGGCCTCCCGCAGGACGGGCCGGGAGACCTCGAGGGTGCGGCAGAGCTCCGCCTCGGAGGGGAGCTTGTCGCCGATGGGGTACTCGCCGCGCTCGATGGCGCCGCGGAGGTGGGTGAGAACCGCTTCCATGGCGCTGACGCGCCGCGGGGCCCGACCACCTGTCTGGCTGTCTGACAGGTTCACGGGAGTGATACTCCGGGTGGCCCGAGGCCCCTGTCAAGATGACCGAAAATAAAAATTCAGCGGACGGGACGGCTGAATGCCGCCTTCCCGCCCGCCGAGGGGTCCCACCGGTCAGCTGTCGAGGACTCCGCCCGCCAGCAGTCCGAACAGCGCGAGTCCGACGACGATGCGGTAGACGACGAACGCGTTGAACGAGTGCTTGGCGACGAACTTCAGCAGCCAGGCGATGGACGCGTAGGCGACCGCGAAGGACACGATCGTGCCGACGGCCAGGGGCGCCGCGCCCGCGCCGGTGCCCAGGGCGTCCTTCAGCTCGTACAGGCCGGCGCCGGTCAGGGCGGGGATGCCGAGGAAGAACGACAGCCGGGTGGCGGCGACCCGGTCCAGGTCGAGGATGAGCGCGGTGGACATGGTGGCGCCGGAGCGGGAGAAGCCGGGAAAGAGCAGGGCCAGGATCTGGGAGCTGCCGACCAGCATCGCGTCCTTGAACGAGGTGTCGTCCTCACCCCGCTTGTGCCGGCCCATCTGGTCGGCCGCCCACATCACACCGCTGCCGGCGATCAGCGAGCCGGCGACCACCCACAGCGAGGCCAGCGGCCCCTCGATGAGCGGCTTGGCAGCCAGACCCACGACGACGATCGGGATCGTCGCGTAGATCACCCACCAGGCGAACCTGTAGTCGTGGTGGTGGCGCTCCTCCCGGTTGCGCAGGCCACGGAACCAGGCCGACACGATCCGCACGATGTCCTTGCGGAAGTACACGAGCACCGCGGCGATCGCCCCGACCTGGATGACGGCGGAGAAGCCGACGACGGCGTCGTCGTCGACCGGGATGCCCATCAGGCCTTCGGTGATCTTCAGATGGCCGGTGGAGGAGACGGGGAGGAACTCGGTCACTCCCTCGACGGCTCCGAGGACGACGGCTTGGCCGACGGAGATGGCGCTCATGGAATCCAGTTCTGAGGAGACGAATCGGTCGACAGCGTTGTAGACGGTCCGGTGTCGTACACAGTCCTACCAGGCCCGCATCCGACCGGGCCGCTCACGGCCACACCCACTGCCCCAGGGCCACCCCGGCGAACGCGGCCCCGAGCCCGGTCACCACGCTCGCGACGGCGTTGACTGCGGCGTAGAGGCCCGCGCCGGTCTCGGTCAGCCGCAGTGTCTCGTACGAGAACGTGGAGTACGTCGTCAGCGCCCCGCACAGGCCGGTTCCGAGAAACAACCGCAGGTCGGGGGCGACGCCGGCGGCCCCGGTCAGCGTACCGAGGATCAGGCAGCCGGTGACGTTGACGACGAAGGTGCCCCAGGGGAAGAGCGAGTCGTGCCGCGACTGCACGGTGCGGTCGGTCAGGTACCGCAGGGGGGCGCCGATCATGCCGCCCACGACGACCGCCAGCCAGTTCACAACGACTTCTTACCCTTCATGTCCGGATCGCCCCCGTTCGCATCACGGCCCGCGTACCTGATCACCTCGCACCGGTCGAGGGTGACCATCCCCTCCGTGACCAGCTCCTCGAGCTGGGGCAGGAAGGCCCGCACCCGCTCCTCGGTGTCCACGACGACGACCGCCACCGGCAGGTCCTCGCTGAGCGAGAGCAGCCGGGAGGTGTGGACGATCGAGGACGCGCCGAAGCCCTCGATGCCGCGGAAGACGCTGGCGCCCGCGAGACCGGCCGCGCGGGCGCGGTGCACGATCTCCGTGTAGAGGGGCTTGCGGTGCCAGGTGTCGTTCTCGCCGATGAGAACGGTCAGCCGCAGGGCACTGCCGGTCAGCCTCGTCATCGCTGCCTCCACTGGAGAACGCGGCGGGTCGCGGTGGCCGCGAGCCACACCGCGACGAGGGCCGCGAACAGGGTCGCGGCGAGGTAGGCCAGGGCCGTGCCGGGCCGGTCCTCGCCGAGCAGCCGCCGGGCGTCGACGGCATACGTCGAGAAGGTGGTGAAGCCGCCGAGGACGCCGGTGCCGAAGAACGGGCGCACCAGCCGGTGCGCGGCCACGGCCTCGGTGATCAGCACCAGGAAGACGCCGATCACCGCACAGCCGACGACGTTCACCCAGAACGTCGACCAGGGGAAACCGCCGGTCGGCGTGGGCCACCGGAGTGAGGCCGCGTAGCGGGCGGCTGCGCCGAGGCCGCCGCCGACGGCCACGACGGCGACCACCGGCAGCTGACCCGTCCCGGTGGTCCTGCGTGGGGCGCTGGTACGGAGGCTCTCGGCCTCCGGGGCTGTCATGTCGTACGTCTCCCGCCCGGCCGGGACCAGCCCACTCCTCGGAGTGATCACGGCCGGGCACCAGGGTAACCCCGTCTCACTTGGCCACGGGCGCCTCGCAGAGCGCGATGCCCCGCTCCACGAGGCTGCCCAGGACCAGCCGGCCGCCGGTCTCGCAGACGCTGGTGACCATGCGGAATCCGGAGCGGCGGCGGGTGAGACGGTGGACGATCCGGCCGTCGTCGTCGATCGCGAGCACGCCGGTCGTGCCCGAGGGGCGGAAGGGCGCGTTGACGGCGAGACGCGCGGCCCGGCGGCGTACGGCGGGGGAGGCGCGGTGCAGGAGGTCGAGCGGGGGCACGCGCGGCCCGGCCAGCGCCACCCACACCGGGCCGTCGGGCGCGCCGCGCCACATGTTGTCCGGGAAGCCCGGCAGACGCTCGACGAGGGGCTCGGCCTGCCCGGCGCGGGGCCCGGTGAGCCGGAAGCGGGTGAGCCGGCGGGCGCCGGTCTCCGCGACGATCAGGAACGAGTCGTCGGCGCTGCGCGCGAGGCCGTTGGCGAACTGCAGACCCTCCAGGACGACCTCGGCCTCGCGTGCGCCGGGCTCGAGCCGCAACAGGCGTCCTGTGCCGCTGTGTTCGACGATGTCGCCCATCCAGTCCTCCAGGGGATGGACCCGGCTGGAGACCGTGAAGTAGACGGTGCCGTCGGGCAGGGCGACGGCGTTGCTGCAGAAGCGCAGCCTCTCCCCCGCCGCCGACTCGGTCAGGACCCGGACGTTGCCCGTGCCGCCGTCGGGGTCCATGCGCAGCAGCGCGCCGTCGGCGCAGCAGACCAACAGGTCGCCGTCCGGGAGGAGTTCGAGCCCCAGCGGCCTGCCACCGATCTCGCCGACGTGCTCGACACGGGCCGTCGGCGGGTCGTCCAGGCCGTCCACGCGCAGGATCCGTCCGTCCGACACTCCGGTCAGGACACGCCCTCTGGGGTCGGCGACGACATCTTCGGGGCCCTGCCCGGGAAGAGAGACGTACCTGAGAGGGACGAGGGGCGCCCGACGGTCCATGGGGTCCGCCTTCCTTGAGGAGGCGGCCATCCTCGCAGGCGGGCGGGGGCCCGACGGAGCGCAACTGCGGTCCTTTGCCGGGCCTTTCCGCGGAGCGGTCTCCCGCTCCTCTGCCGTCCCCTCCGCGCCGTTCCCTACCAGCCCTTGTCGAACATGCGCGCCACCTCGGCGATGCGCATCTCGTCGCGCCGGTAGTAGGTGCGGCGCCTGATCCGTTTGGCGCGCAGCAGGCCGAGGTCCACGAGCAGGGTGAGATGGGTGTGCGCCACCTGGCGGGGCACGCCCAGTTTCGCCGCCACGGCGTCGGCGGTGACGCCGTCCTCGGCGATGTCGCCGTGCCGCTGCGGCGGAAAGTGCCGGGCCGGCGCCTTCAACCACTCCAGGATGTCCAGTCGCCTCTCACCCACCGGCGTCCTCAGCATCGTCGCCCCCTCCGGCCCCTCGCTCGGGGCTCCCTCGTACCGCGCCCTTCCACTCTCGCGCAGTCGGGGCCGCCGTGTCCCGCACTCCGTGAGCCTTGGCCGGGATCGAACACCCATTCCATACAAGGGTGTTCGAGGATCGCGGAACGGACGGGCAGGGGCCCGGCCGCGCGGTGCGGACGGGCCCCTGCGGGACGCGGGCGCCGGCTCAGCGGTGGCTGAACCACGCCATGGAGGACAGGGCCCTGTCGTCGTAGCCGAACAGCGCCTGGTTCTCCCAGCCGTTGCCGGACGCGGCGTCGGCAGGGTCCCAGCCGTTGCCGGTGACGGCGGTCCAGGTCGCCTCCCAGTAGAAGACGCCGAGTCCACGGCCGTTCGGGACGGCCTCCACGATGTTCGCGACGGCGTTCATCCACGCCAGCTGACCGGCGGCGGTCGCCGGATAGCCGGGGACCAGTTCGGAGGAGAGGTCGATCTGGTTGGTGAGCGAGTCGTCGCTGTCGAGGCGGAAGGGATAGGCCGTCTCGGCGACGAACACCGGCTTGGAGTAGCGTGCGGCGGCGTCGTCCAGGGTGGTCTGGAAGTCGGCGAACGTGCCGTGCCAGTACCCGTAGTACGACAGACCGATCGCGTCGAACCTCACGCCGTTGGCCACGGCGTTGTCGAACCACCAGCGGGTGCCGCCGAGGTCGCCGCCCTTGGCGAGGTGGAGGGCGACCGTGGTGGACGAGCCGACCGCCTTGACCGCGTCGTAGCCGGAGTTGAGCAGACCGGCCAGTTGGCCGAAGTTGTCGGTGGAACCCTCGGACCACAGCATGCCGCCGTTGATCTCGTTGCCCACCTGGACCATGTCGGCGGTGGTGCCCTGCGCCTTCAGCGCGTTCAGCACGTCGTACGTGTGGTTGTAGACGTCGGCCTTGAGCTGGGCGTACGAGTGTCCCGCCCACGCGGCCGGCTTGGACTGGGCGCCGGGGTCGGCCCAGGTGTCCGAGTAGTGGAAGTCGACCAGGAGCTTCATGCCGGCGGCCTTGACGCGCTTGGCCACGGCCAGGACACGCGTCTTGTTGTTGTAGCCGTCGGCCGGGTCGACCCAGACCTTCAGGCGGGCGTAGTTCATGCCGGCGTTCTTCAGGATGGTGACCGCGTCGCCGGCGGAGCCCGCAGCGGTCCTGTAGACACCGCCCTTGGCCTCGCTCTTGGCCAGGGAGGAGATGTCGGAGCCCTTGATCGACAGTCCGGTCGTGCCGGACGTGAAGGCCAGGTCGTCGACGTTGATCCAGTTGCCCGCGTTCGCGTCGCTGTTGATGCTGATGGTGCACTGGTGGTTCGTCACCCTGACCGGCGTGACGATGTGGATCCATCCGCTGGAGGAGACCGGAATGTCGGTGCGCTGGTCCGTGCCGCCGCAGTTCTTGAGCGCTATGTACGCGGACTTCTGGCCGCCGCCGGAGCGGACCCAGGCGGTCAGCTTGTACGTGCCGTTGGTCAGGCCCGACAGGTACTGGTACGTCTCCACCTTGTAGGCGGTGGTCGCCCAGTGGGACAGACGGTGGCTGCCGCCGTGCCCGCCGGACTCCGAGAACGAGGCGCCCGTGTCGCCGTACTCCGACCAGCCGGCGGGTGCGGACGAGCCGGCGCCGTCGGCTTCGAAGCCGCCGTTGGCGAGGGTGGCGGCGGCCTGGGCGGTCTGTGCGGGCAGGGCGGTGAGGGCGAGTCCCGCGGCGAGCGGCAGCAGCAGGGCCCTGAGGGTGCGTCTGGGATGGAACATCGTCGTCCGTCGTCCCTTCGACGTGATGGGGATGGGGCTCCCTCGTGAGATTCAGGTGGTCTCTCGTCCGGGAGGAACCCCCTCCGCCCGCGGCTCGCGGCTCCACGGGCGAAGGGGGAGTCGGCTCAGCCGTCGAGTCGCACGACCCGGACGGCTCCGGCCGGGACCGCCAGGCGGCCCGCGGCGCGTTCGCCCGTCAGCAGCTCGGTGCCGCAGGTCTCCAGCGGCACCTTGACGTCGGCGGCGGTGTGGTTGACGGCGAAGAGGTAGCTGCCCGTGGCGCCGGAGCGGCGCACGACCTCGACGTCGCGGGGCAGGTCGGCGCGCGGGGCCAGGCGGGCGTCCTCGGCCGCCCGGTCGAGCAGCGCGTCCAGGCCCTCCTGGCCGAGGCGGGTGGAGACGTACCATGCGGCGCCGGCGCCGAGGCGGTGCCGGGTGACGGCGGGATGGCCGGCGGCGAGACCGTCGGCGTACGTCCAGACGGTCTCGGCGCCGCGCGGCACCACGAACTCCGTCCAGACGTCGCCGCCGAGTTCGGATCCGTCGGGGCCGGTCAGGCGCACGCTCTCGCCCTGCAGCAGCGGTGAGAACTCCTCGACGGTCAGACCGAGGACGTCCCGCAGCGCCCCGGGACAGGCCCCCTCGTGGACGGCGTCGTGCTCGTCGACGATGCCGGAGAAGTACGACACCACCAGGGTGCCGCCGTTCTCCACGTACTCCCTGAGGTTGTTCCCGGCCGCCTGCGTCATCAGATACAGGGCGGGCACCACGACCAGCGGATACGTCGACAGGTCGGACTCGGGGTGGGCGAAGTCCACGGTGAGGTGACGGTCGTAGAGGGCCTCGTAGAACGCGTCGGCGCGCTCGCGCGGGTCGGCGTCCTCGCTGGGACGCCAGGCGAGGTTCTGCGCCCACCAGGAGTGCCAGTCCCACAGCACCGCCACGTCGGCCTCGGTACGGGTGCCGCGCAGGGCGGCGAGGGAGTCCAGTGACGCGCCCAGCTCGACGACCTCGCGCCACACACGGGTGTCGGTGCCGCCGTGCGGGACCATCGCCGAGTGGAACTTCTCGGCGCCGCGCCGGGACTGCCGCCACTGGAAGAACATGGCGCCCTCGGAGCCGCGGGCCACGTGCGCCAGGGAGTTGCGGGCCATCTGGCCGGGGGCCTTGGCGGGGTTGCGCGGCTGCCAGTTGACGCCCGAGGTGGAGTGCTCCAGCAGGATCCACGGCGCGCCCGCCCCGACGGAACGGGTGAGGTCGGCGGCCATCGCGAGGTTGACGTGGGTGCGGCGGCCGTCGGTGATCAGGTAGTGGTCGTTGGTCACGATGTCGACCTCACGGCCCCAGGCCCAGTAGTCGACCGAGTCGCACTGGCTGAGCGCGGTCATGAAGTTGGTGGTGACCGGGACTCCGGGAGCCAGGCGGTGCAGGATGTCGCGTTCCATGCGGAAGTTCTCGCGCATGGTGGCGTCGGCGAACCGCTTGTAGTCCAGGGCCTGGCCCGGGTTGCCGACGGTCGGGGTGGCGCGCGGCGGGTTGACGTCCTCGAAGCTCCCGTAGCGCTGGCCCCAGAAGGCGGTGCCCCAGGCCTCGTTGACCGCGTCGACCGAGCCGTACGTCGTCCGCAGCCAGCGGCGGAAGTGGGCGGCGCAGGAGTCGCAGTAGCAGGCCGAGACGGGGACGCCGTACTCGTTGTGCACGTGCCACATGGCCAGCGCCGGGTGGTCGCCGTAGCGCTCGGCGAGCCGGGTGGTGATGTTCGCCGCGGCGGAGCGGTAGTCCGCGTTGCTGTGGCAGATCGCCGCCCGGGAGCCGAACTCGTAGCGCACGCCCTCGGGGGTGACGGGCAGCGCCTCGGGGTGGTTGCGGTAGAACCAGACGGGCGGGGCGACGGTCGGCGTGCCCAGGTCGACGCGGATGCCGTTGTCGTGCAGCAGCGCGACGACGCGGTCGAGCCAGCCGAAGTCGTACTCCCCCGGTGCGGGCTCCAGCAGGGCCCAGGAGAAGATCCCGACGCTCACCATGGTGACGCCGGCCTCCCGCATCAGCCGGACGTCGTCCTGCCAGACGGTTTCCGGCCACTGCTCGGGGTTGTAGTCCCCCCCGAAGGCGAGCCTGGTGAGGCCCCTGGGGCTGGTCTCCGGCATGGATGTCTCCCGTTTAATCGATCATTTGGGAACGTGCACACACAGCTGCGGCGTTCGGAGCCCAACATAACCGCACAGCAACAACCATTGACAAGTGTCCGGGATGTTTCTCTACTGTGAACGCTCACAGACGGCATGACAGGGCCTCGCCATGGGCGGGAGCCCCTCGTCGTGCCCTTGCACGGCAGATTTCCGCATCCGGCGGGAACCCAGGTCAGGGGAGAGATCCATGCCCAACACGAAGCGTCGGCGGCTCTTTGCCAGAGGCGCGGCATCCGCCCTCACCGTCACTCTCGGCGCCACCGCACTCGTCGCCTGCGGCTCGTCCGACGACGACAGCGGCGCCGAGTCCGGCCCGGTCTCGCTCACGTACTGGACGTGGACGCCCGGCATGGACAAGGTCGTGGACCTGTGGAACAAGGGCCCGGGCAAGAAGGACCGGATCACGGTCACGGTGAAGAAGCAGGCGTCCGGCGACACGCTGGTCACCAAGATCCTCACCGCGCACAAGGCCGGCAAGGCCCCGGACCTGGTCCAGGCCGAGTACCAGGCGCTGCCCACGCTGGTGAGCAACGACGCGCTGGCCGACATAGCGAAGGACGTCGGCGACGCGAAGAGCAAGTTCGCCGACGGCGTCTGGCAGCAGACGACGCTGGGCACGGACGCCGTCTACGCGGTGCCGCAGGACATCGGCCCGATGATGTTCTACTACCGCGCCGACCTCTTCAAGAAGTACGGCCTGACCGTCCCCACGACCTGGGAACAGTTCGCGCAGACCGCGCGCGCCCTGAAGAAGAAGGCCCCGGACACCGACCTGACCACCTTCTCCGCCAACGACTCCGGTCTCTTCGCGGGCCTCGCCCAGCAGGCCGGCGCCAAGTGGTGGACCACCTCCGGCGACCAGTGGAAGGTCGGCATCGACGACGCGGCCACCAAGAAGGTCGCCGACTTCTGGGGCGGCCTCGTCAAGGAGGGCGCCGTCGACAACCAGCCGATGTACACCCCGGCCTGGAACAAGGCGCTGAACACCGGCAAGCAGATCGCCTGGGTCTCCGCCGTGTGGGCCCCCGGCACCCTGACCACGGCCGCGCCCGACACCAAGGGCAAGTGGGCCATGGCCCCGCTCCCCCAGTGGTCGAACAGCGAGAACGTCACCGGCAGCTGGGGCGGATCCTCGACGGCCGTGACGACGGACTCCCGGCACAAGGAGGCCGCCGCCGAGTTCGCCGCCTGGCTGAACACCGACGGCGACGCCCTCACCGCGCTGGCCAAGGAGGGCGGCATCTACCCCGCCTCCACGTCCGCGCAGCTCAGCGGCGCCTTCACCACCCCGCCGGACTACTTCTCCCAGCAGGCGGACTTCTACACCCTGGCCGCCAAGATCGCGAAGACGACGGCACCCTCGGCCTGGGGGCCGAACGTGAACGTCGCCTACACGTCCTTCAAGGACGCCTTCGGCGCCGCCGCCAAGGACAGGTCGGACTTCTCCGCCGCCCTGGCGAAGATGCAGTCGGACACCGTCGCCGACATGAAGAAGCAGGGCTTCGAGGTCTCCGAGTGACCACCGCACGCCACGGGAGGTCGTACGGGGTCAAGGGGGCCCCGTACGCCTTCCTCCTCCCCGCCACGGTTCTCTTCGCCCTGTTCTTCGCGCTGCCCATCGGCTACGCGGTCTGGCTCAGCTTCCACAAGGTGCACGTCTCGGGCCTCGGCCTGGGCTCGGGCGCCCGGAAGGAGATCTGGGCCGGCGTCGAGAACTACACCGACGCCCTCACCGACAGCGAGCTGATCGACGGGGCGCTGCGCGTCCTCGGCTACGGCTGCATCGTCGTCCCGGTGATGCTGGGCCTGGCACTGCTGTTCGCCCTGATGCTCGACGCCGAGAAGGTGCGGCTCGCCCCGTTCACCCGGCTCGCGATCTTCCTGCCGTACGCCATCCCCGGCGTCGTGGCGGCCCTGCTGTGGGGCTTCCTGTACCTGCCGGACGTCAGCCCCTTCTACTACGTCCTCGAGAAACTCGGCCTGCCCCAGCCCGACCTGCTGGACGGCGGCCCGCTCTACCTCGCCCTGTCGAACATCGCGATCTGGGGCGGCACCGGCTTCAACATGATCGTCATCTACACGTCGCTGCAGGCCATCCCGGCCGAGGTGTACGAGGCGGCGAAGCTGGACGGCGCCACCCCGCTGCAGATCGCGCTCAGGGTCAAGATCCCGATGGTGGCGCCCTCGCTGGTGCTCACCTTCTTCTTCTCGATCATCGCCACACTCCAGGTGTTCAGCGAGCCCACCACCCTCAAACCGCTCACCAACTCCGTGTCCACGACATGGAGTCCGCTGATGAAGGTGCACCGGGACGCGTTCGGCACCGGTGACATCTACCAGGCGGCCGCCGAGGCCGTGATCATCGCTCTCGCCACGCTGGTGCTGTCGTTCGGCTTCCTGCGGGCCGCGAACCGTCGCAACAAGCAGGAGGCAACGCGATGAGTTCCCTCGCCGTGCAGAAGGCTCCGTCCGCGGCCGGCACGACGGGCGCCGTACAGAGCCGCCCGCCGCTGCGCAGCCGGATCGCGCCGCTGCCCACCCTCACGCTGCTGCTGGGAGCGGTCTACTGCCTCCTGCCCGTGGCGTGGGTGGTGATCGCGTCCACCAAGTCGGGGCGCGAACTGTTCTCCACGTTCACGTTCCTGCCGGGCACGGGCTTCGCCGACAACGTCAGGGACCTCAACGCCTACCGCGACGGCGTCTACTGGACGTGGATGGGCAACTCCGCCCTGTACGCAGGTCTGGGCGCGCTGCTGTCGACCTGCGTGTCGGCGTTCAGCGGGTACGCGCTGGCGATGTACCGGTTCCGCGGCCGCGAGACGATGTTCAGCATCCTGCTCGCCGGCGTGCTGATGCCGCCGGTCATTCTGGCCATCCCGCAGTACCTGCTGCTGGCGAAGGCGGACCTCACCGACTCGTACTGGTCCGTGCTGCTGCCTCAGGTCCTCTCCCCCTACGGCGTCTACCTCTCGCGCATCTACGCGGCCGCGGCCGTGCCCGGCGACGTGGTGGAGGCCGGCCGGATGGACGGGGCGAGCGAGTGGCGGATCTTCACCCGGATCGCGCTGCCGATGATGGTCCCCGGGCTGGTGACGGTGTTCCTGTTCCAGTTCGTGGCGGTGTGGAACAACTTCCTGCTGCCGTACATCATGCTCAGCGACGACGAGAAGTTCCCGATCACCCTCGGTCTGTTCACGCTCCTCGAACAGGGCGCCAACAGCCCGGCGCTGTACACCCTGGTGATCACCGGCGCGTTCCTGGCGGTGATCCCGCTCGTGGCGCTGTTCCTCGTCATCCAACGGTTCTGGAGCCTGGATCTTCTGTCCGGAGCCGTAAAGTCATGACCATGAACCATGGTGCCGGGGGCCGGCGCAAACCGCCGACCATCCACGACGTGGCGCGGGAGGCGGGCGTCTCACGCGGCACCGTCTCGCGTGTCCTCAACGGCGGGCACTACGTCAGCCCCGCCGCGGCGGAGGCGGTCAACGCCGCGATCCGCAGGACGGGATACGTCGTGAACCGGCACGCCCGCTCGCTGATCACCGGCCGTTCCGACTCCGTGGGCTTTCTGCTGACCGAGCCCCAGGAACGGTTCTTCGAGGACCCCAACTTCAACGTCCTGCTGCGCGGCTGCACGCAGGCGCTGGCCGCGCACGACGTCCCCCTGCTGCTGATGCTGGCCGGGACCGAGGACGAGCGGCGACGCATAACGCGGTACATCACCGCCGGTCACGTCGACGGGGTGCTGCTGGTCTCCAGCCACTCCGGGGACCCGATCGCCACGGAGCTGCGCGACGCGGGCGTGCCCCTGGTCGCCTGCGGCAAGCCGATCGGAATCGGCTCGAAGGTGAGCTACGTGGCCGCCGACGACCGCGACGGCGCCCGGGACATGGTGCGCCATCTGCTCGCGCAGGGCCGTCGGCGCGTCGGCGTGGTCACCGGCCCGCTGGACACCCCCGGCGGTGTGGAGCGGCTCGCCGGGTACCGGGAGGTGCTCGCCGAGGCGGGCGTCGAGTACGACGAACGGCTCGTCGTCTCCGGCGACTACAGCCGGGCCAGCGGCGAGGCGGGCGCCGAGCGGCTGCTCGCACAGGCCCCGGATCTGGACGCGGTCTTCGTCGCGTCCGACCTGATGGCACAGGGCGTGCTGACGGCGCTGCACCGGGCGGGCCGTCGGGTGCCGCAGGACGTCGCCGTGGGCGGCTTCGACGACTCCCCGGCGGCGACCGCGGCCAGCCCCTCCCTCACCACCATCCGCCAGCCCTGGGACCGGATCAGCAGCGAGATGGTGCGCGTGCTGCTCGCTCAGATCGGGGGCGAGGATCCGGCGGCGGTGATCCTGCCGACGGAACTGGTGAAGCGCGAATCGACGTGACGCCGAGAGACCCGATCGGCAGGGCGGTGCGCGGATGAGCGGGCGGGGCCTTGCGCCGATGCGGGGACGGGGCGGTGCGCCGGTGCGGGGGCGGGGTGACACGTCGATGAACCGCCGGAGGCACGGGCGCAAGCCCGGCACGGGCGCAAGCCCGGCACGGGCGGTGCGCGGATGAGCGGACGGAGCGGGGCGTCGATGGCGGCCGGGGTGGCGCGTCGATATGCGGCCGGAGGCACGGGCGCAAGCCCGGCACGGGCGCAGGCCCGGCACGGGCGCAGGCCCGGCACGGGCGCAGGCCCGGCACGGGCGCAGGCCCGGGCGGCACCGACCCAGGGTGAACGCAGGCCCCGGCCCGACGCGCGCCGGGCGGGTGCGGGCTCGGCACGGGCGGAGGCCCGCTGAGCGTGGGCCCCGGGCGGGCGCAGGCACGGGCCGGGCGGGTGCCAGGGGTGCGCCGGGGCGGTGGTGGGCCGGGTGGGGTAACCGGTCAGGATTGGAGAAGCCGTTCGCCCCTCCCCCGGCCTAGCGTGAGTGGTGCGAGGACACGGACGTGTTCGCGCGCACCGCACACCGAGGAGGAGCCATGGCCGCCGGCCTGCAGACCATCATCTACCCCGTCAAGGACCTCGGCCGGGCCAAGGCCCTGTTCAGCGCGCTGCTGGAGGTCGAGCCGTACGCCGACGAGCCCTACTACGTCGGCTTCAAGGCCGCCGGTCAGGACGTCGGCCTGGACCCCAACGGGCACGCCAAGGGCATGACCGGGCCGGTTCCGTACTGGCATGTCACGGACCTGCGCGAGCGGCTCACGGCGCTGTTGGCCGCGGGGGCCGAGCTGCTGCAGGACGCCCAGGACGTCGGCGGCGGCAGGCTGATCGCCTTCGTGAAGGACGGGGACGGCAACCTGGTGGGGCTGCTCCAGGATCCGACCGCCTGAGGACGTCCCGCGAACCGCTTGCACCCGCACTAGTTGCATGGTCAATGACCGTCGGATCGGTGTTACCGTGCGTGTATGGCAGCGAAGACGGCCGGGGCGGGCCTCGAGGAGCGGTGGCGGGACATCCTGTCGGTGCACGCGCGCACGATGTGCGAGATCGACCGCGCGCTGCATCCGCACGGTCTGGGCGCGAGCGACTTCGAAGTACTCGACATCCTCGCCGCCGAGGCTCCCCGCAACGGCGATCAGTGCCGGGTGCAGAACCTCGTCGGACGGGTGCATCTCAGTCAGAGCGCGCTGTCCCGCCTGATCGGCCGGCTGGAGAAGGAAGGCCTGGTGGAGCGGTCCATCTGCGTGGAGGACCGCCGGGGCGTGTATGTCGCCCTCACTCGCAAGGGCCGTGACCTGCACGCCGAGGTGCTGCCGCTGCAGCGGGCGGTGCTGGAGCGGATGCTGAGCGGGTCCTGACCCCCGAACGGCGGGCGCGGTTCGCGAAGCCGCCCGCGCCGCCCCGGCGGCGACGACCGTCGGGACGACGGACGCCGCGCCGAAACGGAGGCGCCTCCCGCACGGAGGCGGGGAGCGGCGTCCCGAGAGGCGTTCGCCTGTCGGGTGATCACCGGTCGGGCAGGTCCGTGGCTCAGCGGGCGAGCAGGGTGCGCACCCCTTCCGAGGTCAGCGTCAGCGGGTGGTCGCCGGCCCCGTCGATGGAGAGCGACAGCTCTCCGCTCGGCCACTGCGCGGCGAGCGCGCCGAGAGGCACCAGCCGGTAGCGGCCGACCTCGGGCAGCAGATCCGCCATCTCCGGCTCGGACGTGAACACCGGGACCACGGGTGCGCCCCCGGGCTGCTCGAGCACGGGCAGGGCGACCGTGGTCGGGTTGGTGACGTCCTCGTCGGTGGCGTCGTCGGGCACAGGCACGAGCACGTCGCAGTGAGCGAGCGTGTCCAGTGCCGCGGTGTCCTCGGTGTCCCGGGCCAGCGCGTCCAGCGCCTGCGCTGCGGGGTTGTTCGTACGGTCGTGCGCGGGTGTCTCCATGGAAGCTCCCTGGTAGCGGCGGTCCGGCCTCGCGTACCCGACCAGGCGGGGATCAATCCCCTCGGCGGGGGCCGGCCCTCCTGCCGGCCGACCCCGCACGGGAGCCGCCCCGCGAAATGGTGTCCGTCCGGCCTCCTCCGCCGCTCCCGTTCGCGATCATGAGACTTCGGGCGGGACGGAGCAGGGCGCTGCGGCCGCCCGCCCCGGCGTCCAGGCGGGTTCGAACCGGAGGATCTCCGCCGTGGCGGCGCCGCTGGTGACGAACGGGTCGGAGGCGACGGCCGCCTCGATCGCCGAGCGCTCACCGTCCGCGATGATCAACCCGCCGTCGCGGGGCTCCAGGGGGCCCGCGAGGCGCGCCATCCCCTGGGCGAACACGCCGTAAGGGTTGGCGTAGTGGGCGTCCTTGAGGGAGTCGATGACATCCAGCGGCGCGTGGTACTGGAACACGATCACGTACATGCCTCCAGCCAAGGGCAGGCGGTCCGGCAGCGCCAGGACCTGTCCGCGCCCTGCCCATAGGCTGGCGCCTATGAACGCTGATCAGAAGGGGTGAGCCGGGCATGGACGGGCTTTCAGGCGTGGAGCTGCGACACCTGCGGTACTTCGCGGCGGTCGCCGAGGCCGGCACCGTCACCGAGGCTGCCCGACGTCTGCGCATCGCCCAGCCCAGCCTCAGCCAGCAGATCCGCCTGCTGGAGCGACGGGTCGGCACGCCTCTGTTCCGACGCGTGCCGCAGGGAATGGAGCTCACCGAGGGGGGACGACTCCTGCTGGACGGCGTCAACCGGGCGCTCTCAGAGCTGAGTTCGTCGATCGCGGCGGCCCGGGACGTCGTGCCGACGGCGGCCGTCGGGGTGTGCCGGGGCGTGCCGCAGTCCGTTCTGGCCCGAGCGGAGCAGGTCATGACACGCGAGGGGCGGCCGCGGCTCGCCTACCAGCAGGTCGACTCCCGGCTCCAAGGCGATCTGCTGCGCTCGGGCGCACTGGCCTTCGGCATCCTGCGCCCGCCCGTGTACACCTCCGCCCTGGAGCTGCACACGCTCAACGACGAGCCGCTCGGCGTGGTGCTGCACGGGCGGCATCCGCTCGCCGACCGAAGGGAACTGGCCTGGCCCGAGCTGTCCGGTCAGCGGTTGCTGTGGTTTCCGTCGGAACGCGCCCCCGGCTATGCGGCCGCCGTCCTGGCGTGCCTGCGCGAGCACGGTTGGTCCCCCGACACGGTGGCCGAGGACCACGGCGGCCATACGCTGTTCCGCCACCGGCTCCTCGGCCATGACGACCTGGTCGCGCTCCGGACGCGGAGCGGTTCGGTCGGTGATCCGGACCTCGTCTGGCGTCCGGTCGGACCTGAGCCGCCTCGTGAGCGGCTGGTACTGGCCGCGGCCGCCCGCACGCCCTGGGGCCGTCGGCTGGCGTCCGGTCGGACCTGAGCCGCCTCGTGAGCGGCTGGTACTGGCCGCGGCCGCCGGCACACCCTGGGGCCGTCGACTGGCATCCGGGAAACGGTCCGTAAGGGAAGGCCGGGACCGTAGCCCATCGGGCCCGCGAACCTCGGCGGACCAGCGCTGAGGCCTGGGAGCGGACGAGCGCTAGGGAGCGTGCCGGCGGGCGGACTCGTTCTCCTGGGCCATGCGCCTGAGCGCCATCAGCCCGGGCTCCAGAAGGACGGTCAGCAGCAGGGCGCGTTCGGCGGTCTCCAACGGGTCGTCGAGACCGACGAGTTGGTCGAGATCCAGGACTGCGGTGCGCTCGGCGAGCTGCGCGTACGGCAGGAGGGTGCGCCAGTCGAGCGGGACGCCGAGGGCGCGCAGGGAGTTCAGGGTGTCGGCGAGGACGGCGCGGGCGGGCGCCGACGCATGCACGCTCCAACCCAACTCCTCGACCAGCTTGTCGACTTCGGCCGCCTCCGGGGCGCCGGGGGCGGATTGCTCTCCCACCCGGAGCGAGCCCAGGGCGAGGCCCAGCAGGAGATGGGTGTCGCCGGAGTGCTCGGCGAGGGCGTCGAGCACCTCCCGGGTGGTGCTGACCGACAGGCCGCGCACACCGGTCAGCGCACGGATCAGGCGCAGTCGGCGCAGGTGCTGGTCGTCGTACTCGGCCTGGGTGGCGGCCGTCTGGCGGCCGGGCGGGAGCAGCCCTTCGCGCAGGTAGTACTTGATGGTCGTCACGGTGACGCCGCTGCGGCGGCTGAGTTCGGAGATGCGCATGCGGTTCGACTCCGGTCCGGTTGTTCGGCCTTGCCCTTGAAAACTGGATACCTCTACTGTCTAACATGGATAGTAGAGGTATCCAATGCGTTCACGCGCCGCCGGAGAGAAGGCAACAGCCATGCCCACGCTGCCCTGGACCACCGTCAGCACCCCCGCATCCGACGCCGAGGCGTTCGTCATGGCGTCCCGGTTCGAAGTCCGCTCGCTCAGCGACGTCCCCCGCTTCTTCCTGAAGTCGCTGGCCGCATGGAAGCAGGTGACCGGGGCGCCGGGCGCGTACGGCGCCTCGCTGATCGCCCAGCCGCTGAAGCGCACCTTCTGGACCCTGTCGGCCTGGGAGGACAGGGAAGCGCTCTACCGGTACGCGCGGACCGAGCCGCACAAGTCGATCATGACCGGCCTGCGGTCCACGATGAAGGACTCGACCTTCGTCTTCTGGCAGGTCCCGGCGGCCGGCCTGCCCGTCGACTGGACGGACGCCCGTCGGCGCCTCGACGAGCAGCGCCGCGCCGGCGGCTGAACCCGCGAGCGGCGATCCGGGCGAAGACCTCGCCTTCCGGGCGGAGACCTCGCCTTTCCTCGCCGCGAGACCCACCCGGACACCCTCCGCACACCTGAGCGCGGGCCCGCTTGAATGATCGAACGACCAGGGGGTTAGCATATGAGCGCCACCTAGCTCGAAAGATAGGCCCGTGACGCTCAACGACGATTCGTTCACTGACTGGAAGAACCGCGAGGAGATCGCGGAGTCGATGATCCCGATGATCGGGAAGCTGCACCGCGAGCGGGACGTGACCGTCCTGCTGCACAGCCGCTCCCTGGTGAACAAGTCGGTGGTCAGCATCCTCAAGACCCACCGGTTCGCCCGGCAGATCGCGGGCGAGGAACTCTCGGTCACCGAGACGCTGCCCTTCCTCGAGGCCCTCACCACCCTGGACCTCGGCCCGTCCCAGATCGACATCGGCATCCTCGCCGAGAGCCACCGGGCCGACGACCGCGGTCTGTCGGTGCTGGACTTCACCGCCGAGGCCGTCGCCGGCGCCACGGGCGACAACAAGATCGAACGCCGCGAGCCGCGCGACGTCGTCCTGTACGGCTTCGGCCGCATCGGCCGCCTCGTCGCCCGTCTGCTGATCGAGAAGTCCGGCTCCGGCAACGGCCTGCGGCTGCGCGCCATCGTGGTGCGCGGCGGCGGAGGCCGGGCCGCCGACGACCTCGTCAAGCGGGCGTCCCTGCTGCGCCGCGACTCGGTGCACGGGCAGTTCCAGGGCACGATCACGGTCGACGAGGCCAACAACCGGATCATCGCCAACGGCAACGAGATCACGGTCATCTACGCCAACGACCCGTCCGAGGTCGACTACACGGCGTACGGCATCGACAACGCCATCCTGATCGACAACACCGGCAAGTGGCGCGACCGCGAGGGCCTGTCGAAGCACCTGCGCCCCGGTGTCGACAAGGTGGTCCTGACCGCGCCCGGCAAGGGCGACGTCCCGAACATCGTGCACGGCGTCAACCACGACACGATCAAGCCGGACGAGCGGATCCTGTCCTGCGCGTCCTGCACCACCAACGCGATCGTCCCGCCGCTGAAGGCGATGAACGACGAGTACGGCGTGGAGCGCGGCCACGTGGAGACCGTCCACTCGTTCACCAACGACCAGAACCTGCTGGACAATTACCACAAGGCCGACCGTCGCGGCCGTTCGGCGCCGCTGAACATGGTCATCACCGAGACCGGCGCCGCGTCCGCCGTCGCCAAGGCGCTGCCCGAACTCAAGGCGCCGATCACCGGCAGCTCGATCCGTGTCCCGGTGCCGGACGTCTCGATCGCGATCCTCAGCCTGCGGCTCGGCCGCGAGACGGACCGCGAGGAGGTCCTCGAGTACCTGCGCGGCGTCTCGCTGACCTCGCCGCTGAGGCGCCAGATCGACTTCACCACGGCCCCGGACGCCGTCTCGATGGACTTCATCGGCTCGCGCCACGCCTCGATCATCGACGCCGGCGCCACCAAGGTCGACGGCGACAACGCGATCCTCTACCTCTGGTACGACAACGAGTTCGGCTACTCGTGCCAGGTCGTCCGCGTCGTCCAGCACGTCTCCGGCGTGGAGTACCCGACGTACCCGGCGACGAGCGTCTGACCGGCGGTCGCCGACACCGGTCGCGGGGGCGGGGCACTCGACGAGTGCCCCGCCCCCGCCGTTGTGGGGTCCGTCAGGCGGACGTCTCCGGACGACCGGGCTCTGCCCAGTGGGTGTGGAAGGCGCCGGGACGGTCGGTGCGGCCGTAGGTGTGGGCGCCGAAGTAGTCGCGCTGACCCTGCAGAAGGGCGGCGGGCAGGCGCTCGGCACGCAGGGTGTCGTAGTGGGCGAGCGCGGCGGAGAAGGCCGGGACGGGGATGCCCCGGCGAGCCGCGGAGGCCACGGTCTCCCGCCAGGGCACCTGCGCGTCGGTGATCTCCATGGCGAACTCCATCTCGCCGAGCAGGCTGACCAGGTCCGGGTCGGCCGCGTACGCGGCGCGGATGCGGTCGAGGAATGAGGCGCGGATGATGCAGCCGCCCCGCCAGATCCGGGCGACCGCGCCCAGGTCGATCTTCCAGCCGAACTCGCCGGCCGCGTCCTGGATCATCTTCCAGCCCTGGTCGTAGGCGATGACCTTCGAGGCGTACAGGGCGTGCTCGACCTGCGAGGTGAAGCGGCTGGCCTCGGTGCGGCTGAGCGGGGGCGTGGTGCCGCCGGGGAGCCCGGCATAGGCGGCGCGCAGTTCACGCTGGCCGGAGGCGGCGCGGGCGAAGGTGGCCTGGGCGATGGCGGTGACCGGGGAGCCCAGGTCCAGGGCGGTCTGCACGGTCCAGCGGCCGGTTCCCTTCTGTCCGGCGGCGTCGGCGACGATGTCGACGAAGGCCCGGCCGGTGGCGGCGTCGGTGTGGGCGAGGACCTCGGCGGTGATCTCGATGAGGTAGGAGCCGAGCCTGCCCTCGTTCCAGGTGCGGAAGATGCCGGCGATCTCCGCCGGGGTGTAGCCGGCGACCTGGCGCAGCAGGTCGTACGCCTCGGCGATGAGCTGCATGTCGGCGTACTCGATGCCGTTGTGCACCATCTTGACGAAGTGTCCGGCGCCGTCGGTGCCGATGTGGGTGGCGCAGGGCTCGCCGTCGACCTTGGCGCTGATGGACTCGAACATCGGGCCGAGGACGTCATAGGACTCGGACGAGCCGCCGACCATGACGGCAGGACCGTTCAGCGCGCCCTCCTCGCCGCCGGACACGCCCGCGCCGACGAAGTGGATGCCTCGCTCGCGCAGGGCCTCCTCACGGCGGCGGGTGTCCGCGTAGTGGGCGTTGCCACCGTCGATGATCATGTCGCCGGGCTCCAGGAGTGGGGCGAACTCGGCGATGACCGCGTCGGTGACGGCGCCCGCCTGCACCATGATCATCAGGCGGCGGGGGCGTTCCAGCGCCGCCACGAAGTCCGCAGCCGACTCGGCGGGGACGAACGCGCCCTCGTGGCCGAACTCCTCGACGAGCGCGCGGGTGCGACCGGCGGTGCGGTTGTGGACGGCGACGGTGTAGCCGTTGCGGGCGAAGTTGCGCGCGAGGTTGCGGCCCATCACGCCGAGGCCGGTGACGCCGATGGCGGCGGTTGCGTTCACGAGGTACGTCCCTTGGATCGGTGGCGCGGTCGGAGGGGCGGGCGGCCCCCGGTACCCCCAGGTACGGACCGCCGGCCGGTTCTTCTCGATTCCCCGCCGATTCCTTGACCGGACCGCTCCGCCCACCCCGCCGAACCGGCCCCACCGACCGACCCGACCGACCCGGCCACCCGACCGAGCAACCCCGGCACCCCGGCCGTCCGACCAGTTGACCCGCCAGGTTCTAGCGGCGTCGCCAGGGCAGGGCCGCGGGGTCGGCGTCGGTGCTCTCCGCCCGGTGCAGGGCCTGGCTGATCGCCTCGCCGATGTCCGCGAACTGGCGCACCTGTTCGGGGGTGAGGGCGTCGAACACCGCCCGGCGGACGGCCTCCACATGGCCGGGGGCCACCTCCTCCAGCAGCGCCTTGCCCGCGTCGGTGAGGAACGCGAGCTGGCCGCGGCCGTCGGCCGGGTCCACCCGGCGGTCCACGAGACCTACCTCGCGCAACCGGGTGACCGCGTGGGTGAGCCGGCTGCGGGTGATCTTCAGTCTCTGGGCCAGCTCCGACATGCCGAGGGTGTCGTCGGGGGCCATCGAGAGATAGGCCAGCAGGCTGTAGTCGGCATGGGTCATCCCCGCGTCGCGCCGCAACTGCCGGTTGAGGTGGTCCGCGAGCAGGGTGGAGAACTCTACGTAGGCCAGCCAGGCTCGTCGTTCGTCGGCGTCGAGCCAGCGGGGCGTCATGGACATGGGCACACAGTACGGGGTGCCCGGCGGGGCGATCGACGGGCTGCGGACCTGCTCGAAGGGAGCGCGTCGACCGGCGGAGACGGTGATCGCCTCCGCCGGCCGGCCCGCGCTCGCGCCGGCGTCAGATCATGCGGTGGCGCAGGCGCCGTCGTTGAGCGTGAACGTGGTCGGCGCGGAGTTCGTCGCGCCCTTGCTGCCGATGAAGCCGACGGTGACCGAGCCGCCGGCCGCGATGGTGGAGGTGTAGGAGGCGGGCGTGACGCTCACCGAGGCACCGCTCTGGGCGGCGGTTCCGCCCCACATGTTGGTGACCTTCTGGCCGTCGGCGAAGGCGAAGGCCAGCCGCCAGGCGCTGATGGCGGTGGTGCCCGTGTTGCGCAGGATGATCTCGCCCTGGAAACCGCCCTGCCAGTCCCCCACGACGCGGTAGCCCACGGAGCAGGCCACGGCGGGTGCGCTGCCGGTGGTGACGTTCACGGCGGCCGAGCGGGCGGAACGGTTGCCGGCGGCGTCGCGGGCGTAGACGGCGAAGGTGTACGCGGTGTTCGCGGTGAGGCCCGTCACGGTGGCGGTGTTGGCCGTGGACGCGGCGACCTTGGTCTCGGTGGAGCCGCTGACGCGCACGACGTCATAGCCGGCGACGCCGACGTTGTCGGTGGCGGCGGTCCAGGAGAGGGTGGCGGAGGCCGTCGTCACCGCCGAGGCGGTCGGCGCGCCGGGGGCGGTGGGGGCCTGGGTGTCGCCCGGGACGCCGCCGCCGAACACCGTGGCTTCCTTGGCGGTCTGGGCGATGCCGTTGACGCCGTTGAAGATGCGCTTGCCCCACGAACTGAGCTGCGCGGGGTCGAAGTTGAGCGTCAGGTCGAGAATCGGGTCGGTGTTGCCGCTCCAGGACCAGGCCAGGTAGCCGAGCTTGAGCTGCTGGGCGGCGGCCATCATGGTGTCCTCGTCGGGGTCGCCGTACTGGTCGGCGGGCCCTCCGAACTCACCTATGAGAAGGGGGAGTTTGGCGCCGACGAAGGCGTTCAGGTAGTCCGTGACCTCCGCCGCCGTGTCATAGACGCTGTACATGTGGATCGAGAAGATCAGATTGCCGGTCGGGTCGGCGGCGTACACGGACTGGGCGTTGGCCTTCATGACGCCCTGCCGGTCCTGGCCCCAGTTGGGTGCGTCGACCATGATCGTGTGCTGGAATCCGGCGTTGCGCAGCTTCTTGACGGCGGCGATCGTGGGTGCGGTCCAGCCCGCGGGGTCGGTGTTGCCCCACGGCTCGTTGCCGATGTTGACGATGACGTAGTCCTCCTGGCCGGCCAGCACGTCCTTCAGGCCGATCCAGTAGTCGGCCGCCTGGTCGAGCGTGCCGGCCGCGGCGTCCTCGCCGTAACCGGTGGTGTCGTGCACCTCCAGGACGCAGATGAGCCGGTTGGCCTTGCACTGGGCGATGACGCTCGCGACGTCGGAGGGGGTGTTCGCTTTCCAGCGGTGGCCGTCGGCGAGGACGACGCGCACGGCGTTGGCCCCCATCGCCTTGATGTCGGCGAGCGACTGCTGCGTCCGGCCCGGGTACCAGGTGTGGGCGTGGTTGACGCCGCGCATGACGAAGTCGTTCCCGTTGCCCTCGACCAGGCGGCCGTCGCTGATGTGCAGCCCGGTGGCGAGCGCGCCGGACTCCCGGGCCTGGGCCTGGTCCTGCGCCTGGGCGACGGACGGGCACAGGGCTCCGACGAGGACCATGCCGAGGAGGGCCGCGAGTCGGGTCAGCAGGGCGGCCAGGGGGTGCGTTCGTAAGGTGCTCGTCGTCGTGCCTCTAGTCGTTCTCACAGCGACTCCAGGGGGCCAGGAAGCTCAGGGTGACGGAGGGGGTACGGGAGTTCACTCATGGGAGCGCTCCCATAAAGCCACTACGTCAAGTACACGTCAAGACATCGCGCATTCCTTCGCCGCGCGATCCTTCGCCACGCACGCCTCGGCCGCACGGCCCGCCGGGAAGGGGCGGCCGGCGACGGCGGCCCAGCCGCCCCCGGCCGCCGCCGCACCCCTCACGTGAGCGCCGTCCCCGGAGGGGACTGGGTGTGCGGGGGCGCGGGATGCCGGAGCCGGGGCTCTGGGGGGCCGAGGGGCAGGGGCCGGGGGCCGGAGCCCGAGGCCCGGGGGCCGGGGGCCGGGGGCCGGGGGCCGGGGGCCGAGGCCCGGGGGCCGGGGCCGGAGCGCGAGGCCCGGGGGCCTCAGGCCGAGGCCCGGTGGCCAGGGGCCGGAGGCCGGGGCCCCGTCAGAGGCAGGACTGGGCGGCAGGGCTGGGAGGCCACGGGCCAGGCAGGACCACGCCCGGCCGTGTCCGTCCTGGCCGTACCCGGCCGTTCGGGCGCGGCCGTCTTTCCGCACCCCCGTGGTTCGGTCACGGCGGGGGCTGGGGCCCGGAGGCCGGAGCCCGAGGCCCGGAGCCCGGGGGCCGGGGCCGGGGGCCGGGGCCGGGGGCCGGAGCCCGAGGCCCGGGGGCCAGGGGCCAGGGCCGGAGCCCGGAGCGCGAGGCCCGGGGCCCGGGGCCTGAGGCCGAGGCCCGGTGGTCAGGGGCCGGAGGCCGGGGCCCCGCCAGAGGCGGGACTGGGCGGCCACGGGCCTGGCAGGGCCACGCCCGGCCGTGTCCGCCTTGGCCCTACCCGGCCGATCGGGCGCGGCCGCCCTTTCGCACCCCCGTGGTTCGGTCACGGCCGTCCTGCCCGCGCCCGGCAGTTCCGTCGCGGCCGCCTCGGGCTCACGCGCCGTGGCGGCGCACGGAGACGACCGGGGTGGCGCGGCCGCGCCCCTCAGGCGGGGGTGCTACGACGGGCAGCTTGCGGCCACGCCCCCTCACGCGAGGGTGACTTCGACGGGCAGTTTCTTGATGCCGTTGACGAAGTTGGAGCGCACGCGCGGGACGTCTCCCGTCAGGCGGATGTCGGCGAGGCGCGGGATGAGCTCCTCGAACATGATGCGGATCTCGGTGCGGGCGAGCAGGTTGCCGAGGCACAGATGAGGGCTGCCCTTGCCGAAGGTGACGTGGTCGTTGTTCCGGCGGCCCACGTCGAAGGCGTAGGGGTCGCCGAAGACCTCCTCGTCGCGGTTTCCGGAGGCGAACCACATCACGACCTTGTCGCCCTCCTTCACCTGCTTTTCGCCGAGTTCGACGTCCCGGGTCGCGGTGCGCCGGAAGTGGTAGACGGGCGAGGCCCAGCGCAGGAACTCCTCCACCGCGGTGGGGATCAGGGACGGGTCGTCCCTGAGCCGGGCCAGCTGCTCGGGGTGCTGGAGGAGGGCCAGCATCGAGTGGGTGATGGTGTGCCGGGTGGTTTCGTTCCCGGCGACGACGAGGAGCAGGAAGTAGTTGTCGAAGTCCTGCGGTGTGAGCGGGACTCCGTCGCGGGGGGTGGTGTTGACCAGCTGGGAGATCAGGTCGCCGCCCTGTCCCCCTCGCCGCCGGCGGGCCAGCTCACGTCCGTAGGCGAAGACTTCGAGCGAGGCGGGCGAACGGAACGGCAGATCGCGGTACTTCTCGCTCTCGGCGCTGTGCAGCAGCACGTCCGCGTAGTCGGGGTCGGTGTTGCCGATGATCCGGTTTCCCCAGTCGATGAGCTGCTGGTTGTCCTCGGGCGGGACGTCCAGCAGTCGGGCCAGGACGTTGATGGGGAAGTCGGCCGACACCTCCTTGACGAAGTCGAAACTGCCCTTGGCGAGGGCCGCGTCCAGGGTCGTGGCCGTCAGACCGCGCAGGAAGTCGGTGTAGCTGTTGATCACTGCGGCGCCGAACTGGCGTTGGATCACGCTGCGCAGGGCGCGGTGGCGGACGCCGTCGAGCTCCAGGATGGAGGCCCGTTTCTTGATCTGGTCGTCGTCGACCTCTTCGAGGTTGACGAATCGGGTGGAGGTGAACGTCTCGGCGTCGCGGTCGACCCGGGCGATGTCGGCGTGCCGGGTCACCGCCCAGAAGCCGGAGTTGGGGGCCTCCTCGGGCTGCCAGTGCACCGGGTCCTCGTGCCGCAGCGTGTGGAACATCCGCCAGGGGGTGATCCCGTCGGTGAAGTTGTCGGGGTCGGCGAGGTTCACGTCGGCGAGCGGCATCGGTTCGCTCACGGCGGGGGTCAGGATCTCGGTCATGCGTGGCTCCCGGGGGATCACAGGTGGTAGGCGTACTCGGTGAACTCCCAGTCGGTCACGTGCCGTTGGAAGCGTTCGACCTCGTTGCGCTTGTAGGTGAGGAAGGAGGTGGTGAAGCTCTTGCCGAGGAGTTCGGTCAGGGCGGTGTCCGCTTCCAGCGCGTCGAGCGCGGCGGGCAGGTCCATGGGCAGGACGGCCGCCCTGGCGGTGTCGTAGCCGTAGCCCTCCAGCGGCGCGGGCGGCTCCTCGCCGGCCTCGATGCCGAGCAGCGCGGCCGCGACGGCGCCGGCGATCAGCAGGTAGGGGTTGGCGCCGGCGTCGCCGAGCCTGAGTTCGAGGCGGGCGCCGGCGCCGCGCTCGGGCGGGACGCGGACCATCGCGCTGCGGTTGTCCAGGCCCCAGTCGATCAGCCAGGGCGCGAGGGTGTCGGGGCCGAAGCGCTTGTAGGAGTTGACGGTCGGGTTGGCCAGTGCGGCGAGTGCGGGAGCGTGCGCGAGGACGCCCGCGACGGCGTGCCGGGCCGGCGCGGAGAGTCCGTACGCGCCCGCGGGGTCGTCGAAGACGTTGCGGCCGTCGGCGTCCTCGCACGACAGATGGAGGTGGAATCCGGAGCCGCCGGCGTCGTTGAACGGCTTCGCCATGAAGGTGGCCAGCCGCCCTTCCCGGCGGGCCAGCTCCTTGATCGCGGCCTTGAAGCGGAAGGCCCGGTCGGCGGCCGACAGCGCCTCGGAGTGCAGGAGATTGATCTCGAACTGGCCGCCGTCGAACTCGTGGTTGCCGCTGAGGACGTCGAGCTTCAGATCGCGGACGTTGCGCAGCGTGCGCAGCAGATGGTTGTCGGGGTCGGCGCGCAGGCCCGCCGTGTAGACGACACCTCGGTCGCGTGCGTAGCGACGCCAGCCGCCGGCCGGGTCCGGCTCGCACAGGAAGTACTCCAGCTCGGGTCCGACGACGGGTCGCAGATCGCGCTCCCGGCATCGGGCGAGAACGCTTCGCAACAGGTCGCGGGGCGATTCGGGGGCGGGCGCGCCGGTGGCGGGGTCGACCACGTGGGCGAGGCTCGTGGCGACGCCGGGTTCCCACGGGAGCGCCACGAGGGTGTCGAGATCGGGCCGGACGGTGACGTCGGGCAGACCGGCGTCCAGTCCGCCGCCGATCGGCACGACGTCGCCCTGGGGGCTGGTGTGGTAGACGGCCCGGCAGAAGGCGAGCCCGTGCTCCATGGCGCGGGGCAGTTCCTCGAGCAGCACGTCACGGGCGCGGTCGGTGCCCATGAGGTCGGGATAGGTCACCCGGACCACGTCGATCCCGTCGGCGGCGAGCCGCTCCATGGACCGGCGTATGTCTGGGTTGTCGTGAGCGCTCACCGATTCTCCTCGGGCGGACGGGGCGGGTGGCGGGAGGGCGAGGCCGGCCGGACGCGGGAGGGATGGCCGCCCCGGCAGGTCGTTTGAACCCGAACGGTATGGAGACTGTCCACCGCCCCGCAAGAGGGACGCCCGAAAAATTTATCCACCTGGACAGGTATTGACCAGGCCCCGGCCGGTTCCTATGTTGTTTGAAGCCAAACGAGTCAGGGGTCCGGTTGTCCCGCACCCCTTTGGCCGAGGGCCCGGTCGCCTCACGGCCGGGCCCTCTCCCCCTCTCCACCCCGCTCCGACGCCCTCACCCTCTGGAGGAACACCCCATGAAGGTCGTCGTCGACATGAACAAGTGCCAGGACCACGGCCAGTGCGTCTTCGCGGCGCCGGACGTCTTCTCGCTGGACGACGGCGGCCGGCTGGCCTATGTGCCCGACCCGGACGACGCGCTGCGCGACGAGGTCGAGGAGGCCGCGGACGTGTGCCCGCTGCAGGCCATCCGGATCGAGGACTGAATCCCGTGACCAGCGGACGCATCGTCGTCGCGGGCGCCTCGATGGGCGGTCTGCGCGCCGCCGAACAACTGCGCACGGCAGGCTGGACCGGCGCCGTCACGGTCGTCGGGGACGAGCCGCACATGCCCTACAACCGGCCGCCCCTGTCCAAGGAGGTCCTGGCCGGGAAGGCGCCGTTCGAGTCGCTGGCCTTCACCCCGAAGGCGGCCGCCGCGGACGTGGAGTGGCGCCTCGGGACGAGGGTCGTCTCGGCCCGGCTCACCGAGCGGACCGTCGTCCTCTCCGACGGCGCGCGGCTCCCGTACGACGGGCTGGTCGTCGCCACGGGCATGCGGCCCCGGCGGCTGCGCTGCCCGGGCCCGCTCGCCGGCCGCCACACCGTCCGCACCCTCGCGGACGCACGGATGCTGCGCGAGGAGCTGACCCGGCCCGGTGTCCGCGTGGTCGTGGTCGGCGCCGGCTTCATCGGCTGCGAGGTCGCCGCCACGGCCGTCGGCCTGGGCGTCGCCGAGGTGACGGTCGTCGATCCGCTGCCGCTGCCCATGGTGGGCCCGCTGGGCGAACTCCTCGCCCGGGCGCTGCTGAAGCGGCACGAGGAGCGGGGCGTGCGCTTCGCGCTCGGCGTCGGCGTCAGCGGCTTCGAGGGCGCGCGCGACGGCGGGGAGAGCGAGGGCCGGGTCACCGGCGTGCGCCTCGCCGACGGACGTGTGCTGCCCGCCGACGTGGTGGTCGAGTCCGTGGGCTCGGTCGCCAACGTCGAGTGGCTGGACGGCAACGGGCTCGACCTGACCGACGGTGTGCTCACCGACGGACACCTGCGGGTCGGGGGACGTTTGGAGGTGTTCGCGGTGGGCGACGTGGCCCGCTTCCCCAACGCGCGGTACGACGGCGTGCCCCGGCGCGTCGAGCACTGGTCGATTCCCGCCGACACCGCCCGGCACGCCGCGAAGGCCCTCGTCGCCCGTCTCACCGGCGCCGAACGGCAGGCGGCTCCGTTCGCGCCGCTGCCCACCTTCTGGAGCGACCAGCACGAGTTCCGGCTGCAGTCCTTCGGAGCGCCCTCCCTCGGGCTGGCCGACGTGCGCGTGCTCGACGGCGATCCGGACGCGGACCTCGTCGTCGGCTACCACCTCGCCGGCCGGCTGGTGGGCGTCGTCGCTCTCGGCGGCCACGCCACCGCCATGAGCGCCGCCCGGTACCGCGCCGAGCTGCTCCAACAGCCCGCTCTCACCTCGTAAGGAGCCTCAAGTGACCAGTGTCCGCGGATACTTCCATCCCAAGACGGGCAGCGGCGCCTCCTCGCTCGTCCCCGCCCCGCCGTGGCGCTACTCCGGCGACCTGCTCACCGTCGAGTACCGCACGGACCCCTCGCGGGTACGTGAACTGCTGCCCGAACCGCTGGAGTTGGCCGACGAGGATCCCGGCGCCGTCGCGCTCGTCTGGGCCGACTGGCAGTCCTGCTCGACAGCGGGGACGGAACTGCTGGACCCCGTGCTCTCCCAGTACAAGGAGGCCTTCGCGGTCGTCCGGTGCACGTACCGGGGGCAGACCTACTCGCGGTGCGTGTACATCTGGGTCGACAAGGACTTCGCCGTCGCGCGGGGGCTGCACCAGGGGTACCCGAAGAAGCTGGGGTCCATCCACCAGACCCGTCCGCACCCGTACGGTCCCGCCCCGCGCATCGAGGCGGGGGCACGGTTCGGGGCGACCCTCGCCGCGGCCGACCGACGGCTGGCGCAGACCGTCGTCACCCTGCGCGAGCCGTCCGGGACGAACGGCTTCGTCAACGGGCACCCCATGGCCCACCACCGGTGGCTGCCGTCGATCGAGAAGGGGAAGGGGCTCGCTCTCGACGAGCTGATCGAGTCGGGGGCGGCTTCCTTCGAGGGCGGCCAGCCATGGGTGGGCGAGGCCGAGTTGGAGCTGTTCGAGGCGCCCACCGAGGAGCTGGCGCGGCTGGAGGTCCGTGAGCCCATCGCCGCGTACTACCGGCAGGTCGGGGTGGTCTGGGACGGCGGCCGGCTGCTGGAGTCCGGCACGTCCGGAGCGAGTGCCGAGTGAGGGCGGCGGGTGGCCGCGGGGCCGTCGCGGCTGCCCGCGCCGTTCCCCGCGCGCCTCGGCGATTCACCTGCCCCTCATCCGATAGGAGCCCTGCTCATGCCTGACAAGATCGTCGTCGGCGGTGTCGCCGTCGACACCCGGCACTGGATCGGCGGTCGGCGCGTCGCCTCCGCCCACACCTTCACCGACCACTCCCCCATCGACGGAAGCGCCCTCGGGGAGATCGCCCGCGGCGGGCCCGCCGAGGCCGAGGCCGCCGTGGCCGCCGCCAAGGCGGCGTTCCCCGGCTGGGCCGCCACCCCTCGTGCCGAACGCGCCCGTGTGCTGCACGCCATCGCCGACGGTGTCGACAAGCGGCTCGAAGAGCTCGCCGTCGTCGAGACCACCGACAACGGCGCCCTGCTGCGCTCCCACCGCCGCGGTGTCATGCCCCGCGTGGCCCACAACTTCCGCTTCTTCGCCGACTGGCTGCTGTCGCTGGGCCACGACGACTTCGAGACGCGCGGACACGCCAACCACGTCAGCTGGGACCCGGCCGGCCCCTGCGTGCTGATCACCCCGTGGAACGCGCCGCTGATGCTGGCCACCTGGAAGGTCGCCCCCGCGCTGGCGGCCGGCGACACCGTGGTCCTCAAGCCCGCCGAGTGGTCGCCGCTGACCGCGTCCCTGCTCGCCGACGTCGCCGCCGAGGCCGGGCTGCCCGCCGGGGTCCTCAACGTCGTCCAGGGATACGGCTCCGAGATCGGCGACGCGCTCACCTCGCACCCGGACGTGCGCCGCATCAGCTTCACCGGATCGGTGCCGACCGCACGGCGGATCGCCGCTTCGGCCGCGGCCAACCTCACCCCGCTCAGTCTCGAACTCGGCGGGAAGTCACCGCTGCTGGTGTTCGCCGACGCGGATCTCGAACTGGCCGTGGACCTCGCCGTGGAGCAGTACGACAACGCCGGCCAGGTGTGCCTCGCCGCGACCCGGATCCTCGTCGAGGAGACCGTCGCCGAGGAGTTCACCCGGCGGTTCGTCCAGAAGGCCTCCCGGCTCACCCAGGGCGATCCGCGGGAGGAGAGCACCGACATCGGACCCAACATCCACCCCCGTCAGCTCGACAAGATCGACGGGTTCGTGCGCCGGGCGGTCGCGGCCGGGGCCCGGGCGGTCGTCGGCGGGCACCGCAAGGAGGGCCAGTACTACGCGCCGACCCTGCTGACCGATGTCGCCCAGGACTCCGAGATCGTGCAGGAGGAGGTCTTCGGCCCCGTCCTGACCCTGCAGACCTTCACCGACGAGGACGAGGCCGTCCGGCTCGCCGACGACACCCGCTTCGGGCTTGCCGCCACCCTGGTGACCGGCGACCGCGAGCGCGCCGCACGCGTCACCGCCCGGCTGGTCGCCGGCACGGTCTGGGTCAACTGCTTCTTCGTGCGCGACCTGCAGGCGCCCTTCGGCGGTTCCCGCCAGTCGGGCGTCGGCCGCGAGGGCGGCACCTGGAGCTTCGACTTCTACTGCGACCTGAAGAACACCGTGACCGCGCCGAAGGGATGGAACGACCATGGGTGAGATCGTCGGAGCGGGCCTCCTGGCCCACGTCCCCACCATCGTGCTGCCCGAGGCCGACCGGCTGGAGCTGAACGAGGGCAAGGAGATCACCCTCGTCACCGGCCTGCGCCGGCTGCGCGAGGACGTCTTCGAGCGCGACGGCGCCGACGCCTACGACACCGTCGTCGTCCTCGACTCGCACTGGGCGACCACCGTCGAGTTCGTCGTCACCGCCCAGCGGCGGCGCGCCGGCCTGTTCACCTCCGAGGAACTGCCGCGCGGCATGTGCCGGATGCCCTACGACTTCCCCGGCGACCCCGAACTCGCCCACAACATCGCCGGGTTCGCCGACAGACACGGCACCTGGATCACCCCCATCGAGGACGACTACCTGCCCATCTACTACGCCACCGTCAACCTCTGGAAGTTCCTCGGCGAGGGACTGCCCGACAAACGGTGGGTGACGATCGGCGTCTGCCAGACCGGGGACATGGAGGACCATCTGCGGCTCGGGCGCGCGCTCGCCGACGGCATCGCGGCCACCCCGGGGCGACGCGTCCTGCTGATCGCCTCCGGCGCCCTGTCGCACACCTTCTGGCCGCTGCGCGAGATCCGCGACCACGAGGCGAGCGACCCGGTCCACATCCGCACGCCGCAGGCGCGCGAGGCCGACCAGGAGCGCATCGCCTGGTTCAAGGAGGGCCGTCACGACAAGGTCCTCGACACGATGGACGAGTTCTGGAAGTACAAGCCCGAGGCGAAGTTCTTCCACTACCTGATGATGGCCGGCGCCCTCGGCGAGCAGGCCTGCACCGCCCGGGCCCGGCAGTACGGGGAGTACGAGAACTCCGTCGGCACCGGCCAGGTCCACCTCTGGTTCGACCGTCCGGCCGACGGCTGGACCGGCGCCGGCGCACCGGCGTCCGCCGCCCCCCACCACCCCCATCGCCGCGTCTGAGGAGTCATCGTCATGCCCGAGTACCGCCGCATCCTGCTCGACGGCGCCGTCGTCGACACCGTCCGGGACGGCGACGAGCTCGTCGCCGGGGACGGCCGCCGCGTCACGTCCGACGAGGCGCACCACCTGCCCCCGGTGGTCCCCTCCAAGGTGATCGCCGTCCACCTCAACCACCGCAGCCGGGTCGAGGAGTTCCGGATCGGTCTTCCGGACACCCCGACGTACTTCCACAAGCCGACCTCGTCCCTCAACTCCCACCGGGGTGCGATCGTGCGCCCCGAGGGCTGCAGGTGGCTCAACTACGAGGGCGAGGTGGCCATCGTCATCGGCAGGACCGCCCGGAACGTCCCACCGGCCCAGGCGGGGGACTACATCGCGGGCTACACGATCGCCAACGACTTCGGACTGCACGACTTCCGCGACACCGACGCCGGCTCGATGCTCCGGGTGAAGGGCTCCGACACCCTGTGCCCGCTCGGCCCCGGCCTGGTCACCGACTGGGACTTCCACGGCAAGCGCCTGCGGACGTACGTCAACGGGGAGGTGGTGCAGGACGGTTCGACCGACGAGATGAAGTGGGACATGCACTACCTCGTCGCCGACATCGCCCGGACGATCACCTTGTACCCCGGTGACGTGCTGCTGTCCGGCACGCCCGCCAACTCGCGCCCGGTGCGGCCCGGCGACGTGGTGGAAGTGGAGGTCGAGGGCCTGGGCCGGCTCACCAACCACGTCGTCACCGGTCCGGCCGCCGTCCGCGGCGACGTCGGAGCCCAGCCCACCGAGTCCGAGGAGGTGCTGTCCACGGCGCTCGGCGGCGACTGGGAGTTCCGCGGGATCCGCCCGCCCCGGCGATGAACGGACACTCGCGGGCACCCGGCCCGTGCGGCGCCACCGTGGTCCCCTCGGGGTACGGGCGGGCCGGTAGGGTCGCCGTCATGACCGAGTCCGCCGCACACCCCGAGGGCCGCGAGCCGCGCCGGCGCATGAACTACGGGGAGGGCCGGGAGGCCCTGCTCAACGCCGCCGTACGGGTCGTGGCGCGGGGTGGGCTGCGCAAGCTCACGTACCGGGCCGTCGCGCAGGAGGCGGGCACCACGCACGGACTGGTCGTCCACCACTTCGGCTCCCGGGACGCGCTGATCGAGGAGGCGCTCGCTCACGCCATCCGCACCTCGCTGAGCACCAGCGCGCTCGAACCAGGCACCGGAGAGGTCGCCGACTTCTCGGCCGGGCTGTCCGAGATGGTCACCGGCGACCCGGACATACAGGCCTTCCAGTACGAGCTGCTGCTGGAGGCTCGCCGGCGGCCGGAACTCCTGCCGCAGATCAGGGCCCTGTACGACGACTACTTCGACGCGACCGGGCGCGAGCTGTCCCGGATCCTCCCCCGGGGCGCCGACCCCGCGCTGACCCGCCTGGTCTTCGCCGCGCTCGACGGTCTCGTCCTTCATCAGCTCGTCTTCGGCGAGCCGGAGGTCACCGACCGGGCCGTGGACGAGCTGCACCGGCTGATCCGCCTGCTCAAGGCCGACGACCAGGACACGGGTTCTCCGTCGGAGCACTGAGCGGTCGTCCTTCACAGACCACTGACCGGTCGTCCTGCTCAGAGCCGTGACCTGTCGTCCGTCTCAGACCACTGACCGGTCGTCCTTCGTCGGCCGGTCCCTCTCGGTCCGATTTCCACCGTTCTCATCGGATCTTGCGACGTCCGTCACACCTCCGGACACATCTTGCGCGCACCCCCTTGCCAAACGGATAGTTCGAGCCCACCATGAGGCAACTCGTTTGGCCTGAAACGACATCCCCTCTTCGCTCTCAGGCAGGTGATCCGCGTGGACAGTCAGACGGCGGTCAGGAACCAGACCGCGGCCGACGCCTCCACCGCAGGCAGGCTCAAGCCCAACTCGCTCGGCGTGCTGGGCATCCTCTTCTTCGTCCTCTCCGCCCAGGCGCCGCTCACCGGCATCGCGGGCGCCGTCCCCATCTCCGTGGCGCTCGGCAACGGCCCCGGCGCCCCCGCCGCCTATGTGGCCGCCGGCGCGATCACCCTGCTGTTCTCGGTCGGCTTCGTGGCCATGGGCCGCCATGTGGTGAACGCCGGCGCCTTCTACACCTACATTGGCAAGGGCCTCGGCCGCTCCCTGGGCACCGGAAGCGCCGGGATCGCGCTCTTCTCCTACTGCGCGATCCAGGCCGCCATGTACGGCCTGTACGGCGCGACGGTGAGCGGCCTGCTGGCCGCGCACACGGGGGCGGACGTGCCCTGGTGGGCGTGCGCCCTGGTCACCATGGCGATCGTGCAGGTACTGGGCGGCGCCGGGATCGAGATGGGCGCCCGGGTGCTGGCCGTCTTCGTACTGGCCGAGTTCAGCATCCTGGCCGTCTTCGCGCTGGTCACCCTGTTCAAGGGCGGCGGACCCGAGGGGCTGGGCGTCGCCGAGTCCTTCTCGCCGGGCGCCGCTCTTCAGGGAGCGCCGGGCGTGGCGCTGATGTTCTCCGTGGCGTCGATGGTCGGCTTCGAGGCGACCGCGATCTACGGCGAGGAGGCACGCGAGCCCCGCAGGACGGTGCCCAGGGCCACGTATCTGGCCGTCGCCCTCGTGACCGGCTTCTTCGCCTTCACCTCCTGGATGCTGATCTCCGCCCACGGCGCGTCGAAGGCGACCGCGGCGGCCGGGCAGGCACTGCAGAGCGGCGACTCGACCGGCTTCGTCTTCGCGCCGATCGCCGACCTGTTCGGCGCCTGGGTCAACGACGTCCTGCCGATCCTGCTGGCCACCTCCCTCTTCGCCGGCATCCTCGCATTCCACAACTCCGCCAACCGCTACCTGTTCTCCCTCGGCCGCGACGGGCTGCTGCCCCGCAAGCTGACGTCGATCAACCGGCGCCACTCCCCCGGCGTGGCGGGCTTCGTGCAGACGGCCATCGCCGTGCTGCTGGTCGGCCCCTTCGCACTGACCGGCAAGGACCCGGTGCTGACGCTCTTCTCCTGGGGCAGCGGAGTGGCGGTCCTCGGAATCATGCTGCTGTACTTCCTGACCTCGGTGTCCGTGGTCGTCTTCTTCCGGCGCGAGCGTCTGGACAGCCGGCCGTGGAACACGCTGATCGCCCCCGCCGTGGGCGCGCTCGGCATCGTCGGAGCGATCTGGCTCGTCGTGGAGAACTTCACGACCCTCATCGGCGGGGAACCCGGTACCGCCCTCTGGCTGGAGCTCACCGTCCCGGCGGTCCTGCTCGCGGGAGTGATCGCGGCCCGCGTCACCCGCAGAGCGGCGACCGACGCCTGACCCACCTGTGCGGCCCGGCCCGAGGAACCGGGCCGCACGGGACACACCGACCGACTCGTGCGGCCGCCGGACGGCCCGAGGGCCGACCTCGACGGCGAACGGGCAGGCGGATGAGCAGAACACCCGACCCATGCCCGGGGCCGGCCGGCTCGCACAGCAGGCCGGCCGGCCGGACGTACGGCTCACACCCCGGGTGGCCAGCGGTAGCCGGGTGGGCGAGCCGCCAGTCGGCCTGCCCGGCGAGCCGTCTCAGCGGCCGGCGGCGGGGCGGACTCGCGCCGCTCCCCGCTCCCCGCTCGCCGCTCGCCGCAAGGAGGGCTCCCACGACTCAGGCGTCTCGGCGAGCCGGCCCAGGTGACCCAGGCCGGCTCGGGGCTCGGGCCGGCCGGCGTCTCAGGCGGGACCGGGGGCCGCCCGGTCGAGGAAGGCGTCGACCAGGTGGCGGGCGTTGTTCCGGGCCACCGGCTCCAGGGCGGCGGCGCGGGCGAGCAGCTCGGCGGGGTCGACGCCGTGCCGCTCGCACTGCTGTGCGCCGCCGTTGGCCAGCCAGCCGCCCAGCATCCGCGGCGTGATCTCGGGGTGGAACTGGACGCCGAGGCTGCGCCCGACCCGGAACGCCTGCACGCCCACCTCGTTGCGCGCCAGCTCGTCGGCGCCCGCCGGAAGGACACAGCGGTCGTAGTGCCACTGCATCCAGGGCCCGCGGCCCACCAGCAAGGCGTCGTCCGTGTCGATCTCGGTCCAGCCGATCTCCGGACGCGGCGACCGCTCGACCGAGCCGCCGAGGGCGGTGGCCAGCGCCTGGGCCCCGAAGCAGACGCCGAGTACCGGGACGCCGAGGTGGTGGGCCTTGCGCAGCAGGGCGAGTTCGCCGCCGATCCAGCTGCCGACGGCGCCCTGGTCGTACACCGACCAGGGCGCGCCGAGCGAGACGATCAGGTCCCAGTCGGCCGCGTCGGGGAAGTCGAACGTCACGTCCGGCGCGTGATGGCGGTGTTCGGGCACGACGGTCACGGCGGTGAGGTCGTAGCCGCGCTCCGTGAGCCGGCCGCCGACCAGGCCCGGCTCCGTCACATGGTCGTGCTGGACGACGAGTGCGCGCACGGCGCTCCTTTCCTGACTCCCGCGAGGCTTCCCGACCTTGTGAGGAGCTCCTCGAAGACATATCGTTTGGGACCAAATAATACTGCGTGAAAGGAAGCCCAGGAATGCCGGACCTCACCCACGACGAGTGGCTGCAGCGCGCCAAGTCCTTCGATGTGTGCGGAGCCCACCACATCGACGGCGCCGACGAGTCCGGCGGCGGAGCCACCTTCGCGGCCGTCTCGCCCCGGGACGGCCGGACGGTGGCGCGGGTCGCGGACGGGGGCGCCGCCGAGGTGGACGCCGCCGTCTGCGCGGCCCGCCGCGCCTTCGACACCGGCCCCTGGCCACGGCTCGCACCCGCCGAACGCGGCCGGACGCTCTCGCGGATCGCCGACCTGCTGGAGGAACGGCGTGCCGAACTCGCCCTCGCCGTCACCCTGGAGATGGGCAAGCCCGTCTCCGACGCCTACGGGATCGAGCTGCCGGCGCTCATCAACACCTTCCGCTGGTACGGGCAGTTGGCGGACAAGCTCACCGACGAGTCCCCGCACACCGCTCCCGACGCGCTCGCCCTCGTCACACGGGAGCCGGCCGGGGTCGTCGGCGCGGTGGTTCCCTGGAACTTCCCGCTGACGCTGGCCGGCTGGAAGGTCGCCCCGGCGCTGGCGGCCGGCTGCACGGTCGTGCTCAAGCCGTCGGAGAACTCACCGCTGTCCGCTCTTCTGCTGGGCCGGATCGCGACCGAGGCCGGGCTGCCGCCGGGCGTGCTCAACGTGGTCAACGGGGACGGCCCGGTGGCCGGCCGGGCGATCGGACTGCACCCGGACGTGGACGTCCTGGCGTTCACCGGCTCCACCGCCGTGGGCCGTCACTTCCTGCGCTACTCGGCCGACTCCAACCTCAAGCGGGTCTGGCTGGAACTCGGCGGCAAGTCGCCCAACATCGTGCTGCCCGACGCCCCCGACCTGGATCGGGCCGCGGCGACCGCCGCCTGGGGCATCTTCTTCAACCAGGGGGAGATGTGCACCGCGCCCTCCCGGCTGCTGGTCCACTCGTCCATCGCCGAACGCGTCACCGAAGCCGTCGTCGCGCGGGCCCGGGAGCTGCGCGTGGGCGATCCGCTAGACCCGCGCACCGAGATGGGCGCACTGGTGGGCGCGGCCCACCTGGACCGTGTGCGAGGGCACGTCGAGACCGGGGTCGTCGAGGGCGCACGGCTGCGGACCGGCGGCGAGCGGGTGCTCGCCGACACGGGCGGCAGCTACCTGGAGCCGACGGTCTTCGACCGGGTGGATCCCGGAATGCGGCTGGCCCGGGAGGAGATCTTCGGTCCCGTGCTGTCCGTGCTCGCCTTCGACGACCTCGACGAGGCGGTCCGGCTGGCCAACGCGACGGAGTACGGCCTCGCGGCCGGCCTGTGGACCTCGGACCTGTCCACCGCGCACCGGGTCTCCCGGGCACTGAAGGCCGGCACGGTCTGGGTGAACTGCTACGAGGAGGGCGACCTGACCGTGCCGTTCGGCGGGATGAAGCAGTCGGGCAACGGTCGCGACAAGTCCGTCCACGCCCTCGAGAAGTACACCGAGCTCAAGACGACCTGGATCCGGCTGTGACCCGCCCGCTGATCGCGATCCCCGCCCGCTTCGCCGCCTCCACCTCGGCGCTGCGCTTCGCCGCCGAGGTGAACGCCCGCGCCCTGCTGGAGGCGGTGTGGCGGGCCGGGGGCGAACCGGTCAGCATCCACCCGGCCGACGCCGAGGTCGCCCGGCGGCTCGCCCGCTTCGACGGCGTCCTGCTCCCCGGCGGCGGCGACCTCGCCCCGCACCGCTACGGCGCCGGCGACACCCACGACAGCGTCTACGACGTCGACGACCTCCAGGACGGCTTCGACCTCGCAGTCGCCCGGCACGCCCTCGGCCTGGGCCTGCCCCTGCTGGCGGTGTGCCGGGGCCTGCAGGTCGTCAACGTCGCCCTCGGCGGCACGCTGGAGCAGGACATGGGCGGACCGCAACGCGAACACCGGCACGTCGTGCACCCGGTGGAGATCCGCCGCGGCACCCTGCTGGAGCAGACCACGGGCGCGCAGAAGGCGGAGGTCTCCTGCTACCACCACCAACGCGTCGATCTCGTGGGCGAGGGCCTCGAAGTCACCGCACGGGCCGCGGACGGCACCGTGGAGGCCCTCGAACTGCCCGGTGCCCGGGGCTGGTTCGCTGCCGTCCAGTGGCACCCGGAGGACACGGCCGCCGAGGACTCGACCCAACAGGCCCTCTTCACAGCCCTGGTGACAGCCGCGGCACCCACGCGGGCGCGTTCCTCGAAGAACACGCCCTCGGCACCGTCGGCCGGCCCCAGCCGTCCCGTAGCCGGTGGCACACCTGAGCCACCGGCTGCGGGACGACCGCTCTTCGCACAGTGAGAATCGGCAGGGGCCACGGCCGTCCTGTCGTCGGCCCGGTCGGCGGGATCCGAGTCTCCGGCCGTGCTACCGGCCCTTCTCCTGCTTCGCCAACAGCATGACCGAGCCCAGCAGTACGGCCGAGCCCGCAGCGGTCGCGAGGGTGAGCCGCTCACCGAGCAGTGCGACGCCGAGGAACAGTGCCGCGACCGGTTCGAGCATCATCACCACGGAGACGGTGGTGGCACGGACCGCCATGAGCGCCGAGAAGAACAACGCGTAGGCCAGCGCGGTCGGGATCGCGCCCAGGTATCCGAGCAGCGCGACGGACACCGCAAACTGCCCGGGAGCGGGCAACAACGCGCCCGACGGCACCGCTGTGACCAGCAGACACACCGCGCCGACGGCGAAGCCGGCCAGTGCGCGGTCGTAGGGTTGCCCGGCCCGGCCGCGCCGCGCTTCGGCCTCGGTCAGCAGGTTGATCGCGGCCGAGGCGGCGGCCGAGGCGAGTGCGCACAGGAGTCCGCGAAGCGGGTCGGCGCCTCCTGCTCGGGCATCGGCGCCGAGGACCAGCAGGGAGAGCCCGCAGAGTGCGAGCAGGATGGTGAGTGCGCCACGGCGGCCCACCCGCTCGTGGAAGACGAGCCGTGCGCCCAAAGCCGCGAAGACCGGCCCGGCGCCCAGCGCGACCGCGGTGCCGACGGCCAGTCCGGCGAAGGCGACAGCGGCCAGGTACGCGGTCTGGAAGACCGCCATCAGCACCCCGGTCGCCACCAGCACGAGCGGCCGGGCGCCCCGCGTGCCGGAGGCCCGTGCGACGAAGGCGCGCCCGGCGAGCAACAGCACGGCGCCCACGGCGAATCGCCAGCAGGAGACCGCGACCGGACTGAGGCCGCTGGTGCGGTAGAGCAGCGCGGCGGCGGCGCCGGCACTGCCCCAGGAGGTGGCAGCGAGGGAAAGGCAGAGCAGGGGACGTACGGGTGCAGCCCGCATGGATGACTCCGGTCGGTGGTCTCTGACGGCGCGTGGACTCGGCACGCGGGCAGCAGGCACCGCTCCGGCGGCTCCTTTGAGGAACGCTCGGAGGGAGTGGAGATCCGGTGGGGCCGCCCGCTAGCGGGCGGGCGGGGGCAGGGCCCCGAGGGAGTACGACATCACGGTCAGGACCCTAGCCCAGAATCCCCGCCGCGAAGATCACGTTTCCACGGCTGAAGTCGTCTCCCCAGACACGTGGCACAGCGGCACAGAGTCGACGGCGGCCCCGAGGCCCAGTTCGGCACCGTCCTCGGACGGTGGTTGCAGACGCACGGCGCGCGATTTCCCGCGGTCACTGGGGCCCTTGCCTCGGCGGCTCAGGCCGACGGGCAGGATCAGGCACGGGAGTTCGGCGTGCAGCGCATCCTGGACGGCTCGGCCGTGCTCATCGACGAGCGAGCACGCCGAGAGCGCGACTCGGATCACCGTCGTCCGGACTGCCGTCCCGTCGTCGCCGGGGGTGGCCGGGTGGGGTGGTCAGGACTTCGGGCGGCGGCCGCTGCGGCGGGGGGCCGGTTCGGCGCCGTCGAGGAGGGCGACGCGGCGCTCCTCGCCCTCCTCCTCGACCTGGCGGACGACGCGGCGCAGACCGTCGGCGACGGTCCGGCACTCCTCGTCGCTGAGGCGGCGCGCCACGAAGGCCTCCTCCTCGTTGAAGGCCGGGAACAGCCTGCGCATCAGGGCCTCCCCCTCGTCGGTGAGGCTGAGCAGGACCAGCCTGCCGTCGGCGGGGTGCCCGGCGCGACGCACCAGCCCCCGCCCCTCCAGCGTCCGCGCCACGCCGGTGAGCGTGCCCTTGGAGATCCCGGCCTCCTCCGCGACGTGCCGGGTCTCCGACTCGCCCCACACCCACACCACCCACAGCACGACGAACGCCGTCCATGTCAGGTCGGAGCCGCGCAGCACGGAGTTCTCCAGGTGCTGGCGCACCGCCGAGGCGGCGCGGTAGATGTTGGCGACGACGGCCATCTGCTCCCGCCGCAGCGGGATGCCGCCGAGCTTGGCCTCGGCGAGCTTCTCTGCTTCGGCGATCGATCGCTGGCCCGGCATCGGCACACTCCTTCGGCCACGCGCGATGCGTGATCGTCCTGTCGTCGTGATTGTTCGGACTCAAATTGTACGAAACGACAGACCGTCCCGGAGCGCGCCGCTTCAGGCGGTGAGCGCTTCTGCTCGGCGCATCACCTCCCGGCAGAACGCGCCCACCCCGGCGCCCGCCCCGGTCGGGTCGTCGATGAGCTGGTTCGGTTTGACGCAGAACGTGGTGAAGCCCTGCTCCTGTTGCTCCGGGATGTCCGCCAGCCCCGCGCCGAGATCCGCGGTGGAGCGGTCGTCCGGGAAGACCGCCCGGGTGCCGCCGACAATCTCCAGGCCGGCGGCGTCCCGGCCCGCCGCGGTCATGGCCTCCTCGATCGCGTGCATGTCCTGCGGTGACGGCCGCCCCAGCGGGTGGAACCCGTGGCCGTACCGCACGAGTCTGCGCAGGACGGGACCGCCGAGGCGCTGTCCGCCGAACCAGAGCCGCGGGCCGCCGGGCCGGAACGCCTTGGCTCGAAATAGACGTCCCGGAACGGGTAGTGCTCGCCGTGGTGCGAGATCGGCGACGCCCCCAGGCCTTCTCCCAAACTTCCAGGTGCTCGTCGAGCAGCCTCCCGGGGCGTGCGAACGGCACGCCCAGGGCGTCGTACTCGTCCCGGCTCCAGCTCACCGTCGGCTGCACCAGCAGCCGTCCCTCGCTGATCAGATCGAGGGTGCCCGGTTCCCGGGCCATCAGCAGCGGATGGCGCAGAGGCGCCGGCACGGCGGCTGCGGCCAGTCGCAGGCGTTCGGTCACCGAGGCGATCGCTGCGAGCAGGAGCAGCGAGTTCGGCCACGGGGTGTACGGGTCCTGGTTGCCCGGCAGGGCGTAGTCGCGCGGGTTGCCCATCACGCCCACGGCCGGGGGCGTCATCGCCGTCCCCGGCCGCCGGCCCGCAGAGGTGCTGACGGACGAGGAATTCGGCTGCCTGGCAACGGCGTTCGCGCACTTCGGCGGTCATCGGCTGCGGGTGCTGTGGCCGGCGGGCCGCGACTGGCGCCGGGTGGTGCTGTGCCGGTGCACGACGGGCTCGCCGATCGCACGCGAGGCGGTCCTGGTGACCGAGACGCCGACCCGACCGCCCTACGGTCTCAGCCCGCGCGAACTGGAGGTGCTCACCCGGGCCGGGGGGCAGACCAACCAGGCCATCGCCCAGGCGCTGTTCCTGTCGCCGCGGACCGTGCACAGTCACATCGAGCACCTGCTCCGCAAGACCGGCAGCGCCTCCCGGGCGGAGGCCACGGCGCTCGCGCTGCGCGACGGACTGCCGCGGCCGACGACAGAGGAGCTGGAGCACTTCGTCGAGCGGATCCCCGCCGACCGAGGGCGGCGCCCGCCGTCGGCCGCGCGCTCCACGGCGAAAACCGGCCGACCACAACGCGCCAATCGGCAACGGTATTCGGCGAGACCCGATCGGCGCTCCGTCCGCATCGCCGAGGACCGCTGGACGCGCACCGAATTCCATCGGCTCGTCATGAACCGATTTCGGTTGACTTTTCGGTGACGGGAATGTGTGGATGTTGTAGCCGCCCGTCAAGTGGCGCCTGCGTATAGGCCTTTCAGTACTGATTCGAGCCGTCGCGGCCGGCGCAGGCGGCTTGCGACGATATCCGCGGTGCAGTAACTAGGTGATGCATGAACCTGTTCACCCGCGGCGCGTCCCTCCGACGTTCGGCGTCCTCCGACGATGCGCAACTCCCCGTCGGCTCGCCCGGCTCACGCTCTGCCGGCGTGCTGGATCCCGCCATGGCGGCGCTGACCGGAGAGTGGATGATCGACCCGGCGCACAGCCGCATCGGCTTCTCCGTCCGGCACGCCCTGGTGACCACGGTGCGCGGGGCTTTCACCGAGTACCGGAGCCGTCTGTGGTTCGACGGCCGCGACCCCTCCCGCTCACGGGCCGAGATCCTGCTGTCCACGGCCAGCGTCGACACCGGTGTGGAGCAGCGCGACGCCCATCTGGTCGGTCGCGACTTCCTGGACGCGGCGACCTATCCGCATATGCGTTTCGCGAGTACCGACGTGCAACTCGCGAGCCCGGACGTCTACCGCATGACCGGCGACCTCACCATAAAGAACGCCACTCGTCCCGTAGTTCTCGACCTCACCTACATTGGACATGTCACCGACCCGTTCGGTTATGAACGGGCCGGTTTCGACGGCACCACCACGATCGACCGTTCCGAATGGGGACTTACGTACAATGCCCGGCTGGCGGAGGGCGGTGCCATGGTGAGCGAGAAGGTGCGCCTGCAATTCGACATCGCCGCGATTCGCACCCCCGCCGCCGACTGACCGCCGCCGGCGTCGCGCGCGGTCGCCGTCGGCCTCGCACGCGGTCGCCATGGGCGTCGTCGTCGGGCGACCGTCACCGTCACGGCCGACCGACTGCCCGCCTTGCTCCCGTGCCGTCAGCCGGGGCGAAGCTCGTTCCGTCCTGCGGGTGGTTTGCGGCGCCGTGGTCGCGAAAGAGCCCCCGCACGCTCGGAGACTGGGCGGGGCGGCGCCCTGCCGCCGGGACGAGGGGGACGCATGACGGACAGCAGGCTGCTGGTCGCGGTACGGGAGCATCCGCGCGACGAGGGCGCGGGCGCCGAGCAGTTGGTGCGCATCCGGGAGGCGATCGAGGCACGGGGATTCGACGTCCGCTGGGCCGTCGACGCCGACGACGCTGAGGCGGTCCTGCGCACCGAGGCGGGCCTGACCGCCGCCCTGGTCGCCTGGGAGCTGCCGGACCGGGCCGGCTCCGCGGGCGAGCCCGGCGGGGCCAGGGTCCTGCGCTCCATCGGCCGGCGGTTCCGGGACCTGCCGGTCTTCCTGGTCATGACCGACGACGGAGTGCACGACCTGCCGCTGTGGGTGTCGGAGTCGGTCGTCGGGTACGTGTGGCCGCTGGAGGACACGCCCGGGTTCATCGCGGGCCGGATCACGACCGCGGCCCGCGCCTACCGGGAAGCCGTCCTGCCGCCCTTCTTCCGCGCGCTGCGCCGCTTCGACGACGCACACGAGTACTCCTGGCACACGCCGGCCCACTCCGGCGGCGTCGCCCTGCTGAAGTCACCCGCCGGGCGGGCCTTCCACGACTACTTCGGCGAGCGCCTGCTGCGCAGCGACCTGTCGATCTCCGTCGGCGAGCTCGGCTCGCTCTTCGAGCACACCGGCCCGATCGGCGAGGCGGAGCGCAACGCCGCCCGCGTCTTCGGCGCGGACCTCACGTACTTCGTGCTGCACGGCGACTCCACCTGCAACCGCGTGGTCGGCCACTTCAGCGTCACCCGTGACGAGATCGCGCTCGTGGACCGCAACTGCCACAAGTCGGTGCTGCACGGACTGGTGGTGTCCGGCGCGCGCCCGGTCTATCTCGTCCCCACCCGCAACGGCTACGGCCTGGCGGGGCCGCTGCCTCCGAAGGAGCTCGCGCCGGAGTCGGTCGCCGCCCGGATCGCGGCGAACCCGCTGACCGAGCAGGCGCCGACGCCGGACGCCCAGTACGCCGTCTTCACCAACTCCACCTACGACGGTCTGTGTTACGACGCCCCGGCCGCGGCCAGGGCGCTCGCCGCGAGCGTTCCCCGGCTGCACTTCGACGAGGCGTGGTTCGCCTACGCCCGGTTCCACCCGCTCTACGCGGGCCGTTACGGCATGTCGGTGGACGAGAACGCCTTCCCCGGCCCCGACCGCCCGACGGTGTTCTCGACGCAGTCCACGCACAAGTTGCTGGCCGCCCTCTCGCAGAGCGCCATGATCCACGTCAGGCCCGCCCCGCGGGCGCCCGTCGAACACGACCGGTTCAACGAGGCGCTCATGATGCACGGCACCACCTCCCCCCTCTACCCGATGATCGCGTCCCTGGACGTGGCGACCGCGATGATGGACGGGCCGCAGGGCCGCTGGCTGATCGACGAGGCCGTGACCGAGGCGGTCCGCTTCCGCCAGGAGATGGTGCGCATCCGGCGCCGGGTCGAGGAGGCCGGCGACCGGCCGCCCTGGTTCTTCGGGGTGTGGCAGCCGGACGCGGTCACCGACCCGGTCAGCGGCGCGCGTCTGCCGTTCGAGGAAGCTCCCCCCGAGCTGCTGCGCACCGAGCCGTCGTGCTGGCATCTCGCACCCGGCGCCGACTGGCACGGCTTCCCGGATCTGACCGACGGCCACTGCATGCTCGACCCGATCAAGGTCACGCTGACCTGCCCCGGCATCGACGCGACCGGGCGGACGGCCGCGTGGGGCATCCCGGCGCGGGTGCTCACCGCGTATCTGGCCACGCGGAACATCGTCGTGGAGAAGACCGACAGCTACACCACGCTCGTGCTGTTCTCCATGGGCATCACCAAGGGCAAGTGGGGGACGCTCCTGGACGCGCTGATGGACTTCAAGGCCCTCTACGACGAGGACGCCGGTCTCGACCGGGTGCTGCCCGCGCTGGTCGCCGAGCACGCCCGGCGCTACGCCGGCCTGACCCTGCGCGAACTGTGCCAGGACATGCACGACCACCTGCGTTCGGCCCGCCTCGTCGAACTCCTGGACACCGCGTTCCGGGAACTGCCCGAGCCGGTCGCCCCGCCGCAGCTGTGCTACCAGCGGCTGGTCCGCGGCGGCACGCACCGTGTGAGGCTGGCCGACGCGCCCGGACAGGTGGCCGCCGCCATGGTCACCGTCACCCCGCCCGGCATTCCCGTGCTCATGCCCGGCGAGAGCGTCGGCGGCCCCGACGGCCCGCTGCTGCGCTACCTCGGGGCGCTGGAGTCCTTCGACCGCCGCTTCCCCGGCTTCCGCAGCGAGACCCACGGCGTCACCGTCGACCCGGACACCGGCGACTACCTCATCGAGTGCCTGCGCCCGACGGCCGAGGAGGCGACGGGGCCGAAGGCGCGCGGGCGCCGCATCGCCACGCCCGCCCAGCGCAGTCACCCGAAGGAGAGCCGCAGGCGTCCGTGAGGGGGACGCCTGCGGAGGGCGTCCCCGCACGGCGGCACCGGTCCCTGCGTCACCGGCACCTCGCCGCCCGACAGAGGTGACGATCTCCTCATGCCTGACGGACCGCCGATAGGGTGGGCCCCGAAACCCGCGAGAGGGAGCAGGCATGACGGAGGACGTCCCGAGCCGGACGGAGCGGCGGAAGGCGCGCACCCGGGCCGCGCTCGTCGAAGCGGCCACGGCCTTCATCGCGGCCGGCGACACCAACGTCCCGATCCTGGAGATCACCCAGGCCGCCGATGTGGGCATGGGGTCGTTCTACAACCACTTCGAGAGCAAGGAGCAGCTCTACCAGGCCGCTGTCGAGCACGCCCTCGAAGCGTACGGTGATCTGCTGGACGAGCTGACGACGGATCTCGCCGACCCCGCTCATGTCTTCGCGCAGAGCTTCCGCCTGACCGGACGTCTGCACCGCCGCCGACCGGCTCTCAGCAAGGTCCTGCTGAGCAACGGGTCGGCCCTGGCCGTGCCGGACAAGGGCATGGCCTCCCACGCCCTCCGGGACATCGAAGCCGCGGTCCGCGCCGGCCGGTTCAGCGTGCGCGACCCCGAACTGGCCCTGGTCGTCGTCGCGGGCGCGCAGCTCTGCCTCGGTCAGCTCCTGCACGACCACCCCGAGCGGGACGAGGCGCAGGCCACCGACCAGATCGCCGAGGACCTGCTGCGTCTGCTCGGCCTGACCGCCGACGAGGCCCACGAGATCTGCCGGCTGCCGCTGCCCGACCTCGCCGCCACGGGCAGCGGCCAGGGTTCCGCCGCTTGACGGACGGGCCCATCGCGGGGGCCCGACTCCGGCACTCCGACGGATGCCGGTGCAGACCAGCGACGCCCCCCTGTCACCGCACGGGCACGGCGTCGCTGCAGGAGGCGACACCTCAGGGGCCACGGCGACGCAGGGGCCGCGGCGTCACCACAAGAGCACGGCGGACACGGCAGGGGAACGGCCGACACAGCACGGCGACGACGACAGACCCTCGGCGCCCGCGAAGGCGGGGGCGGCCTCGTCGCGGCGCTCGCCCCCTCAGTCGCCGGAGCCGGGAGGCAGGGGGCGCCGGGCGATCTCGTGGGCCTCGTCCTGCGGCAGACCCAGCATGCGCAAGGCCATCTCGGCCAGGCTCGCGGCGGCCTCCTCGCCGTCGAGATCAGGGCGGGAGAACCTCAGCTCGACCAGTGACAGCAGCGTCCCGCCCACGGCGGACAGGGCGATGGCCGGGTCGACGGGCGTGAAGCGGCCGGCGGCCATGCCCCGCTCCAGGTCGCGGCGAGCACGCGGGGCGCTGCCCTTGTCGGAGTGGATGTGCGCGAGGCCGCGGTGGCGCAGGACCCGCATCAGATCCGGGTGCGAGTCGGCCATCCGGGCGGTGAGGCGGAAGCCGGCCGCGACGAGTTCGGCCGGGTCGTCGATCTCCCGCAGCCGCTCGTCGATGGCCTGACCGAACTCCTCCAGCGCGTCCGAGACCGCGGCGTCGAACAACTCCGTCTTCGACTCGAAGTGGTTGTAGAAGGAGCCGAATCCGACGTCCGCCCGGTCGGCGATGGCCTGGATGCTGACGCCGGTCTCACCGGTCTCCGCGAGGATCTGCCGCGCCGCGCGGACGAGGGCCCTGCGGGTCGCCGCGCGTCGTCGCTCGAAGCGATTGGCGGCCGGCGCTGATGTGGACATGGAGCGGAGTCTAGCAACCCTGGTGACCGAGTCAGCATCTCTGAGTTTTTCGTCAGTTAACAAGCGGCCACCTATTGACGACGAGATTCGCAGAGTTGATGATTTCCTCATTACGGCAATGTTGCTTGGAGGACGCCATGTCCGAACCCCCTGCCGCCCAGGCCGACGTCACGACCGCCCACCAGGACCTGCACAGTGAGCAGGGCGCCCTGCGGGGCGAGCACCCCGGGCGCGCCCGGAACCCGGTGATCAAGGTGGCCGATCTCGCCTGGGTGGAGTTCGAGAAGCCCGATCTGGACCGCGCGGAGGTCTTCGCGCGTGACTTCGGGTTCTCCGTCGCCGCCCGCGGGCCGGACGCCCTCTGGCTGCGCGGCACCTTCGCCGGCTCCCCCTGCGCGGTGATCCGCCGAGGGCCCGCCTCCCGCTTCATCGGACAGGCGTTCCACGCTGCCGAACGGTCCGATCTGGACCGTCTGGCCCGCGCGACGGGCACCGCGGTACGGGACGCGGACGTCCCCGGCGGCGGCAAGCAGGTCGACCTGCTCGACCCCTCCGGCGTCCCCGTGCGGGTGGTGCACTGCGCCGAGGAGCTGCCGGAGCTGCCCGGACAGCGGCCGCTCCTGCTCAACTTCGGGACGGATCACCGTCGCCGGAACGCCACCCAGCGCCCGCCGCGCGAGCCGTCACGGATCCAGCGGCTGGGGCATCTGGTGCTGGAGACCAGGGTGTTCGCCCGGAGCATGAACTGGTATCTCGACACGCTCGGGATGATCGTCAGCGACTTCCACTTCCTGGACGGGCAGCGCGAGCGCGGGCCGGTGATGGCGTTCATCCGCTGTGACCGGGGAAGCGTCGCCGTGGACCATCACACGCTGGCCATGCATCTGGGACCGGGGACGCACTACGTCCACTCCGCCTACCAGGTCAGCGACCTCGACGCGATCGCCGCGGGCGGGGAGTATCTGGCCGAGCGCGGCTACCAGCGCAGCTGGGGCATCGGCCGGCACGTCCAGGGCAGCCAGATCTTCGACTACTGGCGTGATCCGGACCGTCTCATGCTGGAGCACTTCGCGGACGGCGACCTGTTCTCCTGCGACGTGGAGCCGGGATGGGCTCCGCTGTCGGCGAGCGGGCTGGCGCAGTGGGGGCCGCCCGTCACCCGCGAGTTCCTCGGCACGAATCCGTCACCCGCCAAGATCCGCGAACTGCTGCGCGCGCTGCGCGACGACAGCGAACTCGACCCCGCCCGCCTGCTGGGCCTGCTGAAAGCGATGACCCCATGAGCACGAACGTTCTGCGTACCGCGCACGACTGGTGGGTGGTGCGCGACGAGCGCGCCGTCCGTGTCGAGACCGAGGCCGTCACCACCGCCGAGCTGCTCGCGGACCGCGCAGCGGTACGGGATGCCGCCGTCTCCGGCGAGACGGGCACGCCCGTCGCGGAACTGACCGCGCTGTCCCCGGTCACCACGCCGTGCCGGGTCGTCGCGCAGATGGTCAACTACCGCAGCCACGCCCGCGATTCGGGCTTCACGGGTGAGATCCCGCCCACCTTCTTCCGCAAGGCCTCCGGCTCCGTGAGCGGCCCGAACGACACCGTCGTCAGGCCCGCGCATGTGAGGTTCCTCGACTACGAGGTCGAACTCGGTCTGGTCATGGGCGCCCCCCTGCCGGTGGGCACGGTGGTCACGGAGTCCGACCTGCCCTCGTACGTGGCGGGACTGGTCCTCACCAACGACGTGAGCGCCCGCGACGTGCAACTGACCAAGGGCCAGTTCTACGAGAGCAAGTCGTACCCCACCTTCACGCCGACCGGGCCCTACCTGGCTCTGCTGGAGCCGGAGGACTTCCCTCACCTCCTCGATCTGCGGCTGAGGTTGTCGGTGGACGGCAGCCCCCGCCAGGACCGGACCCTGGCCGACATGATCGTCCGGCCGGCGCAGGCGCTGACGCTGCTGGCCCGCTTCCAGAACCTCGACCCCGGGGACCTGCTGCTCACCGGAACTCCCGGCGGCACGGCCCTGAAGGCGCCGCCGAAACCGGTCGAGAAGATCGGCGCACTGCTGCCGCCGGCCCTGAAGTGGAAGGCGTTCTTCAACAGCCAGGCGCGCAACCCGCACTACCTGCGCGAGGGCCACGTCATCACCGCCACGATCGCCACCCCCGACCGCCGGATCGACCTCGGTGAGCAGCGCACCCCCGTCGCGGACGCGCGGTGAACGCAGTCTCCCGGGCGCCCGTGGTGATCATCGGCGCCGGACCGGTGGGGATCACGGCCGCCCTCCTGCTCGCCCGGCGCGGAGTGCGCAGCGTCGTCCTCGAACGCCACCAGGACGTCTACCCGCTGCCGCGCGCCGTCGCCATGGACGACGAGGTCCGGCGGATTCTGCAGGCGGTGGGCGTCCACGAGGAGTTCGCCGCGCTCGCCCGCCCGGCCAGGGGTCTGCGGCTGCTCGACGCCCGCCACCGGGTGATCGGCGAGTTCCGGCGCTCCGAGCACGGGCACCACGGCTTCCCGCAGACCAGCATGTTCGACCAGCCGGCGTTGGAGAGGCTGCTGCGCGAGGCGCTGGCGCGGCGGCCCGAGTGCGAACTGCGAAGCGGCGTCGAGGTGGTCGGCGTCGACCAGGACGGCGACGGCCCCGTCCGGGTGACCTTCCGCCCTGACGGCGGGGAGACCCCCGAGTACCTGGACGCGGACGCCGTCCTCGGCTGCGACGGCGCCGGCAGCCTCACCCGCCAGGCCATCGGCGCGGTGTGGGAGGACCTGCGTTTCGAGGAGCGCTGGACCGTCGTCGACGTCCGCACGGACCTCCCCGTCCGCTCCTGGGAGGGCGTCGAGCAGGTCTGCGACCCCACCCGGGCCGCGACGTTCATGCGGATCGCCGAGGACCGCTACCGCTGGGAGTTCCGCCTGCGGGACGGGGAGGAGCTCGACGCCCGGCGCGTACGGGAGCTGATCGCCCCGTGGGTCGAGGACGCGTACGACGGCGGGCTCGAGGTGATCCGGCAGGCCCAGTACACCTTCCGGGCCCGTGTCGCCGACCGCTGGCGCCGGGGGCGCGTCTTCCTCCTCGGCGACGCCGCCCATCTCACCCCGCCCTTCATCGGCCAGGGCCTGTGCGCGGGCATGCGCGACGCGCACAACCTGGCGTGGAAACTCGCCCGCGTCCTGCGCCAGGGCTCCGGCGAAGGCCTGCTGGACACCTACGAAAGCGAACGCAAGCCGCACGCCCGCCACATGATCCGCCTCGCGGTGGCCATGGGCTGGGCCATGACCGGAGGCCAGGGTCGTGCCGCCGCGCTGCGCCGGAGCCTGACGAGCACGGCCTGCCGCATACCCGCCCTGCGGGAGGCGGCCGGCCGCGACCTCGGTGCGGCCCCGGGGCACAGCGCCCTCGTCCGACGGCGCGTCCGCCCGGGCGGACGGCGCCTGGCGGGCACGTTCTGTCCGCAGCCCCGGGTGGGCTTCGACGCCGGGTCGGTCCGCCTCGACGACCTGCTGGGCGACTCCTTCGCCGTCCTGAGCGCCGTGCCTGCCGCGCCCTGGCTGCGAGCGGTCGCGGGGGCGCTCGGCGCACGGATCGTCGGCACGGACGGTCTCGGCGACGACGGCGTCCTCGCCGCCTGGCTGCGCGACGGCCGTGCGGACGCCGTCCTGCTGCGCCCCGACCGCATGGTCATGGACGTCGTCCCGGCGGGCGCCGCCGACTTCACGGACACGGCCGGATGGGCGCCGCTGCTGTGCTCCAACCGACTCTCCTCCCCCGTCGAACCGCTCGCCACCGCACGCCTGCCGAGGAGCGCATCGCGATGACCAGTGCACAGCCCACACCTCCCGCAAAGCCCTTCTGGGCCTTCGATCCGGAGGCTGCCGCCACCAGCCGCATCGCGGACTTCGGTCGCTGGGTCGCCCTGCACCGAGGCGTTCGGGACGTCCATGACCACACCGACTACGCCGCCCTGCACCGCTGGTCGGTCACCGACCTGGAAGGGTTCTGGGGCGCGGTGTGGGAGTACTTCGACGTCGACGCGGCGACCCCCTACGAACAGGTGCTGGCCGAGGAGAAGATGCCCGGCGCCCGCTGGTTCACCGGCGCCACCCTCAACTACGCCCATCACGCCCTGCGCCTCCTCGGCGACGACCGGCCCGCGATCATCGCGCTGGACGAGACCGGCGTCGGCCGCGAAGTGTCCGGGGCGCAACTGCGCGCCCAGGTCGCCTCCGTCGCCGCCACCCTGCGTGACCTGGGCGTCGGCCCGGGTGACCGGGTCGTCGGCTATCTGCCCCACACCCCGCACGCCGTCGTCGCCTTCCTCGCCGCCGCCAGTGTCGGGGCCGTCTGGTCGGTGTGCGGCCAGGACTACGCCGCCCAGGCCGCCGCCGACCGCTTCGCGCAGTTGGAGCCGACGGTTCTGATCGCGGCCGACGGCTACCTCTTCAACGGCGCCACCCACGACCGCCGAGCGGCCGCAGGGGAGTTGGCCCGTGCGCTTCCCACCCTGAAGGCCACCGTCTTGGTGGACCACGTCGGGCTGCCCTGGCCCGAGGACGGCTACCCGGCCGTCGCTCTCCCGTGGGCTGACGCGGCCGGCCGCTCCGAGCAACTCAGCTGCACGCCCGTACCGTTCGACCACCCGCTGTGGGTCCTGTTCTCCTCCGGCACCACCGGCCTGCCCAAGGGCATCGTCCACGGCCACGGCGGTGTCCTGCTCGAACACCTGAAGACCCTGGGGCTTCAGTCCGACCTTGGCGCCGGCGACCGTCTCCTCTGGTACACCACCACCCACTGGATGATGTGGAACCTGACCGTCTCCACGCTGCTGACCGGAGCGACCGCCTGCACGTACGACGGCAGCCCGGCGCCGCTCACCCGGCCGGACCTGTTGTGGGAACTGGCCGCCCGCCACCGTGTCACCCTCTTCGGCACCAGCCCCCAATACCTCCTGGGCATGGCCAAGTTCGGCATCGACCCGGGCGTGCACGACCTGTCGTCCGTGCGGGCCGTCGGCTGCACCGGCTCCACCCTGCCCGCCTCCGCCCACCCCTGGGTCCGCGACCACGTGGGCGAACGCGTCCAGCTCGCCTCCAGCACCGGCGGCACGGACGTCGCCTCCGGCTTCGCCGGGAGCGCCCCCACCACATCCGTCTGGGCGGGCGAGCTGTCCGCGCCCTACCTGGGCGTCGCCCTGGCCGCGTACGACACCGAGGGCCACCCGGTGGTCGACCGGGTCGGCGAGCTGGTCGTCACCCGCCCCATGCCGTCGATGCCGCTGTACTTCTGGAACGACCCCGACGGCGACCGCTACCGGGACGCCTACTTCACCACCTACCCCGGGGTGTGGCGGCACGGCGACTGGATCACCCTCACCTCGCACGGCTCGGTGATCGTCCACGGCCGCTCGGACTCCACCCTCAACCGCAACGGCGTACGGCTGGGCAGCGCCGACATCCACGACGTCGTCGAACGCCTCCCGGAGATCACCGAAGCGCTGGTCATCGGCGCGGAGGAACCGGACGGCGGCTACTGGATGCCGCTGTTCGTGGTCCCCGCGGCCGGAGTGGAACTGGACGACGCCCTGCGGGACACAATCCGCCTCGCCATCCGCACCGACGCCTCACCCCGTCACGTGCCCGACGAGATCCTCGCCGTACCGGGCATCCCCCACACCCGCACCGGCAAGAAGCTCGAAGTCCCCGTCAAACGCCTCCTCCAGGGCGCGCCCGCCGACCAGGTCGTCAACCCTGCGACCGTCGACAGCCCCGAACTCCTCGCCCACTTCATCCGCCTGGGCGCGGAACGCCGGGCCGCGCGGCGGGGGCGGGAAACGCGGGGATGACAGCACGGCAGGAGGCCGCAGTCGCGGACGACTCATGCCGACAGGTCGTGGCCCCGGCGGGAGCGAGCTGGAGCTCGAGGCGCCGACGGAACTCCATGGCGCCCTCGAGCGCACCGCTCAGCGGTTGCGCGGAGCGGCGAGCACGGTCTCCAGGTCGGCTGCGCGCGGGCGGCTGGGGGGGCAGCTCGCCGAGCACGGCCGCCCTGCCGCAGGTGTTCGTGAGGGCGGAGAAGACCAGGCCACCCGCGACGCCGGCGGGATCAGCGGGAGAGCGCCGGCGCACCCGCGTCGGCCTCACGGCAGCAGGAGTCTCGCGTGTTCCAGCAGCCACTCCTCCAGAGTGCGCGGCTTACATCCGAGTACGCGTTCGACGAAGTCGTTGCGAGCCCGGACGACTTCGTTCTTTGTCCGCCGACCGTGTGGATCTCCACCCCGACTTCGACCGGCGCGACCTGTCGTGCCTCCGACGACCGGCTGCTCGTCGTTCGGTGCAGTACGAGGAACCCGATGGGCTGTGCGGTGAGAACCGCGAGCGCGCCGAGCAGGGTGACGCCTCACGCCGGCCGGGCGCGCGGCGACAGGGGACCGCCGCGGAGCGCCCGTCCGCCCGCTCCGCCGCCGGCTGCTGCTGCTGCCGTGGCGGGATACCGGCTGACGCCTCACCAGCGCACCGACCACCTGGGCCTGGTTCCCGTGCGCGCAAAGCCGTCGGTCACGGCGCTGAAGGAGCGCGGACAGCGCGGCGCACGTCCGGCGGCTGATCGGTGGCCGCAGGTCGCCCCTGAGGCGTACCCGTGATCGGCGACGAGTGGTACCGGGGTACCACTCGGGCGGCGAAGTGTCTCCCATGGTGCCAGGGTTCGGGCCGGCCGCGCTTCTAACGTCGACTGCACAGGTCGCGGCGCTCGCCCGGCCGAGTCCGAGGTGAAAGACCCATACCCATGATCGAAGCACGTGAGCTGACCAAACGGTACGGCGACAAGACCGTCGTCGACGAGTTGAGTTTCACCGTGAAGCCTGGTGAGGTCACCGGCTTCCTCGGGCCCAACGGCGCCGGCAAGTCCACCACCATGCGCATGGTCGTCGGCCTGGACTCCCCCACGAAGGGCTCGGTCACCGTGGGCGGCACGTCGTACGCGAAGCACACGGCGCCGCTGCACGAGATCGGCACCCTGCTGGAGGCCAAGTCCGTCCACCCCGGCCGCAGCGCCTTCAACCATCTGATGGCGCTGGCGTACACCCACGGCATTCCGCGCCGCCGGGTCGACGAGGTCATCGAACTGGCCGGTCTGACCAGCGTGGCCGGCAAGCGGGTGGGCGCCTTCTCGCTCGGCATGGGTCAGCGGCTCGGCATCGCGGCGGCCCTGCTCGGCGACCCGGCCATCGTCATGCTCGACGAGCCGGTCAACGGCCTCGACCCCGAGGGCGTGCTGTGGGTGCGCAATCTGCTGCGCTCACTGGCCGACGAGGGCCGGGCGGTGATGCTCTCCTCGCACCTGATGAGCGAGACGGCAATGATCGCCGACCACCTGGTGATCATCGGCCGCGGCCGGCTCCTCGCGGACACCACCGTCGACGACTTCACCCGGGAGGCGAGCGGCGGCGGTGTGAAGGTCGCCACCGCCGAGGCCGCCAGGCTGCGCTCGTTGCTGGCGGGCCCGGACGTCTCGATCTCCTCCTCGTCCGCCGAGGAACTCCTGGTCTCCGGACGCGATGCCCGGGAGATCGGGCTGATCGCGGCCGAACACGGGGTGGCGTTGTACGAACTCACCCCGCAGGCCGTGTCGTTGGAGGCGGCGTTCATGGACCTGACCAGGGACGTCGTCGAGTACCAGAGCCACCCCGCCGAGACCGAGCGAAAGGCAGCCTGATGACCGTCACCCCGCTCTCCCCCACCCCGGCCTACAAGGTCACCGGTCCGCGGGTGCTGCGCGCGGAGTGGGCCAAGTTCTGGTCGCTGCGCTCCAGTTGGATCACCCTCGCCGTCGCCGTGGCCTTGCTGATGGCCCTCGGCGCGATCGCCTCCGCCACCTACAGCCCCGACACGGCCACCACCCAGGGCGGGCCGCCCGGACCCGGCTCCGGCGAGCAGGACGCAGTCAGCCTCGCCCTGCTCGGGGTGACCTTCGCGTCGCTGGCGGTCGGCGTGCTCGGCGTCCTGTTGTCGGCCGGCGAGTACACCACCGGCATGATCCGCTCCACCCTTACCGCCGTCCCTCGCCGCCTGCCCGTCCTGTGGTCCAAGGCCGCCGTGATCGGCCCCATCGCCCTGGTCCTGACCACGCTCGGCGCCCTCGCCGCGTTCCAACTGGGCACCCTGGGCCTGCACGGCGAGAAGATCGCCCTGTCCCTGGGCGACGACGGCGTGCTGCGCAGCCTGGCCGGCGCCGGCCTCTACCTCGCGCTGGTCGCCGTCGCGGGTGTGGCCCTGGGCGTGCTGCTGCGCTCCAGTGCCGGGGCGATCGCGGTCCTGGTCGGCGTCCTGCTCATCCTCCCGGGCCTGGCCTCCCTGCTGCCCGACTCCGTCTACGACAACATCAACCCCTACTTCCCGAGCAACGCGGGCTCCGCGGTGTACGCCCTGCGCCAGTCTTCCGACGCCCTGTCCCCGGGGGTGGGACTCGCCGTCTTCGCCGGGTGGGTGGCCCTCACCCTCGCCGCAGCCGCCTGGCGGCTCCTCAAGACCGACGCCTGAGGGGCGGCGGGAGAAAGTGGGGATGACGAGACAGGCCCGCGACCGCCGCCCGGGGGGACGACCGCCGCACCGTCCCCCGAGCCCGTCGGGGTCGCTCTTGGTGATCGGGCTGTTGTTGGCGTAGGCGTAGCCGTTGATCTGCAGCGGGTCCGCGAAGTCGACCACGGGGTCGGCAGAGAGGAAGCGTCCGGTCGACTGGTCGTACTCGCGGGCGCGACGTGGGTGAGCCCGGAGTAGGTGTCGTCGATGCCGGTGCCGAAATAGCTGCGCGCGTTGGGCCAGGCCTCGGGGCGGGCGCCGCGCGTCTCGCCGTACGGCTTGAAGGCGCGGCGGGTGACGGGCTGGCCGGTGCTCTGCTCCACCGAGGTGGTGGCCGTGCCGTCGCCGTCGTTGAGGATGCGGGCGCCGGTCCTGGTGCCGATGCCGGGCATGGACATCGCGCCCCTGGAAGGAGGGTGGGCCTCTATCAGTTCTTCGCTCCAGTGGGCACAGCGCCCCTCGGACAGCGCATTCGCAGGCCCGATGGAGTCTCTCGCCGAGGCTGTGGGCGGCGGCATCATGGCGGCGGCACGCACCTCGGCACCCAGAACTATGGTGTCCCACCACATGTGCCATTGACCTGCGCGTTCCTACGGTATGGCGACACGAAACGTCCCCGCCAACCGCATGGAAGTGGTGCCGATGTCCTCCCCCGCGACCGCTCCCCCCTCCCCGGGAACCCCCGCCGGCCTCAAGCGCATCGTCGCCGCCAGCCTCATCGGCACCACCATCGAGTGGTACGACTTCTTCCTCTACGGCTCCGCGGCCGCCCTCGTCTTCAACAAGCTGTTCTTCCCGGACTCCGACCCGCTCGTCGGCACGCTCCTGTCGTTTCTGACCTATGCCGTCGGCTTCGCCGCCCGGCCGCTCGGGGCGCTGGTCTTCGGGCACTACGGCGACCGGCTCGGGCGCAAGAAACTCCTGGTGCTGAGCCTGCTGCTGATGGGCGGGGCGACCTTCGCGATCGGGCTGCTGCCCACCCACGCGACGGTCGGGAGCGCCGCGCCCGTGCTGCTGACCACGCTGCGGCTGATCCAGGGCTTCGCGCTGGGCGGCGAGTGGGGCGGGGCCGTTCTGCTGGTGTCCGAGCACGGGGACGCCCGGCGGCGCGGGTTCTGGGCGTCGTGGCCGCAGACGGGCGCGCCGGCGGGGCAGTTGCTCGCCACCGGCGTGCTGTCCCTGCTGACCGCCGTGCTCTCGGACGCCGCCTTCGCCTCCTGGGGCTGGCGGATCCCGTTCCTGCTCTCCGGTGTGCTCGTGATCGTCGGTTTGTGGATTCGTCTGTCTGTCGACGAATCACCCGTCTTCCGGGAGGCGTCGGCCCGGGCCGAGGCCCGCAAGGCGGCGCGGACGGCGGACGCCGAGCGGCTCCCGCTGGTGTCCGTGCTGCGCCACCACTGGCGTGACGTGCTGGTCGCGATGGGCGCGCGCATGGCGGAGAACATCTCCTACTACGTCATCACCGCGTTCATCCTCGTGTACGCGACCACCTCGGCCGGCGTCTCCAAGCAGACCGCGCTCAACGCCGTCCTCATCGCGTCCGCCGTGCACTTCGCGGTGATCCCCGCCTGGGGCGCGCTGTCCGACCGGGTCGGGCGGCGGCCCGTGTACCTGCTCGGGGCGGTGGGGATCGGGCTCTGGATGTTCCCGTTCTTCTCGCTCGTCGACTCCGCCTCCTTCGGCGGTCTCGTCCTGGCCGTGACCGTGGGGCTGGTGCTGCACGGGGCGATGTACGCGCCTCAGGCCGCCTTCTTCTCCGAGATGTTCGCGACCCGGATGCGCTACTCCGGAGCCTCCATCGGCGCCCAGTTCGCCTCGGTCGCGGCGGGCGCCCCTGCGCCGCTCATCGCCACGGCGCTGCTCGCCGACTACGGCAGTTCCACCCCGATCGCCCTGTACGTGATCGCCGCGGCCCTGCTGACGGTCGTCGCCGTGGGCGTCGCCAAGGAGACCCGGCACCGCGACCTGGCCGACGTCGGGTCCGCCGCGGACGCGGAGCCCGTCCCGGCCCCCGCCGCGGATGTGCGCGCCGTCTGACTCCGGCCCCGGCGCGCGTCCCGACCGTCACCGGCCGCCCTCTCGCCGCCCCCGTACGCCGTCCGCGCGTACGGGGGCCGTTCCGAGAGGGCCATCAGTGCCGGGTCGGGGCAGCCAACCGGTGCAGTCTCAGGGCCAGTTGGATCTCCAGGACGCGAGCCGGGCTCTGCCAGTCCTCGCCCAGGAGGCGGCCCACGCGCTCCAGACGCTGGGCCACCGTGTTGACGTGGACGTGGAGTTCGTCCTTGGTGCGCGCCGGGCTCATGCCGGAGGCGAAGTACGCGTCGAGGGTGTGCAGCAGGTCGGTGCCGCGCCGTTCGTCGTAGGCGACGACCCCGCCTATCGTGCGGTCCACGAAACCGGCCACATCGCGGTCTCCCGCCAGGAGCAGGCCCAGGAAGCCGAAGTCCTCGGCGGCCGCCCCGTCGCCGGTACGGCCCAGCAGTCTCAGCGCGTCCAGACAGCGGCGGCCCTCCTCGTAGGCGGCCACCACCGCGTCCGGTCCCGCGGCGAGGTCGCGCACCGGGGCGGACGCGCCGACGGTGACCGTCTCGTGGACGGCGCCGCCCAGGTGCAGCGCCGTACGGCGGGCCAGCTCCGTCGCGCTGTCGCCGGGCTCAAGGGGCAGCAGCAGGACGGTGCCGCCGTCACGGGCGGCGGCCAGGCCGTGCCGGGTGGCCGCCAGGTGGGAGGCGGCGGCCCACAGACGGCGGCGGGCGGCCGCCTCGTGGTCGGCGTCGGGCGCGACGGCGTCGAGGCGGGCGGCGAGCACGACGTGCGTGGCGTCGAGGTCGGCGTGCAGCCGGGCGGCGCGTTCGCGCAGCAGGCGCGGGTCGCGGTCGCGGGCGTCGAGCAGGTCGTCGAGGAGCTCGCCGCGGACGCGCTGTTCGGCCTCGGCCGCGGAGCGTCGGGCCAGGAGCAGCAGGGACGTCACCATCGCGGCCCGCTCCAGGGTGCGCTGGTCGACCGGATCGAGGCCCGGGTGGCCGCGCAGCACCAGGGCGCCGAGCAGTTCCCCGCCGGCCGCGACCGCCGCGATCCAGTCCTCCCCGTGGCGTACGGCGTGGCCCTCCGCGCGCGAGGCCTGCAGGGCGTCGGCGGGCGCGCTCTCGGTGAACTCCACGGCGCCGTCGAGCACCTGCGAGACCGCGGCCGCCACGTCGTGGACCCCGCCGCCGCGCAGGACCAGTTCGGCCAGCCGGTCGTGGACGTCGGAGGCGCGCTCGATGACAGCGCTGCGGTCTCGGATGATCTCGTTGGCGTGTTCCAGACCGGCCAGCGCCGAGCGCGTCTCGGTGAGCAGGTTGGCGGTGTCGATGGCGGCCGCGGCGAGCGCCGCGAAGGATCCGAGCAGGGCGATCTGCTCCCGTTCGAAGACCCGGGCGCGCCGGTCGGCGGCGAACAGCACGCCGATGACGTTCGGTCCCAGCGTCAGCGGAACGCCGAGGATCGCCACCAGCCCCTCGTCGCGCACGCCCGCGTCGATGGCCGCCGTGTGCCGGAAACGGGCGTCGCGGAAGTAGTCGTCGGTGACGTACGGACGGGCCGTCTGGGCGACCAGGCCGCCGAGGCCCTCCCCCATCCCCAGCCGCAGTTGCTGGAAACGGGCGGCGACGGAGCCCTCGGTGACCCGCATGTAGGTGTCGCCTCTGACCGGGTCGTTCAGACTGAGGTAGGCGATGTCGGTGCCGAGCAGTGAGCGGGCCCGCTGCACGATCGCCTGCAGGACGGCGTCCACGTCGCGCAGGCCCGCGAGATCGTGGGCCGTCTCGAAGAGCGCCGACAGCTCGGCCTCCCGGCGGCGCCGGCCCTCCAGTTCCGAGCGCACCCGCAGCGCGAGCAGCTTGGCGTGTTCGAGCGCCGCGATCCGTTCGGGCGACGCCTTCTCGGCGCGGGCGAGCAGCACGGGCCGGTCGTACGCCTCGGCGGCCGCGCCCCGGGCGAGCAGCTCGAGGAACGGCGCGTCAGCGCCGGGGGCGGTACCGGGCGCCGCGACGGCGCCCTCCGTGTGATCGCGGGACATGTGCACAGGATTCCTCATCGCCCGGCCGGTCCGTCAGCCCTGTGGACAACCGGGCGGACGACGGCGACCGCGCTGTCGCCGGGGACGCTCAGTGCGCCGTCCAGCCGCCGTCGAGGACCAGCGAGGCGCCCGTGACGAAGGACGCCCGGGGTCCGCACAGGTAGGCGACGGCTTCGGCGACCTCCTCCGGTTCGATGAGCCGTTTGACGGCGCTGTCGCGCAGGAGCACCTCGGCCAGCACGCGTTCCTCCGGGATGCCGTGCGTCCGCGCCTGGTCGGCGAGCTGGCGCTGCACGAGCGGGGTGCGCACATAGGCGGGGTTGACGCAGTTGGAGGTCACGCCGTGGGCCGCGCCTTCGAGGGCCGCGGTCTTCGACAGGCCTTCGAGCCCGTGCTTGGCCGCGACGTAGGCCGACTTGAAGGCGGAGGCGCGCAGTCCGTGGACGGAGGACACGTTGACGATTCGGCCCCAGCCCTGTCCGTACATGTGGGGCAGGGCGCCGCGGATGAGCCGGAAGGGCGCCTCCAGCATCACGGTGAGCACCGTGTGGAAGACGTCCGGGGGGAACTCCTCCAGGGGGGCCACCCGTTGCAGTCCGGCGTTGTTGACCAGGACGTCGGTCCCCGCGGCGGCGAGTTCGGCGGCGTCCAGGTCGGTGAGGTCCAGAACGTACGGTTCGACCGAGCCGGGCAGGCCGACGGCGTTCCCGGTGAGCCGCTCCAGGCCGGCCTCGTCCCGGTCGACGGCCCGGACCTTGGCCCCGGCGGCCGCGAGCCGCAGCGCACAGGCACGTCCGATGCCGCCGGCGGCGCCGGTGACGAGGGCGGTCCGACCTCCGAGGTCGAGCGAGGGGGCGGCGGGGCCGGGGGCGGCGGCCTGGGACGAAGTCATGCCTCGACCCTAGGCAGAGCCATGCCCCCGTCCCATGTGGTCACCGCCCACACTTCATTCGGAAGTCGTGGTCTCGAACCACGTGGGTTCGTCGGAGAGCGCCTGCTTGATGCGGAACAGCTGCCGTTCGTGCAGGGACGGCAGGGCGTCCAGCGCGAACCAGCCCACCGCGACGGACTCGTCGTCGTTGACCCGCGCTTCGCCGCCGACGGCCCGGCAGCGGAAGGTGATGTCCATGAACTGGCACGCGTCGCCGTTGGGGTACTCCACCCGCCTCCCGGCGCGCACCAGGACGACGCGCTCCGGGACGCAGTGCACGCCCGCCTCCTCGTGGACCTCCCGCACGGCACAGTCCGCGGGCTGCTCGCCGGGGTCCGGGATTCCGCTGATCACGGTCCATTGGCGGTTGTCCGCGCGCTGCCCCAGCAGCACCCGGCCGTCCCCGTCGAACACGACGGCACTGACGCCCGGGAGCCAGAGCAGCTGGTGCCCGGCGGAGGCCCGGATCTCGGTGATGAAGTCGGGAGTCGGCATGGGCCGACCCTATCCGGCGGCTCAGCCCGTCGTGCTCCGCCGGCCGCGCACCCCGGCGCCGATCGCCCACCCGAGGCCGCCCATCGCGACGAGCACCAGGAGCATCTCGGGCATGGTTCCGAGCTTCGTCGCCGGCGTCTGCGAGGAGCGCAGGGGCACCTTCTGCACCAGGGAGTCGGCGACGAACATGCCGGTCTTCTGGGTGATCGTCCCGTCCGGCATGATGATCGCGCTGACGCCGCTGGTCACGGGCACCGTGACGGTCCTGCTGTGCTCGACCGCGCGGACCCGGGACATGGCGAGCTGCTGATAGGTCATCTCGCTGCGGTCGAAGGTGGCGTTGTTGCTGGGCACGGAGATCAGCTGGGCGCCGTCGGTGACCTCGGAGCGCACGGCCCAGTCGAACGCGGCCTCGTAGCACGTGACCAGGCCGACCTTGGCGTCGTCCATGTCGAACACGCCCGGCTCGGTGCCCCGGCTGAAGTCCTGCCGGACCATCGACGTCCAGTCGCTGTTGATCGCCCCGATGAGCGAGCGCAGCGGCAGGTACTCGCCGAACGGCTGGACCTGCCGCTTGTCGTAGGTCTGGGTGGGGCCGAGGACCGGGTCCCACAGGATCTGCTCGTTGTAGAGCTTGCCGTCGCGCTCGACGACTCCGCCCACCGAGACGGGCACGCCGATCGACTTGGCCGCCTTGTCGATGACGGCGGCGGCGTCGGCGTAGGCGAAGGGGTCGATGTCCGAGGAGTTCTCGGGCCACAGCACGAAGTCGGGCTTCGGCGTCTCGCCCGCCTTGACCTTTGCGGCCAGCCGCTCCGTCTCGCGCGCGTGGTAGTCGAGCACGGCCCGGCGCTGGGCGTTGAACTCCAGGCCCAGACGGGGAACGTTGCCCTGGATGACGGCGACCGTCGCGGTGCCGTCCTCCGCCTTGTCGCTCACCAGCGTGCGGGCGGCGACGGCCGCGACCACCGGGACGGCCAGGCTGAGCAGGGCCACCGCGGCCGCCGACCGCCGCACCTCGCCCGAGCGGCGCCGTTCCAGGACGAGCCGCACGATGTCGTACAGACCGAACCCGCACAGGACGACCCCGAAGCCCAGGACAGGGGTGCCGCCGAGCGCGGCGAGGGGCAGGAAGACGCCGTCCGCCTGGCCGAAGGCGATCTTGCCCCACGGGAAGCCGCCGAAGGGCGCACGCGCGCGTGCCGCCTCGCCGGCGATCCACAGCGCCGCCGCCCACACCGGCCAGGCCGGGAGCTTCGACACCGCGGCGACGCCCACGCCGACCAGCGCGACGAACACCGCCTCGATGGCCACCAGCGCGAGCCAGGGCCCGGGTCCGACCTCGACGCCGGTCCACACCAGCAGCGGCAGCAGGAAACCGAGGCCGAAGAGGTAGCCGAGGCCGAAGGCCGCCTTCCAGCCGCGTCCGCGCAGCACCCGGCCGAGGACGGCGAAGGCGGGCAGCGCCAGCCACCACAGGGTGCGCGGCGGGAAACTGACATAGAGCAGCACTCCGGAGAGCGCCGCTGCGGCGGCCGGGACGAGACGCAGGAGCCGCGCGCCGCGCGGGGCCCGCGCGGTCTGGGGCTCGAGCTGGTCCGGCTGGCCCACGGATGTTGCGGTGACGGTCACTCCGGGAGTGTACGGCGAGTGACCTTTTGGCCGACAGCGCGGTCTGCGGGGCGGACACCCGCACCGCCCTCACCCCCACGCCCGCCCCCATTCCCGTCCGAACGTGCTCACCCCCACTCCCGACCGAGCCTGCTCGCCCCCACGCCCGCCCTCTTCTCGGTCCGAGCAAGCCCACCCCCAATTCCGTCGACGCTCGCCCTCCTCTCCCCCCGCCCACGCCCACCCGTCCGCCGGGCGTGCGCCGGGCCGCCCTCGGCGGTCGTACAACCGGGCGCAAGTCATCCACAAACCGCCCATCAGCCGTTACGGTGTGCCAGAGCTCCGGTCGCGCGCGAGCGTCCGGGGTCCGTCACGGTTCAGGTCCGTCACGGTCGGGGGGCGACCGGGTTCGGGGGGCGGGGTGGGTTCCACAGCGACGACGTCCGGCGGCACGGACGCGGACGGTGAGAGACGAAACGTTTTGGACGCCGTGGGCGTGGGGGTGCTGGGGGGCTGCGCCGCCTGGTCCCTGATCACCGCCGCGGTGCACGACGGCCGCCCCGAGGGCGTCCTGCTGGCGGTGCTGGCGCTGGCCGCCGGGTACGCGGCGGGGCGGATCCTGGGGGTGCTGCTGCCGTTCGCCGCGCCCTGCGCCGGTGCGCTCGCCGGCCTCGCGCTGACCGTGGCCCTGCCCCGGATCGCCCCGGGGCCCGAGACCGTCGCGCCGCTGGGTCACGTCGGCGCCACCACCGCGGTGCTGACCCTGTCGGCCGGCGCCGCCTGTTGCGCGGCCTGGACGACGCCCGTACCCGCACTGCGGCTCGCGCTGTGGCTGCTCGCCGGGGGCGTCGCGGTCGCCGGAGCCCTCCTGGGCTCGCCCGCGGCAGTGCTGACCTGCTGCGCCGTGCTGCTGTGCGCCCTGGCCGCCGGCCGGATGCGTCGCCGGGGGCCGGCGCTCGCGGCGCTGGCCGGGGTCGCCGCCCTGGCGACGGGCCTGACCTGGGCGGTCGCCGGGAACGCGCTGCCGGGCGGCCTCGCCGACGCGCTCACGGACCGGCTGACGCCGCGTCGGGTCGATCTGTGGCGGGACGCCCTCGGCATGGCCCACCGCGAGAGCGGCCTCGGCGTGGGCCCCGGCCGCTTCGGGGAGCTGAGCGAGACGGCGGCCCGGTCGACGCTGTCCGACGGCAAGCCGCACTCGGCGCCGCTGCAACTGGCGGCCGAGCAGGGTGTCGTCGGCGTGCTGCTGTTCGCCGCGGTCTTCTGCTGGGTGCTGTTCGCCCTGTGGCGGGCGCCGCGCCCCACACCGGTCGTCCTCACCGCGGGCGCCACGCTCACGGCTCTGGCCGCCCTCGCCTCGGTCGGCAACGCCCTGAGCTTCACCCCGGTGTCGGTGGGCGCGGGGCTGCTGGCGGGCCTGGCCACGGCCCGTCCGCTGGCCGAGGCGCCCGCGGCGCCCGAAGCGCCGGCGGAGTTCGACAGGGACGTGCACGGCGACTGTCCGGCCGCCTGAGGGAAGGCGTGACCGGGCCGGACGTCAGTGCGCCGCGCCCGCGGCGCCCGTCCGCAGCCGGTCCCGGATGGCGCGTACGGCCGACTCGGCGTCGTCCACGGTGATCGTGAACGTGTGGCCGTCCCAGAGCCGCAGCACCACGCCCTCGCCCCGCCGCACGACGACCGCGGTGCCCTTCTCCGGCCGCCAGCGATAACCCCAGCCGCCCCAGTGGCGCGGGGTGACATGGGGTTCGAAGTCGGCGCCGGCCACATGGGCCAGCGGGATGCGGCGGCGCGGCACGCCGATGTGACCGCAGCGCACCTCGACGCACTCCCGGTCGAGCTTCAGGTCGACGTGGACGAAGGCCAGGGTGCCGAAGAGGACCAGCAGCCCGGCGGCGATGCAGCCGACGACGGCCATGGCGAGGGGGGCGATGCCGGACGTCCACGCGGAGTCGACGGCGAGCTCGACGCCGAGCCCCATGCAGGCGGCCCCGACGAGCGCGAGCAGCCATTGGAAGCGGTTGGTGGCGCGCCCGGTCCAGACGTCGGGATGCGGGGCGTCGCGGTGCGGGACGTCGGGAAGCGGCGCGCTCTCGTCGTGGGGGTGGTCCCTCATATCCATGAGATTACTCAGGTTTCGCTGCGCCGGTACCTCGTCGCACAGGGTGACTGCCGCGCCCGGACCGCCCGGGCGCCGGCGTCGATCCCCGCCCGGGCGCCGGCGTCGATCACCGGACGGGGCTGACGGCCTGGAGCAGCCGGCCTTCCGGGTAGGCCAGGGCGGGCGCGGGCAGCCCACCCGTGCGGCCGCTGAGGATGACCGTGACGGCGCCGAGGGCCGCCGTCTCGGGCTCGGGACGCGCACCGATCCTGCGCAGCGCCTGCGCGGCCACGGCTCCGGCCGATCCGTGCAGGATCGGCGCCGGACGCCCGGGGCGCCGCACGGCGGCCCGGATGCGGTCGGCGACCAGCTCGTAATGGGTGCAGCCCAGGACGACGGTCGTCACCTCGTCGGGAGTGAGCGCGGCGGCCGCGGCGACGGCCGCGTCGATCGCCGCCTCGTCCGCGTGCTCCACGGCCTCGGCCAGCCCCCAGCAGGGCACCTCGGCGACCGTGACGCCGCCGGCGAAGTCGTCGATCAGACCACGCTGATAGGGGCTGCCGGTGGTGGCGGGCGTGGCCCAGATGGCGACGGGGCCGCCGCCGGCCGCGGCGGGCTTGATCGCGGGGACGGTGCCGATCACCGGGATGGCGGGTTCGAGACGGGCCCGCAGGGCCGGCAGGGCGTGCACGGTCGCCGTGTTGCAGCCGACGATGAGGGCCTCGGGCCGGTGCGCCGCGGCGGCCTCGGCGACGGCCACGGCCCGCTCGGTGAGGTCCTGCGGGGTGCGCGGTCCCCAGGGCATGCCGTCGGGGTCGAGGGAGAGCACGAGATCGGCGTCGGGCCGCAGGCGCCGTACCGCGGCGGTGGCCGCCAGCAGACCGATTCCGGAGTCCATGAGCGCGATCTTCACCCGGCCACCATAGACGATGTGCTCCTACGGCCAGGGCGGGTGGGGCAGACTGCGCGCGTGAGCGCCCTCGTGTGGATCGCCGTCATGTCCCTGGCCGCCTGGCTGTGGCTGTTGCTCTGTCAGGGCTTCTTCTGGCGCACCGACGTCCGGCTGCCCGCCCGGACGGCGCCGCGGGAGTGGCCCTCCGTCTGCGTCGTCGTCCCCGCCCGCGACGAGGCCGCCGTGCTGACCGCGAGCCTGCCCTCGCTGCTCGCGCAGGAGTATCCGGGGCGAGCGGAGGTCTTCCTCGTCGACGACGGCAGCAGCGACGGCACGGGGGAGCTGGCGCGGGCGCTCGCCGGGCGGCACGGCGGACTCCCCCTGACGGTGGACTCGCCCGGCGAACCGCCGGCGGGCTGGACCGGGAAGCTGTGGGCGGTGCGTCACGGGATCGCTCTGGCACGCGCGCGTGAGCCGGAGTACCTCCTCCTCACGGACGCCGACATCGCGCACGCGCCCGACAGCCTGCGGGAGCTGGTGGCGGCGGCGCGCACCGGCGAGTTCGACGTCGTCTCCCAGATGGCGCGGCTGCGGGTGGAGAGCCGGTGGGAGCGACTGGTGGTACCGGCGTTCGTCTACTTCTTCGCGCAGCTCTACCCCTTCCGCCGGATCGGACGGCGCGGTGCGCGGACGGCCGCGGCCGCGGGCGGCTGTGTCCTGCTGCGCACCGAGACGGCAGAGCGGGCGCGGATCCCGGACGCCATCCGGCACGCGGTCATCGACGACGTGGCGCTGGCGCGGGCCGTGAAGGGCGGCGGCGGGCACATCTGGCTGGGGCTGGCCGACCGGGTGGACAGCGTGCGCCCGTACCCGAGCCTGCACGACCTGTGGCGGATGGTCTCGCGCAGCGCCTACGCACAGCTGCGGCACAACCCGCTTCTGCTGCTCGGCACGGTGCTCGGCCTCGCCCTGGTGTACCTGGTCCCGCCGCTCGCCCTTCTCGCCGGGCCGACGGTCGGCAGCGCGCCGACCGCGGCGTGCGGCGGCCTGGCGTGGCTGGTCATGACGGGAACGTACGTCCCGATGCTGCGTCACTACCGCCTGTCGCCGTGGCGCGCCCCCCTGCTTCCGTTCACCGCGTTCCTCTATCTGCTGATGACGGTCGACTCCGCGGTCCAGCACTACCGGGGGCGCGGTGCGGCCTGGAAGGGCCGCACCTACGCTCGTCCGGAGGCCGTCGCCGACGAGGGCTGAGGCCTGCGGGCCCCGCCGGGCGCTATTTGCGGCCGGGCGTCCAGTTCATGCCCCACCCGTAGGCGTGGTCGACGGTCCGCTGCGGACTCACCCCGCGCTCGGGCACGAGGTAGCGGGCCTCGCGCTGGACGACGAGGTCGCCGCCGTGGTTGGTGATCAACGCGAGCGCGCAGACGGTCGACGGCACCGTGCACTCGTCCAGGGAGAAGTCGATCGGCGCGCCGTACTGGGGTTGCAGCGTGACCGTGGCATGCAGGTCGGCGAAGGAGCGGGCGCCTTCGTAGACGGTCACGAAGACCAGGATGCGCCGGAAGTCGTTCTTGTGGTCGAGGTTGACGGTGAGGTTCTCGCCGCTGGACACGGCGCCCGTGCGGTCGTCGCCGTCGAGGTGGATGTACGGCGGCTGGTGCAGGGCGCCGAAGGCGTTGCCGAGGGCCTGGACGACGCCCTTGCGGCCGTCGGCGAGCTCGAACAGGGCGCACAGGTCGAGGTCGAGGTCGTTGTGCAGGGCGACCGCCCGCCCGCGCTTGCTGCCCCATCCCGAGAACTGCTTGCGCACCTCCCAGTTGAGGTTCACGCGCAGCGCGCCGGAGGTGCCGCCCTGCTTGGTCAGGGACACCGACGGGGCCGCCTTGGTGAGCGTCACCTTGGTCAGCCGGACCGGCTCCGCGGGCGGGGCGGGCGGCGGAGGCGGGGCCTGGTGGACGGGCGGCGGGACCGTGACAGGGAACGCGGGCACGGTCGGCGGCGGCGGAGGCGGCGCGGTCCACGACGTCCGGGAAGGGGTGGGCGCGGCAGGGGCGGCGGCTTGCTGGGGCTCGTCGACGGTGATGCCGAAGTCCGTGGCCAGCCCCTCGAGGCCGCTGTCGTAGCCCTGTCCGACGGCCCGGAACTTCCAGGCGCCCTGGCGGCGATAGAACTCGCCCAGCACGAAGGCCGTTTCCACCGTGGCGCCGGTGCTGTCGAACCGTGCCACGACGGTGCCCTGCGCGGCGTCCCGTACCTCGATGTAGAGGTCCGGGACCTGGCCGAACGAGCCGCCGTCCGCCGAGGCGGCCACGACGACGGTCTCGATCGCGGGCTCCACGCGCGCGAGGTCGACGAGAAGGCTGTCGGTCACCCGGCCGCCGGCGTCGCGCTTGCCCTCGTGGCGGACGGCGCCGGAGGAGTGGGCGGGCTGGTTGTAAAAGACGAAGTCCGAGTCCGAACGGACCTTTCCGCCCACGAGCAGCAGTGCCGACGCGTCCGTGTCCGGAACGCCCGGTCCCGGGCGCCAGCCCAGTTCGACCCGCAGCGCCGTGGTCGGCACCGGAGCATTGGATCCCTTCGCCATTGACATGTACGCCCCCATCGTCAGTCAGTGCGCCCAGGCAGCGCCCCGGCACCCCTCGCGTTGTCTACCCGGTCAACCTATTGCGCGGGGCGGCGAACGCCCATCAGGAGGACGGAACAGCCCTGGCCAACCGCGGGTAACCCACTCGTAACCCGGGCTTTTACACGATTGACCGCACTTTCGCCGTCCTTTTTTCCCACGTTCGCTCGCATTGGCGGTGCGAGGCCACCGGAGACACGGAAAACAACCCTCTTATCGGTCTCCCCAACCAGCACATCGTGGGCTTAACTTATGTGCCATGACCTCCCCCCGCTCCACCTATGGCGGCGGCTACTACTCCGCCTCCTTCCCGGACACCCCGATCTACGACTCGCTCGTCGCCGAGCGGGGCACCCCGCAGATCGCCCCGATCCGGGTGCCCGCCGCGTACGACATGGGCGCAGGCCATCTGCCCGCGCTGCCCTCGGCACTGCCCGCTCTCCCGGCGGGCCCCTCCCAGACCGCCTACGGCTACCCGCAGGCGCAGCATCCGGCTCCGCTGCAGCAGGCCCCGGCGGCGTACATCCCGCAGCAGGCCGGCCCGCCGCGCGGCTATCCGGGTCCGCAGGCGCAGCAGCAGATGCGCCCCGCGGCCCCGGCCGGCTACGAGGCGATGCGTCCCGCCGCGCCCCGGCCTGCCGCGCCGCAGTACCAGGACCCGTACAACAACCAGCAGTACCGCGGCTACTGAGCCGCCCGGGGCCGTCGCCGCCGCCTGGCAGGATGGCCCCATGGGGAATGCGGAACTGCAGTCGATACACGTTCATCCGGTCAAGGCGTTCCGGGGCCAGTCGCCCCGGGAAGCCGTAGTGGAGCCCTGGGGGCTGGCCGGAGACCGACGGTGGGCGCTGATCGACGACGGGGGCAAGGTCGTCACACAACGCCAGCAGCCGCGCCTCGCACTGGCCGCCGCCGAGCCTCTGCCCGGCGGCGGCGTTCGTCTGTCCGCGCCCGGTCTTGAGCCGTTGACCGTGCCGGTGCCCGACCCCGTCGACACCGTGTCGATGGAGATCTTCCGCGACAAGGTGGAGGCGGTTCCCGCCGGCGCCGCCGCGCACGCGTGGTGCAGCGCCCACGTGGGCGCCGACGTGCGGCTGGTGCACCTCGACGATCCGGCGACCCGCAGGCCCGTCGACCCGGAGTACGCGCTGCCCGGCGAGACCGTCTCCTTCGCCGACGGGTATCCGCTGCTGGTCACCTCGGCCTCCTCGCTCGACGCCCTCAACTCCCTGATCGCCCGGGGCGAGCACGCCGGCGAGGGACCGCTGCCGATGAACCGGTTCCGGCCGAACCTGGTCGTCGCCGGCACCGGCCCGTGGGCCGAGGACGACTGGTCCCGCCTGGTCGTGGGCGAGGTCGAGTTCCGGGTGGCCAAGCCCTGCGGACGGTGTGTCGTGACCACCACCGACCAGGACGGCGCAGGCCGCGGCAAGGAACCCCTGTACACCCTGGGCCGGCACCGGCGACTCGACGGCCGGCTGATCTTCGGACAGAACCTGGTCCCCCTCTCCGGCGGCACGATCAGGGTCGGCGACCCGGTGCGCGCCCTCGCCTGATCCCGCCCCCGGCGGGGGACGGGCGCTTCGCGGGAACCGCCGCCCGGCCGCGGAGCGTTGGGACTGCGGGAGACGTTCGTGGGGGTCCCGAGCCCGGGTGATTTCGCTCTCTCTTTCACCGGGCTCGCGCGGGAACGGCTCCGAGGGGAGTTATCACGGAGCGGGAAGGGGGTGCGGACGGTGCGAGCGATCGGTGGAATCTGGCGCTGGCGACACAACCCGCTGCGTCGGGGGACGGATCTGGTCGAGGCGTGGGTGGCGCTGTCGGCCATGCTGCTGATTCTTCTCGTGGCGCCCGTGGTGGGCTCCCTCGTCGGCGGGGCGGCCCAGGGCGTCCTGCAGCAGGCGGTCCGCGAGCAGCGCGCGACCCGCCACGAGGTCACGGCCACCGTGGTGCGGAAGGCGGACGGCTCGTCGCTGGAGGTGGACCCCGAGACGGCCACCGGCCGGGAGGCACGCACCAGGGTCGTCGCGAAGTGGACCGCGCCGGACGGCACCGCGCGACACGGCACGGTTCTGGCGGGCCTCAAGTCCCCGCACAGCGGCGACCGCTTCGGGATGTGGACGGACGCGCACGGCCGGCTGGTGGCCCGCCCGCTGGACTCCGCGACGGCGACCACGCACGCCGTGCTGGCCGGCTTCGGCGCGGCCCTGCTCACCGCGGGCGTCGTCGAGGGCGCCCGCCGGGTGATCGTCTGGCGCATGGTCCGCCGCCGGTATGCGCGTTGGGACCGTGCGTGGGAGCGGGTGGGTCCGGATTGGGGCCGTACCGGCACAGGTAGCTGACACCCTTGCGTCTGTGGTCATCCCACGAGCCCCGCGCACGCTACGGTGGTCCGGCCGAACCATTCGGCATCAACCCGCGTATGACGAGGTGGGGGCACATCAACGCCATGGCACAGGGCACGGTCCAGGTGACGCACACCGGCACGTCGCGGTGGCGGCGCCGCACGGGTGAGTACGCATCGCTCGCCGCCGCCCTGGAGGCCGCGGCCGAGGGTGACGTTCTCACCATCGCTCCCGGCACCTACCGGGAGAACCTCGTCGTGCAGCGGTCGGTGACCCTGCGCGGCCCCGAGGGCTCTCCCGGTTCCGTGCGTCTGGCCCCGGTGGACGGGGTGCCGCTGACCGTGCGCGCCTCGGCGGTGGTGCAGGACCTGCACGTGGAGGGCCAGGACGCGGCCGCCCCGGCGGTGCTCGTCGAGGAGGGCGCCCCGGAACTGCTGGACCTGCGGATCGTCACGCGGTCCTCGGCGGGCGTCGAGGTGCGCGGCAGCGCCCGCCCGACGGTACGGCGCTGCACCGTCGACAACCCGGCGGGCATCGGCATCGCCGTGGTCGACGGCGGCGGCGGCGTCTTCGAGGAGTGCGAGGTCGTGGCGGCCGGTCAGGCCGGCGTCGCGGTGCGCGGGGGCGCGCATCCCCGGCTGGAGCGCTGCCGGGTGCACCACACCTCAGGCGCGGGGCTGAGCGCGACCGGCGACAACTCGGCACTGGAAGCGGTGGGTTGCGAGGTCTACGAGGTCAGGGGCAGCGGCGTCCAGGTCACCGGCCGGGCCACCGCGCACCTCACCGACTGCGATGTGCACCGCACCACCGCCGACGGCGTCACGCTCGACACGGACGCCGTGCTCACCCTGGCCGACTGCCGTATCCACGACATTCCGGAGAACGCGGTCGACCTGCGCTCGCGCTCGGTGCTGACGCTGACCCGCACGACGGTGCGTCAGTTCGGGCGCAACGGACTGTCGGTGTGGGATCCGGGCACGCGCGTGGACGCCAACCAGTGCGAGATCTTCGACAGCACCGGCGACTATCCGGCCGTCTGGGTGAGCGACGGCGCCACCGCGGTGCTGGAGTCCTGCCGGGTGCACGACGTGCCGGACGCCCTGTTCGTCCTCGACCGCGGCTCACGCGCGGACGTCGTCGACAGCGATCTGTTCCAGGTGCGCAACACGGCCGTGTCGGTGAGCGACGGGGCGACGGCCCAGCTCGACGACTGCCGGATCCGGGACGCGGCGACCGGCGCGTGGTTCCGTGACCACGGCAGCGGCGGCACCCTCGGCAACTGCACCATGGACGGCACCCAGACCGGCGTGATCGTCACCAAGGGCGCCGATCCCACCGTGGAGCGCTGCACGGTCGACTCCCCCACCGAGGCCGGGTTCTACGTCTCGGCCGGCGGCCGGGGCAGCTTTCTGAACTGCCGGGTGACCAACAGCAGCGGCTACGGCTTCCACGTGATAGACGGCAGTCGTACGACGCTGCGCAAGTGCCGTACGGAGCGCTGCGCGCGCGGCGGCTACGAGTTCGCGGACGCCGGGGCGGACGCCTCGGCCGGTTCGGGGCCCGTGGTCGAGGACTGCACGAGCGACGAGAGCAGCGGCGTGCGCACGCCGGGCCTCTCGGCGCCCGAGACGGTCGTGCAGACGACCGCCCATGCACCGGGACAGCCGGCCGGGCTCCCCGAGCAGCGCGTCACCGCGCCGGAGTCGCAGCAGGCCGCCGGGCCGCCGGCCTCGGTGCGGTCCTCCGGCGACGTGCTCGGCGAACTGGACACCCTGGTGGGCCTGGACAGCGTCAAGCGTGAGGTGCGGGCCCTCATCGACATGATCGAGGTGGGCCGGCGCCGTCAGCAGGCGGGGCTCAAGGCGGCGTCCGTCAAGCGCCACCTGGTCTTCACCGGCTCCCCCGGCACCGGCAAGACGACGGTCGCCCGCCTCTACGGCGAGATCCTCGCCGCTCTCGACGTCCTGGAGAAGGGGCACCTGGTCGAGGTGTCCCGCGTCGACCTGGTCGGCGAGCACATCGGCTCCACGGCGATCCGCACCCAGGAGGCGTTCCAACGGGCGCACGGCGGTGTCCTGTTCATCGACGAGGCGTACGCGCTGTCCCCGGAGGACGCCGGCCGGGACTTCGGCAAGGAAGCCATCGACACGCTCGTGAAGCTGATGGAGGACCACCGGGACGCCGTCGTCGTGATCGTCGCGGGCTACACGGCGGAGATGGAACGGTTCCTGTCGGTCAACCCCGGCGTGGCGTCCCGTTTCTCACGGACGATCACCTTCGGCGACTACGGTCCGGACGAGCTGCTGCGGATCGTGGAACAGCAGGCCGAGGAGCACGAGTACCGGCTCGGCCCGGGCGCCGCGCAGGCCCTGCTGAAGTACTTCACGGAGCTTCCCAAGGGCCCCGCCTTCGGCAACGGGCGTACCGCGCGCCAGACGTTCGAGGCGATGGTCGAGCGGCACGCGAGCCGGGTCGCGCAGGTCGAGGAGCCGAGCAAGGACGACCTGACGCTGCTGTTCGAGGAGGACCTGCCCCAGCTGCCCTGACCCGGACCGTGCGCCGGCCCGCTCATGTGCTCTGGGCCGTTCCGGCGCCGTGGCCCGTTCCGGGAGCCGCGCCGTGGCCCGTTCCCGTGCTCTGCCCCGCCGCGGTGCGCGGCACGGGAACCTCCGGTCGCAGCCGCGCCAGCAGCAGCTCGCGTTCCTCCGCGAACGCGGGGTCGGCCTGGTAATCCGAGTGGCCCAGGACGGGCGCGGGCAGCGGCTGCTGTGCGGTGCGGCCGTACGCCAGCGGGTCCGCGAGGGGCTCTCGGTCCACCTGGGGGCCGCAGCCGTCGCCGGACAGCCGGACGGGACCGCCGATGGGGTCGGTGAGCCGGTAGAGGTTGCGCCAGCAGTCGACGTCCTCGTGCAGGGCGGCGAGCGCCGCCGGGCCGAAGTGGGCCGGGAACCAGCGGCCGTAGAGGCGCTCGATGGGGGAACCGTAGGTGAGCAGGGCGACCCGTCTGCGGTCGGACGGTTTCAGCTGCCAGGCCGCGGCTGCCGCGAGGACGCTGCCCTGGGAGTGGCCGGAGATGACCAGGCGTCCGCCGGTGGCACGCGTCCAGGTGGCCACGCGCCAGGTCAGGTCGGGCACCGCGCGCTCGGCGTAGCAGGGCGGGGCGAAGGGGTGCGCGGCGCGCGGCCAGAACGTGCCCACGTCCCAGAGGATGCCGATCGTGCGCCGCGCGGAGGCGTCCCGGTACGCGCGGCGGCCCCAGGTGACGAAGAGGACGAAGCCGAGTCCGATGAGCCAGGAGCCCAGCGCCTGCGCGGTCTGGGCCGCGCCGTGCACGAAGGGCTGGGCCGACTCCCCGGCCAGGGCCGGCGTCCGGCCCGTGCCGAAGGCGCCGGCGAGGGCGCCCGCGCCCAGGATCAGGGTCGCGCCGGACACGACGGCGACGAGGAGAGGTCCGCGGTCGGTGAGGGCGGCCATCGCACGGGCCCGGGCGATACGACGGGTGCGGGCCGGGTCGCCCCGCTCCACTCCGTACTCCTGGAGCACCTTGTCCTGTTCCGCCCGGGTCAGCAGCCAGGTCCGGCGGCCGAGCAGCCCGCACAGCACCAGCAGGACGACGAGCAGCACGGGGATCACCGAGGCCTGCCAGGTCAGCAGGACCGGTGGTCCGTCGAGGGCGCCGGTGCCGGTTCCGTCCAGCCAGTCCGACACGCGCTGTGAGACGCCTCCGGACATCACCCCGCCCAGCGCACAGGCCAGCATCGCGACCGCGGGCCCGCCGAGCCCGTGCAGAGCGCAGCGCTCCGGCCGGCCGCCGAGGCTCCTGCCGGGGTCCGTCAGGGTCCCCGCCGGCGGAGCCCCCGCAGAAGGGACGACGGGCGCGTCGGATCCGCCGGGCACGGGCGGCGCCGACGAGCCGTCGGCGATCCCATCCGGCCCGGCCGCCGAGGGCTCCCGCGAGCCGCCGCCGGGCGTGCCGTGACCGTCCGTCGTGGACTCCCCCGGCGCACACGAACCGACGGCGGCCGCGCCCGGGCCACCCGCCTTCGGACGTCCCTCCCCGCCCCCGGCCGAGCCGTCGGCCCCGCTCGACGCCCGTGATGCCGGTTCCTCGCGCAGGACGACGGCGACACCGCCCGCGTCGCGCGTGACCGACACTCCGCGCAAGGCCACGCCGGTCCTGTCCGGGGCACTCGGCGCGGCGCCCTCCCGGGGACAGTCGTGCAGGACGCGGGCGACGATCGCCAGGGCGACGACCAGCGCGCCCTGCACGAGAGCGAGGGCGCCGAAGGTCGTGTCGCCCGGGAGACGGCCCTCGGAGTCCCAGCCGGGACGGTCCCAGCAGGCGTACACCAGCGTCAGGACGAGCAGCGCGAGAGCGGCCGACGGCAGGCGGCGCACGACGCAGGCGTCCACGCGGCGGTCGAGGCGGTGCTCGCAGCGGCCCCGGCGGCACACCACCCACACCGTGGCCAGCGCACCGGCGGCCAGGGACGCCTCCAGCAGGCGACCCAGCACGTCGAGGAGGGCCGGGCCGCCGGGGCGGCGGTCCTGGCGTGCGGCAGCGGCGCCGACCGCTGCGGCCACCGTCAGCAGGCCCGCCGCGGTGTGCGCGGCGCGCAGGCGGGCCACCAGGCGGCGCCCGTACCAGAAACCTGGCCGGCTGAGCGCGGTGTGCCCGGGGCCGTCCTCGGGCTCGGGCGCGCGGTCGAGGGGTTCCTGGGACTCGTACGCCCGCCAGGTGCGGTGGGAGAGGTACCACAGGAGCCCGACGAGCGCGGTCGGGACCAGGGCAGCCAGGGCCAGCCGACGGCCGGGCAGGCTCCACCAGCCGTCGTGCGAGACCGTGGGCGAGAGGAAGCCCAGCCAGGAGTGCCGCCGTGCGCACGCTGGCGTGCCCGCGCACTGCCAGGCGGTCAGGTCCAGGGCGACCTCGCAGGCCGCGGCGACGAGCAGCATCGTCAGGCTCAGCGCCGCGAGCCGCACCAGCAGCCCGTACAGGCGCACGGCGCGGGTGCGTTCCCGTGCGGCGGGGCGCATCCAGTGGGCGAGGTTGACGACCATGAACGGCAGCAGTAACAGCCACAGGGCGCGGGTGCCGTTGCCGGAGGTGAGGTTGGACCAGACGTAGGCCTCGGGGACGGGGGCGTCGCGGCCGCGGTCGTCGCCGGGGCCGGTGTCCGCGGTGACGTCGTCGGCGCGCCGGTGGACGGCCGCCGTGTCGTCACCGGTGATCCGGACCGTGCGCGGATCGTTCAGCATCTTCTCGGGCGTGGCGCCGCCCACGCCGTGGACCAGGAGTTCCAGGGCGGCTCCGCCCGCAGAGGCACGTTTCACTGTTCGCACTTCCCCCGTGACACGCCTTCGACATGAGTCCGCGCGGGCATAAGGATCGCCGCTTCGGACGCGTGATACACCTCCCGTCACGGAATCTCCCCGTACCGTGCGGCGGAGGCGAGGCGGGGAGCGGGGAAACACGTGGGTGACATGGACGCGTCGGGGTGATGGCACGGCTGTGGGCTAGCCGTGCGAGGATGGGACGCCCGCACACCGGCGTCGGGGAGAATGGCCTTGTCGGAGCAGGTGAGCGGGCCCGTCGGACGGCTTGAGGGAAAGGACCGGAGCGTACGTGAGTGAGAATCAGAACCTCCTCGCGGAGCAGCGCCGCGCCCTGATCCTGGACGAGGTTCGACGCCGTGGCGGTGTCCGGGTCAACGAGCTGACCCGCAAGCTCGGCGTGTCGGACATGACGGTGCGCCGCGACCTGGACGCGCTGGCGCGCCAGGGCGTCCTGGAGAAGGTGCACGGCGGCGCGGTGCCGCTCATGGAGGCGAGCACCCACGAGCCGGGCTTCGAGGCGAAGTCGGGCCTGGAGCTGACCGCCAAGGAGGACATCGCGAAGGCCGCGGCGCAGCTCGTCACCCCGGGCAGCGCGATCGCGCTGTCGGGCGGTACGACGACGTACGCGCTGGCGCATCACCTGGTGGACGTGCAGGACCTGACCGTGGTGACCAACTCGGTGCGCGTGGCGGACGTCTTCCACGCGGCCCAGCGGTCCTCGGGACCGCGCCAGGGCGCGGCGACGGTCGTGCTGACCGGCGGGGTGCGCACACCGTCGGACTCGCTGGTGGGCCCGGTCGCCGACCAGGCCATCGCGGCGCTCCACTTCGACGTGCTGTTCCTCGGTGTGCACGGCATATCGGCCGAGGCCGGCCTGTCGACGCCGAACCTGGCGGAGGCGGAGACCAACCGGCGGCTGGTGCAGTCGGCGCGCCGGGTCGTGGTGGTCGCGGACCACACCAAGTGGGGTGTGGTGGGGCTGAGTTCGTTCGCGGCGCTGGAGCAGGTGGACACGCTGGTGACGGACGGGGGACTGCCGGGCGCGGCGCGCGCGGAGGTCTCCGAGCACCTGCGGCGGCTGGTGGTCGCGGGCGAGCCCGACGAGGGTGCAGACATCTGACGGGGCCGCGGCTAGGGTGGCCCACCCGTCGTACAAGGGGGTTCGTGTCGCCATGGCCCGTCGTCTGCGCCCGGAGGGGCTCGACTTCGCCGATATCGCTCCCGTGCGCATGGTCTTCGCGCGGGAGGTCTCCGCTCCCCCGGAACAGGTCTACCGGGCCCTCGCGGACGACGTCCCCGGCTGGGCCGAGTGGTTCCCGGCCGTGACCGCCGTCCAGCCGCTCGACGGCGGCGCGGGGCGTGACGTACGGCTGCGGGGCGGCCCGCGCTTCCGGGAGACGGTCCTCGCGGCGAAGGCTCCGGAGGTGTACGCCTACCGCGTGGACGTCACCAACGTGCCGGGGGTGCGGGCGCTGGTCGAGGAGTGGCGGCTGACGCCCTCGGGCACCGGCACGCGCGTGCGGTGGACCTTCGCGACGGACGGGACGGCCGTCTTCCGGGGCGCGGTGCGACTGGCCCGGCCGGGTCTGGGGCGGTCCTTCCGGGACGCCGTCGCCGCCCTGGACCGGCGGCTCACCGTCTGAGGACCTGTCCGGGGCTCACTCCGGCCACACGCCCGTGGCCAGCAGCGACTCGATGGCGTCGGTGTACGGGGCGATGTCCAGGCCCTGCTCGGCGAGCCACGCGTCGGAGTAGTACTTGTCGAGGTAGCGGTCGCCCGGGTCGCACAGGAGGGTGACGACGCTGCCTCGTCGGCCGTCCGCCACCATCTCGGAGGCGATCTTGAGCGCGCTCCACAGCCCGGTGCCCGTGGAGCCGCCCGCCTTGCGGCCGATGGCCTGCTCCAGGGCGCGCACGGCGGCGACGCTGGCGGCGTCGGGGACCTTCATCATCCGGTCGACGGCGCCGGGCACGAAGCTGGGTTCCATGCGGGGCCTGCCGATGCCCTCGATGCGCGAGCCGCAGTCGCAGGTGACGTCCGGATCGCCGGTGGTCCAGCCCTCGAAGAAACAGGAGTTCTCCGGGTCGGCGACGCACACGCGGGTGTCGCGCTGGGTGTAGTGGACGTAGCGCGCGAGGGTCGCGGACGTACCGCCGGTGCCCGCCGTGGCGACGATCCACGCCGGCTCGGGAAACCGTTCCAACTCCAGCTGGCGGAAGATGGATTCGGCGATGTTGTTGTTCCCGCGCCAGTCCGTGGCCCGCTCCGCGTAGGTGAACTGGTCCATGTAGTGGCCCCCGCTGTCCGCCGCGAGGCGGGCCGACTCCTCGTACATCGTGCGCGAGTCGTCGACGAAATGGCACCGGCCGCCGTGGAACTCGATCAGACGGATCTTCTCGGCGCTCGTCGTACGCGGCATGACGGCGATGAAGGGCACGCCGATCAACTTGGCGAAGTAGGCCTCGGACACGGCGGTCGAGCCGCTGGACGCCTCGATCACCGGGCGGCCCGGCCGGATCCAGCCATTGCACAGCGCGTAGAGGAAGAGGGAGCGGGCGAGTCGGTGCTTGAGGCTGCCGGTGGGATGCGTCGACTCGTCCTTGAGGTAGAGGTCGATGCCCCACCTCTCGGGGAGCGGGAAGCGCAGCAGGTGCGTGTCGGCAGAGCGGTTGGCGTCCGCCTGGACCTTGCGGACGGCCTCTTTCAGCCAGTCGCGGTAGGCGCTGTCGCTGCGGTCGACGTCGAGTGTGGCGCCGGTCCTGATGGGCGGGGAGGTGGTCACGGCGGGGCTCCTTCGGACTTCGCGCCGACGGTGGTTCGCGCGGCCGACGTATCGATCATAGACACCTTCCGCACGCTTCTCACCTGCATAAACACACCTTTGAGGCTCTCAAAGCCCGCCCTGGGGAGCGGGTGGGGGCGAGTGGGGGGCGCATTCACGCGAGTGCTCCGGGCCGACGCCCCGGGGTGTCGTGGGCACTGGTGCTCGACGGCGGGCGGGGGCAGACTGCACCGCGCGGGGCGAAGTCCCGGAGGGGGCGGGGCGCCGTCGGGACGCGAATCCCGGCCGGGACGCGGATCCCGGTCGGCGGCGCACACCGGATCACGGGGACGGGATCGATCACGAGGGGGCGGGGAGGCATGGCGGAGCCGGAGTTCACGGCTACGGGCGTGCGTATCGGAAAGCGGCTGCGCTCGCTCACCCGGGCCGGCCAGGTCCGGATCAACGACGGCAGGCTGGAGCTGCTGACCAGCTACGGCAGCGAGATCGACAGCGCGCCCGTGCAGGCGGTCCGCGCCTCCAGGCCCTGGTTCGCCCCGGAGGACCGGGCGCTGGCCGACCTCAACGGCAAGCGGTACCTGCTGACCCTCGGCGAGCACGACCCGGCGCCGGGCGAGCCGGGACCGCCGGCGGCGCGCCGTTTCATCGAGGCCGTGCGCAGGGCGGCCGGTCGCGGCGGCTGAGCCGGAGCCGGTTCAGGCAGTGGCCCGGTGGCCGGATCACCGCGAGTTGCGGTACAGGATCCGCTGCGCCACTCTGGTCTCACGTCACTCTGGGTTTACCGGCGATAACGCTGCGAACCAGCCCGCCGGCCATGACAGCAGGCGGCCGCCTTGCGCAGACGCCCTGCTCGATCCGAACTCCGTGTTCTTCCGGACCTCAGTCGGGGAGTCGCAGCCGTGATCACCAACCCAAGCAGGCACTGCATGGTGGAGCTTCAGGCCCTGCCGTCGCGGATCGGTCAGGTCCGCAGAATCGTATCGGCGCAGTTGCGCTACTGGCATCTGGACCCCCTGATAGACCGGGCCGCGCTCGGTGTGACGGAGCTGTTGACCAACGTCCACCTGCACGCCCAGCCCGACAAGACGTGCGTCGTGGAGATGGAGCTGCTGCTCGAACGGCTCACCGTCTCCGTGCGCGACCGGGATCCGCGGCTGCCCGTCGTGGGGGCCGTCGACCACGGGACTCTCGCCACCTGTGGGCGCGGGCTGGCGATGGTGGCCGCGGTGAGCGAGAGCTGGGGCGCCCGGCCGGACGGCGAGTCCGGCAAGGTCGTGTGGTTCACGCTGCCGACGCCCGCAGTGGCACGCGAGCCGGTGGCGCGGCCGATGCGGCGCACTCCCCGGGAGCAGCCCGTGCCCCGGTTCGCGGAGGTCGTCTCCGTCGACGACCTGCGGCCCGCACACGCCCCCGCCCGGTCGGCCGTCGTCGGCTGACCGGGCGGTGATCGCCGCTGGACGTACGCGCCCGGTGTGACCCGTCCGCTCGGACGTGCGTCACCCGGGCGCACGTCGTCCGGCGGGCGCCTTCAGGGCGTCGGCGTGCGCCTGGGCGCCCCGGGCGGCCGTCGGCGTGCCGGTCACGGTCGTCACGCCGTTCCCTGCTTGCCGTCGAACCGGCCGAACTGCTCGTCCAGGACGGACAGCCGCCGCCAGTACTCGTCCTCGTCGATCTCGCCGGAGGCGAAGCGCCTGCCGAGGACGGCGAGGGGCGAATCGCCGGCGGGACGGCCGACGGGGTTCCACGGGCCGGGGCGGCCCCGCCGCGCCGTGCGGCGCACGAAGGCGACGACGCCGACGACGACGGCCGCCCAGATCAGCGGGAGGAACAGGATCCAGGGGCCGGGTCCGCCGCCGCCCCAGTTCGCCAGGGTGTTCATCTCGGGTCATCTCCTCGGTGGGGTCCTCAGGGGTCCTCGCGTGGTGCGATGCCTCGAGAGTGCCGCCGCAAGGGGGGCCGAGTCGTCGTACGGCCAGCGGCAGTGCGCATACCTCCTGGGGAGTACGCCCTTCGGTGAGCACGTCGTACGAGTGTCCGTTCTGTAACTACTAGTATGTACACTGGCTGCATGAGCACGTCGGAGCGACTGATCGAGTCCACCCGGGAACTCCTGTGGGAACGGGGGTACGTGGGCACCAGCCCGAAGGCGATCCTGGAGCGCGCGGGCGCCGGGCAGGGCAGCATGTACCACCACTTCAAGGGCAAGCCCGATCTCGCCCTGGCGGCGATCCGGCGGACCGCCGAGGAGATGCGGGCCACCACCGCGGAGGTGCTCGACGGGCCCGGGACTCCCTACGAGCGCATCAGGGCGTATCTCCTGCGGGAGCGGGACGTGCTGCGCGGCTGCCCGCTCGGCCGTCTGACGATGGACCCGGAGGTCGTCGCGAGCGACGAGCTGCGCGAACCGGTCGACGAGACGATCGACTGGATCCGCGAACGGCTCGCGGGGATCGTCGAAGAGGGCCGGGAACAGGGGCAGTTCGCGCCCGGGCTGGACGGCGAGGCGATCGCCGCGGCCGTGGTCGCGACCGTGCAGGGCGGATACGTCCTGGCCCGGGCCTCCGGTTCACCGGGCGACTTCGACGCGGCCGTCCGAGGACTGCTCACCCTGCTCGCACCCCGTTCGACCGACTAGGAGGCGACCGATGCACGCCCTGCACTACGAGATCACGCTGCCCGCCGACTACGACACGGACGTCATCCGCACGCGCGTGTCCCGCGTCGGGCATCTCCTCGACGACTGGCCGGGGCTGGGTCTGAAGGCGTATCTGCTGCGCGAGCGCGGGGTGCACGGCTCGCCGGTCAACCAGTACGCGCCCTTCTACCTCTGGAACACGGTCGAGGGCCTGAACGCCTTCCTGTGGGGGCGCGGGTTCCAGGGGCTGAGCGACGACTTCGGGCGTCCGGTGGCGCGCCAGTGGACCGGCCTGGCGTACCACGAGGGCGCGGCCGCCCATTCGCCCGCGCGGTTCGCGGTACGCCGCCGTCGGCCGGTCCCCGACGGGGCGTCGCCGGCCGAGGCGGCGCAGGAGGCGGTGGAGGAGGCCGGGCGGCTGGCGCGGGAGGACGGCGCCGTGCTCGCCGCCGCTGCCGTGGACACGAGCCGGTGGGAGACCGTGCACTTCTCGCTCTGGGAGCACGACGCCCCGAAGGCCGAGGGCGACCTGTTCCAGGTGCTGCACCTCTCCGCGCCGGGACGGGCCGCCCTGCCCCGGGGCAGGCAGTGGTGAGCGCGGACCGGACGGTCCTCGGGGACCTGCCGGCCGGGCGGCCGAGGCGGGACGTCGACGCCGAGCGGCGCCGAGCACCGGCCTCGGCAGCGGTCCCCGTCGTCTCGGCGGCCCGATCGTGGCCCGATCGTGCGGATGTCTGTCCCACGGGGATGCTGTCGCGCCGAGCGGGCCGCGCGAGGATGACCGACGACGGATGAAACCGCAGGTGAGGAGTAGGACTGCGATGGCCCTGGAGATGCGCGACCGCTGCGAGCGGTGTACGACGACCGCCCTGCCGCCCGACGCGCCGGCCCGGATCTGCTCCTACGAGTGCACGTTCTGCGTGCCGTGCGCCGAAACCATGCGGGACGTCTGCCCCAACTGCGGGGGCGAGTTGACGCCCCGCCCGCGCCGGGCCGTCACGGCGTGAGGGCCGGGGCCGCCGGCCCGCTGCGACGCCCGGTCGCCGTCGCCGTCCCCGAGCCCCGTGCCGGTCAGGCGTGATCGTCGAAGCTGGCGAAGTAGCCGGCGACCATGTCCTCGTCGCCGTGCCCCTGAGCGGCGGCCCGCTCCAACCGCTCGGCACTCGCGGCCGCCACGTCCAGCCGGACGCCGTTGGCGCGGCCCGCCTCGACGATCAGACGCGCGTCCTTGACGGCCGTCCGCACGGCGAACTGGGCGGGCGACAGCCGGTCGTCGAGGACCAGGGCCGACTTCGCCTTCAGGTACCCCATGTCGAGCGGGCCGCCCGCGATCAGGTCGAAGAACGCGTCGGGGGCGACGTCCAGGGCCTGCGCCAGGGCGAGGACCTCGCCGGCCGCGGCGGTGGCCGCGATGACCCAGCTGTTGGCCACCAGCTTCAGGCGGGTGGCGCTGCCCCCGCCGCCGTCCTCGCCGGTCCACACGGTCCGTGCGCCCACGGCGTCCAGCACGGGGGTCACCGCGTCCCGGCCGGTGGACGGGCCCGCCGCGAGCACGGTCAGCTGCCCCGCCTCGGCGGGCTGACGGGTGCCCAGCACGGGCGCGTCGAAGAAGACCAGGCCGTGTGCGCGGGCGAAGGCGGCCAGGTCGCCGACGGCCTCGATCCCGGCGGTCGTCGACTGCACCCAGGCCGTTCCGGCGCGCAGCGCGGGCGCCGCCTCGCGCATGACCTCCAGTGCGGAGGGGCCGTCGTGGAGCATGGTCAGGACGACGTCCGCGCCCTCGACGGCCGCGGCGGGGGTGTCGACGACGTGCACGCCCTGCGCGGCGAGCGGCTCCGCCTTCGCGCGGGTGCGGTTCCAGGCGCGAACGGTGTGACCGGCCCGGGCGATGTTGCGGGCCATCGCGGCGCCCATGATGCCTGTGCCGAGGACGCTCACGGTCAGGTTGTCTGTCATGACGTCAACCTACTTCGCCACGGCGGAGACCGGGCCGTCCGGCCACGCCCGGTCGGACGCGAGCGCGCCGCCGCCGCCGGTGAGGATCATCGACCCGCACCACGACGCTTCGGGCCGGCGCGGCCGGGACCGAAGCCGGCCGAGCGCGCCCTGCGGAACGAGAGGGGAGTCGCCGCGGCGGCCGGGCGGCGGGGCCGCCCCGCGCGCGCCGCGTCTCACCCGGGAACCAGCGCCCCCAGCGGGTCGTCCAGCACCGGCTGCCAGGCCAACTCGGCCGCGCCGACCAGGCTGTTGTGGTCGAGCGAGCAGGCGAGGACGGGGACCCCGCCGCTGTACCCCCACAGGCTGCGGGCGGAGACGACCGCGCGGAGCCGGTCGGGGTCGGCGGCGAGGAGGGTGCGGTGCAGGCCCCCGAGGATGATGCGGTCGGGGTTGAGGATGTTCACCAGGCCCGCCAGGCCGAGACCGAGCCGGTCGATCAGCGCCTCGGCGGCCGCGCGGACGACCGGGTCGCCGTACTCGGCACGGATCAGTTCGTCGGCCTGCTGGAGCAGGGACCCCTCGGGACCGGGCTCGCGGCCGGCGGCGTTGAGCAGGGCCAGCGGATCGGCCTCGACGTCGAGGCAGCCGCGGCTGCCGCAGTGACAGGGGCGGCCCTCGGGGTTGACGGTGAGGTGGCCGACCTCGAGGGCGAGACCCGAACTGCCCGTGTGCAGACGGCCGTCCAGCACCAGCGCGCCGCCGACGCCGCGGTGCCCGGTGGCCACGCACAGCAGGTCGCGGGCGCCGCGCCCGGCGCCGTGCCGGTGTTCGGCGAGGGCGGCGAGGTTGACGTCGTTGGCCGCGAACGCGGGGCCGGTGACGCCCACGGCGTGGATCCGCTCCGCGAAGATCTCCCGCACCGGCGCCCCCACCGGCCACGCCAGGTGCAGGGGGTTCAGCGCCAGTCCCTCGGGTTCGGTGACCGCGGAGGGCACCGCGAGCCCCGCGCCCACACAGCGTCTGCCGGTCCGGCGCAGCAGTTCCGCGCCCGCGTCGACGGCGGCGCCGAGGACCTTGGCGGGGTCGGCGTCGACGGCCTCGCAGCTGGGCGTCGTGGCGACGATCCGTCCGCCGAGACCGACCAGCGCGGCGCGAAAGCCGTCGGCGTGGACCTGCGCGGCCAGCACGACCGGGCCTTCCTGCGCGACTTCGAGCCGGTGCGAGGGGCGGCCCTGGGAGCCGGCGGCCGCGCCGGGCCGCGCGTCCACCCGGATGAGTCCCAGCGCCTCCAGCTCCGCTGCGACCGCGCCGGCCGTCGCCCGGGTGACGCCGAGTTCGGCGGTGAGCACCGCGCGGGTGGGCGCGCGCCCGGTGTGCACGAGCTCCAACGCGGGCCCGAGCGCTCCGCGCCCCCGGTCCAGACGCGTCCTCGAGGTGGTCCCTTCCCCCGCCGGCCGGGGGTCCGCCTTGCCGCTCATGAGGGCGAGTCTCCCATGATCCGCTTCGTCAGGCGGAGTCCGGGAAGCCGCTGACGCGCAGCGTGACGTTCAGGCGTCCCGTCAGCCCGAGCCCGGCCGGCGCCGTGCCCGGCAGCACACGCGGCACCCCGTGGTAGGCGAGCCGGGACGCACCCCCGAACACGAACAGGTCACCGCTGCGCAGCTCGACGTCGGTGTAGGGCCGGGCCCGCGTCTGCGTATTGCCGAAGCGGAAGACGCAGGTGTCGCCGAGGCTGAGGGAGACCACGGGCGCCAAGGAGCGCTCGTCGGCGTCCCGGTGCATGCCCATGCGGGCGTCGCCGTCGTAGAAGTTGATCAACGCGATGTCGTACGCCGCTCCCCCGGCCTCCTGCGGTCCGAGCGCGTCGGCCACCGCGCGGCGGCCCAGCTCCCCCAGCCAGTCCGGGAAGGGCTTGACGGGCGCGCCGTCGCCGTCGGCGACCGTGCGGGCGTAGGCGTACGGGTGCCAGTGCCAGCCCAGGCAGACCTGGCGGGCGGTCATCGTGCCTCCGCCGGGTGTGCGGACCGTACGCAGACCGGCCGGCGGCCGCGCCCACTGCCTGCAGTGCCGGAGCAGCTCGCGCTGGCGCTGCCCGTCCAGCCAGTCGGGCACGTGCACCGCGCCCGGCGCGACCTGCGCACGCTCCCTGGGGAACAGCTCGGTGTCCATGGGTCCATCCTCCTTCACCGCACCGACACCCGGCCTGAGCTGCGGCTCGGTTAGCCTTGACGCACGATGAACGACCGTATGACGACGCCGTGGGGCGAGGTCGACCTGGCCCGCTACCCCGAGGATCCGCGCGAGACGCTGCGCGCCTGGGACGCCTCCGACGCGTACCTGCTCAGACACCTCGCCGCGCAGGAGGTCCCGCTGACCGGCACGGTGGTGGTGCTCGGCGACCGCTGGGGCGCGCTGGTCACGGCGCTCGCGGCGCATCGTCCGACGCAGATCACCGACTCCTGGCTGGGGCAGGAGGCGACCCGCGCGAACCTCGCGCGGGCGGGCGTGGAGACCGGCGCCGTCCGGCTGCTCACCACCCAGGACCCGGTGCCGGAGCGCATCGACGTACTGCTGGTCAGGGTGCCCAAGAGCCTCGCGCTGCTGGAGGACCAGCTGTCCCGGCTGGCGCCCTCGGTGCACCCGGGCACGGTCGTCGTCGGCGCCGGCATGGTCAAGGAGATCCACACCTCGACGCTGCGGCTGTTCGAGCGGATCATCGGGCCGACCCGGACCTCGCTCGCCGAACAGAAGGCACGGCTGGTCTTCTGCACCCCGCAAGCGTCGCCGAAGCCCCGCGTCAACCCGTGGCCGTACGCCTACGACCTGCCCGACGACGTCGGCGGCGCCCTCCGCGGCCGTCGGGTCGTCAACCACGCGGGGGTGTTCTGCGCCGACCGGCTCGACATCGGCACCCGGTTCTTCCTGCGGCACCTTCCGCAGACCAGCGGCCCGCGCCGGGTCGTCGACCTGGGCTGCGGCAACGGGATCGTCGGCACGGCGGTGGCACTGGCCAACCCGGCGGCCGAGGTGCTGTTCACGGACGAGTCGTTCCAGGCGGTGGCTTCGGCGGAGGCCACCTACAAGGCGAACGGGGTGCCCGGGCACGCCGAGTTCCGGGTCGGCGACGGCCTGGCGGGGGTGGCGGACGGCAGTGTGGACATCGTGCTGAACAACCCGCCGTTCCACTCCCACCAGGCCACCACGGACGCGACGGCGTGGCGCATGTTCACCGGGGCCCGGCGCGCACTGCGGCCGGGCGGCGAACTGTGGGTGGTGGGCAACCGGCACCTGGGCTACCACGTGAAGCTGAAGCGGCTGTTCGGCTCGTGCGAAACGGTCGCCGGCGACCGCAAGTTCGTGGTGCTGAGGGCGGTCAGGCAGGGGTGAGCCCCACGCCGACGACGATCCGCTCGACGGTGCGCGCCATGGCCTCGCGGCCCGCGCTCAGGTAGGGGCGGGCGTCGACCGCGTCCGGGTGCGTGCCGAGGTGCTCGCGGATCGCTCCGGTCATGGCCTGGTTGAGGGCGGTGCCGACGTTGACCTTGGCGATGCCGCCGGCGACGGCGGCCCGCAGCTCGTGGTCCGGGACCCCGGAGGACCCGTGCAGGACGAGGGGCACGTCGAGGGCCGCGCCGAGGCGCTCGATCAGCTCGTGGTCGAGGGCGGCCGTGCGGACGGTCATGGCGTGCACGCTGCCGACGGCCACCGCCAGGGCGTCCACGCCCGACTCCGCGACGAACGCGCGGGCCTCGGCCGGATCGGTGCGTGCCCCGGGCGCATGGGCGCCCTTGCCGCCGATCTCACCCAACTCGGCCTCGATCCAGAGCCCTTGGGCGTGAGCCCGGTCGACGGCGGCGCGGGTCGCGGCGAGGTTGTCGTCATACGGCAGGGGGGAGGCGTCGTACATGACGGAGCTGAAGCCCGCGTCCGCCGCCTGTCGGAGCAGCGGCTCGCTCCGGACGTGGTCGAGGTGCAACGCGACCGGCACGAGGGCCCGTTCGGCGGCGACGGCGGCCGCGCGGGCCAGCGGCAGCAGCTGTCCCTGGCGGAACCTGACGGCGTTCTCGCTGACCTGGAGGACGACGGGCGCGCCGGCCGCCTCCGCCCCTGCGACGACGGCCTCGATGTGTTCCAGCGTGACGATGTTGAAGGCGGCGACGGCGGTACGGGCCGTGCGGGCCCGGGTGACCAGCTCGCCGGTGGTGGTGAGGGGCACGGCGCCTCCCTTTCGAGGGGCAGGGGCTCAGGGGGCGAGGATCACGGAGCGGGTGAGGTGGCGCGGCCGGTCGGGATCGAGGCCCCGCCGGGCGGCGACGGCCACGGCGAGGCGCTGGGCCCGGACCAGTTCGGCCAGGGGGTCCAGGGCGCCCGGGACCCACATCGCCCCGGTGGCGCGCACCTGGCGGGCCAGGCCTCGCGGCGCGTCGCCGAACATCCAGGTGGCCGTGCCGGTGGTGCTCACGCTGATGGGACCGTGCCGGTACTCCATGGCGGGGTAGGCCTCCGCCCAGGACAGTGAGGCCTCGCGCATCTTCAGCGCGGCCTCGTGCGCGAGGCCGGCCGTCCAGCCGCGTCCCAGGAACGTGAACTGCCCGCAGTCCACGAGCCCTTCCGGCAGTGGCCGGCCGAGCGCGGTGCGGGCGTCCTCCACGACGGCGTCGGTGTGCAGTCCCAGGTGGGCGCGGAGCAGGGTGAGCGCGGTGGTCGCGAACCGGGTCTGCACGACGGATCGTTCATCGGCGTAGTCCAGGACGACGACGTGGTCGGCGGCTGTCGCGACCGGGGTGTGCGGATCGGCGGTGATCGCGGTCGTGCGGGTGCGCCCGCGCAGGCGGGCGAGCAGGTCGAGGACCTCGGTGGTGGTGCCGGAGCGGGTCAGGGCGACCACTCGGTCGTAGCCGCGGCCGTGGGGGTACTCCGAGGCGGCGAAGGCGTCGGTCTCGCCGTGCCCCGCGCCCTCGCGCAGGGCGGCGGCGGCCTGGGCCATGAAGCAGGAGGTGCCGCAGCCGACGACCGCGACCCGTTCGCCCGGCGCCGGCAGCTCCTCGGCGTACCGGGCGGCCTCGGCCGCGGCGCGGGCCCAGCACCTGGGCTGGTCGGTCAGTTCGTCCTCGACGTGGGTCATGCCCCACCTCTCGCCGACGGTGATTGTTCATGCAAGATAGAGCCGTCTTTCGAGCAACTTCAAGCATTGGAACGGAGACGGCCGATGTCGCGTGACGCCCGCTGGAAGGCTCTGCTGGAGCTGCTCGTCGAGCGTGGGCGGCTGGACGTCGAGGAAGCGGCCGCCGAACTGGCGGTGTCGGCGGCGACCGTCCGCCGGGACTTCGACCAGCTCGCGGAGCAGCAGATGCTGCGGCGCACCCGGGGCGGAGCGGTGGTGCACGGGGTTTCGTACGAGCTGCCGTTGCGGTACAAGACGGCTCGGCGCGCCTCCGAGAAGCTGCGGATCGCCGGGGCGGTGGCGGCTCTGGTCGCGCCCGGGGAGGCGGTCGGCCTGACCGGCGGCACGACGACCACCGAGGTGGCGCGGGCCCTCGCCGTACGCGGAGACCTGGCGACCGGATCGCCCGCCCTGACGGTCGTCACCAACGCGCTGAACATCGCGGCCGAGCTGGCCGTGCGCCCCCAGTTCAAGATCGTGGTGACCGGCGGGGTGGCGCGCGCTCAGTCGTACGAGCTGGTCGGGCCGCTCGCGGACGGAGTGCTGGGCCAGATCACGCTGGACGTGGCGGTGCTCGGCGTCGTGTCCTTCGATCCGGCGCACGGCGCCGCCGCGCACGACGAGGCGGAGGCGGCGGTCGACCGGCTGTTGTGCGAGCGGGCCGAGCGGGTGGTGGTCGCCGCCGACTCCAGCAAGCTGGGGCGGCGGGCGTTCGCCCGGATCTGCGCGACCGACGCGGTGGACGTCCTGGTCACGGACGCGGCGGCCGACCCGCAGACGGTGGGGCGGTTCGAGGAGGCGGGGATCAGGGTCGTCCTCGCGTGAAGCCGCCCCGGCCGGTCGTCGGCCGGGGCGGGTTCGACGGCCCCCAGCGGTCGGGGCCCGTTACAGCGCTCGCTCCAGGTGGTCGGCCACCAGCTTCACGAACCGGCCGGGCTCCTTGGGCCGGCCGCCCTCGGCGAGGACCGCCAGCCCGTGCAGCAGTTCGGCGGTCTCGGCGAGCCCGGTGCGGTCCTCGCGCTCCTTGTAGGCCTGGTTCAGGCCCTTCACGAGCACGTGGTCCGGGTTCAGTTCGAGGATCCGCCGGGCGCGCGGCACCTCCTGCCCCATCGCCCGGTACATGTTCTCCAGCGCCGGGGTGAGGTCGTGCGCGTCGGAGACGATGCAGGCCGGGGACACCGTCAGACGGGACGACAGCCGCACCTCCTTGACGTCCTCGTCCAGGCGCTCCTTCATCCAGCCGAGCAGACCGGCGTACTCCTCGCTCTGCTTCTCCCGCTCGCCGTCGGCCTTGTCGTCGCCCTCGCCGTCGAGGTCGACCTCGCCCTTGGCGACGGAACGCAGCGGCTTGCCCTCGAACTCGCCCACCGCGTCGACCCACACCTCGTCGACCGGGTCGGTGAGCAGCAGGACCTCGATGCCCTTGGCCCGGAACGCCTCCATGTGCGGAGAGTTCTCGATGCTCTGCCGGGACTCGCCGGTCAGGTAGTAGACGGCGTCCTGCCCGTCCTTCATCCGCTCCACGTAGCTCTTCAGCGTGGTCGGCTCGTCCTCGCTGTGGGTGGTCGCGAACGACGAGACGGCGAGCAGGGTCTCGCGGTTGTCGGAGTCGGTCAGCAGGCCTTCCTTGAGGACGGCGCCGAACTCCCGCCAGAACGTGGCGTAGCGGTCGGGGGCCGCGGTCATCATGTCCTTGACCGTGGAGACGACCTTCTTGGTGAGCCGGCGCTGCATCATCCGGATGTGCCGGTCCTGCTGGAGGATCTCGCGGGAGACGTTCAGCGAGAGGTCCGCCGCGTCGACCACGCCCTTGACGAAGCGCAGGTACGGCGGCAGCAGCGCCTCGCAGTCCTCCATGATGAACACGCGCTTGACGTACAGCTGCACACCGCGCTTGTAGCCCTGGTTGTACAGGTCGTGCGGGGCGTGCGAGGGGACGAACAGCAGCGCCTGGTACTCGAAGGTGCCCTCCGCCTGGAGCCGGACCGTCTCCAGCGGTTCGCGCCAGTCGTGGCTGATGTGCTTGTACAGCTCGTGGTACTCGTCGTCGGAGACCTCGTCGCGCGAGCGGGCCCACAGGGCCTTCATCGAGTTCAGCGTCTCGGGTTCGGGCGCCGGGCCGGCGTCGTCGCCGGAGGAGTCGGCGGTCCCGGCGGTGTCGCCCGCGGCCCGCTTCGGGACCATCCTGATGGGCCAGGTGATGAAGTCCGAGTAGCGCTTGACGATCTCCCTGATCGTCCAGTCCGAGGTGTAGTCGTGCAGCTGGTCGTCGGAGTCGGCCGGCTTGAGGTGCAGGGTGACCGAGGTGCCCTGCGGGGCGTCGTCCACCCGCTCCAGGGTGTACGTGCCCTCGCCGCGCGAGGACCAGCGGGTGCCGTGGCCCTCACCGGCCCGCCGGGTCACCAGCGTCATCTCGTCGGCCACCATGAAGCCGGAGTAGAAGCCGACGCCGAACTGCCCGATGAGGCCCTCGGCCCCGGCCTCGTCCTGGGCCTCGCGCAGTTCCTGGACGAACTTCGCCGTGCCCGAGTTGGCGATGGTGCCGATGAGCCGGCCGACCTCGTCGTAGGTCATGCCGATGCCGTTGTCCCGCACCGTCAGGGTGCGGGCCTCGGCGTCGGTCTCGATGTCGATGTGCAGGTCGGAGACGTCGGCGTCGAGCGTGTCGTCCCGCAGCGCGGCGAGGCGCAGCTTGTCCAGCGCGTCGGAGGCGTTGGAGACGAGCTCGCGGAGAAAGACGTCCTTGTTCGAGTAGACCGAGTGGATCATCAGCTGCAGCAGCTGACGGGCCTCTACCTGGAACTCAAACGTTTCGGTCGACATGATGCGCGTATCCCTCACAGTTCCGGAGTCTCCTGGACTGGCGACAGCCACTGTAAAACACCAAGTCAGGCTGCACTGAACGTTGTTCGGGCCCGTGTCGTCCGGGGGCGTCGGCCCGGGAGCGCGCCGCGCCCGGCGGGGCCGTGGTCGGCCCGAGCGGCGGCTGGGATCCGCGGCGGTCAGCGCGGCTTCTCCTCGACCTCCGCGAAGCCCTCCGCCCGGCTCCACCGCAGCCGGGTCGACGACTCGGTGGAGTTCTGCGAGAACACCAGCCGGCGCGCGTCGCCCACGGGGGCGACCTCGGTCCAGCCGTCGAAGTCCTTGGTGAGTTTCGTGTCCCACCGGGCGAGGTCCGCCGTCGCGACCGCGGCGACCGACTCCGACGGGGGCTCGCCGTCGTAGCAGTAGTCGCCCCAGTCGGCGATGACGGCGACCGTGTCGTCGAACGCCTTGAGGGTGAGGCTCCGGCACCGGTCCGCGGCGGTCGCGTACACCACTCGCGGCGCGCTCCACTCCCCGAGTCCGGGTCCCGGTGCCGCTCCACGAGCCCGCGTCCGGCGACGTACGACACGCCCACGCGCCGGCCGTCGGACCGCTCGGCCTCCGCGTCGAACCGGGGCGCCGCCGAGGGCGTCGGCGAGACGGGCGTGCCGGTGGCGGCGGTGGCAGGCGCGCTTCCCCGGTCCCCGGGCCCGCCGCAGGCCACCGCGACACCCACCGACAACGCCACGGCCGCCAGGGCCCGCAGCCGGTCTCCGCTCAACCGCATCCCCCGATGTTCCCACCGGGGCCGGACGCCCTCGCCGCTCACCGAGCGCCCCACGCGCCGGCACGCTGCTCCTCGGCTCGCCCGCAGTCGCCTTCCCGGCGGCCCGGTTCTCCCCGCCCATCGCCCTCACCGGCGGGGCGGCGCCGGCCGGAGTTCGGCCGCGCCGACCGGTGTCGTGACGTGGGGGCGACGTCCGCGTGAGGTCCGGCCGAGCACGATATTCGCTCTCCCCGACCACGCCCATCCGGCAGACTCCCCCTCATGGAGACTGCCGAGTTCATCCGCATCCTGGACCGGGAAGGCCGCTCGCTGGCCGCCGCAGCGGCGCAGGCCGGCCCCGACGCGAAGGTTCCGACCTGCCCGGACTGGCAGGTCAGGGAGCTGCTGCGGCACACGGGGACGGTGCATCGCTGGGCGACCTCGTTCGTGGCCGAGGGTCATGGCTCCTTCCGCCCCTTCGGCGAGGCGCCGGACCTCGACGGCGAGCCGCTGCTGGACTGGTTCCGCGAGGGGCACGGCCGGCTGGTCGGCACCCTGTCCGGCGCCTCGCCCGACGTGGAGTGCTGGCACTTCCTGCCCGCCCCCTCGCCGCTCGCGTTCTGGGCCCGGCGGCAGGCCCACGAGACGGCCGTGCACCGCGTGGACGCCGAGGCGGCCCGCGGCCGCGCCCCCGAGGAGATCGCCGGGGAGCTGGACGCCGGGTTCGCGGCGGACGGGATCGACGAACTGCTGCGCGGTTTCCACGCGCGCGCCAAGAGCAGGGTGCGCACCGAGAGGCCCCGGGTGCTGAGGGTGCGGGCGACGGACGCGGCGGACGCCGTCTGGACGGTACGCCTGTCGACGGAACCGCCCGTGACCGCAAGGAACTCCGAGGGGCAGGCCGACTGCGAGGTGTCCGGGCCGGCGGGGGCGCTCTATCTGGCGCTGTGGAACCGGCTGCCGCTGCCCGCGGCGACCGGCGACGCCTCGCTGGCGACGCTGTGGCGGGAGACGTCCGGCGTGAACTGAGGGGCCTGCGAGGTCAGTCCGCGAGCATCCGGGTCAACACCGCGCGCTGCACCGGCCGTACGTCGCCGTGCAGCGCGCGCCCCTTCGCCGTCAGCGCCACACGGACGCCCCTGCGGTCCTCCGGGCACAGCCCGCGCTCGACGAGACCGTCCTTCTCCAGACGGGCGATGAGCCGCGACAGCGCGCTCTGGCTGAGGTGGACCCGCTCGGCGATCTCCTGGACGCGGAAACTGCACGAGCCGTCCGGCGCGGCCGACTCGGCGAGGACGTCCAGCACCTCGAAGTCGCTTGCGCACAGCCCGTGCCGGTGCAGCGCCCGGTCGAGTTCGCACTGGGTGCGCGCGTGCAGCGCCAGCATGTCCCGCCACTGCTCGACGAGCGCCTGCTCGGCCTCGGCCTCACCCTTCTCCGCCGCCATGGGGCGCACCGTAGCAGAGAACAGGATTAATTGCATCCGCATTAAATGCGTTTGCATTCGATGCATGCGCATGTAGTGTCTCCGGCATGACCTCTCCGCTCCCCTCCCCCGCGCCCCCTCTCGCCGAGGGTCGCTGGAACGCCCGGCTGTGGGGCACCCTGCTGGTGCTGTGCGCCGCGATGTTCCTGGACGCGCTGGATGTGTCCATGGTCGGCGTCGCCCTGCCGTCCATCGGTTCCGACCTCGGGCTCTCCACGTCGACCCTGCAATGGATCGTCAGCGGCTACATCCTGGGCTACGGCGGCCTGCTCCTCCTCGGCGGCCGCACGGCCGACCTGCTCGGCCGCCGTCAGGTCTTCCTGGTCGCCCTCGGCGTCTTCGCCCTGGCCTCACTGCTCGGCGGCCTCGTCGACTCCGGGCCGCTGCTGATCGCCAGCCGGTTCATCAAGGGCCTGAGCGCGGCCTTCACCGCCCCTGCCGGACTGTCGATCATCACCACGACGTTCCCGGAGGGCCCCCTGCGCAACCGCGCGCTCTCCATCTACACCACCTGCGCGGCCACCGGATTCTCGATGGGCCTGGTCCTCTCCGGCCTGCTCACCGAGGCCAGTTGGCGGCTCACCATGCTGCTGCCCGCACCGATCGCCCTGGTCGCGCTGGCGGCGGGCCTGAAGCTGCTGCCGCGCAGCGAACGGGAGAAGGACCACGACGGCTACGACGTCCCCGGCGCCGTCCTCGGCACCGCGTCCATGCTGCTGCTGGTCTTCACCGTCGTCCAGGCGCCCGAGTCCGGCTGGGCGTCCGCCCGCACCCTGCTGTCCTTCCTCGCCGTCGCCGCCCTGCTGACCGCCTTCGTCCTCGTCGAGCGCCGCTCGGCGGGCCCGCTGATCCGGCTCGGCGTGCTGCGGTCCGGCAGCCAGGTCCGCGCCCAGCTCGGCGCCATGGCCTTCTTCGGCTCGTACGTGGGCTTCCAGTTCCTGGCCACCCTCTACATGCAGACGCTGCTCGGCTGGTCGGCGCTGCACACGGCGCTCGCCTTCCTGCCGGCCGGCGCACTGGTGGCGGTGTCCTCGACGAGGGTCGGCTCGATCGTCGACCGGTTCGGCACCCCTCGGCTGATCGCGACGGGCTTCGCCCTCATGGTCGCCGGGTACGCCTTGTTCCTGCGCGTCGACCTCGACCCCGTCTACGCCGCCGTCATCCTGCCGTCGATGCTGCTGATCGGCGCGGCGTGCGCGCTGGTCTTCCCCTCGCTCAACATCCAGGCCACCAACGGCGTCGCGGACCACGAGCAGGGCATGGTCTCCGGCCTGCTCAACACCTCGGTGCAGGTGGGCGGCGCGATCTTCCTCGCGGTCGTCACCGCGGTGGTGACCGCGGGCGCCCCGTCCGATCCCACTCCGCAGGCCGTTCTCGACAGCTACCGGCCCGGACTGACGGTGGTGACGGTGATCGCCGCCGTGGGCCTGCTCATCACCCTCCCCGGCCTGCGCACCCGCCGCGCCCCCGGCTCGGTCGTGGTCGCACGGTCCACCGTGCCGGAAACCGAGGCGGAGCCGGTGGGAGCCCGCGACTAGGCCATTTCGTTCGGATCAGGCGAGCCCGGCCCGATCCGGACGAAAGGCCCTTGACCCCGCACGCGTGCGCCCGGCAGGCCGACTGGCTCGCCGGGCGCACACCTGTGAGACTCGACGTATGAACGGTCACGGGGGACGGCGGCGCACACAGGCCGAGCGGGACGCGATCACCGTCGAGATCGGATACGCGCTGTGCAGCGCGGCGTTCGCGGCGGCGGTGCTCTTCGGGGCGGCCGCCGGACCGGCGCTGCTGTTCGAACTGCCCGCCACGGCGGAGAAGTTGTCGGTCTACGCGGGCGTCACGCTCGCACTGCTGGTGTTCGTGGCCCGGGTGGTCTCCGTGCTGGTCCGCTTCCGTACCGGCGCTCAGCCCAGCCAGCCCGGCCGGACCAACCCAGACTCGTAGGCCAGGACGACCAGTTGGGCCCGGTCCCGCACGCCCAGCTTCACCATCGTCCGGCTGACATGGGTCTTGGCGGTGAGCGGGCTGACGACCAGACGGCGGGCGATCTCCTCGTTGGACAGGCCGATCCCGACCAGCGCCATCACCTCCCGCTCCCGTTCGGTGAGCCGGGCCAGCGCGTCGGCCGCGGCCGGCTCCTTGGAACGGGCGGCGAACTCGGCGATGAGCCGACGGGTCACTCCCGGCGAGAGCAGCGCGTCACCGGCGACCACCGCCCTTACCGCACGCAGGAGTTCGTCGGGTTCGGTGTCCTTGACCAGAAAGCCGGAAGCACCCGAGCGGATCGCCTCGAAAACGTACTCGTCCAGTTCGAAGGTGGTGAGCATGACCACCCTGACCTGGGCGAGCGTCTCGTCGTCGGTGATGCGGCGGGTGGCGGCGAGGCCGTCGAGCCGGGGCATCCGGATGTCCATCAGGACCACGTCCGGCCGCAGTTCGCGCACCGCGCGCACCGCTTCCTCACCGTCGGCGGCCTCCCCGGCCACCTCGATGTCCGGCTGCGCGTCGAGCAGCGCACGGAACCCCGCCCGGACCAACGACTGGTCGTCGGCGAGCAGTACGCGGATCACCGGTCCTCCCCCGCTTCCTGGTTCCCTGCGGCCCTCGTCGGCAGGACGGCGAGCACCCGGAAGCCGCCGTCGGGCCGCGGTCCCGCCTCGATCGTGCCACCCAGCGCCGCGGCCCGCTCCCGCATTCCGGCGAGACCGTTGCCGCTGCCTCCGGCGTCCGTGCCGTTCGCCGGGCCGTCGTCGTCGATACGGAGCCGCAGCGTCGCCCCGCCGTCGTCGAGCCGCACCCGCGCGTGACGCGAGCCCGAGTGGCGGACGACGTTGGTGAGGGCCTCCTGGACGATGCGGAACGCGGCGAGGTCGGCATGGGGCGACAACCGGGGCGCCCGGCCGGACACGTCGACCGTGAGACCCGCGCGCGCCGCCTGCTCCACCAGCTCGGGCAGCCGGTCCAGGCCGGGCGCCGGAGCCCGCGGCGCGTCTCCGGGCGCGCGCAGTGTGTCCAGCACCTGACGCACCTCGCCCAGCGCCTCCTTGCTGGCTGACTTGATGGTGGTGAGCGCGGAGCGCGCCTGCTCCGGGTCGGCGTCCAGGAGCGCGAGGCCCACGCCCGCCTGCACATTGATGACCGACAGACTGTGGGCGAGGACGTCGTGCAGTTCCCGGGCGATACGCAGCCGTTCCTCATCGGCACGCCGCCGGGCCGCCTGGGCGCGTTCGGCCCGCTCGCGGGCCCACTGCTCGCGCCGGATCCGCGCCAGCTCCGCGATCGCCACGATCGCCACGACCCACCCGGCGACGACGATCTCCTGCCCGAAGGGGGCCGGGTCGTCCCCGGCGGGCGGCAGCCACCGGTACAGCCAGTGCGCCACCAGCAGATGGACGGCCCACAGCACGCCCAGCGCCGACCAGGCCGCCCTGCGGTGCCCCGCGACGACCGCGGCGAAGCAGGCCACCGCCACGGTCAGGAAGACGGGCCCGTACGGGTAGCCGGCGCCGAGGTAGACCGCCGCGACGGCCGCCGTGCCGAACACCACGGCCACCGGCTGCCGCCGCCGCCAGAGCAGCAGCCCGGAGGCGACGACCAGCAGGACCCGCGCGAAGGCGTCGAGCGAGGCCCGCTGCCCCTCCTGGGCGTGGGCCGCGAAGGTCGAGCCGGCGAGCACGAACGCGGTGAGCAGCAGGGTGGAGGGCCAGGGCCATCGCCCCGGGTCGGGCTCCACGCCCTCTCGGCCCTCCCGGCGGCGCAGCCACGGCGGCGGGCCGTGCCGCCACCGCGCCGGGCCGCCGCGCCCACGCACCCGCTCTTCGTCCATGTCCGTCACGCTAGACGCCGCCGGCCGCGCCGGACGTCCGCCGGGCGAGGTGATCGGCCGTACTCCCCTGGACGTACGCCTCGGCCGGAGGAGGGCGCGTGGCGGGTCCGTGAGTCCCGTGAGTCCCGTGAGTCCCGTGAGCCCACGATGTCCGGTCGGAGGACCTCGGTGGATCCGCCTGGCCGGGGCCGGCGCCCTCGGCCGCAGGCCGTCGGTGAGGACGTCGCGGGGTTGGTCGTCACCAGGGGCAGCGGCGGGCTCGGCGGCCTGGCGACTCCGGCGGCTCCCTCAGGGGCTGTCGCCGGTCAGGGCGCCTCGCGCAGACCGACCTCGCGGGCGAGGCGCGCGACCGCGTACCGGAAGAACGGCTCGCGGTCCTCCACGACCCGGTGGAACTGGCCGAACAACTCGAACCCGACCAGCCCGTACAGCTGCGCCCAGGCGGCGACGAGCGCGGCGACCGCCCCCGGCGGGAGGTCGGGCGCGAGATCCGCCGCCATCCGGACCGCCTCCGGGACCAGTTCGTCCGACAGAAGCGGCGTGGCCAGCCCCTGGTGCCGGTGCGCGTCGCGGACGATGCCGACGAGGAGGAGGCCGACGCGGGCAGCGGCCGGCACGGTCGTGTCCGGCGCGCTGTACCCGGGCACCGGCGAGCCGTAGATCAGGGCGTACTCGTGCGGATGGGCCAGCGCCCAGCCGCGCACCGCCTCACCGACCGCGACCCAGCGTTCGACGGGCGGGGCGTCGGCGACGGCCTCGTGCGCCGCCTCCGCGCTCGCGCCGAGCGAGTCGTAGGCGTCGATGATGAGCGCGGTGAGCAGGTCGTCGCGGCTCGGGAAGTAGCGGTACAGGGCGGAGGAGACCATGCCGAGCTCGCGGGCCACGGCGCGCAGCGAGAGTTTGGCCGCGCCCTCGGAGGCGAGTTGCCTGCGGGCCTCTTCCTTGATCGCGGCGGTGACTTCGATCCTGGCGCGGGCCCGGGCTCCACGGACGGTGTTGCTGCTCATGGGATGAGTGTTCCACGGATCGGATCGGTGCACACGGTTCGGAGCGGTGTACGTGATTCGTACTGGCGCACATGATTCGGAGCGGCGCACAAAAAAGAGAGCACCGCTCTTGCTTTGGATCGTCCCTCTCGGGCAGACTCCTCACAAGGGAAACGAGAGCACCGCTCTCGCCCACTCACCGACCGGGGGTCACCATGTCGTCGTCATCGCCGTACTACCTCAAGGGCAGCCCGCTCGCCGTACGCCTCAACAGCGTCATCGGCTGGCTGGCGCGGCACGGCATCAGTCTGATGGGCTCGGCGGAGATGTCGGTCCGCGGACGCAAGAGCGGCCAGATGCAGCGCATCCCGGTGAACCCGCACTCGTACGACGGGGCGCAGTACCTGGTCTCGGCGCGCGGCCACTCGCAGTGGGTCCGCAACATGCGGGTGGCGGGCGGCGGCGAGCTGCGGGTCGGACGCAAGGTGCGCGCGTTCTCCGCCGTGGAGCTCCCCGACGAGGAGAAGCTCCCGATCCTGCGGACCTACCTGGAGAAGTGGGGCTGGGAGGTCAACCAGTACTTCAAGGGCGTCACGGCGACGTCCACGGACGAGGAGATCGTCGCCGCGGCCGGCGACCACCCGGTCTTCCGGATCACGGTCGCCGGCTGAGCGGCCCCTCTCAGGACTCGCTCTCCTCCGCGACCGAAGCCGACGCGGGCGCCGGCGCCGATGCCGGCGCGGCGGTCTGCCGCCGGTCCATCGCGGTCAGCGCACGCTGGGCCATCGGATGCGAGCGGACGAGCTCGCCCAGAGTCGTCCGGCCGCGCGTGATGTCGGTGAACGCCCGCCATGCCGGACGGAACCCGGTGAGGGCCGCGTGGAACAGCCCGGGACGGCGTTCGAAGGCCGCGAGCATCCGCTTGCCGACGCTCATCTCCACGCCGAGACCCGCCTTGACCGCGAAGGCGAAGTTCAGTGCCTGACGCCGGGTGTCCACCGCGTCGTGCGCTTCGGCGATGCGGACCGCCCACTCGCCGGCGAGGCGGCCCGAGCGCAGGGCGAAGGAGATGCCCTCGCGGGTCCACGGCTCCAGCAGGCCCGCCGCGTCCCCGCAGACCAGCACCCGCCCGCGTGAGAGCGGCGAGTCGTCGGCCCGGCACCGCGTGAGGTGGCCGGAGGAGATGCTCGGCTCGAACCCGGCGAGGCCGAGCCGTCCGATGAAGTCCTCCAAGTAGCGCTTGGTGGCCGCGCCTTCGCCACGCGCCGAGATCACGCCCACGGTCAGTGTGTCGCCCTTGGGGAAGACCCAGCCGTAACTGCCGGGCATCGGCCCCCAGTCGATGAGGACCCGTCCCTTCCAGTCCTCGGCGACCGTCTCCGGCACCGGGATCTCCGCCTCCAGGCCGAGATCCACCTGGTCGAGCTTCACGCCGACGTGCGCCCCTATGCGGCTCGCACTGCCGTCGGCGCCGACCACCGCGCGGGCCAGCAGCGTCTCGCCGCCCTGCAGGACCACCGCGACCGAGCGCCGGTCCGGCACCGCCGAGCCGTGCTGCTCGACCCGCTGCACGGTGACGCCCGTGCGCAGCTCCGCGCCCGCCTTCTGCGCGTGCTCGACGAGCTGCTGGTCGAACTCGGGCCGGTTGATCAGCCCGAACAGCATCTGCCGGGAGCGACGGGTCCGGGTGAAGCGCCCGTTGTTCGAGAAGGTCACCGCGTGCACCCGGTCGCGGAAGGGCAGCTCGAAGCCCGGGGGCAGGGCCTCCCGCGAGGGGCCGATGATGCCGCCGCCGCACGTCTTGTAGCGGGGCAGCTCCGCCTTCTCCAGCAACAGCACGCGCCGCCCAGTGACCGCCGCCGCATAGGCGGCCGAAGCCCCCGCGGGTCCCGCGCCCACCACGACGACGTCCCACACCTGCCGCACGTCGTCCGCCGAAGAGTTCTCGCTGCTCACGATGGTCTACTGCTCCCGATCAAGCCGCTTGCCGCACCTGTCCCCCGCATCCTACGGCGGAGATCGTCACGGTCCGATGACGGTCCGCTGTGGCAGGATCGGCGGCGTGCGCGCCCCTCACCCGGCAGACGCGTACGCTCGCACGGTCCCTCGAACGGACCAGTGCCACCCTGTACAACGTCGCACCCACAAGGAGCGTGCCCATGTCGTCGAATCCGATCGCCGAGACCGTCGCCTCGCTGATGCCCAGGGCGCGGGCGGAGCTCACCGAACTGGTGGCCTTCAAGTCGGTGGCGGACTTCGACCAGTTCCCCAGGAGCGAGAGCGAGGCCGCCGCCGCCTGGATCACGGCCGCCCTGCGTGCCGAGGGCTTCCAGGACGTGGCCGTCCTCGACACCCCTGACGGCACGCAGTCGGTCTACGGCTGTCTGCCCGGCCCCGCCGGCGCGAAGACCGTCCTGCTCTACGCCCACTACGACGTGCAGCCCCCGCTGGACGAGTCCGCCTGGACCACCCCGCCCTTCGAGCTCACCGAGCGGGACGGCCGCTGGTACGGGCGTGGGAGCGCCGACTGCAAGGGCGGCGTGATCATGCACCTGCTCGCGCTGCGCGCCCTGAAGGCCGACGGCGGTGTCCCGGTCACCGTCAAGGTGATCGTCGAGGGCTCCGAGGAGCAGGGCACCGGCGGTCTGGAGCGGTACGCCGAGGAACACCCGGACCTGCTGACGGCCGACGCCATCGTCATCGGCGACGCGGGCAACTTCCGCGTGGGCCTGCCGACGGTCACCTCCACACTGCGCGGCATGACGATGATGCGGGTGCGGGTCGACACCCTCGAGGGCAACCTGCACTCCGGTCAGTTCGGCGGGGCCGCGCCCGACGCGCTGGGCGCGCTGATCCGCGTCCTGGACTCGCTGCGCGCCGAGGACGGCTCGACGACCGTCGACGGCCTCACCGACGACGCGCGCTGGGAGGGTCTGCAGTACGACGAGACGCAGTTCCGTCAGGACGCCAAGGTGCTGGACGGCGTCGGCCTGATCGGCTCCGGCACCGTCGCCGACCGGATCTGGGCCCGCCCGGCCGTCACCGTCCTCGGCATCGACTGCCCGCCGGTCGTCGGGGCCACCCCGTCCGTGCAGGCGAGCGCCCGCGCGCTGATCAGCCTGCGGGTGCCGCCGGGTGTGGACGCGGCCGAGGCCACGAAGCTGCTGCAGGCACACGTGGAGGCGCACATCCCGTGGGGCGCGCGGGTGAGCACCGAGCAGATCGGCCAGGGCCAGGCGTTCAGCGCCGAGACGACCAGCCCGGCGTACGCGGCGATGGCCGAGGCGATGGCCGTGGCCTACCCCGGGCAGCAGATGCAGTACGCGGGCCAGGGCGGATCCATCCCGCTCTGCAACACCCTCGCCGGGCTCTACCCGCAGGCCGAGATCCTCCTCATCGGCCTGAGCGAGCCCGAGGCGCAGATCCACGCGGTCGACGAGAGCGTGTCCCCGCAGGAGCTGGAGCGGCTGTCGGTGGCGGAGGCCCTGTTCCTCCGCAAGTACGCGGCGAGCTGATCCACGCAACGGTCGGCGCAGGGGCCGCAGGCTGGTTCGGCACAGGGGCCCCCGCCCGGCGGGTTCGGCACAGGGCCCCGCCCGATGGGCGGGGTGCGTGGGAGGGAGCCCGCCGCGCTCACGACGACCGCCGACGGCCACGGAGCGGGGGCGAGTTGACCTGTCCGCGGGTCGCCTTGAGGGCGGCGGCCGTGCGACCGCGTCATGTGGCAGTGGTGGCGCGGATGGCACTGGTGGCGCTGATGGCGTGGATGGCACCGATGGCACCGATGGCGCCGGTGCCGCTCACCCTCGCGGAACGCCGGCCTCCAGGTAGAGGGCGGCGTTGCGCTCACGGGCCCGCAGCGCCCAGCGCAGTCGCTCGTGGCGGACCGGCGGGAGGAGACCGGCCGCCTCCTCCTCCGTGACGAAGCGCCAGGCCCGCAGCTCGGGTCCGGGCAGCAGCAGCCCCGCGACGGACGCGGAGTCGAGCCTTCCGCCGTCGAAGAGGAGGCGCAGTCCGCCGTAGGCGGGCGGCACCGGTCGCTCCCAGTCGACGACCAGCAGCCGCGGGACCTCCGCGAGCCGGATCCCGGTCTCCTCCTCCACCTCGCGCATCCCCGCGCGCGCGGGCGCCTCGCCGGGCTCCACCACTCCGCCCGGGAACTCCCAGCCCGGCTTGTACGTGGGATCGACGAGCAGGACGCGGTCCAGTTCGTCGAAGAGGAGGACGCCCGCGGCGACCGTCTCGGCGGTGGGTTCGGGGGTCTGCACGATGTCGCACGAGGCCACGGCGCCGCTGCCGACGGCCTCGGCGATCCGGACGGCCGTCTCCCGCGGGGTGAGGGCCCCGTTGTCGACCGGGTGGGCGTCGGCGGTGAGCCAGGAGGCGAGCGCGGCCTGGTAGGGCTCGATGTGGTCGTAGGACCACTGACGGATCCTCATCTCGCCGTCGGGAAGGTCCGCGGGGACCTCCCGGTTGGCTATTCGCTCGCGCAGGATCGTTTCCGCCGGGGCGAGCAGGACGTGCCGGACGGCGATCCGGCGGGCGGCGAGCCCTCCGAAGATCTCGTCGCGGTACTCCTGGCGCAGCAGGGTCATGGGGACGACGAGAGTGCCGCCCAGCTCGGCGAGCAGCCCGGCCGCCGTGTCGATCACCAGCCGCCGCCAGATCGGCAGGTCCTGGAAGTCGCCGACCTCGGCCAGGCGTTTGGGCGGCAGCAGGTGCGGGAGCGCTGCGCCGATGACCTCGGGGTCGAAGAGCGTGCTGTTCGGGATCAGGTCGATCAATTCCCGTGCGGTGGTGGTCTTCCCCGCACCGAACGCGCCGTTGATCCAGACGACGGTCACAGTTCCCCCTCTTCTGTTGGCCCCCTGTGGCTTGCCCGCTCCACCCTGCCACGGAAACCAGTTCCCGTTGAGGGCGCACGAACGCCGTGGCGCCGGCCCCCTCGCGGTGGGGTGCCGGCGCCACGGTCGGGATGCGTCCGTCAGTCGTTCTGCCCCAGGGCGTTGTCGTCGACGGCCAGGCTGTCGCTGGCGATGGTGTGATCGAGCGTGCTGAGGGTGTCGCCGACGTTCAGTCCGTCGAGGTGCTCGGCCCCCAGGCCGTGCGAGGGGGTGATCGCCGCGACGACGAAGCCGGTGGCGAGGGAGGCGATGGCGAGCATGCTGCGCTTCTTCATGTGCGGATCAACTGTGCGCGGGGGCGCGGAGTCACGCCCGACCCGGCAATCCGTTCGCGCGGCGCATCCGCACACGGCCAGAATGCCGAGGTCGCCGAACGTCTTCGAGGAGCCTTGCCATGAGCGGTCCGCACCACGCCCACGCCAGTCTGGACGGGCTCGTCACGGGCGACGCCTTCGGCGACAGCTGGTTCACCCGTTCCGACGAGCCCGCCGAAGCACTGTGGGCAGCCCGGCAGCCCCGTCCGGCGCCCTGGCCCTGGACGGACGACTCCGCCATGGCGTTCGTCCTGTTCGCCCACCTGACGGCGCACGGGGAGGTCCGTCCGGACGACCTGGCGCGGGAGTTCGCCGCCGAGTACGGCCGCGACCCGGAGCGCAAGTACGGGCCGTCCATGCACGGCGTGCTGCGGCGCATCGCCGGGGGCGAGGACTGGCGGGCGGTGACCACGGAGCAGTTCGGCGGACAGGGTTCCTACGGCAACGGCGCGGCGATGCGGGTCGCCCCGCTGGGCGCCTGGTTCCGGGACGATCCCGTCGCGGCCCGTGAGCAGGCCCGGCTGTCGGCGCTGGCCACCCACGCCCATCCGGAAGCGGTCGCGGGCGCGGTGGCGGTGGCCGTCGCCGCGGCGCTGGCGGCCGCCGGCGAGGGCGTGGGCGCAGCCCCGCGCGCGGTCTTCCTGCGGGAGGTCGCCGGGCAGGTGCCGCAGAGCGACGTGCGCTCCGGGCTGCTGGTGGCGGCGAACCTGCCCGAGCGCACCTCGGTGCGCCACGCGGCGTCCGTGCTGGGCGCGGGGACGCTGATCTCTGCTCCGGACACGGTTCCGTTCGCCCTCTGGTCCGCCGCGGGGCACCTGGACGATCTGCCCGAGGCGCTGTGGCAGACCGTGGGCGGGTGGGGCGACCGCGACACGACCTGCGCCATCGCGGGCGGCGTGGTCGCGGCCCGCACCGGCTCGGCTGCCGTCCCCGCCGCCTGGCGCCAGGCCCGCGAGGCGATCCCGGACTGGAGCGGCTGGGACGCCCGCGCCGCAACACGGCCGGGCGTCGCCTGAGACCAGCGGCGAGTGTCGGGCCAGGCCAGCCGAACGACGGCCACCGCCTGCCACTTCCCGCCTGCCGCCTGCCGCCTGCCGCCTGCCGCCTGCGGAAACGCTCGCCGGCCGGGTGAACCCGTGCACTCGCGCCGACACCCGTGAGGCGCGAGTCGAGACGGCACCCGTGAGACGGGAGTCGAAGCGGCACCCGTGAGGCGCGAGCTTCGCCGACACCAATTGGCAGTACGCGCGCCGGGCTGCGCCCCCCCCCCCCCCCCCCGCGAGGAGTCGGCCCACCCGCACCGACCCCTATGCAGCCCGCCGCCGGCACCCGTCCCAAGCCGACACGGCGAGCTGCGTCCGCCCCCGGTGACGCGGCGGCCCATCCGCACCGCCCCGCCAGCACCCTCACCGGCAGCCCACAGCCCGCCTCCGCACCGGCACCGGCAGCTCGCAGCCCGAGCCCGAGCCCGCACCCGCACCCGCACCCGCACCCGCACGAGATCGGCCGACCGCACCCCGGAGAATCCCCGCAGGGCGGAACGTTCCTTCCGGGCTGGGTCATTGCGTCAGACCCCTGCCGCCGCTCTCCTCGCCAGGGCGGCCGCCGCCGCTCCCACGAGGCCCGCGTCGGTGCCCATCTGTGCGGGCGTCACCGTCAGGCGCTGGACGAAGGAGAGCGTCGCGTAGTCGCGGAGGGCTCGGCGCAGGGGGGTGAAGAGCACGTCGCCCGCCTTGCCCACGCCCCCGCCGATCACCGCGATGTCGATCTCGACCAGGGTCGCGGTCGCCGCGATGCCGGCGGCCAGGGCCTGGGCGGCTCGTTCGAAGGAGGCCAGGGCGACCGGGTCGCCCGCGCGGGCGGCGGCGGCCACCGCAGCCGCGGAGGTGTCGCCGTCGGGGCCGGGCAGCCAGCCGTTCTCCAGCGCCCGCCGGGCGATGTGGGGACCGCTGGCGATGCGTTCCACGCAACCGCGGGCGCCGCAGGGGCACGGATCGCCGTCGAGGTCGACGCTGATGTGGCCGATGTGACCCGCGTTGCCCGTGGGACCCGGGTGGAGCCGTCCGCCCAGGACCAGGCCGCCGCCGACGCCGGTGGAGACGACCATGCACAGCGCGTTGTCGTGGCCCCGGGCCGCGCCCTGCCAGTGTTCGGCCGCCGTGATCGCCACGCCGTCGCCGATCAGCTCGACCGGGAGGTTCCCGGTCGCGGCCCGGACCCGGTCGACCAGCGGGTAGCCCCGCCAGCCGGGCACGTTCACCGGGCTGACGGTGCCGGCCGAGGCGTCCACCGGCCCGGCGCTGCCGATGCCGACGGCACGGACCCGCTCCCACAGCGGCGACACGGTCAGCTCCCCCAGCACCTCCTCGACGGCCCGCATGACGGTGTCACCGTCCTCCTGTGCGGGCGTGGGGCGCTGCGCGCGGGCCAGGATCGTGCCGTCGCCGTTCACCAGCGCTCCGGCGATCTTGGTGCCGCCGATGTCGAGCGCGGCCACGAGGTCGGTGTGCATCAGTCTGGTCTCTCCCGGTCCACCATGGAAAAGGGCTGGCCGGTCCAGCGGTTGGGGGACGCGGGCCGGAGATTGCGGTGGACAGTGTCCCCCGCATCTGACAACGTTGTCCAGGCTCTATGCTCGACGCCACATCCTCATACAAACCCCGGGGCCCCGCATCCCCGTCCGTGACATTGCGCGGGCGGTGCGCATGCCGACGACCTCACGTGGACGACAGGACAGGACACAGCATCGTGGCCGAGACGCAGCGCCGCCCCGAGAGCCGTTACGGCAACCGTCCCACGATGAAGGACGTCGCCGCTCGGGCGGGAGTCGGCCTCAAGACGGTGTCGCGCGTGGTCAACGGCGAGTCGGGGGTCACCCCGGACACCGAACGCCGCGTCCAGGAGGCCATCGACGCGCTCGGCTTCCGCCGCAACGACAGCGCGCGGGTGTTGCGCAAGGGCCGCACCGCCAGCATCGGCCTGGTTCTGGAGGACCTCGCCGACCCGTTCTACGGGCCGCTGAGCCGGGCGGTGGAGGAGGTCGCCCGGGCGCACGGGGCGCTGCTCATCAACGGCTCCAGCGCCGAGGACCCCGACCGCGAGCAGGAGCTGGCGCTGGCGTTGTGCGCGCGTCGGGTGGACGGTCTGGTGGTGATCCCGGCCGGGGACGACCACCGCTATCTGGAGCCGGAGATCAAGGCGGGGGTCGCCACGGTCTTCGTCGACCGGCCCGCAGGCGGGATCGACGCCGACTGCGTGCTGTCGGACAACTTCGGCGGCGCCCGCGCGGGCGTGGCCCACCTCGTCGCGCACGGGCACCGCCGGATCGGCTTCATCGGCGACATGCCCCGCATCCACACCGCCGCGGAGCGTCTGCGCGGCTACCGCACGGCGATGGAGGACGCCGGGATACCGGTCGAGGACGCCTGGATGTCCCTGGGCGCCACGGATCCGGTGCGGGTGCGCCGGGCGGCCGAGGACATGCTGTCGGGGCCCTCGCCGGTGACGGCGGTCTTCTCGGGGAACAACCGGGTGACGGTCACCGTGATCCGGGTCCTCGCCGAGCAGGCCCGTCGCGTCGCCCTGGTGGCCTTCGACGACCTGGAGCTCGCCGACCTGCTCCAGCCGGGGGTGACCGTGGTCGCCCAGGACGCGGCCACGCTCGGCCGGACCGCCGCCGAGCGTCTGTTCCGGCAGCTGGACGGCACCCTGATCGTTCCCGAACGCATCGAACTGCCGACCCGGCTCATCGCCCGCGGCTCGGGCGAGCTGCCGCCGGCGGACTGAGGCGCCCGTGGACGCCCGCGACGAGCACCGGACGCTGGAGGCGCTGGGCCTGGCCGACGCGCCCCGCGACCACCCGCTGGCCTATCCCGGGGCCTGGCCGACCGCGTCCGGGCTGCTCGACGGCGACGAACTGCTGCCGCTGGACCGTCTGACCCACCCGGACCGGACCCCGGTGGTGGCCGTGGGCTCCAACGCGAGCCCCGCCCAACTGCGGCACAAGATGGCCGAGTTGGATATCACCTCGCCCATCCCGATGGTCAGGGCGCGTGTGACGGGCATCGACGTGGGCGTCTCGGCGCACATCAGCCGTCTCGGCTACGTCTCCGCCTCGCCCGTCAACGCCCCCGGTGTGACGAGGGAGTTGTTCGTCATCTGGCTGGACGCGGAACAACTCGCCACGGTCGACGCGACGGAGCCGAACTACGACCGGGTCCTGTTGCCCGCGCCGCATTTCCGCGTCGAGCTGGAGAACGGCGAGACGCTCCTCAATGCCTTCGCGTACGTGAATCACCATGGCGTTCTGCACGACGGTTCCGGCAGTCCGCGCGGCCATCCCGGCCAGCGGACGCTGATCACCGAACTCCTTTCAGGATCAGCGGCGTTGAGGGAGCTGTTCGGTGAGACCCCGGAGGAGTTCTGCCGCCGGGCCCGGGCCGACGCGCGGCGGTGTGAGCGGGGTACCCGGTTGTTCGCGGAGGAGAATCTGGTGACCGTCTCCGGTCTGGAACACCTGCGCGTCCGTTAATGTGATCGCACGGCATCGCGTGTCGGTCACCGACCGGGTGAGGCATGGAGGTGCCCGTGAGTTTGCCTTACGGAGGCATTCCACACATGTCAGTCGAGCTGAATCACACGATCGTGCACTCCCGTGACAACCGGGAGTCGGCCGAGTTCCTCGCCCACATCCTGGGTCTCGAAGTCGGCGCCGAGTGGGGGCCGTTCGTCCCCGTCGGCACGAGCAACAAGGTCACCCTGGACTTCGCCACGATCCCGGCGGAGTCCATCGTCATGCAGCACTACGCCTTCCTCGTCTCCGACGAGGAGTTCGACGCCGCCCTCGGCCGGATCAGGCGGGCGGGGATCACGTACTTCGCGGATCCGCACGGCCGGCAGCCGGGTGAGATCAATCATCACCACGGCGGCCGGGGCGTGTACTTCCTGGACCCCTCGGGGCACGGCATGGAGATCATCACCACCCCGTACACCTTTCCCGAGCGGTAGTCGGCGCTGACGGCCGCAGGCCGGCCGGGGTCTCCTGGCCCCGGCCGGCCGCAGGCCTCCGGCCCGCCGGGCCTTCACGCTCCTCCCCTCGGGTCCTTGACCCCCTCCGCGCCCTGCGCCCCCTCGTGCCCTACGTCGCGGAGGCCGTCAGATCGCCCCGGCGCGGTGCCGCGAAGCCCTCCAGGGCGGCCCGGGACAGCCCCGTCGCCTCGGTCACCTCGGCGAGGTCGAGGGCGCCGCAGTCCAGGCCGCGCAGCAGGTAGCCGCCGAGGGCCTTGGCGGTGGCGGGTTCGTCCATCACGTCGCCGGCGGCCCGGTTGGCGTACCGGGACAGGCGCTCGGCGGCCTGGGCGAAACCCTCGCGGTAGAAGGCGAAGACGGCCGCGTACCGGGTGGGGAGGTGGCCGGGATGCATGTCCCAGCCCTGGTAGAAGGCGCGGGCGAGGGCGCGGCGGGTGAGGCCGTAGTGCAGTCGCCAGGCGTCGTGGACCTTCTCGGTGGGGCCGACCGGCAGCACGTTCGTGGAACCGTCGGAGAGCCGCACGCCGGTGCCGGCCGCGGCGACCTGCATGACCGCCTTGGCATGGTCGGCGGCGGGGTGGTCGGGGGCCTGGTGGGCGGCGGACACGCCGAGGCAGGCGCTGTAATCGAAGGTGCCGTAGTGCAGGCCGGTGGCCCGGCCCTCGGCCGCCTGGATCATGCGGGCGACCGTCGCGGTGCCGTCGGTGGCGAGGATGGCCTGGCTGGTCTCGATCTGGATCTCGAAGCCGAGGCGTCCGGCGTCCAGTCCGCGCGCCTTCTCGAAGGCGTCCAGGAGCCGGACCATGGCGGTGACCTGCTCGGGGTACGTCACCTTCGGCAGGGTGAGGACCAGACCGTCGGGCAGGCCGCCGGCCTCCGCCAGGCCGGTGAGGAAGACGTCGAGCGTGCGGATGCCCCGGTCTCGCACCGCGGCCTCCATGCACTTCATGCGGATGCCCATGTAGGGGGCCGCCGTGCCCTTGTCGTAGGCCTCGGCGATCAGCCGGGCCGACCGGGCGGCCGTCTCGTCCTCCTCCGCGTCCGGGCGGGGGCCGTAGCCGTCCTCGAAGTCGACGCGGAGGTCTTCGATCGGCTCGCGTTCCAGTTTGGCCCGCACGCGCGCGTACACGGGCTCGGCGAGCGCGTCGGACAGGCCGAGGCAGGCGGCGAAGGAGGCCGCGTCGGGGGCGTGCTCGTCGAGGGCGGCGAGGGCCCGGTCGCCCCAGGAGCGGATCGTGTCGGCGTCGAAGACGTCGCCGGGCACGTAGACGGTGTGGACGGGCTGGCGGGTGCCGGGGTCTCCGGGGTAGCGGCGGTCGAGTTCGGCGTCGACCGCGGCGAGGGAGGCGCTGATCTCCTCGCTGACGGCGCCCGCGAGGCTGGTCGTCACCGTCTCCTGCTGGCCCTGACCCATTCCACACCCTCCAGTTTTCCGCTCTACGGAATCAACAATCCGTAGAATGAAGTTATCCGTGGGACTTCCGACGGGTCAACACCCTGTCCGGCGCGTGGTCCCCTCCTGTGGTGCGTGGTCCGCCTTCCTGTGTCGAGTGGTCCCCCACTCGTGCGGCGTGGTCCCCGTCGTCGCCGGAGCATCTACGCCCTCTTCCGCACGACCGGTCACACCTTCATCCTGTCTCACAAGGCAAGGGAGGACACATGACGGGCGCGGGCGGGCCGACACGGCGGGCAGGACTGCGAACCATGGCGGCCGCCGTGGTCGTCGTGCCGCTGCTCGGCACGGCGGGGTCCGCCGCGGCCCGGCGCGAGAGCCCGTCGCGCGAAGCGCCGGCGCCCGCGGCCGTCCCGCCGCTGGAGATCATGACGTTCAACCTCCGTTTCGCGTCCGCCGCGCAGCCCAACAGCTGGGCGGACCGCCGGCCGGTGACGCGCGCGCTCGTGCGCCGGGCCGCCCCGCACGTCATCGGCACCCAGGAGGGCCGGCCTCAGCAGTTACGGGACATCGCGGCCGATCTCGGGTCGCGCTACGCCTGGATCGGCACCGGCCGCGGAGGCGGCGACGACGAGGCGATGGCCGTCTTCTACGACACCCGCCGGCTCGCTCCGACCAAATACGCGCACTTCTGGCTCTCCGACACGCCCGAGGTGCGCGGCTCCAACACCTGGGGCGCGGCCCACCCCCGCATGGTCACCTGGGTCCGCTTCCGCGACCTGCTCGCCGGGCGGGAGTTCTACGTCCTCAACACGCATCTCGACAACCACGGCCGGTACGCGCGCGTGCGCTCCGCCGCCATGATCGCCGAGCGGATCGCCCGGTTCGACCCGTCCCTGCCGCTGTTCCTGACCGGCGACTTCAACGCCGTCGCCCACAGGGATCCGATCTACGACACCCTGCTGGGCGCCGGTCTGGTCGACACCTGGGACGCGGCACACGCGCGTGGCGGGGTGTACGGGACGTATCACGGGTACCGCGCGCTCGTTGCGGGCGGGGACCGGATCGACTGGATCCTGGCGACGCCGGGCGTCACCGTCCACCGGGTGCGGACCGATCCCTTCACCCTGCACGGGCAGTACCCGAGCGACCATCTGCCGGTGCAGGCCACCGTGACCCTGGGATGAAGGCCGAGGCCCCCGTGACACGCGGTCACGGGGGCCTCGTTCGTCGTGCGACGGTCGGTGATCAGCCCTTGCGGGTCTTGATCTCCTCGGTGAGCTGCGGGACGACGTCGAACAGGTCGCCGACGACGCCGTAGTCCACGAGGTCGAAGATCGGGGCCTCGGCGTCCTTGTTGACGGCGACGATCGTCTTCGAGGTCTGCATGCCGGCCCGGTGCTGGATGGCGCCGGAGATGCCGTTGGCGATGTAGAGCTGCGGCGAGACGGACTTGCCGGTCTGGCCGACCTGGTTGGTGTGCGGGTACCAGCCGGCGTCGACGGCGGCGCGGGAGGCGCCGACGGCCGCGCCGAGGGAGTCGGCGAGGGCCTCGATGATCGCGAAGTTCTCGGCGCCGTTGACGCCACGGCCGCCGGAGACCACGATCGCGGCCTCGGTCAGCTCCGGACGCCCGGTCGACTCACGCGGGGTGCGGCCGGTGACCTTGGTGCCGGTGGCCTGGGCGGAGAAGGAGACGCTCAGGGCCTCGACGGCGCCGGCGGCCGGAGCGGCCTCGACCGCGGCCGAGTTCGGCTTGACCGTGATGACCGGGGTGCCCTTGGAGACGCGGGACTTGGTGGTGAAGGACGCGGCGAACACCGACTGGGTGGCCACCGGACCCTCGTCGCCGGCCTCCAGGTCGACGGCGTCGGTGATGATGCCGGAACCGATGCGCAGCGCCAGACGCGCGGCGATCTCCTTGCCCTCCGCGGAGGACGGCACCAGCACGGCGGCCGGGGACACGGCCTCGACGGCGGCCTGCAGCGCGTCGACCTTCGGCACGACCAGGTAGTCGGCGTACTCGGAGGCGTCGTGCGTGAGGACCTTGACGGCGCCGTGCTCGGCCAGCGCGGCGGCGGTGTTCTCGGCGCCCGAGCCGAGGGCGACGGCGACGGGCTCGCCGATGCGGCGGGCGAGCGTCAGCAGCTCGAGGGTGGGCTTGCGGACGGCGCCGTCCACGTGGTCGACGTAGACGAGGACTTCAGCCATGGGATTTGCTCTCCTGCGAAACGAAGTTGAGGGGCGGTCGGCGAGGGGCCTTTAGATGAACTTCTGGCCCGCGAGGAACTCGGCGAGCTGCTTGCCGCCCTCGCCCTCGTCCTTGACGATCGTGCCCGCGGTGCGGGCGGGACGCTCGGTCGCGGACTCGACCTTGGTCCAGGCGCCCTCCAGGCCGACCTCCTCGGCCTCCAGGTCCAGGTCCGACAGGTCCCAGGACTCCACCGGCTTCTTCTTGGCGGCCATGATGCCCTTGAAGGACGGGTAACGCGCCTCGCCCGACTGGTCGGTGACCGACACGACGGCCGGCAGGGAGGCCTCGAGCTGCTCGGAGGCGGCGTCGCCGTCGCGGCGGCCCTTGACGGTGCCGTCCTCGACCGAGACCTCGGAGAGCAGGGTGACCTGCGGGACGCCCAGGCGCTCGGCCAGCAGGGCCGGGACGACGCCCATGGTGCCGTCGGTGGAGGCCATGCCGGAGATCACCAGGTCGTAGCCGGCCTTCTCGATCGCCTTGGCCAGCACCAGGGAGGTGCCCAGGGCGTCGGTGCCGTGCAGGTCGTCGTCCTCGACGTGGATCGCCTTGTCGGCGCCCATGGACAGCGCCTTGCGCAGGGCGTCCTTGGCGTCCTCGGGGCCCACCGTCAGGACGGTGACCTCTACGTCGTCGTCGGAGTTCTCGGAGATCTGCAGCGCCTGCTCGACCGCGTACTCGTCGAGCTCGGAGAGCAGACCGTCCACGTCGTCCCGGTCGACGGTCAGGTCATCGGCGAAGTGCCGGTCGCCGGTGGCGTCGGGCACAAACTTCACAGTGACAACGATCCTCAAGCTCACGCCGGCTCTCCTACTGCATCGTCAGTTCTCGGCTGCCTTCTTCCAGGCAGCATAGGCGTCTCGATCGGCCGATCCCGGTTGGGGCGGCCCGCGCTCCGACCGAAATATTACTCGTCAGTACACCCAGTTCGTTCCCGCTAAGCAAGCGCTTTGAACTGTGACCTTTGCAACGCAGCGTAATCGGAACTCGACGGCGCCGCAGGACGGCCGCGCAGTGATCAATCCCGCAGAGCGGTGAAACGGCCCTGGTGGTACAGCAGCGGACGGCCGGCGCCCGCCGGGTCGCCGAGCAGCACCTCGGCCAGCACGATGCGATGGTCCCCCGCGGGCACGCGCGCGATGACGCGGCACACCAGCCACGCGAGCACGTCGTCGAGGACGGGAACACCCTGCGGCCCCTCGCGCCAGGCGGTCGGCGCGCCGAAGCGGTCGGCGCCGCTCCTGGCGAAGGTGGCGGCCAGGGCCTGCTGGTGCTCGCCCAATATATGGACGCCCACGTACTCCGCCCGGGACACCGCCGGCCAGCTGGAGGCGCCGGTGCCGATACCGAAGGAGAGCAGTGGGGGCTCGGCGGAGACGGAGCTGAGGGAGGTCGCGGTGAAGCCGACCGGGCCGGCTTCACCCGAGGCGGTGATCACGGCGACGCCGGCCGCGTGCCGACGGAAGACGGAACGCAGGAGATCGGGAGAGGCCAGCTGAGGAACGCCGAGGTCGGGCGTGGCGGTCATGGAGTCGTCCTTCTGCGGGAAGCGGCGGGTCGGGCCGTGGGTGCTCAACGGACCGGACAGCGCGCGCTCGCGGTACGGACCAGGTCGACGTGGACCCGTCCGTGGAGAAGGAGTTCCTCAGGCATACGGTCAGGCTGACGATAGGCGGCACGCACAGTCAAGTGCGTTCCGGGATCTGGGAGATGGCTCACCGTCGCCCCGTGGCAGGTCACACCGCCTCCCCCAGGGCCGCGATCACGTCGGCCCTGCGGGGCTGGCCGGTGGCGCGCCGGACGACGCGCCCGTCGGCGTCCAGGACCAGGACGGTCGGGGTCTTGAGGATGTCGAGTTCGCGCACGAGGTCCAGGTGCGCCTCGGCGTCGATCTCGATGTGCGCGACTCCGGGGACCACGTCGGCCACCTCGCCGAGGATCCTGCGGGTCGCCCGGCAGGGCGCGCAGAAGGCGCTCGAGAACTGAACGAGCGTGGCCCGTTCCCCGAGCGCGCCGCCGAGCCGGTCCGCTCCCAGTCGACTGCCGTCGTCCCGCCCGCGCACCCGTACCCTCCCGCTCCGCCGCCGCTGCAGCATTCCGTAGGCGCTCGCCGCCGCGAGCACCGCCACACACACCACCAGTCCGGTCATCTGCTGCTCCAGCGTTCACGAGACTGCAAAGATTCCCGCCCCCAGGAATCGTTTCCGTTGCGGAATGCTTGATTCATGGACATCGACGCGAGGGGCCCGCGCTTCGGGGCCGCCGTGACGACCGTGGTGCTCGCGGTCGTCCTGATCACGGGGAACGCCTGGCTGCTGGCCTGGCAGACGCTGGCGTTCGCGCTCGGCGCGGCCGGCGGGGCGGGGCGTTCGCCGTACGGCTGGGTGTTCCGCAGGGCCGTGCGGCCGCGGCTCGGGCCGCCGACCGAGTTCGAGGCCCCGACGCCGCCCCGGTTCGCACAGGCGGTGGGACTGCTGTTCGCGGGCCTCGGTCTCGTCGGTCTGACGCTGGGACCCGACTGGCTGGGCCTCGCGGCGACCGGTGCGGCGCTCGCCGCCGCCTTCCTGAATGCCGCTTTCGGGTACTGCCTCGGCTGCGAGATGTACCTGCTCGCGCGGCGGGTCACGGTACGCGCGCAGTAAAGACGACTTAAAAGCCCGAGGTGGATCAAGGGGCGAAGTGACGAGAATCTCGCCGCCTTCGGGCACCAGGACTGGCTCCCCGGCCGTTCTTGGGGCACGATCTGCGACATGCCGTAAACCTACGGCTGCGTAACTTTGCCGCGGAGAGGCTTCCCCGGCAGAGAGAAGGAAGGGTCCGCCCCGCCCATGGCTGAGCTTGTCTACCGCCCCGTCGTCGGCCTCGCCCAGACGCTGTTCAAGGTCTGGGACCTCAAGATCGACTGCCAGGGGTCGGAGAACATCCCGCGCTCGGGTGGAGCCGTGCTGGTGAGCAACCACATCAGCTACCTCGACTTCATCTTCGACGGTCTGGCCGCGCTCCCGCAGAAACGTCTCGTTCGCTTCATGGCGAAGGAGTCCGTTTTCCGCCACAGGATCTCCGGTCCGCTGATGCGCGGCATGAAGCACATCCCGGTGGACCGCAATCAGGGCGAGACGGCCTACGCCCACGCGCTGGATTCACTGCGCTCCGGCGAAATCGTCGGCGTGTTCCCCGAGGCCACCATCTCCCAGTCCTTCACGCTGAAGAGCTTCAAGTCGGGTGCGGCCCGGATGGCCCAGGAGGCGGGCGTTCCGCTGATCCCGGTGGCCCTGTGGGGAACGCAGCGACTGTGGACCAAGGGCCAGCCGCGCAACTTCAAGCGCAGCCACACCCCGATCACCATCCGCGTGGGCGAGGCCATCGAGGCCTCGCGCGACAAGTACGCGGGGGCCATCACCCGGCAGCTGCGCGAGCGTGTCCAGGAGCTCCTGGAGGCCGCTCAGCGCGCCTACCCCGTACGCCCCAAGGACGCGAGCGACACCTGGTGGATGCCGGCCCACCTCGGCGGCACCGCCCCCACCCCGGAGCAGGTCCGCGCGGCCGAGGCGCGCTGACGCCCGCACGACTCCGCCGCCCCGCCCGGGACGAGGACGTGAGCCGTCCCGGGTTCGGCCGTTCGCTCGGCCGATCCCGAGCCGTACGCGCCCGGACCAGGGCGTTCGCTCGCCCGGAAGAGAGCCCCACGCCTGCCCGGACGAAGGCGTTTGCGTGCCCGGACCAGGGCGGTCGGCTCGCCCGCAGCGACGCCGGCTGACAGCCGCACGCCCGCTCGCGCCCCCGGCCGGCGGAGAGGGCGCCCTCCGGTGATTTCACAGTGCCGAGGGCAGCGTCCGCCAGAGGTGCTGCCGGTCGGGAGCGGCCTTCAGCGCGTTCAGGACCGCCGGATGCGGTGACGCATAGAGCCCGGGGTGGTCGCGTTCGCCCGCGGCGGGATCGGGCCGGAAGGCCAGGCGTTCGCCGTCCAGGGAGAACTGCGCGTCCACGCCCGGCTTGTTGCCGCGCGGGTCCTGGCGGTGCCAGGACCCGTTGAAACGAACGGCTACCAGTCCGTGCAGGGCGTACCCGTCGCCCGCGTCGTGCGCGAACCGCTGATAGCAGAGCGCGGTGGGGATGTCCTCGGCGCGCAGCAGCGCGGCCAGGGCGTGGGCCTTGGCGTGGCAGATGCCCGTCGCCTGTTCCAGTACGTCCGAGGCTCGCCAGGTCACGCGCGGGTCGTCGGCGTCCTGCGAGTGGGGAACCGCGTCGCGGACGAACTCGAAGGCGAGACGTGCATAGGCATACGAGTCCTCCGCCTGCCTGGCAAGGCGCGCCGCAGTGGCCCGCACCAGCGGATGGTGGTGGTCGATGGCCTCGTCGGCCACCAGATACGCGGACAGGTCGGGGTTCGCCTGGATCAGCTCCATGAGCGCTGAGCATAGGAAAACGATCACCCGATCGTCAATGACTTTTCGGGTGACCGCATACCTATGCATTCATGGACTCGCGGCTACCGCGCCATCTCCTCCTTGACCGCCGCGACGAACGCGTCCACGTCGTCCTCGGTCGTGTCGAACGCGCACATCCAGCGCACGACGCCCGCCGCCTCGTCCCAGAAGTAGAACCGGAACCGCTTCTGCAGGCGCTCGCTCACGTCGTGCGGGAGCCGTGCGAAGACGCCGTTGGCCTGCACGGGGTAGAGGATCTCCACACCGTGCACGGCCCGCACGCCCTCAGCGAGCCGCTGGGCCATCTCGTTGGAGTGGCGGGCGTTGCGCAGCCACAGGTCCTTGGCGAGCAGCGCCTCCAGCTGCACCGACACGAAGCGCATCTTGGAGGCGAGCTGCATGGACAGCTTGCGCAGGTGCTTCATGTGGCTGACGGCGTCCTGGTTGAGGACCACGACCGCCTCGCCGAACAGGGCGCCGTTCTTCGTCCCGCCGAGGGAGAGGATGTCGACGCCCACGGCGTTCGTGAAGGTCCGCATCGGGACGTCCAGCGAGGCCGCCGCGTTGGCTATCCGCGAGCCGTCCAGGTGGACCTTCATGCCGCGCGCATGAGCGTGGTCGCAGATGGCCCGGATCTCGTCGGGCGTGTAGAGCGTGCCCAGTTCCGTGCTCTGGGTGATCGAGACGACCTGCGGCATCGCGCGGTGCTCGTCCTCCCACCCCCAGGCCTGCCGGTCGATCAGCTCGGGGGTGAGCTTGCCGTCGGGCGTGGGCACGGTGAGCAGCTTCAGACCGCCCATCCGCTCGGGCGCGCCACCCTCGTCCACGTTGATGTGGGCGCTCTCGGCGCAGATCACCGCGCCCCAGCGGTCGGTGACCGCCTGGAGGGCGACGACGTTGGCGCCGGTGCCGTTGAAGACCGGGAAGGCCTCCGCCGTCGGCCCGAAGTGGCTGCGGACGATCCTCTGGAGGTTCTCGGTGTAGTCGTCCTCGCCGTACGCCACCTGGTGCCCGCCGTTGGCCAGGGCCAGGGCGGCCATCACCTCCGGGTGGGCACCGGCGTAGTTGTCGCTGGCGAAACCGCGGACCTCCGGGTCGTGGTGGCGGCGGGCGTCGGTCTTCGGAGGGTTCACGGCTGCTCGGTGAGCCACAGACGCTGTCCGTTCACTTCGGTGGCGGGCTTCTCCCAGACTCCGGCGATGGCCTCGGCCAGGTCCGTGACGTCCGTGAAACCCGCGAACTTCGCGTTGGGGCGGTCGGCGCGCATCGCCTCGTGCACCAGCGCCTTCACCACCAGGATCGCAGCCGCGGAGGTCGGCCCGTCGGCGCCCCCGGCCTTCCGGAAGGCGTCGGCCAGCGCCAGCGTCCAGGCCTCGGCGGCGGCCTTGGCGGCGGCGTACGCGGCGTTGCCCGCGGTGGGCTTGGAGGCGCCGGCCGCGCTGATCAGCACGTACCGGCCGCGCTCGCTGCGCTGGAGAGCCTCGAAGAAGGCGAGCGAGGTGTGCTGCACGGTCTTGACGAGCAGCAGCTCCAGCAGGTCCCAGTCGTCCAGGCTGGTCTTGATGAAGGTCTCGCTGCCCCGCCAGCCGCCGACGAGGTGGACCAGGCCGTCGATCCGGCCGAAGTCCTTCTCGACGCGGTTGGCCCAGCCACGGGTCGAGTCGAGGTCGAGCAGGTCGACGGGCTCACCGGTGACGGTGGCGCCCCCTGCCCCGTAGCGGGCCGCGTCGACGGCCTCCGCCAGGCGCTCCGGGTCGTTGTCCGCGCCGACGACGGTCGCGCCGGCCTCCGCGAGCCTGAGCAGTGCCGCCCGGCCGGCGGGTCCGCCCGCGCCGGCCACCGCGATCACCGCACCGCTGAGAGCCCCGTTCCCCATTTTCTTCGCCTCCTGAGCAGTGTTCTCGGTACGCAGGTCGCTCACGCGGCGATCCGCTCGGCGCTGTCCGCCGTGATGCCCTTGGTCGAGGCGATCACGTGCTTCAGCTTCTTGGACAGTGCCTCATAGAACATGCTCAGCGGAAACTCGTCCGGAAGCACGTCATCGACGAGCTTGCGCGGCGGCTGCGTCAGGTCGAGGGCGTCAGGACCCTTGGCCCACTTGGAGCCCGGGTGCGGGGCGAGGTAGGTGGAGACGAGCTCGTAGCCGGCGAACCAGTGGACGAGCTTGGGGCGGTCGATGCCGTCGCGGTACAGCTGCTCGATGTCGGCGCACAGCTGGTTGGTCACCTGCGGGGCGCGCTGCCAGTCGATGTGCAGCTTGTTGTCGGTCCAGCGGATGACGTCGTGCTTGTGCAGGTAGGCGAAGAGCAGCTGGCCGCCGAGGCCGTCGTAGTTGCGCACCCGCTCGCCGGTGACCGGGAAGCGGAACATGCGGTCGAAGAGGACCGCGTACTGCACGTCACGGGCCTGCGGGACGCCGTCGTCCTGGAGCTTCACGGCCTCCTTGAAGGCGGTGAGGTCGCAGCGCAGCTCCTCCAGTCCGTACATCCAGAACGGCTGGCGCTGCTTGATCATGAACGGGTCGAAGGGCAGGTCACCGTGGCTGTGGGTGCGGTCGTGGACCATGTCCCACAGCACGAACGCCTCTTCGCAGCGCTTCTGGTCGTGCACCATGGCGGCGATGTCCTCGGGCAGCTCCAGCCCCAGGACGTCGACGGCGGCGTCGGTGACGCGGCGGAAGCGCGCGGCCTCGCGGTCGCAGAAGATGCCACCCCAGGAGAAACGTTCCGGCGCTTCGCGGACGGCGATGGTCTCCGGGAAGAGGACGGCCGAGTTGGTGTCGTAGCCGGCCGTGAAGTCCTCGAAGGTGATGCCGCAGAACAGCGGGTTGTCGTAACGGGTGCGCTCCAGCTCGGCCAGCCAGTCCGGCCAGACCATGCGCAGCACGACCGCTTCGAGGTTGCGGTCCGGGTTGCCGTTCTGCGTGTACATCGGGAAGACGACCAGGTGCTGGAGGCCGTCCGCACGGTTCGCGGCGGGCTGGAAGGCCAGCAGCGAGTCGAGGAAGTCCGGCACCCCGAAGCCGCCCTCGGCCCAGACCCGCAGGTCCTTCACCAGGGCGTGGTGGTACTCGCCGTCGTGCGGGAGCAGCGGGGAGAGCTCCTCGACCGCCTCGACCACGCGCCCCACGGCCTGCTCGGCCTCCGCGCGCTGCGGTGCGCCCTCGGCCGCGAAGTCGATCGAGCCGTCCTTCGCCTGCCAGGGCCGGATCCGCTCCACGGCATCCTTGAGCACGCGCCACGCCGGGTGCTCCACCACCCTGGTCGTCGGGGGGACCTGCTCCCCGGTAGCTGCCTGCACAAGAATTTCCGTCATGTCCCATCCTCCACTGGAGAACCTCGCGTCAGGACACCGTATGCATATGAGGTTTCCTCCAGCAAGTGGACCTTCGGGAAATTATCCTGCGTGACCGCATGTTCACCGAACTTTTTCCTGCCGAGCACCGGAGGGGCGGCGGCTTCCGCGCGAGCAGGGCGGGTAGGGATCCCCAGGGGCGCACGCATGCCCCGGACGGCCCGGGGCGCCGGGCTGCGTGCTCCGCCGGCCCAGCCGTCGACGCGGAAGCGAGTCGCGCCTTGAACTTTCTCACCATCGGTCACCGCGGAGTCATGGGCGTCGAGCCCGAGAACACCCTGCGTTCGTTCGTCGCCGCCGAGCAGGCCGGTCTCGACGTCCTCGAACTCGACCTGCACCTCAGCAAGGACGGCGCGCTCGTGGTCATGCACGACCCCGACGTGGACCGCACGACCGACGGGACCGGGGCCGTCGCCGACCAGACCCTCGCGGAGCTGCGCACCCTGGACGCGGGCCGGGGGGAGCGCGTGCCGGTGTTCGAGGAGGTCCTGGACGCCGTGCGCGCTCCCCTCCAGGCCGAGATCAAGGACGTTCAGGCGGCGCGGGCGCTGGCCGAGGTGATGCACGCCCGGGACCTCGTGGAACGGGTGGAGGTGTCCTCGTTCCACGACGAGGCCGTCGCGGAGATCGCGCGGCTGGTCCCCGGGGTGCGCACCGCGCTCATCGGCAGCCGGTACGACGTCGGCATCGTGGACCGGGCGGTGGCCGCCGGCGCCGCCACGGTCTGCCTCAACCTGAGGCGGCTCACGCTGGAGATCGTCGAGGAGGCCCGCAAGCGGGACCTGCGGATCATCGGCTGGGTGGTCAACACCCAGCATCAACTGCGGCTCGTGCGCGCCCTGGAACTCGACGGCGCGACCACCGACTACCCCGAGATCAGGCGCACCGGCCGGTTCACCGCCTAGCGATCATGCGAGTTCCTTGACCAGCAGCTCGAACTGCAGGTCGTCGCGCTGGGGGATGCCGAAGCGCTCGTCGCCGTACGGGAAGGGAGTCATTCGTCCCGTGCGGCGGTAGCCGCGACGCTCGTACCAGGCGATGAGCTCGTCGCGGACGGAGATCACGGTCATGTGCATCTCGGTGACGCCCCAGTCCTCGCGGGCCTGCCGCTCGGCCTGCGCCATGACGGCCTTGCCGAGGCCGGCGCCCTGCGCCGTGGGGCTGACCGCGAACATGCCGAAGTAGGCGTGGCCGCCGCGGTGCTCGAGCTGGCAGCAGGCGACGAGCCTGCCGTCCTGCTCGGCCGTGAGCAACCGGCAGGCGGGCGCCTCTATGACGGCGAGCACGCCGTCGGGGTCGGTTCGCTGCCCCTGCAGGATGTCCGCCTCCGTCGTCCACCCGGCCCGGCTGGAGTCGCCGCGGTAGGCGGACTCGATGAGCGCGACGAGGGCCTCCACGTCGGCGGCGGTGGCGTCGCGGAAGGCGAGGTCGGTGGCGGCGGTGTCCATGCGGGCGGTCTCCGGGTCTCTGACGCGTCTGGGGCAACGGTGAGCCTAACTCCGCCCCGGTACGCTCAGGATGCATGGTGCATGTACTCAGCAGTAGGACCTTGCTCCGCCCCACCGATCCCGAACGGTCCCGCGCCTTCTACGGGGAGCGGCTGGGCCTCGCCGTCTACCGCGAGTTCGGCACAGGGCCCGACCGCGGGGTCGTCTACTTCCTCGGCGGCGGCTTCCTGGAGCTCTCGGGCCGCACGCAGGACCCGACGCCACCGGACCCCGCGGTACGGCTGTGGCTGCAGGTGGCGGACGTGACGGCCGCACACGACGAGCTGCTGGCGAAGGGGGTCGAGATCGTCAGGCCGCCGGTGAAGGAGCCATGGGGCCTGGTCGAGATGTGGATCGCGGATCCGGACGGCACACCGATCGTGCTGGTGGAAGTCCCCGCGGACCACCCGATCCGGTACCGCCCGGGCGTCTGAGCGCGGCGGCGGGGCCGGTACGGCGAGGCTCGCCGCCGGGAACGGGGGGCGGGGCTCCCCGCAGGGAACGGGGGCGGGGCTCCCCGCGGGACGGTCGGCGAGGCACCGCCGCCCAGGTCGCGCCGGATCCCGCCGGGGCGGTCGGCGAGGCTCGGCCGCCGGGGCCGCGCCGGGAAACACGCCGGGCCAGGACGGGACTGCTGATCGCCCCCTCCCCCGGCCGGGATCGCGCCGGGCCGCGCCGGAGGCGGTCGGTGGCGTTCGCCGGTCGGGACGGGTCGGTGGCCCTCACCGGCCGGGAAGAGTCAGCGGTACTCCCCGCCCCGGAAGAGTCAGTGGTACTCCCCGGCGGGCCAACGGTCGGTGGCGTTCTCCGGCCGCCCGTGTCTCCGACCGGTCCGGGTCGTCCTCGCATGCCGGTCGGGAGTGACGTCCGCGGGGTGCTGGGCCACGCCCCGGACGACACCGCCGTGCACGGCCGTGCGCCGTCCGCGTGGTGCTGGGCCGTGCCCGGACGAACCACCGCGACAGGGCCGCAGCCCTGCGATGAAGCCGCCGTGACACGGCCGTGGCCCTGGGGCGCCCGTCGCCCCATGACCGCGTCTGGGCGACGCCCGCGGCGGCTGGGCTCCGTTCGGGCGCCTCCTGCGGTGGCAGGGGTCTCGGGTCTCTTCGGGCCGTGCGGGAGGCCTCGTGGGCGGGGTTCGGGCCGGGGCACGCCACCGGATGCCGCGGCTCGGGCCGGGGACTAGCGTGCTGGAAGGGGCTCTTTCGGAAGGAACGCCATGAAGCTCCACGCACCCGTGCCCGGCGGGCCCTGCTGGGCCGAACTGGGGACCAGTGACCTTCAGGCGGCGAAGCGGTTCTACACGGAGCTGTTCGGCTGGCGTCCGCAGACGGATCCGCGGCAGGAGGCGGGCGGTTACACCGTCGCACACCTCGGCGAGACCGCCGTCGCCGCGCTCAGCCCGCTGTACCAGGAGGCGCAGCCGTGCGCCTGGAGCGTGTCGTTCGCGGTGACCGACGCGGACGTGAGCGCGCGGCTGATCACGGAGGCCGGCGGCAAGGTGCTGGTCGGGCCGATGGACGTCTTCGACGCGGGCCGTTTCGTGGTCGCCCTGGATCCGGCCGGGGCTGCGTTCCAACTGTGGCAGGCGCGGGCCTTTCCGGGGGCCGGGCTGTTCAACGCGCCCGGCACGCTCGGCTGGGTCGAGCTGCTGACCCGCGATCCCGAGCGGGCGGAGACCTTCTACTCCACCGTGTTCGGCTGGACCGTCGGCTCCTCGGAGAACTACGTCCAGTGGGGCGTCGGCGGTGCGGACTTCGGCGGCATGGTCACGATGGACGAGAAGTTCCCGCCGGAGGTGCCGCCGCACTGGCTGCCGTACTTCGCGGCGACCGACGTGGACGCCTGCGCGCGGACGGCCGTCGAGGCGGGCGGCACGGCGCTCATGGAGCCGACCTCGGTGCCGGACGGTCCACGGATCGCGGTGCTGCGGGACCCGCAGGGCGCGGTGTTCGGCGTGTACCCGGCGGGATACGAGAAGTGAGAGCGGACGGGGTGCGGCACGCGAGGCGCCACCGTCCCAGCCTGGGTCCCTCGGGCCCTCGTCGCCTCAGAACGCAGCGTCCGACCTCCCTCGTCCTCAGAACCGCAGCGCCCGACCCCCGTCGCCCTCAGAGCCGCAGCGCCCGCATGTGTCCCTCCAGCCGGCTCAGCAACTCACCGAGCAGGTCGGCCAGTTCGCCCTGGCTGCCGTCGTCCAGGGCGGACAGCACGGCGCTCTCGTAGGCGAGCTGTTCGGGCATGACGCCGTCGACGAGATCCCGTCCGGCGTCGGTGAGGCGGAGGTGGGCGACCCGACGGTCGCGGGTGTCGCCCCGGCGTTCCACCAGGCCGCGCTCGGTGAGCTGCTTGACGCGCTTGGTGACGGCGGCCCCGGAGGAGAAGGTCTCGCGGGCCAGCTCGCCCGGGGTCAGCTCATGGCCGGTGCGGCGCAGCGCGCCGAGAAGGTCGAACTCGGGGCGGCTCAGCCCGACGCGGCGCAGGGGCGCGTCCTCGGCCTGCTGGAGGAGGGCGGCGCAGCGGTTGACGCGGCCGATGATCTCCATGGGACCCGTGTCGAGGTCGGGGCGGACGGTCTGCCACTGCCGTACGACGGCGGCGACCGTGTCCTTCCGGGCGGGGTCGCCGTCCGCGCCCTGGTCGCCGCCTGTCTGCCGGTCGCCGCCTGTCTGCCGGTCGTCGCTTCTCGGCCGGTCGCCGGTGGCGGGCGGGTCCGCGGCCGCGGGGTGCCGGCCCGACGCGCCCCCGGTCTCGGCACCCTCCTGTGCTCCGTCCCCGGCCGCCGCCCGTCCCTGCGTCGCCGTCATCGCCGTACGTCCTCCGCTCTCGTGCTCGCGTCCCGGTCCAGGAGCAGCCCCTGGCGCCGTACCGTCGCCGCGAGCGTACGGTGTCCGAACTGTTCGGCCGACACGACCCGCTCCTGGGGCAGGGCGCGCTGCCACCATTCGCCCGTCGCCGCGTCGGCGGTGGCGCGGAGGTCGACCAGCGCGGCGGCCAGCCCGCGGCGGGCCGAGTCCAGGGCTGCGGGCGCGGGTCGCGGCTCCGCCAGGAGGCGTGCGGCGTGCTCCCGCGCTCGTTCGACCGCCGTCAGGGCGCCGTCGAGACGGTCGCCCGCCCGGCGGTTGGTGACGGCGATCGCGGCGGCGAAGCCGACCACGGCGCCGACGAGGGTGTCCGCGAGCCGCTCGGTGATCAGCCGGCCCGGGTCCTGCACCTGCGCGAACTCGGTGATGAGCAGGGCCATCGGGGTCACGCACACGCTGCCGAGCCAGTAGTTGCGGCTGATGAGCGCCTCGGCGCCGAAGTTGAGGGCGAGGCAGACCAGGACGAGCGCCGCCTTGGCGAGGTGGGCGAGCGGGACCAGCGCGGCGAAGGCGAGGACGCCGACGAGGTTGCCGACGACGCGCTGGACCGCGCGGCTCCAGGTGAGGGTGACGTTCGCCTGGTAGAGGGACGCGGCGGTGACCAGGGCCCAGTAGGGACGGCCCACGCCCAGGGCGAGGGAGGCGTATCCGGCCAGGGCGCAGCCGACGGCCGTGCGCACCGCGATCGGGGCGAGGGGCCCGAGGCTGCGCCACAACGTCGGCCGGCCGACGGCGAGTTCCGCGTCGACGCCGAGGAGTTCGTCGTCGTCCACGAGGTCGTGGGGGTGCGGGACCGGCGCGGTGCCGCGCAGGTCGCGGGCCCAGTCGCGCAACCGTGCCGGGTCGGCGTCGGCGGGTGCGGCGAGGGCGATCTCGGCTCGCACGACGAGCCGTTCCAGGGCACGGCGCGGCTCCCCGGCGCGGGCCGAGAGGAGGGTCTGCCAGGCGGCGTGCACGGCGGCGGCCGCGGCGGCGCGGGCCCGGCCTTCACCAGAACCGTGCGCGGCGACATGCTCGCCGCCGTGTGGTCCAGCGTGTGTGGCGCCGTGCGCCGGGACCTGCGTTTCGGCGTGCGCGTCGGCATGAGCCTCGACGAGCGCGGCGGCAGCGTTCAGGGCGTGCGCGGTGGCGCGCCGCTCGGGGCCGTGCGGGCGGGCCAGCCCGGGCGCCATGCCGATCAGCCAGGCCCAGCCGCCCGCGGCGAGGGCCAGCCCCAGATGGCCGGGGACCTGGCCGAGGGTCTGCGGCACGAACAGCGAGGCGGAGCTGATGAAGGTGAGGACGACGTTGGCGGGCGGCCCGAGCCGGGTCACGTCGCAGAGGGCCTTCTGCGCGGCCGCGAGCAGGGCGCCGACGGCGACCAGGACGACGGGGTCGGCGGTGAGCGAGGCGGCGAGCAGGGCGACGGCCAGACCACCGGTCATGCCCAGCACCACCCAGGCCAGCACGCGCGCCCGGGCCGTGTAGGGACGGTTGTGGGCGTACAGCGCGCAGAGGGATCCGGCCATCGTGTACATGGCCAGGTCCAACCGCCCGAGCGCCAGCAGGATCAGGTTCGGCGGGGCGACCGCGGCGACCACGCTCAGGGCGGGCTTGAACCAGATGTCGGAGGGCCGGCCGAGGCGCAGAACGCCGGTGAGCGGGAGGCGGACTCCCGGCCGACGCCCGGAGCCGGACCTGTGACCCGAGCCGGACCTGTGGCCGGATTCGGAGCCGTGGCCGGAGTCTGACCCGTGGCCGGGTCGGCCCCCGGAGCCCGGCCTGGGGCTGGTGCCGGGGCTGCGGCGGATGCGGGATCGCTGAGGGGGCGCACTGCTCATGGGCGCCAATTTAACATGTGTTTTACCAGTGAAATAAACCCGGGCTCCGTCGAATGCCCCCCGTGTACACCCTTGCGCCCGCGTGCGCGCGGCATGGCGTGGGCATCGCATCCCTCGATGGCGAACGCCGAGCGGTTGCGAACGTCGAGCGGGGAGGTGCGCGTGCACGGACCGGCTTCGCCCGGTTGGCTGCTGGTCGCGTTGTGTGCGGCGACCGGGGCCTACTGCCTGCTGCGGATGCGCAGCAGGGTCGAGGAACAGCGCAGGGCCGCGGGCGGCGAGGCGCTGATGGGCTTCGGGATGGCCGCGATGGCCGTACCGCCGGCCGTGTTCACGCCGCCGGCGTGGGCATGGCCCGCCTACGCCACGGTCTTCGGAGCGGCCGCACTGCGGGCCCTGTGGTCGGCCCGGGAGAGCGTCCACCACCTGCATCACCTGGTGGGCGCCGGAGCCATGGCCTACATGGCGGCCGTGATGGCCGGCACACCCGCTCACGATCACGGGCACGGCGGCTCGGGAGCCCCCCTGCTGACGGGGGTGCTGCTGCTGTACTTCGCCGGGTACGTCCTCCTCGCCGGGGCGAGGCTGCTGCCGACGGCCGGGGCGGCCCCGGCGGCCGTCGCCTGGGGCGACCGGCCCGAAGTGGCACGCGCGTGCCGGCTGACGATGGGAATCGGCATGCTCGCCATGCTGCTCACGATGTGATCCGCCCGGCCCCGGGCGTGGCCTGCGTCACTTCGCCGCGAGAAGCCGTACCTCTGAGCGGCATGCCGCTCATAGGGTGCTGCTCATGATGGTCCCCGCGGTCCTGCTGCTGTTCGGCGCCCTGACCGCCGTGGCCGCCCCCCGGCTGATCGCCCGGGCCGACTGGCCGGACCGCGAACCGGTGGTCGCCCTGTGGGCGTGGCAGTGCGCGGTGGCCACGATCCTGTTGTGCTGTGCGCTGTCGATGACGCTCAGCGCGGCGGCGGCCTGGCAGGCGGTGCGCGGGCACGTCTTCGCACCCGCCCCACGGGCGGTCATGGAGGCGTACGGGCCGGGGTCGAGCGGCCCCTGGGCCGCTGCGACCGCGGTGGCGCTGGCGTGCGGCGGACTGTGGAGCGGGGCGATGCTCGTCCGGGAGGTCGTGCACAGTCGCGCCCGCCACCGCTCCCGGAGCGCCGAACTGCGGTTGCGTGCACCCTTGCTGCCGGGCGAGGGGGGTGCTTCCGGCCGGCTGCTGGTGCTGGAGGGCGAGCAGCCCGACGCCTGGTGGCTGGGGGGTGCCGCGCCCCAACTGGTCGTCACCACGGCCGCCTTGCGACGCCTGAACGGACGTCAGCTCGATGCCGTGCTCGCCCACGAGCAGGGGCACGTCCAGGCGCGCCACGACTGGCTGCTGCACTGCTCGACGGCACTGGCCACCGGATTCCCGCAGGTGCCGGTGTTCGCCGCGTTCCGCGACGAGATGCACCGCCTCGTCGAGCTGTCCGCCGACGACATGGCCTCGCGCCGTTTCGGCCGGCTGACGACCGCGCTCGCGCTGGTGGAACTCAACGAGGACCGCGGTGTGTTCGGCCCCTCCCCCGCTCCGCAGGCCCATGTCCCCCAGCGCGTGCGCCGGTTGCTCACTCCGGCCGACCGGCTCAGCGCGGCCCGCAGGCTGCGGCTGACGGCGGCGGCCTCGCTGGTCCCGGCGATCCCGGTGCTGGTGACCCTGGTGCCCGGCCTGCGCGCACTGGGCTGACTCCCGCCGCACTCAACACCCGCGGCCCGATCGGCCCCGCGCCGCCGGGAGGGTCAAGTCAGCTCGCATCAGCGGGGGTTGACTCACGGTTGTTGCCTCCGCGCGGGCAGGCAGGCAGGCAGGCAGGGCGAGCCTGCGGCGGCGCGTCCGGGCGAGTCCGGGCAGCCGCCGACCGCGCGGCCGCAGGGTGGACGGGATCCCGGCCCGCCGCACGGGCCCGCCGTCCCAGGGGCACGGGCACACCCCCCGGGTTCGCCTCGGACACCCCTGGTCGGCGAGGATCGGTGCATGCACAACCCGCCCGTCGACTCCCCCACCCGTCCCGCGGCCCTGCGCACGGCCGTCCGCGTCGCCCTGGTCCTGGGCCTGTGCTCCGTCGTCCTCCTCGTCCTGGTCGCGGCCGAGTGGCACCCCCTGATCTCCGCCGACGGCGACGTCTCCCGCACCACCCACCGTTGGGCCGTCGCCGACCCCGACGTCACCCAGGCCTGCCGCATCCTCACCGACTGGGTGTGGGACCCGTTGACCATGCGTCTGTTGGGCGCGGCGGTCGCCGTGTGGCTGGTGTGGCGGCGCGCGGCCTGGTGGACCGCCGGCTGGCTGGTGGCCGCCGCGGCTGTGGGCACGCTGGTCCAGCAGGGGCTCAAGGCCGGGGTGGGCCGTGCCCGTCCGGTCTGGCCCGACCCCGTGGACTCGGCCCACTTTGCGGCCTATCCCTCCGGACACGCCCTGACCGCCACGGTGGTGTCAGGCCTCCTGCTGTGGCTGCTGCACCGGCACGGAGCCGGCCGCGTCCTGTGGCGTGCGGCGGTGACGGTCGCGGCGGTCTCGGTGGTGGGCGTGGGACTGACCAGGATCTGGCTGGGCGTGCACTGGCCCTCGGACGTCCTGGGCGGCTGGCTGCTCGGGGGGACCCTGGTGGCGCTGGCGATCGCGGCCCACCTGCGATGGCGGCCGTGACCGAGCCGGAGCGACGGTAGGGCGGGCCGCCTCAGCGCACGCCACGCCATGGTGAGGACGCGGTCGGGCGCGCGGGCGCGTGCCTCCGCCTCCTGTGCGACGGCGGGCTCACGCTCGTCCGGAGGCGGTGCACTTCGTGGACCATCCGCTGGCGGCGGAACGCCCGACCGGTCTCCGACCGGTGCCGGGACTGCGGGCCGGCTCGGCGGGAAGCCGGGTCACATCCCCGCCGACGGTAGCCTCAGGACACCATCGGGGCGAAGAAACGCGCCCACTCTGGACGATCCCCCGCGTCGCCCAGAGCAGGCGTCGGCCCGGCGCGCTCCAATCGGAGCCGACCGGGACGTCCTGAGTATAGTTGGCTGGCAGCCAGTCAACGCAGGAGTTACAGGATGTCCCCGCGCAGCGCCTCGGTCAATGAAGAATTGCGGCGGCGTTCCCGGGAACGGCTCCTGCAGGCGGCGGTCGAGCTCGTGAGCGAGCGCGGGTACGAGGCGACGACGCTCGGCGACATCGCGGACCGGGCGGGCACGGCACGCGGTCTGGTGTCGTACTACTTCCCCGGCAAGCGCCGACTGGTGCAGTCGGCCGTGCACCGGCTGATGCACCGCACCCTGGAAGAGGCGCTGGAGCGCGAGCCGCACACCGAGGACGGCCGGGAGCGGATGGCGCGGGCCATCGACGCGATCATGGGGCTGGCCCGGGACCGTACGGTGCTGATGCGCCAGCACATGGCGGGGCTGCTGCAGGCCGAGGGCTTCGTGCAGTGTCCGGAGCAGCAGCGGCTGGCCGAACTGTTGCGGGACACCGCCGCGCGGCACGGCTCGCAGGACGTCGACCACGACTACCCGATGCTGCGTTCACAGCTGATGGGGGCGGTCTACTCCATGGTGCTGCCGAACCTGCCCCTGCCGCTCACCAGACTGCGCGCCGACCTGTTCGCGCGCTACCGCCTCGACTGGGAGCAGGGTGTCCCGCCGGACGCCGAGGCGCCCGGCGGGACGTGTGACAGCGATCTGTCGCGGTTCTTCGCGACGGACCCGCCGGCCGGGGATCAGTCGAAGTAGTCCGGCTGGGTCTGGACGTTGAGCTCGCGCAGGTGCACGCGCTTCGCCGGGTCCGTACGCCGGTCGCTGAGCTTGAGCACGTCGAAGCCCTTGGCGATGTCGTTCGAGTAGATGTAGCCGTTGTAGTAGTACGCCGACCACGAGCCGCCGGTCTGCAGGCCCGTGGTGCTCAGCGGGCCGCGCTCGAAGTAGGCGATCTCCTTCGGGTTCGCGGAGTCGGTGAAGTCCCAGACGGAGACGCCGCCCTGGTACCAGGCCTGGACCATGAGATCCTTGCCCTTGACCGGGATCAGCGAGCCGTTGTGGGCGACGCAGTTCTCGGTGTCCGCCTGGTGGCGGGGGATCTTGTAGTAGCCGCGGAAGACGAGTTTGCGCTTGTCGCCCTTGCCGACGATGTCGTAGATGCCGTCAGCACCGCGGTTCGGGCCGGTCGCCGCGTTGCAGGTGGCCGCGCTGCCGCCGCCCAGCTCATCGGTGAAGACGACCTTGTCGGCCTTCTGGTTGAAGGTCGCCGAGTGCCAGAACGCGAAGTTGACGTTGTCCTGCACCTGGTCGATGACCTTCGGGTGCTCCGGGTCCTTGATGGAGAACAGGATGCCGTCGCCCATGCAGGCGCCGGCCGCCAGGTCCTTGTCCGGCAGCACGGTGATGTCGTGGCAGCCGGTGGTCTTGGACACGCCGGGGTTGGTCGGACCGCCGGGGTTGCCGCCGCCGTCCGGGCCCTCGCCCGGGAACAGGACGGGGAAGCCCACGACCGCCGCCTGCTCGGGAGCCTTGCGCGGCACCTTGATGACCGAGATGCCGTCGTGCGGGGGCTGGCAGTCGGGGTAGGCGGCGTTGGGCGAGTACGAGGAGACGTAGATGTAGACGTTCTTGCGCTCGGGCACCAGGGTGTGGGTGTGCGAGCCGCAGGCGGTCTCCACGGCGGCGACGTACTTCGGGTTCGCCTTGTCGCTGATGTCGAAGACCTTCATGCCCTCCCAGGAGGACTTCTCGGTCACCGGCTGGGTGGTGCTGTTGCAACTGCTGTCGCTGCGCGAGGAGTCGGTCGACAGGAAGAGCAGGTCGCCCGAGACGGAGACGTCGTTCTGCGAGCCCGGGCAGAGCACCTGGGCCACGGTCCTGGGCGCCTTCGGGTTGCTGATGTCGAAGATGCGGAAGCCGTCGTAGTTGCCGGCGAAGGCGTACCTGCCCTGGAAGGCCAGGTCCGAGTTGGTGGCGGGCAGCGCTTCCTTGGGGACGTTCGCCAAGTGCTCGATGTTGGCGGAGTGGACGATCTCGTCCTGCCCGGGTATCTCGCCGTCGGCGATCGCCGCGGCCGCCTCGGCCCTGGCGCCTTGCGAGACCTCCTGCTCCACGGCGGGACCGTCCCCCGGGTCGGGGGTCGCGGCCGCCGGGACCGACGTCAGGAGTGCGGCGAGGAGACCGGCACACGCCGCGGCGACTCCCAGCCGTCTGCGTCGTGTTCGAGGATCGTTCAACAGGGTCACTGCATCCTCCCTTGTCGCCGTTCACGGGGAACGGTTCACGGTGCTCCGAAGTATCGTCTTCATCATGCACATATCAAAGGCTGGCAACGCACTCGTCATGAATCCTTGCGTGCAGCCGCAGGTTCGATAGTGCGTCCAGCGGTGCAAAGATCCAGTCGGGGACCGACTCGTCCCCGACTCGCCTGCTCCAGGAGGTCGTTGTGCTGGTCCGCCGCGTGCCCCTCGTCTCAGCCTCACTGCTGCTGGTGCTCGCCCTCGCGGGCTGCGACTCCGGACCGGACGCCAAGTCGAGTGCGCACGGCGGCCCTTCGGTGATCGTGCCGGGCAAGCCGGGCGAGCCGAACCGGACCCTCTCCGCCCAGGACGCCGCCGGCGGGCGCGCCGACGACGACACACCCAACTCGGCCGACGTGTCGTACGCGCAGATGATGATCGAGCACCACGCCCAGGCCCTGGACATGACCGAACTCGTCCCCGACCGCGCCCGGTCGGCCGACGTCCAGCGGCTCGCCCTGCGCATCTCCGCGGCCCAGGGGCCGGAGATCGAGGCCATGAAGGGATGGCTGACGACGCACGGCGAGAAGACGACGCGCGGCGGGCACGAGCACACCGTGATGCCCGGGATGGCGACCGAGGCGCAGCTGACCGAGTTGCGCGCGGCGCGCGGCAAGGCCTTCGACGCGCTCTTCCTCACCCTGATGATCACCCACCACGAGGGCGCGCTCACCATGGCCGCCGACGTCAAGGCCGAGGGAAACAACGTGCAGATCGAGGAGATGGCGGACGACGTGATCGCGCAGCAGACGAGCGAGATCACGCGGATGCGCGCGATGCTGTGACGCCCGGCGAGAGCGTCCAGGTCAGCGGCGCGCGTGGCGCGGTGTCAGATATCCCGCGTCCCGCGCCTGCGCGATGAGCCGCAGCGACCTGCGCCGGCTGTGCCCCGTCGCGCACATGACCGCGAGAACGGGGTCCGCGCCCTCTTCCTGGGCCGCGAGGTACTCCTGCGCCACCAGCCACCGCCCCTCGGCGCCGCGCGGCCAGGCCGGTCGGGCTCGTCGGCTGTCGAGCGGCCCGCCCGCGTCCTCCTCGGCCGTCGCGGCCGTCGTGGCCGCCTCGTCGTGCACGTCCTCGGCTTCGAGGCCGCCCGTGTCGCACCGCTCGAACAGCGGGCCCTCGATCCAGTCCGCGAGCACCGTCAGATCGGCGAGGGACAGGGCCGGCCGGGCCCGGACGTCCTCGATGGAGACATGGCCGCCGCAGACGACGGCCAGCAGTTCGACGCGCGCCCCGTCGGGGAACGCCAGCCGGACCTGGAACCAGGAAGTGGCGCCTCCGCCCTCCCGGACCTCCCACGCCGGCCACACGGACACCGTGCCGTCCTCGGCGGAACGATCAGAAAGATTAAGAAACGATGCTTCTAGCACACACGCAACGTAACCTCATGATCACTTTCCATAAGAACTGACACGCGCGCACGGTGAGCGCACTGCACCCTGTCAGCGGAGCGGCACCGGTGCGATGCTGGAGACACCAGCGCTCTCCTCCGTACCCCGGGGTAAGGAGTTCCACCGTGCTGCGTGTCGCCGTCGTCGGCTCAGGGCCGAGTGGGGTCTACACCGCCCAGAGCCTGGTCCAGCAGGACCCGGAGGTGCTCGTGGACGTCCTGGACCGGCTGCCGTGCCCCTACGGGCTCGTGCGGTACGGCGTCGCTCCGGACCACGAGAAGATCAAGTCCCTGCAGCACAGCCTGCGCACGGTCCTCGAGCACGAGCGGGTGCGTTTCCTCGGCGGGGTCCGGATCGGCGCGGACGGGGTGCCTGTGGCGCGGCTGCGCGAGCTGTACCACGCCGTCGTGTACTGCGTGGGCGCCGCGGCCGACCGCCACCTGGGCGTCCCTGGCGAGGAACTGCCCGGCAGCTGGTCGGCGACGGAGTTCGTGTCCTGGTACAGCGCGCACCCGGACGCCGCCGCCGGCGAGTTCCTGCGGCAGGTCCGTTCGGCCGTGGTGGTCGGCGTGGGAAACGTGGCGGTGGACGTCACCCGGATCCTGGCCCGGGGCGCGGCGGAGCTGAGCCCCACCGACATGCCCGAAGCGGCCCTGAGCGCGCTGTCGGCGAGCGGGGTCACCGAGGTCCACATGGTGGGGCGGCGCGGCCCGTCCCAGGCCCGCTTCACCACCAAGGAACTGCGCGAGCTGGGCACGCTGCCCGACACCGAGGTCGTCGTGGACGGGGCGGAGCTGGCGCTGGATCCGGCCTACGGCGACCCTTCCGGGCTGCCTGCGGCGCAGCGCCGCAACGTCGAGGTGCTGCGCGCCTGGTCGGCGGCGCCGGCCCGCGGTGCCCGGCGGCGGATCCGGCTCCGGTTCTTCCTGCGGCCCGTCGAACTGCTCGCCGACCAGGGGCGGCTGGGCGCGGTGCGCTTCGAGCGGACGGCTCCGGACGGGCGCGGCGGGGTCACGGGCACCGGCCGGTACGAGGACGTCGAGGCGCAACTGGCGCTGCGGTCGGTGGGGTATCGGGGGGTGCCCGTCGAGGGGCTGCCGTTCGACGCGGAGCGGGGCACCGTGCCGCATCTCGCCGGGCGGGTGCTGCGCGAGGGCGCGGTCGCGCCGGGCGAGTACGTGGCCGGCTGGATCAAGCGGGGTCCGACCGGCGTGATCGGCACCAACCGGCCGTGCGCGAAGGAGACGGCGACGTCCCTGCTTGAGGACGCTCCCCTCCTCGCGCGGCGCCCGTTGCCCGAGGATCCTCTCGGACCGTTGCGGGCCGCCGGGGCCGAGCCCGTCGAGTGGGCGGGATGGCTGGCGATCGAACGGGCCGAGGCGGCGCTGGGAGCCTCGCTGGGGCGGGGCGTGGTGAAGCTGCCGGACTGGGCGGCGTTGCGGGCCGCGGCCGCGTCGGCGGACCTGCCGGGTTCGGCCGGCCGGCGGTCCTGATCCCTGGCTGTCCCGGTGGGCGGCCGGTCGCCCCGGCCGCCCACAACGGCTCAACCGGTGGTGCAGGGGGCGCCGTTGAGGGTGAAGGCGCCGGGTGGCGTGCTGTTGCCGGTGTGGTTCGCCTGGTAGCCGATGGTGATGCTCGCGTTCGGCGCGATCGTGGAGTTGTACTCCATGTTGGTGGCCGTCACCGCACCTGAGGCCGGGCTGTAGGAAGCGCCCCAGCCATTGGTGATCGTCTGTCCGGAGGGCAGGGTGAAGCCCAGCTTCCAGCCGTCGGTCGCGGCGGTACCGGTGTTGGTGAGGGTCACGGATCCGGTCAGGCCGGTGCTCCAGGCGCTGGTGGACGCCGTCACCCTGCAGGCGCCGGGCACCGGCTCGGGCTCGGGCTCGGGTGCGGGAGCGGAGCCGTCGAGGCCGAAGAACTTGAGGACGCGGGCGCCCATGCCGTTGCTGTACACGTTGTGGCCGACGCCCTGCAGGCTGATGGCCTCGACGGGCGCCCGGTCACCGGTGCCGCCGTAGCGGGTGCGGGTCCAGCCGGACTGGGGCGAGTCGGTGGCGGCCGGGGTCTGACCGACGCCGTGCACGTTCGTCCACTGCTTGATCTGCTCCCCGAAGTTCGGGTAGCGCAGCGTGTCGTCCTGGGTGCCGTGCCACACCTGCATCCGCGGCCGCTTGCCGGTGTAGCCGGGGTAGGCGTTGCGCACCAGGTTGCCCCACTCCTGCGGAGTGTGCAGGACGGTGCCGCCGGCGCATGCGCTGTTCCACTCGGAGCCGTTGGTGGTCGCGAAGCAGCCGAACGGGACGCCCGCGAACGCGGCGCCGGCCGCGAACACGTCGGGGTAGTCGCCGAGCAGGACGTTGGTCATCATCGCGCCGGAGGAGATGCCCGTGACGAAGATCCGGCCGGTGTCGGCGGAGTAGGTGCGGGTGGTCCAGTCGATCATCGACTTGATGCCGACGGGGTCGCTGCCGCCGCCGCGCTTCAGCGCCTGGGGCGAGGAGACGTCGAAGCACTTGCTGCTACGGGTGACGGACGGGTAGACCACGATGAACCCGTACCGGTCGGCCAGCCGGGCGTACTCGGTGCCGTTGTACATGGCGGGGCCGGAGCCCGTGCAGTAGTGCACGGCCACCAGGATCGCAGGGCGCGCGGTGACGTTCGCCGGCACGTACACGTACATCTGCAGATTGCTGGGGTTCGTGCCGAAGCCGGTGACCTCGGTGAGGGTGGCGGCGGGGACCGCCGCCGGCGCCTCGGCGCGGGCGGTGGCGGCGGGTGCGGACAGGAGGGTGGCCGCGAGTAACGGCACCAGCGCCGCGAAGAGCGCCAGGAGCACCGAACGCGGCGACCTCCTCACCGGTATGGAGCTGCGGGGGGTGGTGGTGAACACGTTCTGTCCCTTCTCGGTAGCGGCTCGGGGGACGTCGTACGGGAGGTGCGTGAGCGGGGCGATGACGCGGCGTGCCGTCGGTCCGGGGTGACGGGCGCGACCGCCACGCGCACAGCGGAGCTGGGGAAGCGGTGCGGACAGGGGCCCGGGAAGCGGCCCGGTCCGGTCGGGCGTCGTCGCCGTCGCCGTGGCGGGGCCCCGTGCACGGACCGGCCCGGCCCAGGAGACCGGCAGCGGCGCCGGCCCGGCGACGGACGTGCGCGTGCGTGGAGTCGGCATCGACTCGCCCTCTCGTCGGTGCGCGTGAAGGGAAGCGTCCGCATCGCATGGTGGCATGCGCATGCCTGCCATGGAAGCGCTCCCACACCACGTCTCCGTCCGGCCGCGCCGGTTGGCCGGGAGCCGTCCGGGGTGGCCGGATGCGTTCTGCGCAAAGCGTTGACCAGAAAGCGCTTGCCCCTTACGTTCCGTTCAGCAGTGTGACCGAGCCGATCGAACTACCCCACAGAGCGTCTGTCTGCTCGTGCACGGCGTTCAGCATGGCGCACATCATTCACGTACCTGGACCCTTTCCTTCCGAAGGGACGCACCCGCAATGCGCACAGGCCCCCCACGTACACACGCGCAAAGGTCCGCACTCGTCGCGGCGGCCGCCGCTCTCGCCACGACGGCGGTCGTGGCCCTCCCCCGGCCGGCCGGCGCCGCCGAGAGCGCCCCGATCGGGTTCGGCGCGGGGACCACCGGCGGCGGCAGCGCCACCGCGGTCACCGTCTCGACCCTGGCCGCCTTCAGAACGGCGGTGACCGGCAGCACCGCGAAGGTCGTGAGGGTCAACGGCCTCATCCCGTTGAGCGGTCAGGTCGACATCGGGTCCAACACCACGGTCCTCGGCGTCGGTTCGTCGTCCGGGTTCACCGGGGGCGGGCTCCGGTTGAAGAAGGTCACCAACGTCGTCGTCCGCCACCTGAACATCAGCAAGCCGCTGAAGCCGGCGGACGGGATCGAGGTCCAGGCCTCGACCAAGGTGTGGATCGACCACAACTCCTTCTCGGCCGACCGCGATCACGACAAGGACCACTACGACGGCCTGCTGGACGTCAACCACGCCTCGGACCACGTGACGGTCTCGTGGAACACCTTCAAGGACCACTACAAGGGCTCGCTCGTCGGCCACAGCGACAACAACGCCGGCGAGGACACCGGCCACTTGAGGGTGACGTACCACCACAACCACTTCAGTGACGTCTACTCGCGCATCCCCAGCCTGCGCTTCGGCACCGGCCACTTCTACGACAACTACGTCGTCGGGGCCGAGACGGCCGTCCACTCGCGCATGGGCGCGCAGATGCTCGTCGAGAACAACGTCTTCCGCTCGACGCCGGTCGCGGTCACGACGAACCGCGACAGCGACGTGGACGGCTACGCGAACCTGACCGGCAACGACCTCGGCGGGGCCGCTGTCGAGGTGTCGCGGGTCGGGACGTTCACCAAGCCGCCCTACGGCTACACCGCCGAGCCCGCCTCGTCCGTCATCGCCTCGGTGACGTCCGGCGCGGGCGCCGGAAAGCTCTGACCGTCCGGAGCACTCTCCCCATCCCCCGTCCCCCATCCGGAAGAAGGCATCGGGACATGGCTTCACCAGCACCTTCGTCAGCAACCTGGCACAGTCGCCGACGCCCCCTCGGGCGCGTCCTCACCGTCGGGCCGACCGCCGTCGGCCTCACGATTGGCATGATCATGACCACCGGGGCGCTCACCCCCGCGAGCGCGGCCACCTGGCCCACCCCCACTAGCAGCAAGGCGGTGACCGCGACCATCAAGGTCTCCGGCACCAAGGACTACGGGATGCAGCGCCTCTACGGCAGCGGCGACCTCGGCAGCGGCGGCCAGAACGAGGGCCAGGACCCGATCCTGGAACTCGCCGCCGGAGCCGTTCTGAAGAACGTGATCATCGGCTCGCCCGCCGCCGACGGCATCCACTGCCTGGGCAGCTGCACGCTGCAGAACGTCTGGTGGGAGGACGTCGGCGAGGACGCGGCGACCTTCCTGGGCTCCTCGTCGTCCAACGTCTACACCGTCTCCGGCGGCGGGGCGAAAGAAGCCAGTGACAAGGTGTTCCAGTTCAACGGGGCCGGAACGCTGAACGTCTCCAACTTCGCCGTGAAGAACTTCGGGACGTTCGTGCGCAGTTGCGGCAACTGCAAGAGCGGCCAGTACAAGCGCACGATCAACCTCAACACCATCGAGGCGACGTACAAGGGCGGCCGGCTCGTCGGCATCAACACCAACTACGGCGACAGCGCGACCCTGAGGAAGATCACCATCGTCGGGGACAGCAGCAAGAAGATCGTCCCGTGCCAGAAGTACATCGGCAACAACACCGGCGCGGAGCCGCCCAAGAACGGCGCGGACGCCGACGGCACCTACTGCAGGTACTCGTCCTCCGACATCACCTACAGGTAGGCCCCCGGTTCCCCCACGGTGAGAAGGCGGCCGTTCGAAGCGTCCCCCGCACGGCGCTTCGCACGGCCGCCGCAACCGGCGCTCCGCGCCGGCCGTCACGGTGACAGCGGCTACCGCGGCTACGGCCGCGGGCCCAGCACCGCCGCGGAGAGCTCCTGCCGGTAGCCGTCGTACAGCGTGCGCAACGCCGCACCGGGCCAGTCGGCGGGGAGGAGGGCGGCGGGCAGCACCGGGTCGGCGAGCAGATGCCGTACGACCGCGGCGAGGGCCGTGAAACGGTCGGCGGGCAGCCGCGCCGCCTCGACGTGCGCCATCAGGGCCCGGGCCGTCCGCGCCCAGGCGTCGAGCGGCCACAGGCTCCCGGCCAGGTCGCGGGCGGGCGCTTGGGGGCGGGTGGTGAAACGCTGGAGGACCTCGCCCAGGTCCGCGGGCCAGGGCCGGCCCAGGTTCGCGGGCCGCAGCCAGACGCCCTCACGCAGCTCGGCGAGCCTGAGGACGCTCAGCCGGCTGCGCAGTTCGGCACGTTCGGCGGGGCTCCGGCCGGTAGCGGTGATCACCGACATCTCCCAGTCGCCGTCCCACGCGCGCGTGTCGGGGTGCACGGCGTCGTCCTGCCGCCGCTGCCGCTCCAGCAGCCGGTCGCTGAGCCGGTAGACGCCGTCCGTCCGGCGCAGGTCGCCGGCCGCCACCATCCGGCTCAGCGCGGCCCGGACCGTCGAGCCGCCCACGCCGAACGGTTCCACCCCGCGCACCAGGTCCTTCGCCGCCAGCTCGGGCGGATGCGCGCCCAGCAGCAGACTCAGGACCACCGACCGCGCGGACAGCGGGGGCAGGTCGACCTCGCCGGGCTGCTCCGACACGTTGATCCGCATGAGGACGTACTGTACGTGCGCCCCGGATATTGCACTATTGCTACAACCGTAGACAGAGTGCAACATGGTCGGCATGGCCCCGACACTCACGCAGTCCCAGCCCCAGCCCCAGCCCCAATCCGGCTCCGGCTCCGGCTCCCGGGAGCAGAGTCACGCTCCGTCCCAGGCTCAGGCTCAGGCTCAGGCTCAGACCCAGGCCGAGCCGCTCGCGCCGGTCACGTCGTACGTCACCCACGAGGTCACCAATCAGCCCCCGCCCCTGGCCCCCTACGACGCCTCCGAGGACGCCGCGCTGCTGGAGGGGCTGCGCCGGGAGGGCGCCGGATGGGCGGAGCCGGACGTCCGCCGGATCGGTCGGCTCGCCGGCGGCGTCGAGGCGCAGGAGTGGAGCGACCTGGCCAACCGGCACGAACCCGTCCTGCGCACGCACGACCGATACGGCCACCGGGTCGACGAGGTCGACTTCCACCCGAGCTGGCACGAGCTGATGCGGGTCGCGGTCGCCGAGGGACAGGCGGGCGCGCCCTGGGCGGACCACCGGCCCGGCGCCCATGTGGCGCGCACGGCGGGCGGTCTGGCCTGGGGCCACACGGAGGCCGGGCACGGCTGCCCCACGTCGATGACCTACGCGGCCGTCCCCGCCCTGCGCCGCCAGCCCGAGCTCGCCGCGGTCTACGAACCGCTGCTGACCAGCCGGGAGTACGACCCGGGACTGCGGGTGCCGGCTCAGAAGCGCGGGCTGCTCGCCGGCATGGGGATGACCGAGAAACAGGGCGGCTCCGACGTCCGGACGAACACGACGACGGCCGCGCCCACGGCGGAGCCCGGGATGTACACCCTGCGCGGGCACAAGTGGTTCACGTCGGCGCCGATGTGCGATGTGTTCCTGGTGCTGGCGCAGGCGCCCGGTGGCCTGTCCTGCTTCCTCGTGCCGCGGGTGCTGCCCGACGGCGTCCGCAACACGTTCCGCGTCCAGCGGCTCAAGGACAAGCTGGGCAACCGCTCCAACGCGTCCTCCGAGCCGGAGTTCGACGGGACCGTGGCCTGGCTGGTCGGGCCCGAGGGCCAGGGCGTGAAGACCATCATCGAGATGGTCAACTGCACACGGCTGGACTGCGTGATGATGTCGGCGGCGCTGATGCGCAAGACGCTCGTCGAGGCGGGACACCATGTGCGCCACCGCAGCGCCTTCGGGGCGCGGCTGCTCGACCAGCCCCTGATGCGCAATGTCCTGGCCGACCTGGTGCTCGAGTCCGAGGCCGCGACCACCCTCACGCTGCGCCTGGCAGGAGCGGCCGACCGGGCCGTGCGCGCAGACGACGACCAGGGAACCGAACGGGCCTTCCGGCGGATCGCCACCGCCGTCGGCAAGTACTGGGTGACCAAGCGGGGTCCGGCCTTCACCGCGGAGGCCCTGGAATGCCTGGGCGGCAACGGCTACGTCGAGGACTCGGGCATGCCGCGGCACTACCGCGAGGCGCCGCTGCTGTCGATCTGGGAGGGCTCGGGCAACGTCAACGCCCTCGACGTGCTGCGGGCGTTGACCCGGGAGCCGGCCACCGCGGACGCGTTCTTCGCCGAACTCGCCCTGGCCCAGGGGGCGGACGCCCGGCTGGACGCGGCCGTCGCGCGACTGAGGTCCGGGCTCGCCACGGCGACACCGTCCGGCGCCCGCCGGCTGGTGGAGCAGATGGCCCTCGCTCTCCAGGCCTCCCTGTTGGTGCGGCACGCCCCGACCGCCGTCGCCGACGCCTTCTGCGCCACCCGGCTGGACGGCGACTGGGGCCACGCCTTCGGCACGCTCCCGGACGGCGCCGACCTCGACGGGATCCTCGAGCGCGGCCTTCCCGCCCCGAGCTGACCGGCGCACAGACAAGCCACGACCTTGCGCGGGCGAGAACCCGCAGAGGCTGCGCCCGAGGGGACGAGAGGACGGGGGGACGACGGGACGACGGAAGGGGGACATGGAAGGCACGTGGGCGGAGGACTTCCAGGGCGCGCAGGCGGAGGCCTGCGCAGCACGGAGGCGGACGGTTCCAAAGTGCGCAGGCGGACGCTTCCGCAGTGCTTAGCCCGGAGGGCGGGCGCAGCACGGAGGCGGACGGCTTCCGCAGTGCGGAGCCGGAAGGTTCCGGAGCGCGCGCGGAGCCGGAAGGTTCCGGAGCGCGCGCGGAGCCGGAAGGTTCCGGAGCGCGCGCGGAGCACGCCCGGCGCGCAGGACCGGCGGGCCGGGGACGCGCCGGGGCGTGAAGCGCAGCCTCGCCCCTGCAGGTACAGGTACTGCTACTGCTACTGCTACTGCTACAGCTACAGCTACAGCTACAAGTACAGGCCGGTCAGCTCGTCGGGCGGCCCCGGAGCGCGTCGAAACGGGCCCAGTCGGTGTCCCACTGTTCCACGCGCCGGCGTTCCAGCCGGCCCCGCAGGACGCGTCCGCCGGCGAGGGGCAGGCTCGCCGCGCCGACTCCGGCCAGGCCGCCCACCAGGGAGGCGCGCAGTCTGGCCTGCGACGCGCTGGCGGGCTCGGTCACCAGTCGGCCCTGCGGGTCCGTCCAGACGGTGACCGGGGTGCCGGCGGCGCTGCCGGGGCCGACCCGGACCTGGCCGGCGTGCCTGGAGCCGTCCGGCCCGGTCCAGCCCACCTTCGCCCACACCTGGTCGCCGCTGGAGGAGCCGCTCGGCGCGGGCTTGCCCGGAGCCTGCTCGGTCAGCCGCCCCACGAGGGGCCGCCACTCGAGGCGTTCCCGCGCCAGACCGTGTTCGACCGAACCCGCGGTCGCCGACCCCGCAAGCACCCCGGCGAGGACGGTCAGCGCCCACACGCCGAGCACGACCCAGGACTCCACCGTGTCGGCGCGACGCTTGAGCGGGTTGCGCCGCCAACGCCACAGCCACACCCTCGGACCACGGAACGCCATCGAAGGCTGCCTCCTCATGAGCACATGAACATCCCGGCCGCCCTCCCATACGGGGCGGGCGGGCCCGATGCTCAGGCGAGTCCCCCGTCCCGACGGTCCCATGGGCCCCGGCGCCCGCGCAGGCGTCCCGGGGAAAGTGGCCGATGTCATGCGGTGACGACCCGCCGCCCCGGCCGTGACCTGCGGCGACGGCGTTTCCGGAGGTGACTGTCAGTGGCGGGGTGCAGACTGGCCGGTGTCTGGGACAAGGACGTCGAAGTCACCGCGGAGGTGATCGGCATGACCGAGGTACTGCTCGCCGTCGGCACGCGCAAAGGCCTGTTCATCGGGCGTCGGCGTGGCAGCTCATGGGAGTTCGACGAAACCCCCTACTTCAACGCACAGGCGATCTACTCGGTCGCCGTCGACACCCGCGGCGACCGCCCGCGGCTGCTGGCCGGCGGCGACAGCGCGCACTGGGGGCCGTCGGTGTTCCACTCCGACGACCTCGGCCGGACCTGGACCGAACCGGCCAGCCCGGCCGTCAGGTTCCCGCAGGACACCAATGCTTCGCTGGAGCGGGTGTGGCAGCTGCACCCGGCGGCGGCCGAGCCGGACGTGGTGTACGCGGGCACGGAGCCGGCCGCGCTGTACCGCTCGGAGGACCGCGGGGAGAGCTTCGAACTGGTCCGCCCGCTGTGGGAGCACCCCACCCGCTCGAAGTGGGTGCCGGGCGGTGGCGGAGAGGGCCTGCACACGGTCCTCACCGACAAGCGCGACCCGCGGGCGGTGACCGTGGCGGTGTCGACGGCAGGGGTGTTCCGCACGACCGACGGGGGCGGGAGCTGGGAGCCCTCCAACTCCGGGGTCTCGGCGGTGTTCCTGCCGGACCCGAACCCGGAGTTCGGCCAGTGCGTGCACAAGATCGCCAGAGACGCGGCGGACCCGGACCGCCTCTACCTCCAGAACCACTGGGGGGTGTACCGCAGCGACGACTCGGGCGGACACTGGACCGACATCGGCGCCGGTCTGCCCTCCACCTTCGGTTTCGCCGTCGCCGCCCACCCGGCCCGCGGGGAGACCGCGTACGTGTTCCCGATCAACGCCGACGCCGACCGGGTGCCCGCCGGTCACCGGTGCCGGGTCTTCCGTACGGCGGACGCCGGCAAGAGCTGGGAGCCGCTCACCGCGGGCCTGCCGCAGGAGGACCACTACGGCACGGTCCTGCGCGACGCGCTGTGCACTGACGACGCGGACCCGGCGGGCGTGTACTTCGGCAACCGCAACGGCGAGGTGTTCGCCTCCGCCGACGACGGCGACAGCTGGCGGCAGTTGGCCTCGCACCTGCCCGACGTGCTGTGCGTGCGGGCCGCGGTGGTCGGATAGGGCGGCCCGGGCACGGCCGGCGCCCGTCCGGCCCGGCCCCGGCCCTCCGGTGCGTCGGGTCTTCCTTCCTGGTCCCGGCAACGCTGCCGCACGGCGTGCGCGCGCCTCGGCCCGCGCGGTCCGCCGTCAGGCCGAGGCGGGTGCTGTGCCGTGCGTGAGACGCCTGGCCCGGCTCTTCGGCCTGCTCCTCACCCCGCCCGGCAGCGCGACGCCGAGCGAGGGGACGCATCTGTGGCTGTGCTCAGGGCAGTTGCCAGTCCACCGGCTGGGCGCCCTGTCCGACCAACAGGTCGTTCGCCCTGCTGAAGGGCCGTGAACCGAAGAAGCCACGGTCCGCCGACATCGGGGACGGATGGGCGGACTCGATCGCGGGAAGGTCCCCGAGCAGCGGCCGCAGATTGCGGGCGTCCCTGCCCCACAGCACCGACACCAGCGGCTTGCCGCGGGCCACCAGCGCCCGGATCGCCTGCTCGGTTACCTCCTCCCAGCCCTTGCCGCGATGCGCGGCCGGCTTGCGGGGCGCCGTCGTCAACGCCCTGTTGAGGAGCAGCACGCCCTGCTCGGTCCACGGCGTCAGATCGCCGTTCGAGGGCCGGGGCAGACCGAGGTCCGTATGGAGCTCCCGGAAGATGTTCTCCAGGCTTCCCGGCAACGAACGCACCTGCGGCGAGACCGCGAAGCTCAACCCGATCGCCATCCCCGGCGTGGGGTAGGGATCCTGGCCGACGATCAGGACGCGGACGTCGTCGAAGGGCTGCTGGAAGGCGCGCAGGACGTTCGCCCCGGCCGGCAGGTAGGTCCGGCCCGCAGCTATCTCGGCGCGGAGGAAGTCGCCCATGGCGGCGATGCGTTCGGCCACGGGGTCGAGGGCCTTCGCCCAGCCCGCTTCGACAAGTTCATGCAGAGGTCGTGGTGCCACGGCGCGTCACTCTACTGGCACGCAACGGCACGCCGCATACGAGGGAAGCCGGGGCTCCGAGGGCCGCCCCCGGGCCCGCTAGTCTCCTCCTCGTCCAGGTCCGCGAACCGATCGCCCCGGATCGCGCGGTCGGCCGCCCGCAACGAGGGGAACGTGTCGCATCCGGTGATCAAACCGCTCCGCCGAGGCCGCCCCGCAGGCCTGCCCCTCGTCCCGGTCCCTCGGCCGGACGGACGACCCAACGATCGGCCCGACACTCGACCGCGCACTCGGCCGGACACTCGGACGACCCGCACAGTCGGCAGGGCTCCCCGTCGGCGGACCGGCCGCTGCCGTGACCGCCGACACCGGTCCGGGCGCCGGCGCCGTGACCGGCTCCGGCATCCTCGCCGTGGACTCCGGCGGTTCCGGGCTGCGGGTCGCGCTGGGAACCGCCGAGCAGGGCGCCCTGGGCCGGCGCACGTCGCCGGTGCCCGTACGCACCGGCGGACGGGGCATCGACCCGGGTGACCTGCTGACGCAACTGGCACCCCTGGTGAGGGCGTTGACGGCCGAGACGGGCGCTCCGCCGCCGGTCACGGCCGTCGTGGGCGCGGCAGGGCTCGGCACATTGGGCGACGCGCTGCGCGCCGAGCTCCCGGTCGCCCTGGCGAGGGAGTTCGGTGTCCGTACGACGGCCCTCGTCGCCGACGCCGTCGCCGCCTATGCCGGGGCGCTCGGTTCACGGCCGGGGGCCGTGGTGGCCGCCGGCACCGGGCTGATCGCGATCGGAACGGACCTGACGGCGTGGCAGCGCGCGGACGGCTGGGGGCATCTGCTGGGCGATTGCGGGAGCGGCGCCTGGATCGGGCGGGCCGGGCTGGAAGCCGCCCTGCGCGCGTACGACGGGCGTCCCGGCGGCTCGGCCGTACTGCTGGCCCGCGCCGAGGAGCGGTTCGGCCCGATGACCGGGCTCCCCGGGCTGCTCTACCCGCGCTCCGACCGCCCGGCCGTCCTCGCCTCGTTCGCGCCGCGGGTGGCCTCCTGCGCCCAGGACGATCCGGTCGCCGCCGGCATCCTGCGAGCGGCGGCCCGGCACATGGCGGAGTCGGCCGCCGCGGTGTGCCCGCCCGGCGGAGAGCCGCGGATCGCCCTCACCGGCGGCCTGTTCGCCATCGGCGCTCCCCTTGTCGTGCCCGTGGAGGAGGAGCTGACCGTGCGGCTGCCGCACGCCCGGCTGGTGCCCGCCGAGGGCGACCCGCTGGACGGGGCCGTGCGGATCGCCGTCGCCCTGGCGACGGACACGTTCACGCTGCCGTACCAGGAAACACTGCTCTCGGTGGTGCGCCACGCGTAATGCGTCACGCGCAGCGAACGTACGTCACACCCCAAAAGGGTGATTACTCTCTCCGCGGGCAAGTCGCCCGGAAAACACGCTGATCACTTCTGATCCGTACGTAACTCATCAGACAAAACCGGACGGATACCGCTCACGTGCACCCTCCCCGAACAGGGGAGCCCAAGAAGCCAGTAACATGCCACGCCATGAGCTCCCCCACTGGGCCCGCGTCCGGCCTGCCAGTACGAATGCCGCGACCTCGCCAGCCCGGGCGGCACCGCCGACCCGAGCCTCTGGCGGCTCCCGAGGGCGCGCCCGCGCTCGTCCTCGCGGTGCCGGGCACGCCTGGCCCGGCCACCCGCGGCCTCGCCGAGGAGATCGTGAGCATCGCCCGCTCCGAGCTCCCCGGCCTCGACGCGCGCATCGGTTACCTCGACGGGGACGACACCGAATTCCCCACCCTGCAGTCCGTGCTCGCGTACGCCGCCGACGAGCGCACCGCGCGCTTCGAGCAGGCCCGTGCCGCCGGTCTGGACGTCAAGGAGCCCGACGGCCCGGTCGCCGTCGTCGTGCCGTTGCTGGCCGGCCCCGACAGCGCGCTGCTGCGCCAGGTCCGCCAGGCCGTCATGGAGAGCCGCATCGCGGCCGAGCTGACCGATGTGCTGGGCCCGCACCCGCTGCTCGCCGAGGCGCTGCACGTGCGGCTGTCCGAGGCGGGTCTGGCCCGCGCGGACCGTGCCCGGCTGTTCACCGTGGCGACGGCCGCGGACGGCATCATCCTGGCTTCCGTGGGCGGCGAGGAGGCCGTGCAGGCCGCCGGGATCACCGGCATGCTGCTCGCCGCTCGCCTCGCCGTGCCGGTCATGGCCGCCGCTCTCGACCAGGAGGGTTCCATCGCCTCCGTCGCCGAGCAGTTGCGCTCCTCCGGCTCGCAGCAGCTGGCGCTGGCGCCGTACCTGATCGGTCCCGAGATCGACGCCACGCTGATCGCGGAGGCGGCCCGCGAGGCCGACTGCCCCGCCGCCGAGGCGCTCGGCCCGTACCCGGCCATCGGCAAGCTCGCGCTGGGCAAGTACACGACGGCCCTCGGCATCGCCCCGCCGCAGCCGCAGGGCGCGCCGGTCCGTTGACCCAGCCGTTAGGACGCCATGAGTGGCGAAGGGCCCGCTCCGGGTGAGGAGCGGGCCCTTCGCGCGATGTGGCACGAGGCCATGTCCCACGACTCGAAGTCGCACGACGGCCGGACGGGTCAGCCGAGGACCACGCAGGACGCCGCGGGGACCTCGATCGAGCCGCCGCGCCGGGGCAGCCCGGTCGCCGGGTCCAGGGTGAACCAGGTGACGTCGCCGGAGCGCTCGTTCGCGACGTAGAGGAAGCCGCCGCACTCGGCGACGGCCCGGGGCCAGTGCCCGGCGCTGGGCACCGTGCCGACCAGCCGCAGCGCCTCCCCGTCGCCCTCCACGGCGAACACGGAGAGCACGTCCTCGCCCCGGGTCGCCGTCCATACGAACCGGCCGTCGGGCGAGACGACGAGGCCCGAGGGATAGGCGTCCCCGGCCGGGGCGCCGGGCAGTACGGCGGCCTCGGCCAGCGGCTTCAGCGAGCCGTCCGCGGCGTCCCAGCGGCACACGGTGACGGTCGGGGTCAGTTCGTTGACCACGTAGGCGTACCGGCCGTGCGGGTGGAAGGCCAGATGGCGCGGGCCGGAGCCGGGGCGCAGCGCGTGCTCCCGGTGCACGACGGGGCTGCCGTCGCGCAGGGCGCACACCCGCACGGAGTCCGTGCCCAGGTCGACGCTGACCGCCCAGCGGCCGCTGGGGTCGGGCTGCACCTGGTGGGCGTGCGGGCCCTGCTGGCGTCTCGTGTGCGGGCCGGAGCCGGTGTGCCGCAGCACGCCGGAGGCGACGCGGGCGAGGGTGCCGTCCGGGCGGAGCGGGACGGCGGTGACGCTGCCGGAGCCGTAGTTGGCGGTGAGGACGTAGCCGTCGAACACGCTGAGGTGGGTGGGCCCGCTGCCGCCGACCGGTACCGGCGGGCCCTGCTGTTCCGGCACGTCGCCGGTCACCCGGTAGGCGGCCACGGCGCCGTCCGCCGTCTCGCTGACCGCGTACAGCGTCCCGCCGGAGGCCGACAGGGCCAGGTAGGAGGGGTCCGGGACACCGTTCACGCTGCTCAGGACGGTCAGCGCACCACTGGCCGGATCCACCTCGGCCGCCACGATCCCGGGTCCTCCCGCCGCTGTGAACGAGCCGATGAACGCCCGCCGTCGCCTTCCGCCGAGGTCTGCCACCGCTGTCCCCTTCCGGGTCGCCGCTGCCGCTGCTGACGCTGCCGCTGCGGGTGACGGTAGCAGTCGATCACCAGCGGTCTAGACCAGCCACGCTCACTCGTCCGGGCGGCGCGCGGTCGGTCAGGCGCCCACGGGGGCTCGGTCGGCACGGCGAAGGGGCACGGCGAGTTCCAGGAGGGCCTGTTCCAGGGCGTGCAGGTGGGCCAGCATCGGCTCGGCCGGGGCGCCGTGCGGCACGGAGGCGGCCGGCGCGAGGCGACGCCCGCCGTCGGCCGGCGGCGCCGTGAGCGCCTCGACCGCGGCCTCCACGCGCCAGCAGGCGGCGACGAGCCGGGTGTCGTGCGACGCCTCGGGGTCCGCCGCGACGCGGGCCAGACCGCGCACCTCGCGGGCGCAGTCGTCGAGCAGCGCGAGCACCCGCCGGGCCCGGTCCTTGCGCGCCCGCAGAGGGCTGAACGGATGGACCAGCGGCGCGAGCGACAGGCGGACCCGGGCGAGGATCTGCTCCAGCTCGGCCACCCGCAGGGCAGGGTCCGCCGTCGGGGAACCCGCGAGCCGGGCGGCGGCCTCGGCGGTGCAGGCGTGCACACAGCGCAACGCGCGCTCCACCCAGGCGTCGGTGACGGAGTGCGTGGTCACCGGGAGCACCAGCAGCACCGCCAGCACGGCCCCCAGCGCCCCCACGGCCGTCTCGGTCACGCGCAGGGCGAGCAGGGCGGGATCGAGCAGGCCGAGCAGGCCGTACAGGGCGCCCGCGAGGACCGTGACGGCGAGCATCATCCAGGTGTAAGAGACGGCGGCCGAGTAGAAGATCCCGAAGACGCTCACGGCCACGATCACGGCGGTCGCCACCGGCTCCCCGTGCAGGGGCACGGTCACGACCAGGCCCAGCACGATCCCGATGACGGTTCCGAGGAAGCGCCTGAAGCCGCGTACGAGCGTCTCACCGCGTGAGGCGGTGTTCACGAACACCCACCAGGTGGCGCCCACGGCCCAGTACCAGCGCTGGTCGGACAGCGCCTGCCCGGCGACGAGGGCGAGGGCCGCGGCCACGGTCGCCTGGACCGCCTGGCGGTTGGTGATCCGCGCGAGCCCGGTGCCGCCGGTCGGCGGGGCGACGGCCACCGGCGCGGGCGTGCGCCGCTCGTAGCACCACAGCCCGAACCGCACCGCGGACGCGGCTCCCAGCGACAGCAGGACCGCCGCGTACAGCTGCGGCAGCAGGCCCGGGACGGTGTGCAGGAACTGCGCGGCGAAGAAGGTCATGAACGCGAACACCCCGAGCGCATGACCTCGCGGGCCCCAGCGCCGGGCGTGGACCCCGGCCCCCACGATGGCGAGGAAGGCCAGGTCACGAGCGACGGGCTGGTCGTGCAGGAAGGCCGCGAGCGCGAGCACCGGCAGCCCGACGACCGGGAGCAGCACGGTCGTCACGGCCTGCCCGCGCACGGTGGCGTCGGTCACCGTGAACAGGGCGAGGAGCGCGGCGAGACCGCCGGTGACGACCGCCGCCAGCGACTGCCCGGCCAGTCCGCACGAGACGACGGCGAGCCCGATGCCGAGCACGGCCCGGGCGGCGAACCGCAGTCGCACCCGCCCCGGATCCGGTGCCACGAACGCCCTCTTCAGCAAGCTGCCCGCCCCTTTCCCCACCCTGATGTTCCGCGCCGTGCGGCACGGCGCGTGACGACATGAGAAAGGCGCCGCGGAGTCCGCAGCGCCATCGACCCGGCCATCTCACCATCCGGCGGGCCTCTGGTTCAACAGAGGCCGCTGGGACTGGTCCATTGGCCCATCCCGATCACGTTTCTCCTTGCCGTCAGTCGGCCAACGGCCCACCGCTGCGCCACCGGCCCGGGTGAGCCCGGCTCCGGCAGGCCATGGGTACAGTCGGCGCTGATCAGGTACGCGCGAGGAGGCTCGGCAGCATGGCCGTGGACGAGTTGGACACCCGCATCCTGCGTCTGTTGCTGGAGCGGCCGCGGACGAGCCTGCGGGAGTACGCCCGCCTTCTCGGCGTCGCACGCGGCACCCTGCAGGCCCGCCTGGACCGGCTGGAGCGCGACGGCGTGATCACCGGCACGGGCCCGTCGCTCTCCCCCGCCGCACTGGGCCACCCGGTGCTCGCGTTCGTGCACATCGAGGTCACCCAGGGCCACCTCGACGACGTGGGCGACGCGCTGGCCGCCGTACCGGAGATCGTGGAGGCGTTCTCCATCACCGGCGGCGGCGACCTCGTCACCCGGGTCGTGGCGCGCGACAACGAGCATCTGGAGGATGTGATCCAGAAGCTCATCAGCCTGCCCGGCGTGGTCCGCACCCGCACCGAGGTGGCGCTGCGCGAGCGGGTGCCGTACCGGCTGCTGCCGCTGGTGGAGTCGATCGGGCGGACCGTCGCGAGGTAGCGGCCCCGTCCGCAACTTTCGTTCCCGCCCGGACCGTTGACGCCGCTGTCCGCCCCCTCTAACGTCTGGTCGACCTTCCGCACATCGTTCGCAATATCGAACCCAGGGGTGGCGATCTCGATCACCCGTGGACCGGAGGAGCACCCATGGCACCGCCCCTCACCCGACGAACCCTTCTGCGGAGCGCGATGCTCGCGGCGGCCGTCCCCGGGCCGGCCGCCGCTGCGGTCGGCCCGGCCTCGGCGGCATCCCTCCCGCCGTCGGGGGCCCAGACCCTCCAGCCCTTCCCCCTGGAAGCCGTCGCGCTCGGGCCCGGCGTCTTCGCCGCCAAGCGGCAGCTGATGCTGGACCACGCCCGCGGCTACGACGTGAACCGGCTGCTGCAGGTCTTCCGCGCGAACGCCGGCCTGTCCACGCTCGGCGCGGTCGCGCCCGGCGGCTGGGAGGGTCTGGACGGGGAGGCCAACGGCAACCTGCGCGGCCACTACACCGGTCACTTCATGACGATGCTGGCCCAGGCGTACGCGAGCACGGGCGACCAGGTGTTCGCCGACAGGATCCGCACGGCGATCGGCGCGTTGACCGAAGTGCGCGAAGCCCTGCGGCACGACCCCGCCGTCCTGAGCGTCGACGGGAAGTTCGGCACGGCCGCGGAGAACGTCCGCGGTTCCTACCGGTACGTCGACCTGCCCGCCGGCGTCCTCGGCGGCGCCACGGAGCTCACCCTCGCCGCATGGGTGAAACCCGCCCATGACGCCGCCTGGACCCGGATCCTCGACTTCGGCGACGACACGACCCGGTACCTGTACCTGGCCGCCCGCAACGCGAGCGGAGTGCCCCGGTTCGCCATCACGAGCAGCGGTGCGGGCGGGGAGCAGGGGCTCGACGGCGCCGCCCCGCTCGCCATAGGCCGGTGGAGTCATCTCGCGGTGACCCTCGCGGGCGGCACCGGGACCCTCTACGTCGACGGCACGGCCGTGGCCCGCAACACCGCCATGTCCCTCACTCCGGCCGCTCTCGGCGCGCTCGCCGACCACTGGCTCGGCCGGTCCCACTACGCCTCCGACCCCGTCTTCGCGGGCGCTTTCGGCGGCTTCGACGCCTGGTCGCGCGCGCTGACCGCCTCCGAGGTCGCGGCGTTGCAGACCGGCCGGGCCGCCGGCGACCTCGTCTCCTACGCCTTCGAGGAGACGTCGGGGGGCACGTTCGCCGACGCCTCGGGCCGCGGTCTGACGGCCACCCTGCGCCGCACCTGGGGCGGGCCGAGCCATCCCGGGTTCCTGGCGGCCTACCCGGAGACGCAGTTCATCCAGCTGGAGTCGATGACCGGCAGCGACTACACCAGGGTCTGGGCGCCCTACTACACCGCCCACAAGATCCTCAGAGGTCTCCTGGACGCCTATCTCGCGACCGACGACGACCGCGCGCTCGACCTGGCGTCCGGGATGGGCGACTGGATGCACTCGCGGCTGTCCAGGCTTCCCGCGGCCACGCTCCAGCGCATGTGGGGCCTCTTCTCCAGCGGGGAGTTCGGCGGCATCGTCGAGGCGGTCTGCGATCTGCACGCGATCTCCGGCAAGGCCGAACACCTCGCTCTGGCCCGGCTGTTCGACCTCGACCGGCTCATCGACGCGTGCGCCGCGAACACCGACGTCCTCGACGGGCTGCACGCCAACCAGCACATCCCGATCTTCACCGGTCTCGTCCGGCTGTACGACGCGACGGGCGAGGAGCGCTACCTCACCGCCGCGAAGAACTTCTGGCGCATGGTCGTACCGCACCGCATGTACGGCATCGGCGGCACCAGCACCGGTGAGTTCTGGAAGGCGCGGGACGTCATCGCGGGCACGATCGGCGCGAGCACGGCCGAGACCTGCTGCGCGTACAACATGCTGAAACTGAGCCGGACGCTGTTCTTCCACGAGCAGGACCCGGCCTACATGGACTACTACGAGCGGGCCCTGTACAACCAGGTCCTCGGCTCCAAGCAGGACACCGCCGACGCGGAGAAGCCGCTGGTCACGTACTTCATCGGGCTCACACCGGGCCATGTGCGCGACTACACGCCCAAGCAGGGCACGACGTGCTGCGAGGGCACCGGCATGGAGAGCGCCACCAAGTACCAGGACTCGGTGTACTTCAAGGCGGCCGACGGCAGCGCGCTGTACGTCAACCTCTACAGTCCCTCCACGCTGACCTGGGCCGAGAAGGGCGTCACTCTCGCGCAGCGCACCGACTTCGCGCGCGAGCAGGGCAGCACGCTCACCGTCCGCGGACGCACGGCCGCCTTCGCGCTGAGGCTGCGCGTGCCGTCCTGGGCGACGGCCGGCTTCCGGGTGACGGTCAACGGGCGCACGGTCGACGGCACGCCTACGCCCGGCAGCTACTTCACGGTGTCGCGGACCTGGCGCGACGGGGACGTCGTCCGGGTGGCGACGCCGTTCCGGCTGCGGGTGGAGAAGGCGCTCGACGACCCGTCGCTGCAGACCCTGTTCCACGGCCCGTTCAACCTCGTCGCGCGCAACCCCGCCACCGCCCTGCTCAAGTTCGGTCTCTACCGCAACGCGGCCCTCTCCGGGGACCTGCTGCCCTCTCTCGCGCCGGTCGGCGGGAAGCCACTGCACTTCACGCTCGACGGCACCGAGTTCGCCCCGTTCTTCGAGGGCTCCGAGGCCCCGACGCACGCCTACATACGGCGGGCGGAGCCGCGGATCGTCTTCGGGAACGTCGACTCGGGAGTCGCCAACCCGGCGCGGGCGGACGGCGTCACCCTGCTCGACGAGGTGTGGGCGGCGGCTCCGTTCGGCGGGAAGCCGGCGCTGGTGGCGCGGGTGCGCAAGGTGGTGGACGCGTGGGTGGCCGAGGGGCGGCTCGGCGCGGGCGACGCGGAGAAGGCGGTGGACACCGCGCGCAGGGCGACGTACGTCCCCTGACGCGGTCCGTGACGGGGGCGCTACGACCGGCGGCGGGGCTTGCCGCCGCCGGTGCCGCGCCGCCCGCCGGCGCCGCCCTTGGCTCCGCCGCTCTTCGCGCCGCCGCTGCGGCCGCGTGCGCCGGCTCCCCCGGCCGCGCTCTTGCGCGGGGCACCGCCCGGCTGCGGCTTTCGCCGCTCGTCCTTCTTCGTCTGCGCCGCCGGGGCCTGCGGTGCGCGGCCCCGGGTGCTGTTGACCGTGCGGCCCCGGACGATGCCGATGAAGTCCTCGACCAGGTCGGTGGTCGCGTCCTGCGGCCAGGAGAGGGCGACCTCCGACTGGGGGGCGTCGACGAGCGTGCGGTAGGTCAGGTCGCGGCGGTGGTGCAGACGGGCCAGGGACTGCGGGACGACCAGGACGCCGATGTTCGCCGCGACCAGCTCGACGGCGTCCTCGGTGGTCGCGGGGCGCTCGAAGGCGGGCTCGCCGGGCGGCCGCTCCCAGCCGATGACGTCGTCCAGGGGGTGCAGGACCACCTCGTCGGCGAGGTCGTCCAGGGTGATCTCCTCGCCCGCGGTGATCACATGGTCCCTGGGGACCACGACGACCGTCGTCTCGGTGTACAGAGGGATGGCGCTGAACACCGTACGGTCCACCGGGAGGCGTACGAACGCCGCGTCGGCGCCGCCCTCGCGCAAGAGGTCGACCGCCCCGGCGGGGGTCGTCTGAAGGAGGGTGAGAGGGGTGTCGGGCAGGCGTTCCCGCCAGATCCGCACCCATTTGGCGGGCGTCACTCCGGGGACGTACGCGAGCCGGAACGAGAGGGAGTCCGCCGAGTCGGTCATTCCGCCAGGTTACCGGCTGTGGTCGGCGCTCTCCGCAGCGGCCGATACCCTGGACTGCATGAAGTCGCAAGCGAACACCCAGACGATGAAGGCCGCCACCGCGGCGAAGAAGCTGGGTGTGCACCTCCCCGCCACGCCCGCCGAGTTCCAGGAGGGCGTCGTCACGCGCGCCGAGCTGAACGAGCTCCAGGCGAACCCGCCCGAGTGGCTGCGGAAGCTGCGCGAGACCGGACCGCACCCCCGCCCGGTGGTCGCGGCCAAGCTGGGCGTCTCCATCGCGGGCCTGGCCCGCGCCGGGGTGACCGAGGCGCTCACCACCGAGGAGATCGAGGCCATCAAGGACGCCGGGCCGGAGTGGCTGGAGAAGGAGCGCGCCACGCAGGCCGAGGTCCGCAAGGAGACGGTCCGCATCAAGAAGCGCAACGCGGAGCGCGCGCAGTCCTGACCCCGGCAGGCCGGCACGGGACGACGAGCCCGTCGCCGTGCGCCCGGTATGGCGGCGGAACGCCCCGCATCCGGCGGTCCAGGCCGTGACGGCGCCGCTGACCACGCCGTATGTCGCCCGGTGACCGACCGGGAGTCGCCCGGAGACCGTCGCTTTGACTACGATCTGGGCAGGTTCACCGACGTGGGTGTTTCGAGGTTGCTGGGGGTTGGGATGGTTGCCGGTCGTGTGGTGCGCTTCGACAGTCAGCGCGGTTATGGGTTCATCGCGCCCGACGACGGTGGGGAGGACGTCTTCCTGCACGTCAACGACATGCTGATGCCCGAGTCCCAGGTCCGCCGGGGCATCGTGGTGGAGTTCGAGATCGAGGACGGCGAGCGCGGTCCGAAGGCGTCCGGGGTGCGGCTCGCGCGGGGCGCGGACGGCAAGCCCCTGGCCGCCGACGACGACGTCCTGTGCGACGTGCTCAGCACGGAGGAGTTCACCCGGGACGTCACCGAGGCGCTGCTGACGGCGGCGCCCTCGCTCACCGGTGAGCAGATCCTCCAGGTGCGGACCGGGCTCGCGCAGTTCGCGAAGAACCACGGCTGGGTCGAGGGCTGAGCCGACCGGCCGGCGGACGCCGACCGGTCCGCGGTTACGGGCGGCCGTGAGGCCGGATGCCCGGCGCTCCCCTACGGCCGGGACCGTTCGCCGAGGCCCCGCCACCGCCTCCCCCACACTGACGCTCCCCAGCCGCGGCGCCCTCTTCCATGACCGGAACCGCGCTTCGCGCGGACGGCGGCCGGGTCCCGCCGAGAGGCCGGCTGTACGGCGTTGACCTGGCACTTCACCCCGCCGCCCCTCGGCGCACCCGCCGTCCCCCCGCCTCCGGAACCCCGTTGTCAGTGGCCTGATCTACAGTTCCCGTCACTTGATCACAGCGGGTGCGGGAGGCACGCATGGGGTGGGTGTCGGCCGGCGACTACGAAGTCGCCCTAGACGACGGCAAGGTGGTGTGCCGCAACGCGGCCGGTCGGCGGTTGAAGTCCGTGCCGCCCAAGATCGCCGACGAGCCGGCGGTGGTGGGTCTGCGTCAGCTCGTCGAGTGGCTGGAGCGGCACGAGCGCCGGTGTCTGGCCGACGTGGAGCGGTGGATGGTGCGCTCGCTGCCGGTGCCCTTCGCCGTCGTCGCCCGGGTGTGGCCCGACCCCGCCTGGCAGGCGGCCCTGCGCGACCTCGTCGTCACCGGGGCCGACGGCGAGGTGGCGGGCTTCCTGCGGGACGCCGACCCCGAACGCGGCCTCGGCCTGGTCGACCTCGACGGCGACACCGTCCGCATCACCCCCGAGCTCGTCCGGCTCCCGCACCCCGTGCTCCTCGACGACCTGGAGGAGCTGCGGGAGTTCGCCGTCGAACTCGGCGTCGAGCAGCGCGCCCAGCAGCTCTTCCGAGAGGTGTGGCAACGGCCCGCCACCCTCGACGCGCAGGGCACGTCCGTCGAGGAGTACGCGGGCGGCGCCTTCAAGGAACAGCGGTTCCTGCACGGCCGCGTCACCCAGCTCGGCTACCGCGTGCGGGGCGGCCACGCGGTCGTCTCCGTTCTGGAGGACGGCCGCACCGTCGAGGGCCGCGTCTGGGTGGGCGACTACGAGGGCTATGAGGAGGCGGAGACCGGCCCGCTGGTGTTCACCGACTCCGCGGGCCGCACGCTGAAGCTCGGTCAGGTCGGGCCAGTGGCCTGGTCGGAGGGCATGCGCATGGCGGCCGCGCTGTACGCCGGGCGCGACATCGAGGACGAGGAGCGGGCGGCATGACGACCTACGACGAGGCCACCGCGGCCGCGCTGCTCGAGGCGGGCGCGGTCCTGCCCCCGGCCAGCACGACCCGCGAGGACGCCGACACCCTCACCGTCCGCACGTACGGCCATCCCGCGCTGGACGACCGCAGGATCGTGCGGCTCGTGCCGGGCACCCTCGGTGAGGCCGAGGACCTGGCCCTGGACTTCCTCGGACTGGTCCGGGAGGAGGAGACCCCCGAGGTCGGCCAGGTCCGCCGGGAGACGCTCGGGTTCCCGGCCTGGGCACTGGTCAACGACCCCGCCAACGGCCACCACGCGCTGGCGCTGGTCAAGGACGTGGAGCGGCTCGCGCGGCAGGCCAAGTCCCGCCCTGGCACCGCCAAGGAGGGCTTCGAGGAGCTCGGCGCCCGGCTCGGCCGGGCCGTGCCGCACTTCCTGCCCACCTATTACGAGCACGCGGCCCGCGTCTTCCTCCAGCACGAGAACACGACGTACGCCTCCGCCTTCTTCGGCAAGGCCCGCGAGGCCGAGCGGGTGCACGCGCTGAAGGTGGACGAGGAACGGCAGCGGGCCGTGTTCCTGGAGTTCGCCTTCGCCGGCGCGCTGACGGTCAAGGCGCTCAAGGAACACGTCAGGGCCCTCGCCGCACGGCTCGACCCGGCCGCCGCCTGGGCGCAGTTCCGGCAGCTGACCGTGGAGCGCTGCGCGGCCGGGATGCCGCCGTACGCGTCCCTGCCGCAGGACGCGCGCGGGCTGATCAAGGCCGCCGGCCTGGACCGGGTCACCGAGGAGTGCGCCCTGGTCGCCGACCTGCTCGCCTCGCCCGCGGCGGTCCGGGCCCCCGCGTCCTTCTGGAACGCCTACCGGTCGACGCTCGCCGTCCTCGCCGAGCGTCGGCCCGACGTGCGCCGACGACTGCTGGAGATCATGCCGGCCGGGCTGGGCCGTTCCGTCGAGGACGACGAGTTCTGGCTCGCGCTGCTCGCGGAGTGCGGGGCCGACCTGCTCCTGACCGGTGAGACGGCGACCGACGTGGACGCGGCGGACGTGGACGCGGCGGACTGGCTCGGCCGGTGGGCCCTGCACCGCAAGCACGGCGGCAACGTCAGCGACCGCTCTCCGGCCACCCTCGCCCTCGTGGAGCGCATGGCTCCCCGGCTGCGCGACCAGGGCCGTCCGGTCGACCTGTGCACCGGCCGCTGGCACGCCGGCGCCGACCTCGATCTGCTGGACCTGTGCGTGGCGCAGGGCGTGCCGCTCGCCCTGCCCGGCCCCGACCAGGTCGTCTTCCTCTCCCTGGACCGCTGGCTGCGCGAACCCAGGCCCGGTCGGCGCGACCTGACGGCGACCGCGGCGGACCCGCGCTTCCGGCGGCTGCTGTACACCGACATCGGCACCGTGGGCGGCTACCGCCCCGCGCCCGAGGTCCTGGAGGGCCTGGCCGCCCACCCCGTGCTCAGCGACGTACTGCGGGAGTGGCTGGACGACGCGGCAGGGGAGCTGACCTCGGCGGTCGGCCTGCCCGCCGCGCGGGCGGCGCTGGAACGGCTGCGCCCCTTCCGCTCGGTGGCCGCCCGGGTCGGTCCGGCGGCCGTGGCCGCGGTCGCCGCGCGCGAGGTCGCGCCGCTGCTCGGGCACACGCTGCGCGCGGGCGTCCTGGACGAACTGGGCTGGCCCGCGCTCGACGAGGCGCTGCGCCGGATCGACGCCGAGACCAGGGCCGGCAGCGACCACGAGAACCCGATGACCGTCCAGGAGGCGTGGCCCGCGCTGATCGTCTCCCGTGAGCACAAGGTGTTCGTCGTCGGCCCGGAGGAGATCCTGCTGGAGCACGACCTGCGGCTGCCCGTGACCCCGGACCGCTGGCATCGTCCGTCGTTCCGCTTCACGGACGGCGAACTGCTGGTGATGTGGCGGCACGAGGGCAAGCAGTTCGGCTACTGGTCCGCCCGCCCGGCCGACGTGTTCACGCTCGGCGGCGAACAGATCCCCCACTACTGGTACGGCGGCAGCGAGGCCGGCACCCCCTCGATCCCGCTGCCCGGCGGCGGCCGGGCCTGCGGCGGGCGCACCCTGCACGCGGGCGACACCGTGCTGCCCGCCGGCCGCCGCGTCATCGGCGACGGCACCTCGTACTGGCGTCAGGGCCGGCAGGGCCGGCAGCAGGTGTGGCTCGAGTACGACCCGGCCACCGGCACGCACGGGCGGGCCTCGCTGCCCGCGTTCCTGCGGTCCGGCATCCGTGAGGACGCCACTTTGGTGCAGGAGGAGTGCCAAGTGCTGCCGCTCCAACCGGGCCTGGAGCACAGCCCGTTCGGAACGGACGGCACGGTCCTCGGCCGCTGGGTGCGCACCCGGGGCGAGGGCGCCGAGGCCTGTACGGTCGCCGGCACGCCGGACGGCCGGACCGTCACCCTGCCCTGGGCAGACGGCCGGGCCCCGGGTGTCCTGCTCGGTGCGCTGCGGCTGCCCGGCGGGGCCGAACCCGTCGCGGTCCGTCTGCACCGGCAGATCGCCCTGTACGCGGGCGACGACACCTCCGCCGCCGGGGAACTGGGCCGGGTGACGCCGATGGAACGCGGCGGCGAGTTCGCCGCTGGCACCCGGTTCGTCCCGCCGGTCGACTTCTGGCACGCGCTGCGCCCTCGCGACGAGCGCGCGTCGGCCGTCCTGCGTGCGCTGACCGACGAGCAGGCCGACGGGATCGTGCGAGACGCGACGCAGGCGCTCGCCGTGCGGCGGGCGAAGCTGGCCGCGGCAGGAGCGGTCGACGGAACGGAGGCGAGCCGGGCCGTGGTCCCGACGGCCGACGAGGTCGTCCAGGAGATCGTGTCCCGCTCCCTGCCCGCCCTCGGCGACAGCAGGCTCGTCGTGGGCGTCGCCGCACTCGTGCGCGCGGTGCTCCAGCTCGCGGAGTCGACCGCCGCGTTCGTGGCGCCTCCGGTCGTCCGCCCGAAGGCGGAGAGCAGCCGGGTCCGCGGCATGTTCGCGGATCTCGCGCCCGAGCACGGCGACGACCAGACACTGCGCGAGGCCACCGCCGGCCTGGCCGAACTGCACGGCTGGTGGGGCAGCGAGACACGCTGGACCGCGCTGCGGCAGATCCGCGCCGTGAACCACGTGCTGTCCGGGAATCCGGCCGACGGCAAGCCGCTGCCCGAGGCCTCACGGCCGGCCGGCGGCGCCGACGGCTGGCGCAGCGACGAGTTCACCGTTCCGGGCATCGGCCTGGTGTGGACGCCCGTGCTGGACGTGCTGCGCCCGCTCGCCTACCGCGCCGCCGCCCCCACGGTCACCGTGGAGCACCGCGAGGCGTTGCTCCTGCTGCTCGAGGCGATCGCCGACGGGCCCCTGGCCACGCCCTCCGGCGCGCTGCGCCAGGTCGTGCTGAGCGAACCGCACGACAAGCAGGAGCGGATCGGCCAGGTGCTGCGCCGGGACGGCCGTACCGTCGTCGTCCTCGGCTGCCAGAGCCTCGACCGGCAGGCCGGGCGGGTGCACTGGCTCGCCCTGGACCACGACCCCGCCGCCGCGTTCGGCGCGATCGCCCACTTCACTCTGGTGCGCGAGAGCGCCCATCCGGCGGTGTTCCCCGCGGACGCGCTGGCGGCCGTCACCGGGCTCGTCCGGGACAAGGGTCCGGCCCCCTGGCAGCCGGAGGCGCCCGCCGCACTGGCCGCGGCGACGGACGGCGGCCTGGGGCCCGTGCAGGCGGCGCTGCTGCTCGCCGGCAAGCCGCCCCAGCTCACCGACGAGGTGATCGCCGCCACCGGGCTGAAGCCGCGTCAGAAGCAGCTCGGGGACACGCTGCTGACGTCGGTCGACAGTGGCGACCGGGCGGCACTCGTCGGTGCGCTGCTGCCCCAGGCCCCCGGCGATCTGTGGACGTCCGGGCCGGACACCGGGGCGGCGCAGCGGGTGTGGGCCGAGCGGCTCGCCGGAGTCGTCCGGCTGCCGGAGGACCTCGTCGGAGAACTCACCCTGGACGGCCTGCCCACCGGGTCGGCCGAGGAAATCCTCAATCCCCGGCTCACCCCGTGGATCAGCCGTACCACGGTCCAGCGGACGGACAAGGACGGCAATCTCGTCGCGGAGGACCCCACGGCGCTGCCCGGCCGGTACGACCTGACGCGTGGCGTGGCCGCCCTGGCCGGGCTCGCCTACTCCCTGCCGTACGGGCACCCGCTGCGGGCCGTCCTGCCGGCGAGCCTGGCCGCGCTGCGCCGCCGGGTCGCCGATCCGGGGCTGCTGCTCGAACTGGACATCGCCTGGACGGACAAGGGCTCCTCGACCGCCGTCGAGCTGCGCAAGGCCTACGGACTGCCCGCGACCGGTGGCGCCGACGAGCAGGGTCTGACGCACGCCGGCGAGGCGCTCGTGCTGCGGCCCTGGTACGGCGACCAGGAGACCGTCCTGGTGCGGCCCGGCGCGCTCGGCGGCCCCGACGACCCCGTGTTCGAGCTGGTCGAGGGGCTCGTCGGGCCGGGCCGTGGCCAGGGCATACGGGCCCTGCGGACGCTCCTCGGCCAGGAGCTCGCCGACGCGCTCGCGGCCGGGACCGATCCACGTGGACCGTCCGGCTACGCCCAGGACCCGAACGTGAGCGTGCCCGGCCTGGTCGGCGAGGTCGCCGCGCAGCACGGCCTGGGCCAGGACGCGGCGGCGCTCTACCTCCAGTTGCTGGCCCTTCCGGACCCGACGGACCGCAACTGCGCCCGGTGGACCGGCTGGAAGCCCGCCCGGATGAAGAAGGCCTGCGCCGAACTCGCGGCGAGCGACCTGGTCGTGGAGGCCAAACGGCCGCGCGCCGGCCGCACCCTGTTCCTGCCCTGCGGCTGGCTCGACCTGAAGTCCCCCGCGCTGCCGGTGGAGATCTGGAAGGAGAGCCTCTACCCGGTCCGCCCCCATGTGCGCGCCGTGCCCCTGGTCCCGGTGGCCGAGCTGTTCACGCGTGCGTGGGGCCGCGTCCGCTCCGGTGACGCCCCCGCCTACGAGGAGCTCACCACCCGCGCCACCCGCAAGGGCCGCCGCCGATGACCACCGTCCCCACCCACCTGGAAGAACGCGCGCCGATGACCGCCACCGCCCTGTCCCCCGACCCCGTGCGCCAGATCGTCCCGCCCGAGGACCGGTACGCCGCCGAACTGGCCTTCCTGGCCGCCTACGACGACGGGCCGCGACCGCCCGCCTGGCGGCTCACCCCGCGTGCCGTCGTCACGTTCGTCATGGGCAGCGGCGGCCGGGCCCTGAAGCTGCCCGAAAGCGCCGAGACGCCGGAGGGGGCGCCGCGCCGGCTGGTGATCCAGGGCAAGTTCGTCGGCGACCGGGCGCTGGTGGAGCGGTGCGTGGTCACGCTCGCCGGCGAACGCGGACTGCTGCTCGTCGGCGAGCCCGGCACCGCCAAGTCCATGCTGTCCGAGCTGCTGTCCACCGCCGTGTGCGGCACCAGCGGCCTGGTCGTGCAGGGTACGGCGGGCACGACGGAGGACCAGCTCAAGTACGGCTGGAACTACGCCCTGTTGCTGGCACAGGGGCCGAGCCGGCAGGCGCTGGTGCCCTCGCCGGTGCTCACCGCCATGTCCCGCGGCGCGATCGCCCGGGTCGAGGAGGTCACCCGCTGTCTGCCCGAGGTGCAGGACTCCCTGGTCTCACTGTTGTCGGAGCGGCGCATCGCGGTGCCCGAACTGGCGGGCACACCGGAGGCGTTGGCGCATGCGGCGCCCGGCTTCAACCTGATCGCCACGGCCAACCTGCGCGACAAGGGCGTCTCGGAGATGTCCGCGGCCCTCAAGCGCCGCTTCAACTTCGAGACGGTCGGCCCGATTCCGGACCTGGACGCGGAGACCGCGCTGGTGCGCAGCCAGGCCCGGGCCTCCGTGGAGCGCTCCGGTGCGCCCTTCCAGGTCGACGACGCCGTGCTGGAGGCGCTGGTCACGGCCTTCCGCGACCTGCGTGAGGGGCGGTCCGCCGAAGGCTGGGAGGTGGAGCGGCCGTCGACGGTGATGAGCACCGCCGAGGCCGTGTCGGTGGCGGGCGCGCTGGCGCTCGCGGCGGCCTACTTCCCCGGGGACCGTGACGTTCTGGGCCTGTTGCCGGGCCATATGCTCGGCGTGGTCCGCAAGGACGACCCCGCCGACGCGGCCCGGTTGCGCGGGTACTGGGACGGGCCCGTCCGCCGCCGCGCCGAGCAGGGTTCCGCCACCTGGCGCACCCTGTGGGAGCTGCGCACGGTGCTGGAGGGCTGACGGCCGTGTCCCTCCACCCCACCGCCCCGGGCGCCGTGGACGAGGCGCTCGCCGCGCTCACCGACCCGGCCGCGCCCTACCTCGTCGGCGTACGGCACCACGCGCCCTCCCTGGCCGCCGCCGTGCCCGCGCTGCTGGACGAGGCGAAGCCGGACGTGCTGCTCGTCGAGCTGCCGGCCGAGATGCAGGAATGGCTGCCCTGGCTCGGGCACGAGGAGACGCGCGCCCCAATCGCGCTCGCCGCCGCGCCCGGTGACGCCAGGGGCGGCGGGAGCCCGGCGTTCTACCCGTTCGCCGACTTCTCCCCCGAGCTTGCGGCCGTGCGCTGGGCCGCGCGGCACGACGTCCCCGTGATCGCCTGCGACCTGCCCCTCGCCGACCGGGCGTGGGGCGACGAGCGTGGCGGCGCGGTCGCGGGACAGTCCCTCGGGCTCACCGGGGCGCTGCGGTCCCGGCTGACGGGCCGTCCGGGGGACGATCTGTGGGACCGGCTCGTCGAGGCGGCCGCCCCTGGCTCGCCGCCCGAGGCCCTGCGCCGGGCGGCGCTGCTGACGGGGTGGGCGCTGCGCGAGGAGGCGGTCTCCTCGGGCGGGGTGGCCGAGCTGGACCTGCGGCGGGAGCGGTGGATGCGGTCCCGGATCGCCGAGGCCACAGCGCACGGCGAAAGGGCCGCCGTGCTCGTCGGCGCCTTCCACGCGCCGGCGTTGACGGGAGCGGCCCCGGACCGGCCGTCCGCCCCGGCTGCGGCCGTCGGCGCCGACAGCACCGACAGCACCGACAGCACCGACAGCACCGACAGCACCGACAGCACGAACGGGCGGGGTGACGTCGTCGCAGCGAGGCCGGACTCCTGGGTCACCTCTCTGATTCCGTACGCCTACGGCCTGTTGGACGCGCGGTCCGGGTATCCGGCCGGGATCCGGGACCCCGAGTGGCAGGACATGGTGCTGCACGCGGCCGGGGATCCCGAGGCGTTGGAGGAGGCGCTGACGCGGGCGGCCGTGCGGGTGTGCGCGGAGCTGCGAGGCCTGGGGCATCCGTCCGGGCCGGCCGACGCACGGGAGATCAGTCGGCTGGCCTCGGACCTGGCCCGGCTGCGCGGGCTGCCGGCGGCGGGGCGGGGCGAGTTGGTCGAGGCGGTGCAGACCGTCCTCGCACAAGGTGAGCCGTACGGGCGGGGCCGGGCCGTCGCGCGGGCGATGGAGCGGGTGCTGGTCGGCACCCGAACCGGTCGGCCGGCGCCGGGCGCGCCGCGCAGCGGACTCGCCCCGGCGGTCGAGGCCGAGGTGGCCGCGCTGGGGCTGCCGGGGCCGGAGAGCTCCTCCGGCACGGCCCGCGATCTACGGCTCGACCCGCTGCGGTCCGACCTCGACCGGCGCCGTGAGCTGCTGCTGCGCAGGCTGACGGTGTGCGGGGTGCCCTACGGGGAGGCGAAGGAGGTCGTCGGCGCCGGCGGCGCACAGGCTCTCACCTCCCGCTGGGAGGTGCGCTGGACGCCGGCCACGGCGGCCGTGCTGACCTCGGCCGGGGTGCGTGGCGTCACCGCCGCCCAGGCCGCCGAGGGCGTGCTGCGGGAACAACGACGCACCGAGCGGGACGCGGGCGGTTCGACGGCCGCGCAGGTCCTGCGGGGGCTCGAGGAAGCCGCGGAGTGCGGGCTTGAGGTCCTCACGGACGAGCGGCTCGACGACGTCGCCGAGGTGCTGCCGCAGGCCGGCACGCTGCCTGAACTCCTCGCCGCTCTGGCCCTGTCGGACCGGCTGCGGGCCGGTCATGTGCCGGGGCTCGGCCCCGACGAGGGCCGTGCGGCCCGAGCCGCGGCCGTCGCCGAACTGCTCACCTCGGCGGCGGTGCGGCAGGTCGACGGCCTGGCCGGCGCCGAGGACCCGGCCGACGCCCACGCCCTGCTCGAACTCGCCCACCGGGCCGATCTGTTGGGCGGCATCCGGCTCACCGACGCCCTCGCCCGACTGGCCGCCGAAGGCTCCCCGCTGATGCGCGGAGCAGCCGGAGCCGTCCGGGTGCTGCTCGGCCAGGAGGACGCCCGGGGCTTCGGCGACCGGGTCGCGTCCTGGGTCGACGGCGCGGTCGACCCCGACTCCCGGTCCAGCCTGACCGCCCGGCTCGGCGGCCTGCTGACCGCGGCCGGTCCGCTGCTGGAGGCCGCGGCGCCGGCCCTGGAGCCCCTGCTCGACCGCGTCTCGGAGCTGCCGGACCGCGAGTTCCTGGACCGGCTGCCGGCGCTGCGGGGCGGGTTCGAGACCCTGAGCCCCGCGGCCCGTGACCGTCTCCTGGCCTCCGTCGAAGAGCGACTGGGCGCCGGACACGTGTCCGACACCGACGGCCTCGACCCGGCCGCGCTCGCCGCCTGGGCCGGGGCGGATCTCGCCGCCCGGGCCGCCCTGCGGTCGCTGGGACTGCTGCCCACGCAGCGCGTCGCCGCACACGCGCCCACCCCGGCGGCCGTCCCGCACGAGGCCGGTTTCCCCGGGGACGACTCCGTGGAAGGTCGCGGAGAGGGGGCCGTCGCCGGTCGTGAAGAGGACGCCGTCGCAGGTCATGAGGGCGCCGGCGTCCCCGGTGGTGAAGACGGTGGCGTCTCCGGTCGTGAAGAGGACGCCGTCGCAGGTCATGAGGGCGTCGGCGTCCCCGGTGGTGAAGACGGTGGCGTCTCCGGTCGTGAAGGCGGTGGCGTCCCCGGTGGTGAAGGCGGTGGCGTCTCCGGTGATGAAGGCGGCGCGGCCGCAGCCCGGGGGCAGTGGGGGCAGGGCGCTGGGGAGGAGGAGCGTCTCCTCGTCCCCGCCGACCGTTGGCGGCTCGTACTGGGCCGGCGCAGCGACCGGCTCCCGTCCAGCGTCCGCTCGTTGGCCACGGCTCTGGACGAGCTGTACGGCAGCGGACGCGGCGAGGGCAGCCGAGGGGATCTCACCGGTCCGGGAAGCGGCGGCGGCCGGGACATGCCGTATCCCGGGGTGCGCGAGTGGTCGCAGGAGCTGGCCGCGCTCTTCGGGCCGGGCATCCGGGAAGAGGTGCTGGCGGCGGCAGCCGCGTCGGGCCGCAAGGACGTGCTCGCGGAACTGGACGCCGACAGTGTGCGCCCCTCGGTCGATCTGCTGCGCACGGTGCTGCGGCACGCGGGCGGGCTCCCCGAAGCCCGGCTGGCCGCGCTGCGTCCGCTCGTGCGGCGGCTCGTCGAGGCGCTCACCCGGCAGTTGGCCACCCGGCTCCGTCCGGCGCTGCACGGCACGGCCCTGCCGCGCCCCAGTCGGCGTCCCGGCGGCGGCCTGGACCTGCCCCGCACGCTGCGCGCCAACCTGGCGACGGCGCGGCGCGGCCCGGACGGCACCGTCCAGGTCGTCCCCGAGCACCCGGTGTTCCGGTCGCGAGCGCGACGGGCGGCCGACTGGCGGCTGATCCTGGTCACGGACGTGTCGGGGTCCATGGAGGCGTCCACCGTGTGGGCGGCGCTGACCGCCTCGGTGCTGGCCGGGGTACCTACCCTGTCCACGCACTTCCTGGCCTTCTCCACCGAGGTCATCGACCTCACCGGGCATGTCGAGGACCCGTTGTCGCTGCTCCTCGAGGTCAGCGTGGGCGGCGGAACGCACATCGCGGCGGGACTGCGGCACGCCCGCGAGCTGGTCACCGTGCCGTCGCGGACCCTGGTGGTGGTGGTCAGCGACTTCGAGGAGGGGTATCCGCTCGGCGGGCTGCTCGCCGAGGTGCGTGCGCTGGTGGGGGCGGGCTGCCATGTGCTGGGCTGCGCGAGCCTCGACGACACCGGTCGGCCGCGCTACTCCACGGGCGTCGCGGGCCGGCTCGTCGCCGCGGGGATGCCCGTCGCCGCCCTCAGTCCGCTCGAACTCGCCCGCTGGGTAGGGGAGAAGATCGCATGAGCCAGGACCAGTTGCCGCCGGTCGCGCCGTCGGTCACCGCCGAACTGGTCGAGGCCCTTTCTCCCCGGCTGCGCAAGCGGCTGGACGCGGGCATCGCCAAGCTGGCGGCTCGTCCGGTCGTCCGCGAGGGCGACATCGTACGGATCGCCGTGGACGACGACACCGACCTCGAACTCCACCTGACCGGCGGCGCGGTGACCAGCGCGGACGCGGTCCGCTGCGGGTGTCTGCTCGCCCCGGACTGTCTGCACCGCGCGGCGGCGGCCTCGTCCGCACCGGTCGCCGACGCCACTCCGGCCGACTCACCGTCGTCCGCGTCCGCGTCCGTGTCCACGTCCACGTCCGGGTCCGGGGCCACGTCCGGGTCCCGGGCCACGTCGGTGCATGCACCCGGGCCCGGGCACGCACCTGCGCGGGAGGGCGGCTCCGCAGGCGGAGAGGCGATGGACCCCGCGCGGGACGAGACAGCCACTCCCGGCCAACTCGCCGCAGCACGGGCCGTGTACGACGCAGCCGGCGCCGTGCTCGAAGCCGGCACGGACGGGTCCGGCGCCGTGCTCCAGGCGGAGCTCCTGCGCGCCGCGCACACCGCGCGGCTCGCGGGGCTCCCCCGGGCCGCCGCCTCGGCGGTCTCCGTGGTCAACGGGGTCCGCGCGGCCCGCTCCGCCGACCCCTCCCACCGGCTGCCCGAACTGGTCGACGCGCTGCGCACCGTCCTCGGCGTGGCCCACCGGCTGCCGTTCGCGAGCGGACCGCAACTGGCCGAGCTGCGCGGCACCGTACGGCAGCCGTACACCCCGGACGGCTCGCTGCGCCTGTACGGGCTGTTCTCCGAGCCCGTCCTGACGGCCACCGGCTACGCGGGCGCGGTCACCTGGACCGCCGACGCCGAAGGCCGCTTGTACACGGTCTCCGACGTGGCGCCGGGCGGCCCCGGCCGGGCGACCGGCGCCGCCGACCGCGCCGTGCGCCTCGGCGACACCTCTCTGACGCACCGTGAACTGTCGCGCGCGGGGCTCGCGGTCTCCGGCGCGACCGTCTCCCCGACCGGTCGGCTGGGCGCGGGGGCCGGCGTGCGGGCGGTGCGCGCCGGCGGGGCCGCCTGGAACGCCGAACCGCTCGACCGGCTGTGGGCGACACCCGTCGCCGAACAGGTCGGCCGCGCCCTGAACGGTGGCCATGACCTGCTCTTCCTGGAGGTCGCCCTGGCGGGCACGGTGCGTGAGGCGACGGGCGACTGCCTGCTGGCCGAGTGCGCCGGTCTCACCCTGCGCCTCGCGACCGCCCACGACGACCCGGCGCTGCCGTACCGCGACAACCTCCGCCTGCTGACCGCCGCCCGGGGCAGCCGGCTGCGGATCGTGGCCCGGCTCGCTCCCGGCCCGCTGCCGCGCGCCCTGCTGCTCGCCGTCGAACACCCCGCCGACCCCGAAGCGCGGGTCGACCTGGGTCTGGACCGCCTCCAGCACGCTGATCTGCCCACCGCGACGGGCCGTCCGGTCGCCGCGCCCGTGGTGGACGAGGCCCCGCTGCACCTCCTGCGCCGCCGGGTGCACCAGGCCGTCTCCGGGGGCCGCCGGGTGCTGGCCTTCCCGGACGGCGGGGCGGGCGACGGCACGCGTCTGCGTCGCGTCGGCCTGGGCACGGCGGCCGACCTTCTCCACGAGCTGCACGCGGCCGCGTCGGACCGGTCCCGCGACGCGTTCGGCCGCCTGCTCCCCACCGACACCGGCCGCTTCGCCCGGGCCTGGCTGGCCGCGTCGACGTACACGGCCGAGGTCGAACGGGCGCTGTGCGCCGCGGCGTGGGGTGCGAGCAGCGAGGCGGTGGCGACCTCTCGCTGAAACACGGCCATCTAGGTCAGGATCTGACCTGGATCGGTCCTAACGTGGTGCACGACCGCGGAACAGCACTCACGGAAGAAGGCGACCATGAGCAACCCCACCCCCCTCGACGAGACCGCCGCACCGTCCGCCGTCAGCCGCGAGCGGGCCGACCTGCTGGAGGCGCTCACGAAGCAGCGGCACTTCCTGCGCTTCACCACCCGCGATCTCACCGACGAGCAGGCCGGGCAGCGCACCACGGCGAGCGAACTGTGTCTCGGCGGGCTGGTCAAGCACGTCACCTCGACGGAGCGGAACTGGGCGACCTTCATCGTCGAAGGCCCTTCCGCCATGGGCGACTTCGACAACATGACCGAGGAGGACTGGAACCGCCGGGCCGACGAGTTCCGGATGCTGCCCGGCGAGACCCTGGCGGGCGTGCTGAAGGACTACGACGAGGTGGCGAGCCGTACCGACGAACTGGTCGTCTCCCTGCCCGACCTGGACGCCGCGCACCCGCTGCCGAAGGCTCCGTGGTTCGAGCCGGGGGCGCAGTGGTCGGCCCGCCGGGTGCTGTTGCACATCGTGGCCGAGACCGCCCAGCACGCCGGTCACGCCGACATCATCCGCGAGGCCCTCGACGGTTCGAAGAGCATGGGTTGACCTCGCCGCGTCCGCGTCCTTCGAACTCAGGCGCGGCCCGGGGATCAGGTCGCGGGGGCTTTCGGGCGGGCCGATGGAGCAGCGGGCGACGGTCGGCCCCACTCCGAAGAACTCGAGGACCCCGAGGACGCCAAGGACGCCCAGGAGGACCAGGTCGCGGTCACGCCATGAGGCGGACGAGGAGCACGCCCGGCACTCGTGGGAGCGACACCCGCAGAGTCTCGCCGTCCCAGACGGCCGAACCTGCGGACGGAGCGGAGGGGTGCAGGATCTCCGCGCGCGCCTCACGTCCCGCCATGTGCCGCACGGGAAGCCGGAGTCGGGACTCGCCGCCGCGCCGCCAGACCGTGACGTACGACGTGCGGTCGTCCGGCGTCCGCATCCCCAGCGCCAGCCACTGGTCCGTCCATCCCGGCAGACCGAGCGGCCAGAAGGGCAGGGCCCCGGAGAGGTCCGCGCGGATCGTCTTGTACGTGCCCACCGCATCCTGCACGAGGCGCAGTTGACGATCCGTCATGCGGTTCAGGTGGCCCGAGAGGTGGATGCGTCCGAGCAGGGCCCCGCCGAGTGTGAAGGCGATCAGGTCGTCGTCGTACCCGGGCTGCGGGTAGGCCCAGACGGCGCCCTGCTCGGGCGGGACGGCCGTCGGCGCGGCGGCGGCGATGGGCGGACAGCGCAGGGGGTCCTGCTGGTCGCTGGTGGACTGGAGCTGGGCGACGGCCAGGGTGGCGCCGTCCATCCGCATGCCGCCCGACGCGCAGTTCTCCACGACCAGCCCGGGGTGGCGGTCCAACACCCGTGACAGCCAGTCGAGATGGGCCTGGGCGTGGCCGAGCAGCCCGGTGCCCGGCGCGATGTCACCGGGCGCGCACGTGCCCGGGTCGACCACGATGTTGTAGTCGAGCTTGAGGTAGCCCACCCCCCAGTCGCCGACGATCCGGTCCACTGTGCGGTCCAGGTGCGCGCGGGCGGCCGGGTGCCGCAGATCGAGCTGGTGGCGGCCCTGTTCGATGAGGCGCACGCCGTCGCGCCGGAAGAACGCCTCCGGCGGCAGGGCGGCCGCGACGGGACTGCGCACCCCGACGACCTCTGGCTCCAGCCACAGTCCGGGCACCATGCCCCGTTCCCGGATCCGTTCCAGGACCGCCTGGATGCCGCCGTCGGGGAAGCGCCGCTGCGAGGGCAGCCACTCGCCGACGCTGTCCCACCAGCCTTCGGCGTCGTCGTCGTACCAGCCGGAGTCGATGCAGAAGTACTCCGCCCCGGCGGTGGCCGCCGCGTCGATCAGGGGCAGCAGCTTCTCGGTCGTCGGGTCGCCCATCAGCGTGTTCATGTAGTCGTTGAAGACGACGGGAAGCGCGCTGTGGTCCGGGTGCGGGCGGCGTACGGCACGGCGGTAGGCGGTCAGCGCGCCCATCGCCTCGTCGAATCCGGCGCCGAGCACCAAGGCTCCCGGGACCGTGACGAGTTCGGCGCCCGGGAGGAGACGGACCCGCCACTGGTGTTCGGCGTCCGTGGGGCCGTTCAGCGCCAGCCAGCTGTGGTGCGCGCGTTCACCCAGGTCCCAGCGCCAGCCGGCCGGGGACTCGACCTGCCACAGCCAGGTCCGGCCGCTCCCCCTCTCGGTCAGCGCGCCCATGGGCAGGTGCCCGTCGGTGGGCCAGCTGCCGCGCCCGGCGAGGACGAGCGCGGCCCGGCTGTCGTGCTGGTGGGCGTCGGCGTTGATGTCGGCGACGGCCTCGCGCAGCGGCTCGGTGTGCCAACGGCACTCCGCGAGCCAGTCGTTGCGCGCCCGGTGCACGTCCAGCACGTCCGGCGCGGGCAGCCCGCCGAGCAGCAGACTGCTGACGGACTGGACGACGACGGGCTCGGCGCCGTCGTTGCGCAGCCGGACGCGGGAGCGCAGAACGGGCAGCCCGACGGGGGACGTCCACTCGACGAAGGCCGTCAGCCCGGTCGCGCGGTCGTGCAGTTCGACGGTCAGCCACAGGCGGTCGTCGGCCTGGCCGCTGTCGTGCGCCCGGTACAGCAGCCCGCCGCCGAGCGCCGTGCCCGCGAAGCGCGGGCCGGACCACCCACTGCCGTGCCCGACGGCGGTCAACTCGACCAGGGGGAGGGCGGATTCGGGATCGGCGGGCGGGCCGGTGTCGCCGGGGCGGTCGAGCCGGACGAGCCGCAGTGTTCCGTCGGCGACGGCGGCGAACTCGGCCTCCAGAGCGGGGTGACTCCAACTGAACCCGGTCCACGCGCGGTCGGCAGCGCTCCGCGTCGCGTCCTCCGGCGTGTCGGCCAAGGCGCTTCCCCTCCTTGCCCCGTCCCGGTGGGCGCGTGGACGGCGGTCGCGTCCGTCGCGTGAACCCCGCGCCACGGTCTCTTGACGAGCATTATGTGACCGGTCACAATCCTGCCATGCATGTGACCGGTCACACAAGGCGTCCGGCGAGCATCCGGGACGTGGCGACGGCCGCCGGGGTCTCGTACCAGACCGTCTCGCGGGTGATCAACGGCAGTCCCAGCGTCAAGCCGGCGACCCGCGAGCGGGTGCTGGCCGCCATCGACGAACTGGGCTTCCGCCGCAGCGCCACCGCGCTGGCCCTGGCCAGCGGGCGCGCCCGGGTCGTGACCGTGCTCACCGCCGACACCACGCGCTACGGCTACGCCTCCATTCTCCAGGGCATCGAGGAGGCGGCCCGCGCCGCCTCCTACACGGTCGGGATCGGCGTCCTGGTATCGGCCGAGGATTCCGCGGTGGCCGCCGCGGTCCGGCGGGCGGCCGACGCGGGCGGCGGACTGATCGTGATCGCCTACGATCCGGCCGGCGTCCGGGCCCTGAACGCGGTGCCGGCCGAACTGCCCGTCGTCGGCGTGGTCGAGACACCCGCGAGCCCACCCGCGGGCGATCGCCCCTGGGTGTGGACCGACGACCGCGAGGCCGCCTATGAGGCGACCCGCCATCTGCTCTCCCTCGGCCACGAGACCGTGCACTACGTGGCCATTCCGTCCGGCACCCGGCGCACCGGGGCCCGCACCGCCGGCTGGCGCGAGGCGCTCCGCGAGGCCGGAGCGCCTCAACCCCGTCCGATGCAGGGCGGTTGGAGCCCGGCAGACGGTCATGCGGCGGGACGCAGGCTCGCCGCGGACCCGGGCGTCACCGCGATCCTGTGCGGCAACGACGACCTCGCTCTCGGCGTGCTGCGCGCCCTTCACGAAGCGGGCCGCTGCGTCCCGGGCGAGGTCAGCGTGGCCGGCTTCGACGACGCGCCGCAATGCGCCTATCTCACCCCGTCCCTGACGACCGTGCGTCTGGACTTCACCGGCCTCGGCAGATCCGCCTTCGCCCTGCTGCACGGGGTGCTGGAGGGGTCGGCGCGCATCGCCCCGCACCCCGTCTCCGTGCCGGAGCTGGTGGTGCGGGAGAGCTCGGGGGCCGCGCCGGCCCGCCGCTGAGCGCCGGCAGGGGCCCCACGGGAGCACGGCGAGCCCGCACCACGGATCGACAACCCGTACGCGAACCGGTACGAGAACCGTCCTTGTCACCGCCGCACCTGGAGTCACCACCATGGCAGGCACTCTCCCCGCAGCAGGACCGGCGGCGGCCTCGGCCGTCGCGCAGCGCCTCACCGTCGACCTCGCCTCCTCCGAAGGCCCGGTGACGCTCGGCGCGAACGGAGCGCTGTACGGGCTCAGCGACGACGGTGTGCCCAGCGACGCCGCCCTGGAGCCGCTGAAGATCACCAGCATCTCGCAGAAGCCGGAGGGCGGCGCGCAGCACCCCAACGGGGGCGCGCTCTCGGTCTCCGGGTCGTTCTTCCGCAACGGCGGCGGCGAGATCAACGTGCTGATGCAGGACGTCTACGCCGAGTGGCCGTACGAGGACCTCGGCATCGACGACTACCTCCGCAGGGTCGACAGGATCGTCGAGGAGGTGTCGGCGGACCCGAACAGCGACCGGTTCGTCTACCTCCCCAACGGCGGCTGGTGGTTCTTCCGTTGGTACGCAGGCCTGACCGGGGACACCCTCAAGGTCACCCCGCCGCGGGCCGACGCCGTCGACACCCTCCAGGGCCTGGCGTCCCTCGACACCGCGCGCCGTCAGGCCCAGGTGCTGCTCGGCGGCTCGGACGGCGACTCGGACGTCGTCGTGCGCAATGTCTCGAGGTCCGTCTTCGGCCGCACGGTCGTCGCGACCGTCGCCGAGGCCGCCTGGTCCGGCTACGAGGGGCGGCACGCCACTCCCCCGGTCCTCGCCCGCACGAAGCTCGAGGTGGCGCAGGACGGCTCGGTGACCGTCCCGCTGCGGGGCATGCACGCGATGTCCGCGTACCGGATCGTCCTCACCCCGGGCGGCACGGGCGCTCCCGCCCCGGCCTCCGTGCCCTGGTCGGCGTCGTTCGAGGCCGAGGACGCGGCCGTCACCGGCGGCCGGGTGCGCACCCATGGGACGGTGAGCGACGCCAACGGCTACGCGGCGTCCGGCACGAAGGACGTCGGCTCCCTCAACACCCCTTCCAGCAAGGTCGACTTCACGGTGGCGGTCCCCGCGGACGGGACGTACGACCTGGCGATCCTGTACGGCAACCGGTCCGGCGCCCCCGCCACGCAGAAGCTGCTCGTCGACGGCGCCGACCCGGTCCCGGTGACCTACCCCTCCACGCAGAACTGGGCCCACCGCGCCAAGAAGGACCTCTCCGTGGAGCTGACGGCCGGTTCGCACGTGCTGACCCTCGCCAAAGGTGACGCCGAGGTCACCCTCGACCGCGTCGACCTGACCGCGCGCACCGGCGTCCCGTCCGCGTCGTACGAGGCGACGCTCGCGGACGTCACCGGCCGGCCGGCGTACGACTACTCCTCGTCGGCCGGCGTGGGCACCGGAGCCCTCGTCCTGCGCGGAGGCGACCAGGCGGTCTTCGACGTGTACGCCCCGCGCGACGGCTACTACACGGTGACGGCGCAGGCCTCGAGTGCCGTTCGACTCGCCCTGCACGGGGCGGAGGTGACGGCGACGCCGGGCAGGGCCCTGCGCCTGTACCTGGTGGCCGGCAACAACCGCGTCGCACTGACCGCCCCTGACGCGGCGGTCCGCTCCCTCGACGTCTCCGGCGCGGGCTCCACCACCGGCGTCCTGTCGTACGGGGCCGCGTCCGCGCGCCTCACGGGAGGCGCGAAGCTCGTCGGCTCAGCCCACGCGTTCGGCGGGACCCACATCGGCGAGCTCGGCAACAGCCCCTCCAGTACCGCCGAGTTCACCGTGCGCGCTCCCGGCTCCGGCCGCTACGTGCTCGTCGTCCACTACGCGCACGACGACCGCCGCGACAACGGTCATGCCTACAACACGGACATCGTGTCGCGCACGGCGGACATCACGGTCGGCGCGGCAGCGCCCCTGACGGTCGCCTTCAAGAACACCTGGAGCACGAACGACTACTGGACGCTGGGCGCCCGTCGATCTGGAGAAGGGCGCCAACCGCGTGACGTTCGGCAACGCCGACGCCTGGGCGCCGAACATCGACCGCATCGAACTGGGCCGGGTCGTCGGCGGGCCGTAGCGCGGGTCCACTGGTGCGGCCCGGCTGACGATCGCAGCCGGGTCCGACTCCTCTCCCGAGGCACGGGGGCACGCCGTACCCCGGCCGATGGCTCCGGGGTCGCGCGAGGCCTCAGCGGCCGACGCCGATCAGGCCCGTCAGGTAGCGCCACAGCGAGGAGCGCTGCCGCACGGCCGGATCCGGCAGCGCCGTCCCGGCCGGCTCCGCGGCCGGTGCGTGCGCCGACGGCGGCTCCGGCATGGGGGCGAGTTCGTACCGTACGGGCAGCGAGCGCAGCCCCCGCATGAAGGGCGAGGAACGCCACGGCAGTTGGTCGGCGGGCAGGGCCAGGTCCAAGCGGGAGAAGCGCTCGAAGAGCCGGCCGACGCCGACCGCCGCGACCGTCGACGCCAGCTCCCGCGCCGGGCACTGGCGAAGGCCCGCGCCCCACGACAGGTGCGCCCGGGTGCTGACGGTGGTGCTCGGACAGACGTTGTCGGCGAAGAGGGGGTCGGCGTGCGCCGCCGCGGCGGACACCCACACCGGATCGCCCGCCCGGATCGTGTAGTTGCCCAGCGGCGTGTCCTCGGCCGCGAACCGCGGTACGAAGTTCACCAGCGGCGGCTTCCGCATGACGACCCGGTTCATGCTCTCCCTGACCATCCCGACGGACATGCTGGCCCGCACGCCGCCCTCACCCGAGATGACCTCGACCACCGTGTTGGAGATGAGGATCCCGACGTGGTCGGAGGTCATGCCGAGGAGCATGAACAGCTCGCGGGCCAACTCGTCGAGGGAGAGCTCGGGATGGGCCGCGAGCAGGTAGGAGGGGAAGTCGTCGCCCGGCTTCTCCAGCTTCATCGCCGCCAGTTCCGCCAGGGTCGCCAGCAGCCGCTCCAGCGCGGGCTCGGCGTCCGGACCGGCGTCCAGCACCCGCCACATGTCCATCAGCGCGTCGTCGCCCTGCGAACCGGGGAAGCCGAGCAGATGGCTGGCCACCATCAGCGGCAGCGGGCGGGAGAACTGGGCGGACAGGTCCGCCAGACCCGTGCCGCCCGCCTGCCCGACGAGGCTGATCAGCTCGTCGGCGTAGGCCGTGACGGCGGCCTTCAGTCTCTTCGCCTGTGCGTGACGGGGGTCCTGGAACGGCTTGAGGGCCGCGTCCCACGCCGTCCGCAACGGCCGGTAACCGGGACCGCCCTGGATGAGCACGTGATTGACCTCGAGGGACGGCCCGAGCGGCCAGTCCGCCGGCACCCTGCCTTCCGTGCGGGCGCGCCAGTTCTCCAGGCCCTTCGGCCATCCTGCGTCGTCCTGGAGCACGTCGAGCGCCTCGCGGTAGCCCAGGACCAGCCAGGCGGGAACCCCGAGCAGGTCGACCGGCGCGACCGGGCCGTAGCGCTGGCGCAGCCTCTCGTACACGAGCGAGGGGCGTGTCTCGTAGTCCCGGGTCAGCAAGGGCTCGAGAGGCATCGTCTCCAACCGCGCGCCGTCCAGGTCCACGGATTTGCCGTCGCCCACCTGGGATTCCATCGCTCTGCCGCCCCTCCGACACTCCCCGTACCGGCGCGTCTTCAATCGGTAGCCGGAAACGGGGGGACCCTATCCCAGGGGGCCGCCCCCGGTGAACTACGGGGGCACGGCTCGAGGCGTCACGGGGCCCGGCGCGGCGAGCGCACCGCCACAAATCCACCGGTTCCCGTCCCGGTCGCCCCGCGGCGGCACCGGGGGTTCGTCCCGGTCACCGCCGCCGGCGCACATGCTCGCCGCCCGCTCCGGTCCGCCGCTCGCCGTGCGCGACCACGCCGAGCGGTGATTGGCTGTTTCCTGGTTCTGTCAGCCGGTCCATCGACGGGAAGGTCCCACCATGAGCACCCCTCACGCACTCGAGTACAAGGTCGTCACCTTTCGCGAGTCACTGATCGGAGACGCGCTGGACAGCGACAAGCTGGAGAAGGTTCTGAACAAGCACGCCGAGGACGGCTGGGCCCTCAAGGCGATCACGTCCGCCGACGTCAAGGGCCGTATCGGGCCGGGTGCGGTCGAGGGCCTGCTCCTCACTCTGGAGCGCCCGCGCCGCTGACGGCCGCTTCGTCCCGGCCGCACCGGTGTGCCCCGGCGCGCCGGCCCAGGGGTGGCGTTCGGATCGGGTCGCAGGACGGCGACGGGACCGTTCGGTTCCGGGTCCCACGTCTGCGACATGATCCGAACGACAGGCCCCGGCCCGGGACCGACGACCGGCTACCCCAGGAACGACAGCCGGACCTGACGGTCGGGGTTGTCCTTGTTGGTGTCGACCAGGCAGACCGACTGCCACGTTCCCAGTTCCAGCCTGCCGTCCACGACCGGCAGGGTGGCGTGGGGCGGGACGAAGGCCGGGAGGACGTGGTCGCGACCGTGACCGGGGCTGCCGTGGCGGTGCTGCCAGCGGTCGTCGGCGGGAAGGATCGTGTGCAGGGCGGCGAGGAGGTCGTCGTCGCTGCCGGCGCCCGTCTCGATGATCGCGATGCCGGCGGTGGCGTGCGGGACGAAGACGTTCAGCAGACCGTCGCGACCGGCGGCCACTTCACGCAGGAAGGTCTCGCAGTCACCGGTGAGGTCGACGACCCTTTCCCGGGAGCCGGAGGCGACGTGCAGAACTCGGGTGGTGAACGCATCTGACATGCCACCATCCTGACCCATGCGCCGGGTCGCCCACTCCATCGACCTACCGGAGTGCGGGACCGGGAGCCGGGTTCGCGAGACGACCGTCAGGTCCGGGACGGATGACGGCGGACCTCGGGAAGATCCACGCCTGCCGCCGCGTTGGTAGAAGCGTGAACAACTTGCGTGAGGTCGAGGTGGTCGTCATAGGCGCCGGTCAGGCGGGTCTGGCCGGCGCCTATCACCTGCGGCGCACCGGCTTCGAGCCGGAGCGCGACTTCGTGGTGCTCGACCGTGCCCCCGCTCCGGGCGGCGCCTGGCAGTTCCGCTGGCCCTCGCTGACGTACGGCAAGGTGCACGGTATGCACGCGCTGCCGGGCATGGAGCTGACGGGCGCCGACCCCGCCCGGCCGTCGTCCGAGGTGATCGCCGCGTACTTCGACGCCTACGAGCGGACCTTCGACCTGCGGGTGCGGCGGCCGGTCGAGGTGAAGGCCGTCCGGGACGGCTCCGGCGGACGCCTGCTGGTGGAGACCTCCGACGGCGACTGGTCCGCGAGAGCCCTGATCAACGCCACCGGCACCTGGAACCGGCCGTTCTGGCCGCGCTATCCCGGCCAGGAGACCTTCCGCGGACGACAGTTGCACACCGCGCAGTACCCGGGCCCCGAGGCGTTCGCCGGGCTGCGGGTGGTCGTGGTGGGCGGTGGCGCGTCCGGCACCCAGCACCTGCTGGAGATCGCTCCCTACGCGGCCGGCACCACCTGGGTGACCCGGCGGCCTCCCGTCTTCCGCGAGGGGCCCTTCGACGAGGACGCGGGGCGCGCCGCGGTCGCGCTCGTGGAGGAGCGGGTGCGGCAGGGACTGCCGCCGAAGAGCGTGGTCTCCGTGACCGGGCTGCCGCTCAACGACGCGATCCGGCAGGGGCTGGCCGACGGGGTGCTGGACCGGCTGCCCATGTTCGACCGGATCACCGTGGACGGCGTGGAGTGGAACGACGGACGGCGGGTCCGCGCCGACGTCATCCTCTGGGCGACGGGATTCCGGGCCGCCATCGACCATCTCGCGCCGCTGCGGCTGCGGGAGCCGGGCGGCGGCATCCGGGTCGAGGGCACGCGCGCGGTCGCCGATCCGCGCGTCCACCTCGTCGGCTACGGGCCCTCGGCCAGCACCGTCGGGGCGAATCGGGCCGGCCGTGCGGCCGTACGCGAGATCAGGCGGCTGCTCGCGCAGGAGCCGGTCGCCGCCTGAGGTCCCGCCGGTTCATCCAGCCGCCGCCGGCGCGGTCTTCGGGGCCTTCTTCTGGTCGCGGTTGAACTCGGCGACGTTGCGCTGGTGCTCGGCGAAACTCGCAGTGAAGCGCGTGTCGCCCGGCTTGACCGTGACGAAGTACAGCCAGTCGCCCGGCGTGGGAGCGACGACGGCGCTCATCGCCTCCTCGCCCGGGTTGTCGATCGGCGTCGGCGGCAGCCCCATGCGCTGGTAGGAGTTGTAGGGGCTCTCGATGCGGGTGTCGCTCTGCGTCGTCTTCAGCGTGGAGCGGTTCAACGCGTAGTTGATGGTGGAGTCCATCTGCAGCGGCATCCCGCGCTCCAGCCGGTTGAACACCACCCGGGCCACCTTGCCCATGTCCGCCTTGGTGGCGGCCTCGGCCTGGACGAGACTGGCGACGGTGACGGCCTGGTAGACGTTCATGGCGTTGCGCTGGGCCCCGGCCGCGACGGGCGCCGCGTTGAACTTCTTGTTCGCCGTGTCGACCATGTACGCCAGCAGCTTCTGCGGCGTCGCCTTCTCGTCCAGCGGATACGTCGCCGGGAAGAGGTAGCCCTCGGGGTTGCCCCGGGCGGCGGGGGGCAGCCTCAGACCGGCCGTGGGCATCGACTTGGCGGTGGTGCCGGCCGGCAGGGCGAGCGCCTGGTCGACGGCGTCGTAGACCTGGCCGGCGCGCCAGCCCTCGGGGATGACCAGCGTCCTGGGCTTCGGCTCCTCCCTCGGCCTGTCCAGGCTCAGCAGCGGCACCGCCACGGCGGTACCGGCCACGACGGCTCCGGTCGCGATGAGGACGAGACGGCCCCGGCGCGTCAGTCGAATCGTGCTCCGTGGCGGAGTGTTCATCTGCATGCGGGCACGGTAACCCCCATATCGTCACAAACTTGGCGCAACTTGCCATATTGTCATCTTGTCGGCTCCAGTCGGGCGTCCCGTCGCACCAGGGCCGCGTAGCGCCCGTCCTGCCGCAACAGCTCCTCGTGGGTACCCCGTTCGGCCACCGCACCGGAGTCGAGGACCACGATCTGGTCGGAGCTCCGAATGGTGGACAGCCGGTGGGCGATGGTCAGGGTGGTGCGGTTGGCCGACAGCGCGTCGATGGCGTCCTGGACGGCCTGTTCCGTGCGGGTGTCCAGCGCGCTGGTCGCCTCGTCGAGGATGAGCACCGGCGGGTCGCGCAGGATGGTGCGGGCGATGGCCAAACGCTGCTTCTCACCGCCCGAGAAGCGGTGGCCGCGCTCGCCGACGACCGTGTCGTAGCCGTCGGGCAGTCCGGCGATGTGGTCGTGGATCTGGGCTGCTCGCGCCGCCGCGTGCAGTTCCTCGTCGGTGGCGTCCGGCTTGGCGAAGCGCAGGTTGTCGGCGACCGTGGCGTGGAAGAGGTAGGTCTCCTGCGAGACGACGCCGACCGCGCGGGCGAGGGTGTCGAAGTCGAGGTCGCGCACGTCGACGCCGTCGAGGGTGACCCGGCCGCCCGTCACGTCGTACAGGCGCGGCACCAGATGGCCCAGCGTGGACTTGCCGGCGCCGGTCGGGCCGACCACGGCGAGGCTGCCGCCGGCGGGGACGGTGACGTCGATGCCGTCGAGGACGGGCCGGACGGTCTCGTCGTCGCTGTCGTAGCGGAAGACGACGTCCTCGAAGCGCACCTCGCCCTTGATCTGGTCGAGGTGGACCGGGTTCTCGCGCTCGGTGATGTCGACGGGCAGGTCGAGGTACTCGAAGATGCGCTGGAAGAGCGCGAGCGAGGCCTGGATCTGCACTCCGGTCGCCAGGAGGCTCACGGCGGGGCGGAACAGGCCCTGCTGGAGCGAGACGAAGGCGACGATCGTGCCCAGGGAGACGTCGGGGCCGCCGAACCGCAGGGTCATCCCCGCCGTCCAGTAGATGACGGCCGGCATGGCGGCCATGACGATCCCGATCACGGCCATGCGCCAGCGCCCGGCCATGTTCGACCGCACCTCGAGGTCGACGAGTTGCTCGGACTCCTCCGAGAAGGCACGCGTGAGGGAGTCGGCCCGCCCCATGGTGCGGCCGAGCAGGATGCCGCTGACCGACAGCGACTCGGTGACCGTGGCGGCCATCGCGGCCATCTGCTTCTGACGCTGGGTGGTGATCTTCTTGCGCTCGTTGCCGACGCGGCGGCTGATCCACACGAATACCGGCAGGAGCAGGAGCGAAACGACCGTCAGCCGCCAGTCGAGGACGACCATGGCGATGATCGTGGCGACCACGCTGGTGAAGTTGGAGACCAGGGAGGTGGCGGTGGAGGTGACGGTGGCCTGCATGCCGCCGATGTCGTTGGCGATGCGGGACTGCACCTCGCCGGTGCGTGTGCGCGTGAAGAAGGCCAGGGACATGCGCTGCAGACGTCCGTAGACGGCCGTCCGCAGATCGTGCATGACGCGCTGGCCGACCGTCGTGGAGATGAGCGTCTGCAGGACGCCGAAGACCCCGCCGAGCACGGCGCTGAGGATCATGCCGAGGGCGAGGAGGCTCAGCAGGCCGGTGCGCCCCTGGGGGATCGCGACGTCCAGCGTCTCCTTGAGCAGGAAGGGGGTGGCCACGGTGACCAGCGACGAGGCGGCGACCAGGAGGCCGACGACCGCGAGCCGGGCGCGGTAGGGCTTGAAGAGGGTGAGGATGCGGCGCACCTGCCGGGGCTGGTCGGTCTCGGTGCCGGGCGTGGGGGTCCATTCGATCTGGTCGCGGGGCATGGCTCCTACGGAGGGTGAGACGGTGAGGACTGATGGAGCATAGCTCATTGTTACCTATACTCACAATGAACGGCGTCCTGATATTGTTCCCCCATGACGACCCCCGATTCCGACGGTTTGCTCGCCGAGCAACTGCTGCGGCTCACGCGCCGGGTGCACCGCATCCAGAAGAGCCATCTGCAGCAGAGCGGGCTGGGCGTCACACCGGCTCAGGCCCGGCTGCTGCGCACACTGGCCCACTGTGACTCACCGCCGCGCATGGCCGACCTCGCCGCGCGGCTGGAAGTGGTGCCCCGGGCCGTGACGACCCTGGTCGACGGGCTGGAGGCGAGCGGCAAGGTGCGGCGGGCGCCCGACCCCACCAACCGGCGGGTGATCCGGATCGAGCTCACGGACAACGGCCGCAAGGCCCTGCGGGAACTGCGGGGCGCGCGCCTGTCCGCGGCCGAGGAGATCCTGGACCCGCTGACGACCCTGGAGCGCCAGGTGCTGAGCGGGCTGCTGGACGCCCTGGTGGGCGAGGCGACCGAGCGGGAGCCGACGCAGCACGACCAGGGACGGGCCTGCTGATCGACGCGCGAACGGGCCGCTGCGCCCCCCGTCGTACGAGCGGAGGGGCGGCGGCCCGTAGCGTCTTCGTCGCCGCCGTCGGTCAACCGGCCTCGGGGGCGCTCTCCTTGACGAGCCGGGGCGGGGCCCCGGCCGCGGTCCCGGCCGGCGCGCCGGAGCCCTCGAAGTTCTCCGACGGCTCTGCGCCCCCCGTCGGCGCGGCGCCCTGCGATGCCTCGGCGGCCGCGGGTTCGACGCCACGGGGCGGCTCGGCGACCGCGGGCCGCGCCAGGCCCTTCGCCCCCTCTTCGGCAACTTCCTCCGCCTCCGCGACGGCCTCCCCGTCGAGGACCCTCCTGGCCCGCTCCAGGTCGAGCGCGCCTTCCCAGCGGGAGACGGCGAAGACCGCCACACAGTTGCCGAGCAGGTTGGTGACGACGCGCATCGAGTCCATGATGCGGTCCACGCCCAGCAGCAGGGCCACAGCGCCGGCGGGGATGGCCCCGAGCGAGGAGGCGGTCGCGGACAGCGCGAGGAAGGCCGAGCCCGGGATGCCGGCCATGCCCTTGCTGGTGAGCATGAGCACCAGGACCACGGTGATCTGCTGGCTCAGGCTGAGATCGACGCCCACGGCCTGGGCGATGAACAGGGTGCCGATGGACAGGTAGAGCGACGCGCCGTCCAGGTTGAAGGAGTACCCCGTCGGCAGCACCAGGCCCACGGCGTCGTCGCGGGCGCCGGCCTTGCGCAGCTTCTGCATCACGCGCGGCATGACGGACTCGGTGGAGGCGGTGCCGAGCGCGAGCAGCATCTCCTCGCGGATGTAGCGCAGGAACTTCCACAGGCTCAGCCCGGTGACCACCCGCAGCGCGACGGCGAGGAGGGTGACGAACAGGGCCGCGGCCGCGTAGCACAGGACGATCAGCTTGCCGTAGGTCTCGATCACGCCGAGGCCGTAGTTGCCGATCAGGACGGCCATCGCGCCGAACACCGCGATCGGCGCCAGCCGCATGACGAATCCGACGATCGCGAAGATGATCTCCTGGGCCTGCTCGATGGCCGGCAGCACCTTCGGCACCCTGGTGTGACCGAGGTGCAGCAGCGCCGCCCCCACCAGACAGGCCAGGACGAGCACCTGGAGCAGGGAGTTCTCCGCGAAGGCCCCGATGAAACTGGTGGGCAGCGCGTTCACCACGAACTCGGTCGTCGAGGGCAGCGAACCGCCGCCCGTCTTCGCGTCGACCGCCGAGGCGTCCAGCGTGGACGGATCGACGTTCATCCCCGAGCCGGGCTGGACGATGTTGGCCGCCAGCAGGCCGATGAGCAGGGCGAGCGTGCTTGCGACCTCGAACCAGATCAGGGCCTTGAGCCCGATCCGGCCGAAGGCCTTCAGGTCACCGGCCTTGGCGATGCCGACGACGACCACGCAGAACACCAGGGGCGAGATGATCGTCTTGATGAGCCGGGTGAAACCGTCGCCGAGCGGCTGGAGATCCGTGGCCACGTCGGGCCACAGTTTCCCGACGACGACGCCGAGCACGAGCGCGCAGGCGACCTGCGCGAAGAGTGAGGTACGCAGTATGCGTGCGACGCGTCGCGGCAGGGACGGGGCGGACGGCTGCACGGGCACTCCTTGGGGGACGGCGACGCACAGAAGTCGAGCCGGGGACTTCTGCGATACGGAAAGCGGTTTCCGTGGCGATCACTTTGAAGGTGCCGTTGATCGCGCACAAGACCTCCGCGTTTCCGTCGCGTAAATCCCGCCATGAGTGACGCGTCGCACGCGCGCCCGGCTCAGCAGCGACTGCGGTCCTCCGTCAACGCCCCCTGGACGGTGGCCAGCGCACGGTCGTGGCAGCCGCCCGAGCCGTGCACCCGGTACCGCTCGCTCGTCGTGCCGGTGGCGTGGCGCTGGTCGCGGGGCACGCCGACGGTGTAGGCGGCGTCTCCCGTGTAGGTGTCGTCCAGGCGCGACCGGGCGAGGCGTCGGCCGTCGCGGGTCGTCACGGCGTCGGCGCGGTCGCCGAGGGTCAAGACGGTGCGCAGCCGGTCGTCCGCGCCGAGGGTGGTGACGCCGTTCATCGCGTACGTCCGGTGGATGCGCGTGGTCCGGGCCGGCCCGCGGCCGTCGACGGTGACCGACTCGTCGTCCGTCCAGGTGGCGTCGAGGCCGTCCACGGTCTCGCCATCGGTCCAGCGGTGCACGGAGGCGGTGGCCAGGGCGCGGGTCACGGTGGTCCGCACCCGGCCGTGCGAGGTGTCGAGGTAGCCGGCGACGGTCAGCCGGTGCCCGCCCTCGGTGTCGACGCGATGCTCCGTGCCGGGCGTGTGGACGGTGGAGTCGGTGAGTTCACCCGCTTCGTGCGTGACGAGTCTCCCGCCGACCACGGTTTTGCCCGGGGTCAGACGAGTGCCTGCCGTTTCTCGTCTTGCCCCGTACCTGTGGACGCTCGTTGGGTGATGTCGCAGGAGGTGGCTTGATCGCGGGGCTGGCGGAGGAAGGGCTTCGAGGTGCGTTGTTAGGGTTCGGAGCTGATCGGATCATGGCAGTCAGGAGGGCGGGGGATCATGCAAGCGCGTGCGGCGGTGGCCGGGGCACTGGTGCTGACGGTGTTGACGGGCTGTTCGGGCTCCGGGTCGGATGCCGGTTCGGCCAAGCACGGCGGTCCCGGTCCGCTGGATCGCGCGGAGCCTCTGGTGAAGCTGAGCGTGCCGGCGGCCTACGACGCGGCGAAGGGCTGGGACGAGAAGCTGGCGTGGGTGTCGCAGTCGGTGACCACGCTGCCGGTGACGAACGTTCCGGGCACGCAGACGGTCGCGGTGATGCAGGTGGCCTCCAACGGCTACACCGTCACCGCGCGGTCGGGCAGCAGCGGCAAGGTCGCCTGGAGGTCCGCGCCGTGGAACCCTCCCACACCGGTCGAGGGCGCGCAGGGCGACAGCACGTCCGGTGAGGCCGCCGAGATCCCCGATGTGATGGGCTTCGAGCAGGACGGCCGGCGCTACGTGGTCGCGTACGCGCACGGCATGCGCGGCAAGGACGACCTGCACGAGGGCGTCGAGGTGGTGCGCCTGGCCCTCTACCCGGCCGACGCCTCCGGCTCCTCGGTCAAGCCGGTCAAGGAGATCGACGTCCCCCTCTCTGCGGCCCCGGGCGAGATCCGCGTGCAGGCATCGGGCGGCCGGCTACTGGTGGCCTGGGGACAAGCTGGCGCGTTCCCCCGCTCGTCGGCCGCGGTGGACGTCATTACGGGCAAGACGACCGTGTATGAGGACGCCAACAAGCTCCTGCCGCAGTGCGAGAAGGCGGCCGCCTGCAACAGCAGCCGCGTCATGGCCGCCACCCCCGACGGTCCGCTCGTCGGCATGGGCGGCGGAGGCTTCGGCATCCCCGGGAAGTGGTTCAGCGACTCCATCCGGCCCAAGCAGGTCAACGCCACCACCGGCATCCTCGACTCGTGGAACGGCACCATCTACGCAGCCGCCCACGGGTATGTCCTGGCGGGCTGGAATACCGGCGGCAGGTACGGCCGGGAGGACAACGCCGTATGGTCCGTGCACGATCTGGCTACCGGCACGCTCACCGCCCAGGTCGTCTGCGACTACGCCATCCCCGACGAGACCAGCGCCAGCCGCGACTTCCCCGTCATCACCTCGCCCGACGGCCGCTATCTGGCCGCCGGCCCCCTCGCGTTCGACCTGAAGGCCAAGCGGGGCATCTGTCTGGAGGGCGACGGGAACCGCAAGACCATCGTCCTGGCCTCCCTCCGCGACGACGGCACCGCGTACGGCGCCGTCCGCGACGACTCGATCGGCAGCGATACCGAACCAGTCCCGGCCCAGCTCAACCTCCGCACGGTCACCGGGGACCCGAAGGTTCTCAGCGTCGGCACCGAAGTCCCCTACCTGACCACAGCAGACGGCTCCGGACTGTTCATCACCCGCAACACGGACAAGGACATCGTCGTCTCCCTGCGCCCCGGCCACTGAACAGCAGCCTGTCGGCGGCAGCCCGCGACCTGCGGCGCGGCCGGCGCGCCTGATGGCGCACCCCTGAGCACCGTCACAGCTGCCCCCAAGACCGGCCACCACACCCATGCAGGTGCGGACGCCACAGCCCCCTGAGGGCAAGGGGCACGATTATCTAGGGGTGATGGTCGCTGGCGCAGGTCATGTAGCTAGTACTCCAGCAGCGTTTCGCTATCTGGCCTGGTCAGAGGCATCGTCGGGAGTGTAGTGGGCTGATGGCATGTCAGGGGCGGTCTTGCCGGAC